>NZ_CP126307.1:5226199-5934299 GCF_030144325.1 Bosea vestrisii | reverse complement strand
TCTTCAGGCCGGCAGTATCAGGAGCGGATGCACGCGGCCGTTGAGGCAGGCCTTACCCTTGTTCCGCCTGCTCACCGGCACCTCCTGAATCAGCCCTAGGCTATGAGGCAGGGTGCGGCTCAAGTGGCCCGCCAACAAAAAAGGCCGCCGGCAGAACCGGCGGCCTTTCTATTCGCGAGCGTGGAGCTCAGTGGGCGACGAGACCCGTGGCCGCATCGTCCTCGGTGGCCTTGGACGTCGCCGCCTTCAGGTCCTCCTCCCAGACGATCGGAACAGGCTGGCGCACCAGCGCATGCTGCAGCACCTGCTCCATCCGCGAGACCGGGACGATCTCGAGCCCGTTCTTCACGGACTTCGGCAAATCGACCAGATCCTTGGCGTTGTCCTCGGGGATCAGCACCTTCTTGATACCACCGCGCAGGGCGGCCAAGAGCTTCTCCTTGAGGCCGCCGATCGGCAGCACCCTGCCCCGCAGCGTGATCTCGCCGGTCATGGCGACATCGCGGCGGACCGGGATGCCGGTCAGAACCGAGACGATAGCCGTGGCCATGCCGACGCCCGCCGACGGACCGTCCTTCGGGGTCGCTCCCTCGGGAAGGTGGACGTGGATGTCACGCCGGTCGAACAGCGGCGGCTCAATGCCGAAATCGATGGCGCGGGAGCGGACATAGGAGGCCGCCGCCGAGATCGATTCCTTCATCACATCGCGCAGATTGCCAGTGACGGTCATCTTGCCCTTGCCGGGCATCATCACGCCTTCGATCGTCAGCATCTCGCCGCCGACCTCAGTCCAGGCCAGGCCAGTAACGACACCCACCTGATCCTCGGTCTCGGCCTCGCCATAGCGATAACGCGGCGGACCGAGATACTCTTCCAGCACCGCAGGCGTGACCGCGACCTTCTTCTTCTTGGTCAGCACGATCTCCTTCACCGCCTTGCGGACGGTGTTGGCGAGCTCGCGCTCGAGGTTACGCACGCCAGCCTCGCGGGTATAGCGGCGGACCAGCGTCATCAGGGCCTCGTCGTCGATCGACCATTCCTTGGATTCGAGGCCATGCTTCTTGATCGTCCCCGGAATCAGGTGGCGGCGCGCGATCTCGGCCTTCTCGTCCTCGGTATAGCCGGCGATACGGATCACCTCCATGCGGTCCAGAAGGGCCGGCGGGATGTTCAGCGTGTTCGCCGTGGTCACGAACATCACGTTCGACAGGTCGTAGTCGACCTCGAGGTAATGGTCGTTGAAGGTCGAGTTCTGCTCGGGATCGAGTACCTCGAGCAGGGCCGCCGACGGGTCGCCGCGGAAGTCCTGACCCATCTTGTCGATCTCGTCGAGCAGGATGAGCGGGTTCGAGGTCTTGGCCTTCTTCATCGACTGGATGATCTTGCCGGGCATCGAGCCGATATAGGTGCGGCGGTGGCCGCGGATCTCGGCCTCGTCACGCACGCCGCCAAGCGACATGCGCACGAACTCGCGGCCGGTCGCCTTGGCGATCGACTTGCCGAGCGAGGTCTTGCCGACACCCGGAGGGCCGACGAGGCACAGGATCGGCCCGGCGAGCCGATTGGCGCGCTGCTGCACGGCGAGATATTCGACGATGCGGTCCTTGACCTTGTCGAGGCCGAAATGATCGTCGTCGAGCACCTTCTGGGCGGCAGCGAGATCCTTCTTGATCTTCGAGCGCTTCTGCCACGGGATGCCAAGCAGCCAGTCGAGGTAATTGCGCACGACAGTGGCTTCCGCCGACATCGGCGACATCTGGCGCAGCTTCTTGACCTCGGCGATCGCCTTGTCGCGCGCTTCCTTGGTCAGCTTGGTCTTGGCGATGCGCTCTTCCAGCTCGGCCAGCTCGTCACGGCCTTCCTCGCCGTCGCCGAGCTCCTTCTGGATCGCCTTCATCTGCTCGTTGAGATAATACTCGCGCTGGGTCTTCTCCATCTGGCGCTTGACGCGCGAGCGGATGCGCTTCTCGACCTGCAGCACCGACATCTCGCTCTCCATCAGGGAGAGCACCTTCTCGAGCCGGTGGGCGACGTTCATCACCTCGAGCACGGTCTGCCGGTCAGCGATCTTGACCGCGAGATGCGAAGCGACCGTATCGGCGAGCTTGGCCGGCTCGTCGATCTGGGAGACCGCTGCAACGATCTCGGGCGAGATCTTCTTGTTGAGCTTCACATAGTTCTCGAACTCGCTGATCACCGAGCGGGCCAGCGCCTCGACCTCGACCTTCTTGCCGGCCTCTTCGGCAAGCGCCTCGGCCTCGGCCTGATAGAAGTCGTCGGTGGCGGTGTAAGTCTGTGCCTTCGCCCGACCAATGCCCTCGACGAGCACCTTCACGGTCGAGTCAGGCAGCTTGAGCAACTGGAGCACGCGAGCGAGCGTGCCGATTTCATAGATGTCGCCGGTTTCCGGATCGTCGTCGCCAGCATTCTTCTGCGTGGCGAGCAGGATCAGGCCATCATTCTTGACGACTTCCTCAAGCGCGCGAATGGACTTCTCGCGGCCGACGAAGAGCGGCACGATCATGTGCGGGAATACGACGATGTCGCGCAGCGGCAGGACCGGATAGGTATCGGTCGTACCGGGGACAAGCGGGGCGCGGGGCGTCGAGCCAGTCATGTCTAGTCCTTCAAGTTTTCGCCCGGCCGACCCCCGAAAGGCAATCGAACGGACGTACCGCGCGACGCGACCATTCACGCCAGGCGCCCCTGCGGGCCACGCCCTCAACAGGCACGCGACTCTCGCAAGTGATCCTAAGGTGGAGGTTTCAACGCCGCCTTTCAAGCGACGCCCTCGCGAAGTCCACCGCAGCTTCCGCTGCCGGCCGCACACGAGGCCGTGAACCTGCCGCCAAGCCAAAACCAGATGATGGGCTGTCGTGCCCAGGCAGAGTCAAAAAGCAAAACGCGCGCCAGCGGCGCGCGTTCCAAACCGGGTCAGACGAGGGCTGAGATCAGGCCGAGGCCGACTTGGCCTCTTCTTCGCGGTCCGCATAAATAAACAGCGGACGCGACTTGGTCTCGACCGCCTCGGGGCCGATCACGACCTGCTCGACGCCTTCCAGCCCCGGCAGTTCGTACATGGTCTCGAGCAGGATGCCCTCCATGATCGAGCGCAGGCCACGCGCGCCGGTCTTGCGCTCGATCGCCTTGCGGGCGATCAGGCTGACCGCCTCGTCGGTGAAGGTCAGCTCGGTGTCCTCCATCTCGAACAGGCGCTGGTACTGCTTGACCAACGCGTTCTTGGGCTCGGTGAGGATGGTCTTGAGCGCGGCCTCGTCGAGGTCCTCGAGCGTCGCCAGCACAGGCAGGCGGCCGACGAACTCCGGGATCAGGCCGAACTTGAGCAGGTCCTCGGGCTCGACCTCGCGGAAGATCGCGCCGGTGCGCCGGTCGTCCGGCCCCTTCACGTTCGCGCCGAAGCCGATCGAGGTGCCCTTGCCGCGGCTGGAGATGATCTTGTCCAGCCCGGCGAAGGCGCCGCCGCAGATGAACAGGATGTTGGTGGTGTCGACCTGCAGGAATTCCTGCTGCGGATGCTTGCGCCCGCCCTGCGGCGGCACGGAGGCGACGGTGCCTTCCATGATCTTGAGCAGCGCCTGCTGGACGCCTTCGCCCGAGACATCGCGGGTGATCGAAGGGTTGTCGGACTTCCGGCTGATCTTGTCGATCTCGTCGATGTAGACGATGCCGCGCTGCGCCCGCTCGACATTGTAGTCGGAGGCCTGGAGCAGCTTCAGGATGATGTTCTCGACATCCTCGCCGACATAGCCGGCCTCGGTCAGCGTCGTCGCATCCGCCATGGTGAAGGGCACGTCGAGAATGCGCGCCAGCGTCTGCGCCAGCAGCGTCTTGCCCGAACCGGTTGGCCCGATCAGCAGGATGTTCGACTTGGCAAGCTCGACGTCATTGTGCTTCGAGGCGTGCGAGAGCCGCTTGTAGTGGTTGTGGACCGCGACCGAGAGGACCTTCTTGGCGTGGTCCTGGCCGATGACGTAGTCGTCGAGGACCTTGCGGATCTCCTTCGGAGTCGGCACGCCGTCCTTCGACTTCACCAGCGCGGACTTCGATTCCTCGCGGATGATGTCCATGCAGAGCTCGACGCATTCATCGCAGATGAACACCGTCGGGCCCGCGATCAGCTTGCGGACCTCATGCTGGCTCTTGCCGCAGAAGGAGCAGTAGAGCGTGCTCTTGGAATCGCCGCCGCTGGCCTTACTCATCATGATTCTCCATCTCGGAGGACGAAATCCGCCACCGAATAACGGCAGGCTGATGTCGTCTCCCCGTCATAATAGGCGCTCAGATCACGATTTTTAGGTTAACGCGTCGCTCTGGCGCAGGTGGCGACGAAACTGACCCAAAACCGGACCGCTCGAGCGCCTTGCTGCGCCCTTCCGATGCCCCATGCAAACATGGGGCCTAGTCTCTAGGCAATATGGTCCTTCGGGAGCCACTCGCCAACCCACAGGCGCGTCGTGCCGGGGTAGCCTTTTAAAGCACCGGCTTCCTCTGAAAACCGGTACCCACTTTTCCGGCGGATGCTTTAGGCGGCCGCCTCGTCCGCGCGCTTGTCGATGACCTTGTCGATCAGCCCGAAATCGCGCGCCTGCTCGGAGGTCATGAAGTTGTCGCGCTCCAGCGCCTGCTCGATCTCCTCGTAGGAGCGGCCGGTGTGCCTGACGTAGATCTCGTTCAGGCGCCGCTTCAGGCTCTCGACCTCGCGGGCATGGATCAGGATGTCAGTGACCTGGCCCTGGAAGCCGCCGGAGGGCTGATGGACCATGATCCGCGCGTTCGGCAGGGCAAAGCGCATGTCCTTGGCGCCTGCGGTCAGCAGGAGCGAGCCCATCGAGGCGGCCTGGCCGACGCAGAGCGTCGTCACCGGGCAGCGGATGAACTGCATGGTGTCGTAGATCGACAGGCCCGAGGTCACCACGCCGCCGGGCGAATTGATGTAGAAGGAGATTTCCTTCTTCGGGTTCTCGGCCTCGAGGAACAGGAGCTGCGCCACGATCAGCGAGGCAGAGTAATCCTCGACCGGGCCGGTCAGGAAGATGATGCGCTCGCGCAGCAGGCGCGAATAGATGTCGAAGGCGCGCTCGCCGCGGCTCGACTGCTCGACCACCATCGGGACGAGATTGTTATAAGTCTCGATCGGGTCACGCATCATGGTCGGTCCTTGGGGTCAAAGCGGGCGGGAATCAGCCGAGAGCGGCGAAACCCCACATAAGCATGCCGGCGGCAGCTGAAAAGGGAAGCGCCGCCCGGCAATGCGGGCGGCGCGAAATCGTAAATCAGGGACGTTGGGTCAGGCCGAAGCCTCGTCGTCCGCAACCTTCTTGGCCTTCTTCGCCTTGGCGGCCTTAGGCTTGGCCTCGGCCGTACCCTCTTCCTCGTCGTCGGCGAAAAGCACCTCGCGCGAAACCGACTTGTCGGAGACCTTCACCTGGCCGAGCAGATGGTCGACGACCTTCTCCTCGAAGATCGGGGCGCGGATCTCGGCGAGTGCCTGCGGGTTCTTGCGGTAGAACTCCCAGACTTCCTTCTCCTGGCCCGGGAACTGGCGAGCGCGCTGGATCAGCGCCTGCGTCACCTCGTCGTCAGCGATCTGGATCTTGGCCTGCTCGCCGATCTCCGCCAGCACCAGGCCGAGCCGCACGCGGCGCTCGGCGATCTTGCGGTACTCGGCGCGAGCCTCATCCTCGGTGGTATTCTCGTCGGCGAAGGTCTTGTTGGCGTTCTTCATATCCGCCTCGACCTGGCTCCAGACCGCAGCGAACTCCTGCTCGACCAGGGTCGGCGGCAACTCGAAGCTGTACTTGCCGTCGAGGGCGTCGAGGAGGCTCTTCTTGACCCTGCGACGCGACTGCTCGCCAAGCTCGCGGCCGACCTGCTCGCGGACAGCGGCCTTGAGCGCGTCGAGCGACTCCATGCCGAAACCCTTGGCAAGCTCGTCGTCGATCTTGAGCTCGCCCGGCGCCTGCACGTCGTCGACGGTGACGGCGAATTCGGCCGGCTTGCCGGCGAGATTCTCGGAGGCGTAGTTTTCGGGGAAGGTCACCGAGACGGTACGCTGCTCGCCTTTCTTCACGCCTTCGAGCTGCTCCTCGAAGCCAGGAATGAACTGGCCGGCGCCGAGCTCGAGCGGGATTTCCGAGCCGGTGCCGCCGTCGAAGGGCTTGCCCTCGAGCGTGCCGACGAAGGAGATCAGCAGGCGATCGCCCTTGGCCGCCTTGGCAGCGTCCTTCTTCGAGACGAAGCTGCGGTTCTGCGAAGCCATGCGCTCCAGCGCTGCGTCGACGTCAGCCTCGGGGACCTCGGCGACCGGCTTCTCGAGCGCGACGTCCGAGAGGTCGACGATCTCGATCTTCGGCAGCACCTCGAGCGCGACGGTGAAGGCGAGATCGCCCTTGGCCTCCATCGCGGCCTCGATCTCGTCCTTGTTCTCGGGGAACTTGATCTGCGGCTCGAAGGCGAGCTTGAGCTCGTTGTCGGCGATGATCTTCTGGTTGGCTTCGTTGACGGCGTTCTGCACCACATCAGCCATGACCGAGCGGCCATAGAGCCGGCGCAGATGGCCGACCGGGACCTTGCCGGGACGGAAGCCGTTGATCTTGGCCTTGCCCTGCAGGTCCTGAAGGCTGTTATCGAGCCTCGATTTGAGGTCGGTGGCGTTCAGCACCACCTGAAATTCGCGCTTGAGGCCCTGGGACAGGGTTTCCGTCACGTTCATCGTTCTGATCCGCCAACAGCTCTTTACTTCAATGTCCAAAGCGCGACGCCGGGTGACCGCCGCCGCGCTCGCGAAATCCGAATCCTGGTGCGGGCGGAGGGACTCGAACCCCCACGACTTTCGCCGCTGGTACCTAAAACCAGTGCGTCTACCAGTTCCGCCACGCCCGCCAACCCGGTGCGCCATATCGCAGTCTTCGCGACAGCAGCACCGTAGGCCGCGCCGCTATACCATTTCGGGCGCGTCATGCAGCAAAAAAATGCGACAGTTCTGCGAACGCCGCCGCCGCACGGCTTTGCGCTCGCCAGAATGGCGCGGCGAGGCTATGTCGCGAGGCATGAGCAAAGACGCTTCGCCGCCGGCCTCGCGCCCTCATCCCAGCCGACGCCTGGTTCTCGCACAGGGCGCCGGAGCCGCGACCCTGCTCAGCCCGCTTTCTGCACTGGCTCAGCAGCCGCCAAGCGCGCCGCAGCCAGTTGCCACTGGAGCGGCGCGAGAGCTGGTCGCGACCTCAGCCAAGGTGCGGCTGCGGCCTGCGCCAGCGCCCGAGACCGAGATCTGGGCCTTCGACGGAGCCACGCCGGGCCCGGTGCTGAGGGTGAAACAGGGCGAGGCATTGCGTCTCATCTTGCAGAATCGGACCGACAAGCCACTCTCCCTGCACTGGCACGGCCTGCGTGCCGATCACGCCATGGACGGCGTCGGCGGCTTCAGCCAGGAGCCGGTGCCGCCGGGCGGGCAGTTCGAATATCGGCTGACGCCGCCCGATTCCGGGACCTTCCTCTATCGGCCGATGCTGATCGGTGGCTCGTCCGAGCCGGCCGGGCGCGGACTCTCCGGCATGTTGATCGTCGAGGAGAAGGAACCGCCTGCGGTCGATCTCGACCTGCCCGCCTTGATCGGCGACTGGCTGCTCGGCGACGACCAGAAACTACTGCCCTTCGCCGCCGATGGACAAGACGGCGCCGCGGCCGGGCGGCTCGGCAGCTGGCTCACCGTCAACGGCAAGCCGCCGCCGCTGCCGGTCAAGCTCCCGCCCGGCGCTCGCGTCAGGCTTCGCCTCGCCAATGCCTGCAATGCGCGGATCATGCGATTGCGTTTCGACGAGATGAGGGCCTCGGTCGCAGCGGTCGACGGCCAGCCGACCGACACCTTCGAGCCGGTCCGGGGGCAGCTGCCTTTCGCGCCGGGCACACGTTACGACGTGATTTTCGACATGCCTGAGACGGTCGGGGCCGCAGTCAGCGTCACCGCGCTGATCGGGCCCGGCGTGCCGCTGGTTCGCTTCGTCTCGGACGGCGCGGCCAAGCCGGCGCGCGCGCCGATCGCCGCGATGCCGCTCAACCCGGCCCTGCCGGCAGCGGTTCGGCTGCAGGACGCGAAGCGTGCCGATATGGTGATCGAAGGCGGCGCCAGAATCACGCCCGAGAACAAGCTCGACCTCGTCGGTCTCGACCTCGCCAGGCCCTGGACCGTCAATGGCGGCCAGGGCGACCCGAAGGGCAAGCCGCTGCTCAGCGTGAAGCGCGGCGCGCCGGTCGTGATTGCCATCACCAACAAGACCGCCTTCCTGCAGCCGCTGCACGTCCACGGCCACAGCTTCCGCCTGCTGCACCCGCTCGATGACGGCTGGGAGCCCTATTTCCTCGACACGGTCCAAATCCCCGAGGGCAAGCGCCTGCACATCGCCTTCATCGCCGACAATCCCGGGCGCTGGCTGATCTCATCGACCGTGCTGGAGCGCTTCGACCGCGGGCTGTGGAGCTGGTTCGAGGTGACGTGAGGCGATGAGTGCAGGGCGGCGCGCCCTGCTCTGGCTGCTGGCGGCGTTCTATCTCGCTGCCGGGCTGCTGCATCTGCGCTCGCCTTCGGCCTTCCTGCCGATCGTGCCGGATTGGGTGCCGGCGCCGCAGCTGACTGTAATCGCGACAGGCATCGCTGAAATTATAGGAGCCCTCGGCCTGCTCATACCGCGGCTTCGCAAGACTGCGGGGATCGGGCTTGCGCTCTATGCGCTCTGCGTGCTCCCGGCCAATCTCAAGCATGCCTTCGAGGGCGTCGTGCTTTCAGAATTGCCCAGCAGCTGGTGGTATCACGGCCCTCGCCTCGCCTTCCAGCCGGTGCTGATCTGGGCGGCGCTCTACGCCTCGGCTGTCACGAACTGGCCATGGCGGCGCTTGCCACACAAGTGAGCGGCTTCTAAACCCGCGCCCTCAATCAGGAGCTCGCCATGACCGCCAACGCCATCGTCACCGTGGGCGCCGATCTCACCAAGCCCGTCCGCTTCGGCAACGGCCTGCCGCTCGCTTTGATCGCCGGCCCCTGCCAGATGGAAAGCCGGGACCATGCGCTCGAGGTCGCCCTGGCGCTGAAGGAGACCGCCGAGAAGCTCGGCATCGGCCTCGTCTTCAAGGCCTCCTTCGACAAGGCCAACCGCACCAGCGTGAAAGGCCAGCGCGGCATGGGCGTCGAGGCCGCCCTGCCCGTCTTCGCCGAGATCCGCGAACGGACCGGCATGCCGGTGCTGACCGATGTGCACGAGGCTGGCCAGTGCGCGCCGGTGGCCGAGGTGGTCGACGTGCTGCAGATCCCGGCCTTCCTCTGTCGGCAGACCGACCTGCTCGTCGCCGCCGCGAAGACCGGCCGCGTCGTCAACGTCAAGAAGGGCCAATTCCTGGCGCCCTGGGACATGGTCAATGTCGCCGCCAAGGTGACCGAGAGCGGCAATCCGAACGTGATGCTGACCGAGCGCGGCGCCTCCTTCGGCTACAACACGCTGGTCACCGATATGCGCAGCCTGCCGATCATGGCGGAGATCGGCGCTCCGGTGATCTTCGATGCGACCCATTCGGTGCAACAACCCGGCGGCAAGGGCGCCTCGACCGGCGGCCAGCGCGAATTCGTACCGGTGCTGGCGCGGGCTGCGGTCGCGGTCGGCGTCGCCGGCGTCTTCATCGAGACGCACCCGGACCCCGACAACGCGCCGTCGGATGGGCCGAACATGGTGCCGCTGCGCGACTTCCATGCGCTGATTGCAGAGCTGCAAGAGTTTGATCGGCTTGCCAAGCGCATAGCGCATTCTACGCTGGCGTATGTCTGACAACCCAGCAGCTTCGCCTCCGCCTGGTTCGCTCAATTCGCTCATCCTCGTGCTCGGGGCCTGCGGCTTTGCCTCGACCTTCACGATGCGCCTGCTCGATCCGCTGGTGCCGACGCTGGCGGCCGAGTTCGGCCGCAGCATCGCCCAGGTCGCCGCCGTCGCGACCGCATTCTCCTTCGCCTACGCCGTCGGCCAGCCTTTCCTCGGGCCGATCGCCGATTCGCTGGGCAAGCTCAGGACGATCGCGGCCTGCCTCGGCGGGCTCGCGTTGCTGTCGCTCGGAGTGGCATTCGTCGGGTCGTTCGAAGCGCTGACAGTCGTGCGCATGGTCGCCGGTATCGCGGCCGGAGGCATCATCCCGGTCGCGATGGCGGCGATCGGCGACCGGGCGCCCATGGCCGAGCGGCAGATCATGCTCGGCCGCTTCCTGGTGCTGATGATCGTCGGGCAGATGGTGGGCGCCGCCTGCTCGGGGTTGATCGCCGAGCACCTGGGCTGGCGCTACGTCTTCGTGATGGCGGCCGGCCTCGCCGCGATCGCCGGCATTCTGGTGCTGGTCGTGCTGAAGCCCAGGCCGGATGCGCGGCGCGCGCCGCTCAGCTTCGCCGGCGCGCTCGCGAACTATGCCGCCGTCTTCGCCAATCCGCGTTCGAAGCTGCTCTATGGGCTCGTGATCGTCGAGGGCAGCCTGATCTTCGGCATGCCGCCCTACATCGCGGCGATCCTGCAGGAGCGCGCCAGCGTCGGGCCGTCGCAGGCCGGCCTCGTCATCGCCGGCACTGGGCTCGGCGGCATCGTCTACGGTGTGCTGACCCGCATCCTGGTCGAGCGGCTCGGTCCGACCCGGATGACGACGCTAGGCGGCATCGTGATGGGCGTGGCCTTCGCTCTCTTCTCGCTCAGCTTCCTGCCCTGGTGGAGCGCGGTCGCGATCTTCACGCTGAACGGCTTCGGCTTCTTCCTGATGCATGGCACCTTCCAGGCGCAGGCGACCGAGCTCGCACCGACCGCGCGCGGCTCGGCGGTGGCGCTGTTCGCCTGCGCGCTGTTCTGCGGCCATGCGCTCGGGCCGGTACTGATGGGCGCTGCCCTGCATTTGTTCGGCACCAGCGGCGCGATCCTGCTTTTCGCTGCCGGAATCACGCTGCTCGGCTTCGCAACGCCGCGCATCCTGCCACTGGCGGGAAGCCGGACCTGAGCTTTTGCGCTGAGGCTCAGCGCCCGCGATAGGGCGCGACGCCTTGATCCGGCAGCCACAGGCCCTTCGGGACCTCGCCGGTCTGGAAGAACACGTCGATCGGGATGCCCCCGCGCGGATACCAGTAGCCGCCGATGCGGAACCATTTCGGCTCTAGGAGGTCGACCAGCGTCTTGCCGATGCCGACGGTGCAGTCCTCATGGAAGGCGCCGTGGTTGCGGAACGAGCCAAGATAGAGCTTGAGCGACTTCGATTCGACCAGCCAGTCACCCGGTAGGTAGTCGATCACCAGGATGCCGAAATCGGGTTGGCCGGTGACCGGGCAGATCGAGGTGAATTCCGGGCAGGTGAAGCGCGCGAGATAGTCGGTGCCGGCATGCGGGTTCGGCACGCGGTCGAGGCGGGCTTCCTCCGGCGAGCGCGGCAGGTCGCTCGCCTTGCCGAGCTGGAGGGTCGAGGCGTCGAGTGTCATGGCTTGGTCCTGAGCAAGTGGGCGTCCGTCGATCACGGCCGCTGGCGTTGCCGCGGCTTTTAATGCCCGGCCCGGATAAACGCCACCGCCCCTTCCCGTCGCCGCAGCTTGTGTCTAGAAGCGCGGCATCCCTTGCCCACCTCAGCTCCGGAGCCTGCCATGACCGCGATCATCGACATCATCGGCCGCCAGATCCTCGATTCCCGCGGCAACCCGACGGTCGAGGTCGATGTCGTGCTCGAAGACGGCTCGATGGGCCGCGCCGCAGTGCCGTCCGGCGCCTCCACCGGCGCGCATGAGGCGGTCGAGCTGCGAGACGGCGACAAGAGCCGTTATCTCGGCAAGGGCGTGCTGAAGGCGGTCGAGGCCGTCAATGTCGCGATCGCCGAGGCGCTGGTGGCGATGGATGCCGAGGACCAGGCCGCGATCGACCAGGCGATGATCGAGCTCGACGGCACGCCGAACAAGAGCAAGCTCGGCGCCAACGCCATTCTCGGCGTCTCGCTCGCCGTGGCCAAGGCCGCCGCCGAAGCCTCGGGCCTGCCGCTCTATCGCTATGTCGGCGGCACCTCGGCCCGCGTCCTGCCGGTGCCGATGATGAACATCGTCAATGGCGGCGCCCATGCCGACAACCCGATCGACTTCCAGGAATTCATGGTGATGCCGATCGGCGCTCCCTCCTTCGCCGAGGGGCTGCGGATGGGTGCCGAAATCTTCCACACGCTGAAGAAGGCGCTGCACGACGCCGGCCACAACACCAATGTCGGCGACGAGGGCGGCTTTGCCCCCAACATCAAGTCGGCGGAAGCGGCGCTCGACTTCGTCATGCAGGCGGTCGAGAAGGCCGGCTACAAGCCCGGTGAAGACGTCGCCCTGGCGCTCGACTGCGCCGCGACCGAGTTCTTCAAGGACGGCTCCTATGTCTATGAAGGCGAGCGCAAAACCCGCGATCCAAAGGCGCAGGCCAAGTACCTCGCCAAGCTGGTCGCCGGCTATCCGATCGTCTCGATCGAGGACGGCATGGCCGAGGACGACTGGGAGGGCTGGAAGGCGCTGACCGATCTCGTCGGCAACAAGTGCCAGCTGGTCGGCGACGACCTCTTCGTCACCAACGTCACGCGCCTGTCGCGGGGCATCAAGGAGAAGACGGCCAACTCGATCCTGGTCAAGGTCAACCAGATCGGCACGCTGACCGAGACGCTCGCCGCCGTCGAGATGGCGCAGCGTGCCGGCTACACCGCGGTGATGTCGCATCGCTCGGGCGAAACCGAGGACGCGACCATCGCCGACCTCGCGGTCGCGACCAATTGCGGGCAGATCAAGACCGGCTCGCTCGCCCGCTCCGACCGGACCGCGAAGTACAACCAGCTGCTTCGCATCGAGGAGGAATTGGGCGCTCAGGCGATCTATGCCGGGCGCTCGGCGCTGAAGGCCCTCGCCTGAGGCATCATGCTGCGCTGCAATAGGCAGCGCCATGCGGTTTGGCCCCTAACGGCAGCTCCGGCATCGCGCTAAGCCGGAGCATGCATCAAGCCGTTCCGCTTTCCGACGAGAAACTGCGCCGGCGCAGGCAGCTCGCCTTTGCCGGCATGGCCTTCGCCATGGTGATCTTCGGGGCGAATTTCGTCGTCAGCCGCCATGCGGTGTTGAACGGCCTGTCCTCGCACGACATGCTGGCGTTGCGCTTCGTCACCGCCGGCTTCCTGCTGTTGCCCAGCTTCGTGATGGCCGGGGGCCTGCGCGATTGCGCCGGTCTCGGCTGGAAGCGCGGCCTGATTCTGGCGGTCATGAGCGGCTTCCCGATGAGCTTCCTGCTCATGACCGGGCTGACCTTCGCCCCGGCAGCGCATGGCGCCGTGATCGGGCCCGGCACCGTCACGGTGATCGGCATCGTCGGCAGCGTCGTCCTGTTCGGCGCGCTGCTGACGCGGCAGCTCGTGCTCGGCGTCATCGCGGTGCTCATCGGCCTCGCCTGCCTCGGCATCGCCGGCACGACGCATTCCAACCCGAGAATCGTCTTCGGCGACCTCTGCTTTCTCGGCGTCGGACTGGTCTGGGGCGGCTATCCGCTGCTGATCCAGCTCTGGCGGGTCAATGCGCTCAAGGCCACGGCGGTGGTGTCCGTGCTGTCGATGGCCTATCTGCCGATCTACTTCGCCTTCTATTTCCGCGGCTTCGACGTCGCGCCCTGGTGGGTGCTGGTCCTGCACGCGATCAATCAGGGCGTGCTCAACGTCATCGTCGGCCTGTGGATCTGGAGCTGGTCGACGCCGGTACTCGGCCCCTCGGTCGCCGGGCGCTTTCCACCGATGATCCCTGTCGTCGGCACGCTGCTCGCCATCCCCGTGCTCGGCGAGATCCCGAGCGGGCTGCAGATCGGCGGTATCGCGCTGATCATCGCCGGACTGTTCGTCGCCTCATGGCGTCGCGCGGCGGCGCGCTAGCGCCATCAGGCCGAGATTCCAGACGATACAGACCAGCAGGCCGAGGCCAAGCGCCGCCCACGAGCCGATTGTCGGCGCCGTGGCGTGAACAGTGGCGAGTCCCAGCCCGAAGCCGAGCAGGCCGAGCGCACTGTTGGCGATGACGGCGGCGCTGGCCGGCCCGCCGATGCGCGGCTGCAAAATCGCGATCAGGCTCGACAATACGAGCGGCACGGCGGCAAGCACGCCCGACCATGTCGGCCCGACCGTGGCGCTCAAGGTGGTCACGACGCCGGTCAGCGTGGCCACGGTGGTGGCGCGCAGCGGCAGGACATACCAGAGCCGGCCCGGAGGCTTGGCCGGGCGCGCCGCGAGATAGGGCCGGAAAATTCCATGGAGCGCTGGGAATATGATGATCGTCAGCGCCAGGATTGCCGGAAAGGGCAAGGCGAGTTCGCGCAGCACAACAATCGCCGCGACCCAAGTGACCAACCCGGCGCCGAGACTGACGACCGTGCCGAAACGCTGCGCCAACAGAACGTAGACCAGCGACAGGCAGGCATTGCCAAGATTGGAGTTCATGCTGCCGAGTGCGCTGGCCGAGATGAAGGCCGCGTCATGGTCGAGCGCGAGGAAAGCCAGGACCGGCCCGGCCGAGATCGGCAGCGTCGCGATCATCGCTGCGAGCAGCGGCCCCGACCGTTCGGCCAGCAGAGAGCAGCTGACCACGATAGCGGCCGCGACCGCCATCTTGAGCAGCAGCAGGCCGAGCCAGGGATCGATCACGCCGGCTCGCCTCTGGCCCAGCCTTCCTTGGTTTCAGCGATGAAGTCCTCAAGGCGGCCGGCAGCGATGGCGGCGCGCAGGCCGGCCATCAGATCCTGATAGTAGGCCAGGTTGACCCAGGTCAGCAGCATCTTGCCGAGCATCTCCTCGGCCTTGACCAGATGATGCAGATAGGCCCGCGAATAGGTATTGGCCGCCTGGCAGGAGGATTGCGGATCGACCGGCCTGATATCCTCGGCATGCTTGGCATTCTTCAGGTTCATCCGGCCGAAGCGGGTGAAGATCTGGCCATGCCGGCCGGCTCTCGTCGGCATCACGCAGTCGAACATGTCGACGCCGCGCCTGACCGCCTCGACGATGTCGTCCGGCGTGCCGACACCCATCAGATAGCGCGGCTTCTCGCTCGGCAGATGCGGCTCGACCGTCTCGATCATGGCCAGCATGATGTCCTGCGGCTCGCCGACCGCAAGGCCGCCAATGGCGTAGCCCTTGAGGTCCATGGCGGCGAGCTCCCGCGCGCTCTCGACCCGCAGGGCCGGCACCGCCCCGCCCTGGACAATGCCGAACAGCGCCCTGCCCGCCGGATCGCCGAAGGCCGTCTTGCAGCGCTCGGCCCAGCGCAGCGAGAGCCGCATCGCCTTCTCCGCGACCTTGTCCTCGCAGGGCAGCGAGACGCATTCGTCGAGCTGCATGACGATGTCGGAGCCGAGCAGGTTCTGGATCTCGACCGAGCGCTCCGGGGTGAGCACATGCTTGGAGCCGTCGATATGCGACTGGAAGGTGACGCCCTCCTCGGTCAGCTTGCGCAGATTGGCGAGCGACATCACCTGGAAGCCGCCGGAATCGGTCAGGATCGGGTGCGGCCAGTTCATGAACTTGTGCAGGCCGCCGAGCCTGGCGACGCGCTCGGCGCCCGGCCGCAGCATCAGATGATAGGTGTTGCCGAGCACGACATCAGCGCCGAGCGCCTTGACCTGCTCGGGATACATGCCCTTGACCGTCGCGGCGGTGCCGACCGGCATGAAGGCCGGCGTGCGGATCACGCCACGCGGCATACGGACCTCGCCGGTGCGGGCGGCGCCGTCCCGGCCGAGGAGATGAAAGCTGAAATCCGTCGTCATGGGCGCCGGCCTAGCCCAGCGCCGCCTTTCGCGAAAGAGCCTTGCGCGCCGGGTGGGGCTGTGCCGGCAGCCGGGCGCTCAGCGCTTGGCGAACGCGGCTTCGTAGACGTCCGGCTTGAAGGCCAGGATGCGGCGGTCGCCGAGATCGAGCACCGGGCGCTTGATTATGGTCGGTTGCGCCAGCATCAACTTGATCGCCTTCTTCTCGTCGAGGCCCTGCTTGTCGGCCTCGGGCATCTCGCGGAAGGTCGTGCTCCCCTTGTTGAGCACCTTCTCCCAGCCGAGTTCCTTGCACCAGGCCTCGAGCCTGGGCTTGTCGATGCCGGAGACGCGATAGTCGTGGAAGGCGTAGGGGATCTTGTGCGCGTCGAGCCAGCTCCAGGCCTTCTTCATCGTGTCGCAGTTCTTGATGCCGTAGAGCGTGACCATCGTCCCGACCGTCCGTGATTGCCGTCGGCGCGGCGTGGCATGGGACATACCGGCGATCAAGCCGGCGCGGACAGCCGTCCACCGCGGAGCGGCCAGCGGGCGAGATGATCATGGTGGCCTGTGCCATGGACACTGCGGATCAGAACGAAGTCCCTCACGGTGAAGCTCAGACGAGGTATCTCGATCTGCGAAGCCGGTCGCCTGTCGTAGAGCAGAGTGATGTGGGGGGTGAACCGCGCGTCGACAGGTAAGTTCGCCGCCTGCATGGCGTCATGAAGACGTGTCTGGAGTGCGATCAAGGCGGGTAGCGTGTCGCTCGCCGTAAGAACAAGCGACCGCTTTCCGTACGAGCCACTAAACGCGGCCGTTTGGTCAAAAAAGATATCAAAGCCTGGCTCGTGAACTGAAGCACCAATCCGCTTCAGAAGATCGACGATTCCAGAGGGGGCTTCGCCAAATGCGCCGATACCGCACAGGCTGACATGATAGCGATCAGGCCCGATTAGTTTGCCACGCAGCCCCATTGATCGCCGCAGCTGACGTCCGAGCACGTCGACCGACTGAGTGATGTCGGGTGGCAGCACGACAGCAAAAAAGTAGCCGTTCCAAGCCGCACCAGATGGGCCCTCGGCCAGCGACGAGGGCTTGGTGGGTCCAGTGTTTCCACCTTCGCCGAATAGGTCGAACTGATCAGGAGATGATCTCCTCATCTTCCAAAAATAGAACAAAAGATGAACATTTGCAACCACGGAGCCGACTCCGTAAAGCCCTCACCCCGCAGCCCGGTATTCCGAGGGCGACACCCCAGCCCGCGTCGCGAAGAAGCGGGAGAAATAGGCGGGGTCGGAGAAGCCGAGCCGGAAGGCGACCTGCGAGACCGGCGAGCGGGTGTAGACGAGATCCCGCCGCGCCTCGATCATCAGCCGCCCCTGGATGACCCGCATGGCCGAATGGCCGAGCACCTCGCGGCAGACGCGGGTCAGATGCGGGCCGGTGACGCTGAGCGCTCGGGCATAGGCATCGAGCGGCTCATGTGTGTGGAAATGGCTTTCGACGCGCTCGATGAAGCGGCGGACAAGTGCGGCGCGGCCATCGCTCGCGCCGTTGTTCGCAACCGCGTGCGAGCGCGCGGTGCGGGCGAACCAGATCGCGATCAGGCGCGCATGGGCGGCCAGCGCGGGCTCGCGGCTTCCGCGGTTGCGGCCGAACTCGGCAAGCGCCGCTTCCATCGCCGCCGCTAGCTCGACGATGCTGCCGTCGTTCGGCCCGCGCCTGTCGACGAACACTTCGCCAAGCACGGCGCCGAGCGCGGGGTCGGCCTCGATCAGCGGCGTCAGGGTCGAGGTCGCGACACTGGCGACGAAGCCTTCGGTACCCGGCTCGAAGCGGAACTCGTGGATCGCCAGCGGCGGCAGCAGGAGGACGGTGCTGGGCGCGAGTTGATGCTCGTCACCGTCGATCCGAACCAGCCCGCCGCCAGTCGCAATCAGGAAGAACTGGGCCATGTCCTGGTGGCGATGGGGCTCGATCCGCCAGTCGCGCGGAGCGCTGCGCGCGCTGATGCGCTCGATATGCAGCGCATCAGGGAAGCGCTGATCCCGCGGCTCGTCATAGAGCCAGTAGGCGGGCACCGAGGCGAGCGTCATTCGAACCATCCGATGTTCGATTTGTCCAAGAGGTTGGGTGAAAGCTCCATTCCGGTCAAGCGCTCGCAATGGCAGATTCGTCTGAAAGTACCGGGGCTCGGCGAGCGCTGGATTCATGGGAGAACGCCATGCGCACGCAGGTCGTCATCGTCGGCGCCGGGCCGTCCGGCCTGCTGCTCGGCCAGCTGCTGAGCCGCCAGGGCATCGACAACGTCATCCTGGAACGCAAGAGCGCGGATTACGTGCTGTCGCGCATCCGCGCCGGCGTGCTCGAACAGGGCACGGTCGAGCTTCTGCACGAGGCTGGCGTCGGTGCGCGCCTTGCTGAAGAGGGCCTGCCGCATGACGGCTTCTCGCTCGCCTTCGAGGGGCGCCTGCAGCGCGTCGACCTCAAGGGCCTGACCGGCAAGCAGGTGACGGTCTATGGCCAGACCGAGGTTACGCAGGACCTGATGGAAGCAAGGCAGGCCGCCGGCACGACGACCTTCTACAAAGCCGAGGACGTCCAGCTGCACGATTTCGACAGCGCCTCGCCGCGCGTCAGCTTTATCTCCGAAGGCCGGCGGCGCGAGATCGCCTGCGACTTCATCGCCGGCTGCGACGGCTTCCACGGCGTCTGCCGCGCCTCGGTGCCATCAGGCGCGATCGAGACTTTCGAGCGCGTCTATCCCTTCGGCTGGCTCGGCCTGCTGACGGACCAGCCACCGGCGGCGCATGAGCTGGTCTATGCCAGCTCGCCCTTCGGCTTCGCATTGTGCTCGATGCGCTCGCAGACCCGCAGCCGCTACTATGTCCAGGTTCCGCTCGACGAGAAGGTCGAGGCCTGGTCGGACGAGCGCTTCTTCGACGAGTTGCGCCGGCGCGTGCCGGATGAAGTCGCGGCGGCGGTGACGTCGGGATCGTCGCTCGAGAAGAGCATCGCGCCGCTGCGAAGCTTCGTCACCGAGCCCTTGCGCTTCGGCCGGCTCTTCCTTGCCGGCGATGCCGGCCACATCGTGCCGCCGACCGGCGCCAAGGGGCTGAACCTTGCGGCGAGCGATGTGCGCTACCTGTTCGAGGCGTTGCGCGAACATTATGTCGAGCACTCCGATGCCGGGCTCGACGCCTATTCCGGCCGGGCGTTGGCGCGGGTCTGGAAGGCGGTGCGCTTCTCCTGGCAGATGACCAACCTGCTCCACCTCTTCCCGGAGGCGAGCACTTTCGACCAGCGCATCCGGCGGGCCGAGTTCGACTATCTTACGCAATCGTCGGCAGCGCTCGCCAGCGTCGCGGAGAACTATGTCGGCCTGCCCTATTGAGCTCGGACAGGCCGAGGCCGCCCGCGGTTATCGCGGCGGTAGTTTCTCATGTTTCAGGATGCCCGGAGGCAGATGGTCCCAAGGCTGGGCAACCGAATGCCAGAAGACCATCTCCGGCTTATAACGGCTGGGTTCGTCGAGGCTGCCGGCGCGCACGATGAACAGGTCGGGAATGTCCGGAAAGCTCAAATAGACGGGCGAGCCGCAGGTCGGGCAGAAGGCGCAGCGCTTGACCGTGCCGCCCTCCCCAACGACGTCCCAGGTCGTCGCCTCGCCTTCGACCGTGACCGGCGCGCCGACGAAACTCAGATAGGAGCTGTGGCCGGTGCCGCTCTGCTGCTGGCACTGGCGGCATTGGCAGTCATTGCTCTCGACCGGCTCGGCCGCGACCTCATAGCGGATCGCGCGGCAGGCGCAGCCGCCCTTGTAGGCATTGTTCATCGTCATCTCCTCGAAAGATCAGGGGCGGCCGACCTGTCAGCCCTGCTCGCCAGCGACGTCGCCGAGGCGCGGCAGAATAGTCTTCCAGCCGCGGCCCATATTCGTGAACGCGGCTTCGTTGCGCGGCAGCTCGAAGCCGGAATGGACGAGGCGCACGCGGGTGCCGCTCGCTGCCCGGGACAGTGTCCAGGTGACGATCGTATCGAGCCGGGAGCCGTAGCCGGCATTGCCGTCGTCGCCGCCCTTCCAGGAATAGGCCAGGCATTGGTTCGGGATCACCTCCAGCACCTGGCAGCGGATCGTGCCGTCCCAGGCGCCGGCCGGCGTCGTCCTGAAGGTGAAGCGCGTCCCCTCGACAGGAGCGAAGCCGAACGGCTCCATGATCCAGCGCGCGATCAGCGCGCTCGAGGTCAGCGCCTTCCAGATCGTCTCCGGGGCGTGCGGAAGGATTTCGTCGACGACGATGTCCTGCGTGGCAGGCTGCAGGTCGAGAGCGGTCATGGGTCGATCTCCTTGAGAAGAGTGCGGAGGTTGGCGAAGCGCTCGCGCCAGAAGACGCCGTAATGGCCGATCCAGTCGACGAGCGGCGCCAGCCCCTCCGGCTCGGCGCGATAGAAGACGTTACGGCCGTCCGGGCGCTCAGCGACGAGGCCGGCCTGCTTGAGCGATTTGAGGTGCTGGGAGATGGCGCCCTGCGTCACCCCGCTACCGCGGGTCAGTTCTGCGACGGTGATCTCGTCGCAAGCGGAAATCCGTTCGAACACGGCCCGCCGTGTCGGATCGGCGAGTGCGCGCATGACGGTGGAGACGGGGGCGATCTCAAGCATGTTAAATCAATTAGCGAATGCTAATTGATTAGTCAATGCTAATTTGTTGCCGTGAAAGAGACCGGCGACGGCACGCTGCCCCCGCCGGTCCCTTAGTTGATGCAGTTCGTCAGAAAATTACGCGGCGACGCGGTCAGCCGACGCCTCCGGCTTCGCAACGAAGGCCACTCTGAAGCCGAGATCGCAAGCCATTTCCGAGCTCACTCTTCCCTGAAGCTCGACCTCATCGAATCAGTCAGCGGCTGCATCAGATAGGCGATCGCAGTCCGCTCGCCGGTCGGCACATAGACCTCGGCCGGCATGCCCGGCCTGAGCTTGGCCCTGATCTTCGGAGGGAAGCCCGAGGCCGAGACGCTGACGCGCAGCTCATAGACCATCTGCTGTAGGACCTCGTCGCGCAACGCATCAGCCGCGATGGACTTCACCTCGCCGACGGTGAAGGGCGTCGCCCGCCCCTTGAACGAGGGCAGGCGCACCTCTGCAGCCATGCCCGGACGAAGATTGTTCACATCCATCGGCGAAACCTTGGCCGTGACGATGAGCTCGTCATCCTGCGGTACGATCTCCATCAGGGTCTCGCCCGGCTTGACCACCGCGCCCACCGTATGGACCTTCGAAGCGACGACCCGCCCGGCGCGGGGCGCGCGAACCTCCGCGCGCACCAGCACATCCTCGGCAATGCGCAGTTTTTCGCGGGCGTCGGCGAGCTTGACCCGGCACTCGGCGAGCTTCGTCGAAGCCTCTTCCACGGCACGAAGGCCGATCTGACCCATCTGAAGCCGGATTTCGTCAGTGGCGACCGACAAGCGCAACAAGTCCGCTTCCAGCGAGCCAGTGCGGCCCTGCAGCTCGGTCAGCGATCGCTTCAGCGGGTTGATCCGTGTCGCAGCGACATAACCCTTGTCGGCCAGAGGCCGCAGGTTGGTGAGCTCGTCGTTGATGCTGGCGGCCTGCCCGACGGTCGAGTCGCGCTGCGCCTCGGTCGACTGATACTGCCTCTCGGACTGCGTCAGCCGCTCCTTCAGGATCGAGACTTCGAGCTTCTGAGCGGATTGGCGTTCCTTGAACAGACGTTCCTGATCGAGCGTGATCCGGCGCGCTTCCTTGATGTCGGTGGCCTCGGCCAGTTCGCTCGGGAAGGTGATGCGATCGAGCCGGTCGATCTCGGCCGTGAGCCGCGCTTCCTCACCGAGCGCCTGCATCACGCCGAGCCGCGCGACGCTGCGCTGCGCGGCAGCGTGCGTCGCATCAAGGCGGACCAGGATCTCGCCGGCCTTGACCTCGGCGCCATCGCGGACCGCGATCGATTCGACGAGACCGCCTTCGAGATGCTGGACCGCCTTGCGATCGCTTTCCACGACCACGCTGCCATGCGCGACCACGGCGCTGTCGAGACGTGCGATCATCGACCAGAGGCCGCCCGCGCCCAGCGCGATGGCGACCACGACATAACCTTTCCGGACCGGGCTGCGCCAATCACCGGAGCCTTCTACAGGCGCACGGGTTCGCTCGAACCGCTGCCTTGCAGTCGCGAGCAGCCTCTCGCCGCGCTGGCGCCATTCCGGCCAATTCAGGACGGGTTTCATCCGCTTCAAGAAGGATCTCATCGCCGTGCCCACCTTGCTGCCGCGAGCGGCTCGACCTGCCCTGTCTGGCCGCGCTGCGGCGGCTGGATGCGCGCGCCGTCGCCCGGCTGCAGCAGCACCGGCAGGATCTCGTCGCGCAGGCCGACCCTGACGGCCTGGCCCTTCTGCATGAGGATGATCTTGTCGACCTGCGACAAGAGCTGCGGGCGATGGGTGATCACGACGACAATCGCACCAGCGGCACGCAAGCCCTTCAGGGCCCGCCCGAGCGCAGCATCGCCGTCCATGTCCAGATTGGCGTTCGGCTCATCGAGCACCACCAGTGCCGGCTGGCCGCGGAGTGCTCGCGCCAGCCCGATCCGTTGCCGCTGCCCACCGGACAGGATCGCCCCGCCCTCCCCGATCTGCGTCGCATAACCCTCAGGAAAGCCCTGGATCAGTTCGTGCGCCGAAGCGGCGGATGCAGCAGCGACGGCGACTTCGTCCGTGGCGGCAGGATCGAAGCGGGTGATGTTGTCGCGGACGCTTCCAGCGAAGAGCTCCACATCCTGCGGCAGATAGCCGAGGATACCGCCGCGTTGTTCATCGGAGAAGTGGCGGATGTCGTTGCCGTCGAGCCGGACGACACCCTGAACCGGTTGCCAGACACCGACCAAAGCCCGAGCCAGCGTGGATTTTCCCGAGCCGGTGAGGCCGACGACAGCAGCGATCTCGCCAGGCTCCACCTCGAACGAGACATTGTGCAGCAGCAGGGCGTTGCCGTTCGGGGCACGCACGCTCAGGCCTTCGACCCGCAACGAGCCGGCCGGATGGGGCAAGGTCATGGGTATGGCGCTATCGGAGGGCGCCTTCAACGTCGTGCCGAGTCGCTGGAAGGCGCTGCGGGCCGAGACGAAGCTTTTCCATTGGCTGACGGCGCCCTCGATCGGAGCGAGTGCCCGGCCCATGATCAGGGATGCGGCGAACATCGCGCCTGCCGCCATGCTCTGGTTGATCGCGAGATAGGCGCCCACGCCCAGGACCGCACTTTGGAGCGCCAGGCGCAACAGCTTCGTCACCGCCAGCAGGGTTCCGCCCCGATCGGCGGCAACCGTATGAAATGCAAGCGCCTGCCCGCGCTGGCGTTGCCATTCGCCGCGGATCGCCTGGCTCATGCCGAGTGCCTGGATGACCTCGGCGTTTCGAAGGGAAGCCGTCAGCCGGTCACTCGCCCCATGCCCAAGCTCCGACGCCTGGATCAGGGAGCCCTTGGTGACGCGCTCGTTCAGCAGCGCCACGCCCAGGATCGCGACCGCGCCGAGCGTGGCGACGAGGCCGATCGCCGGGTGGAGAATAAAGCAGAGGCCGAGGTAGATCGGTATCCAGGGCGCATCCATGAGCGCCGGCACGAGGCTGCCGGAGAGCGTCGCCCGCAAAGTTTCGACGTCACGAACAGGCAGTGTTGGCGAGCCCTTAGCATCAAGCGCACCACGAAAGGAGGCTTCGAAAGCCGGCTCGGACAGCGCCCGATCGACACACAGGCCAAGCTGGACGAGCGCGCGGCTACGGAAATGCTCGAGCGCGGCATAAGCGGCGAACAAGGCGAGCACGATCAGAGACAGCATGAGGAGCGTGGTGCCGTTCCGGCTCGTCAGCACCCGGTCGTAGATCTGCATCGTGTAGAGAGGGGAGACGAAGACGAAGAGATTGAGCACGAAGGAAAGCCCGAAGAGCGAAGCAAGTGCGGGCGTCAACTTGCGGACCGTTTGCGAGAGCATTCGTCGGTTTCCCTGGCGCGATCATGAGGCGCAAAAGAGTAAAGCCGGCCCGCAGCCGGTCAGACGGCAACAATTCGTAGCGAGCCGGAGATTTTTTGAGGCTTCATGACCCGGCTCCGTCGCGGAGCCGGGTCATCGCGGGCAGGACCCGCTTACCAGTGCCAGTGACTGGCGTGGTTCAGGGCGTGATTGTCGCCATCGTCGTCAGGCGACCGGAAATCCTGCAGCCCGTTGCGGCCACCGGCACGCTCGCCGCCGTCATCGCGACTGGTCGAGCTCTGCTGGAACCAGTTGCGGCCACCACCGTCATCGTCACCGCGTTGGGCCCAGTTTCCCTGGAACCCGCCACGCCCACCGCCGAAGCCGCCCCAGCCATGGTCCCCACCCCAGCCGGACCATCCTCCCGAATTTGACGGAGTATCCGGCACCGTCACTTCGGGGATCGTGATCACGTCCGGGGGATTTGAGACCGGCGTTTCGACTTGCGGTATTTCAGGCTGGGCGGTGATCGGCGGAACCTCCGTTACTGGCGGCGTGCCGCCACTATTCGGAAGCTCCGGCTCTGCCGTCACCGGCGGCGTGCCGTCAGTATTCGGAACCTCCGGTTCTGCGGTCACTGGCGGCGTGCCACCACTATTCGGGACCTCCGGCTCTGCCGTCACCGGCGGCGTGCCGCCATTATTCGGAGCCTCCGGCTCTGGCGTGACCGGTGGGGTGCCGCGCCCGCTCGGAGGCGTCACGGGCACATCGACATCGGGTGCCGTGACGACGCCCGTAGCGCCGATGGAACCGAATGGTGCCGATTCGACACCATGCGCCAACGCCGCTGATCCGGGTTTGAAGCTAAAATCACCGGCCCCGGCATTAACGAAGCCGCCGTCGCTCGTCGCGACACTGCCGGCATCGCCGCCGCGCTGTTGGAAGCCCGCCAGCGAGAGGTCGGCGACGGTCAACTCACCGCCATTGGGATTGTAGTAGACGTTGTCGTGGATCAGGCGCGCATCGGTCTGGTCGGTATCGATCGTGTTGCTACCGTCTTCCGGAAACCTCGATGAAGTTCTGGTAGGTCTGGTTTCCCGTGATCGGATGATCATCGGCAACGATCGTCGAAATCCCATACTTGCCGTTGTCCAGAAGCGTGTTGTCGTGGATCTGGTTGTTCGATCCGCCGTGGATGAGAATGCCGCTGAACGTCGTACCCTGGATGAAGTTGCCGTAAATCTGCGCATTACTCGCCATGTTGTCGAGATAGATGCCGGAACTCCAATTCTCCGCGAAGCCACCGTCCTTCGTGTTCAGGCCGCCGGTGTCGACGATGTGGTTATAGCGGATGATGTCGCCAGCCGCGCCAGAGTCATCGGCCGAGAACAGGTAGATGGCGCCGACATCAGGCGTCTCTTGGCCGGAATGGCGGATGTCGTTGTACTCGATGGTGTTACCGCCCGACGGATTGCCGGGATCGTAGTTGATCTCCGCGATGCCAAAGCGCGGCACATTGGTGATCGTGTTGTGATCGATCTGATTGCGCGCCGACTCCTCCATGGAGATCGAGCCATGCTGAACGAAAGCCTCGTTCGAGCGGTCGATGACGTTGTTCGAAATCTGATTGCCGCTCGTTCCCGGCGTCAGCGCGATGGCGCTCGACCAGATGTGCTCGAAACTGTTGCCCGAAACCAGATTTCCGTTGCTGTTGCCATGCAACGCGACGCCGATGCCGACGTTGATGAAGTGGTTTCCTTCCACCTTCAGCCCGGACGCGTCATGCGCCTCGATCGCCGCCGTGTTGGGGTCCCCTGTCTTGGCCGCGGTGTCGGTGAAGGTGATCTCCTTGAAGCCCACGTTCTTGGCGCCGTCGACGACGAACAGGCTGTGGTCGTCGGAGACGACGCCCCCTCGCCGGTGAAGCCCTCGGGCGCCTTGAACCGCATGGTCTGCGTGGCGCTGTCATAGGACCACTCGCCGACATCGTCCGGCGTTTTTTCCGAAACGTAGTAGCGGCTCGCGGCGCCAAGGTCGTAATTGGCTTCCGTCGTGAAGGTGATGACATTGCCTTGGATCGAGGCGATCGTCAGCTTGTCGTTGGCATAGCCGTTCTCGGCGAAGACCGAGATCGTCTGGCCGACCTTGGGCTCATGACCGGCCGGAAAATCCGACGGGTTGAACGCCATCGACTTCTGGGGATCGTATCCGTTCGGCAGGTCCTTCGCCCAGAGCCAGCCGCCCCGAACCGGGTCGTCCGGATCGACGTTGGGAAAACGGCTTTCCGTCTGCTTCACGCCGTTGAGGGTGAACTGCTCGACCTGGTCCGCGTCGACATGCGCCGTCCAGACGCCGTCGGCGCCTTTCGTCCAGCCGCTCACCGGCGTACCGCCGCTGATCACGACCTTCTCCCCGGGCATCGCCACGAAGGAGGAGCCGGAATCGGCAGCTGTCAGATGAAGGGCATCCTTCGCATAGTAGGTACCTCCAGCGAGGTAGACCGTGTCGGCACCCGCACTCTGGTGCATGGCTTGCAGCGCCCGCTCCAGTGTCTGGAAAGCCGACGTTTCGTCGAGTCCAGTATTCTTGTCGTTTCCAGTCGGCGAGATGTAGATTGTGGCCATAAAGGGGCTCCTTTTTTGGCTGGAACACATTAAGTGATCGCTGCCTAGATACCCTTGAGGCCTGATTCGGTTCTACCCGAAGCGATGAATCCTTACTCGGAAGGATTAGTTCATTCGAACTAATCGTCTTGTTTTGGTACAGTATTTCAATGGATTATTTCGTCGCCGGGTGTCACCGACCCTGTTGATGGAACGGCGCTGCCAGGCCCGAATCATCGCTTGCCCTCGTGGGCGGAGCCCTCAAATGGCCTTAATCTCGAAACCAGAAGGCGAATTCGCCGCTCAAGTCAACGCCGTCTGGTCCGATCCGGTTCCAGCGTCCGAATGACAGACCGTCAGGTGATGGTCGCAGAATTGGGCGCTCGCTGCCTGACGATCGACATAAGCCCGGAAGGCGGCCAACGTCGCCACCGGGCGTTGGCAGCCATCGCAGATGACCAGTGCTTCGGCTGACAGATCGCTCGGCAAGTGAACGGCGGGGGATCCGCAGCTCTGGCAGCTGAAGCCTCCGCCACGAGGTGGCGAAGGCGCTGCGGCATCCCGGGCCGCCAAAAGCGCGGCATAGCGGTGCGAGCGCCTGCTCATGCCGAGGCCTGATAGAAGGACTTGTAGTTGCGATAGACCCGCCCGCGATCGGAGACCTCGTAGCGGCCCTGCTCCTCGAGATCGACGCCGTTGAGCACGACGCCCGCGACGTCCAGCCCGAGCCTGGCGAGGTGATCGAGTGTTGCGGAGACGGTGCTCTTCAGCGTGTCGTTCCACCTGACGACATGCAGCACCGTGTCGGCGTGCTCGCGCAGCAAGGCGCTGTCGGCGGAGAGCAGCACAGGCGCCACTTCGAACAAGATCACGTCGTAGCGCGCCCGCGCCTCCCGAAGCATCGCCTCGAAAGCGGGGTTCGAATAGACGTTCTGGCTGTCGCGCAAACCGGAGGCGCGCCGAACCGTGGCGACCGGGCTGGTACCGGGACCGCTCATGTCGCCGACCTGCGGCAGGCACTGGTCGAGCAGCGCCTCGTGCGGGAAATTCTGGCCCAGCAGGAGACGCCGGGGCGAGCCGTCGATCACCAGGACCCGCTGTCCCATCATCGCCAGCACGCGCGCCATGGCGGAGGCCACGAAGGACTTGCCTTCTCCCGGCGCGGAAGAGGTTATCAGCACGAACTTAGGCGGATTGCTGGACGGAAACAGCTCGGCCACCATCGACCGCACCGCTTCGGCGAAGACCAGGCTCTCCAGCCCGCCCGGATAATGCTCGAGATTGGGAAGAAGGCCGACGCAATTGGTTCGAATCTCCGCGGCGAACTCGTTCTCGCTGCGGAAGCCACGATCCCGCTTCTCCAGCATATAGGAGAGCCCGGCGCCCGCCGTCAGCCCACCCATCAGGGCAAGCCCCAGCACCAGCGACGGCTTGGTCGAGCTCGGCAGCGAGGGAATATCGGCCGGCGCGACGATCTGGGCGATGATGGGCCGCAGTTCGCTCACGGCGCTCGCCTGCTGCTGCGCATCTGAAAGCTGCTTCAGGCGGTCGCGGGCGGCCGTTGCTTCGGCTTGCAGGGTTCGCAGCTGGCCTTCCAGGCCCCTCGCCTCGATCGACTTGGTCTGCAATGCCGCAACGCGCTCGTGCAGCGCAGCTTCGGCGGTGCGGGCTGCCGCGACGTCGGTCTCGATATTGGCGACGGATTGCGCCAGCTGCTTCTGCAGCCGTTCCTGCACAGCAGCCAACGACAGTCGCAGCCGCTGCACGGCGGGATGCCGCTCACCCGAGACCGCGACCATCTCGTCGAGAGCCCGGCGCGCCTTGCCCTCCTCGTCCAGGAGCTGCTGCACGACGGGGGATCCGCCGAGATCGGCCGTTTGGGGAATGTTGCCCGCGGCCAGAGAAACGCGCGCGCGCTGAAGCCGGGTCTCCTCCGCAAGTCGTGTAGCGGAGGTCGTGTTGAGTTGGGTCAGCATATCGCGAAGCTGCTGCTGCTGGATATCGGCGCCATCCTGGCCGAGCTCGACAAAGCCGGTTCTCACGCGGAAGGTCTCGATCTCCTTGTCGATCCGGCCGAGATTGGCGCGCGCCTCCTGCGCCTGAGCGCCGTACCACTGGCTCGAGCGTTGCGAGGCGTTGGTGGTGGCCTCCATCTTGCGGCGCAGATACTCGTTCCCGAAGGCATTGACGATCAGCGCCGCGCGGTCGGGATCCGTATCGCGATAGGTCAGCGTGACGAGATAGGCCTTCGTATCGTTGCTCACGCCGAGCGATGCGAGCAGTTTCTGGGCAGCGATATCGCGCGGCGTCGGCTCAGCCGCATCGCCAAAGCCGGAGAGGTCGCGCAAAGTCCTGCGCACGGACGAGGGAAAGATCAGTTCGGCAGCTCCCGCGAGAAGACCGGAGGACGGCGCCCTTGTCTCCTTGTCGAGGCCCAGGCGCGAAGCCACGGCACGAGCCGTCGCCAGCGAGCGGATGATGCGCGCCTCGCTTTCCACGAGCGTCGACGCATCGAGCGCGACGCTGCTCGCCTTGCCGCCTCCACCGCTGTCCTCTCGCGTGAAATCGAATTGCAGCACCAGATCGGCCGTGTAGCGCTGCGGCGTCACCATCAGGAAAAGGCTTGCCGCCAACATGGTCGCACAGGTGACGGCGAGGATCAGCAGCCGCCTCCTCCAGAGCATGGCGAGGAAGTCGAACGTCACCGCATCATAGTGTTTGGCGAGCGTCGCCGGAGCGCGGTGGCCCCGCATGTCGCTGAAGAGATCCATGGTCCCGTGCCTCGCCTGCTGAATTCACTCGAGATGCGGATCGCGGCCGGCCGGCGTCCGCTGGCCAGCTCCGGCGGAAGACGCCTGCACGCTATTTCGCCCCTCGCCCGAGAAGGACGGCCGGAACGGTCTGCAGCAGCACGTAGAAGTCCAGCCAGACCGACCAGTTGTGGATGTAGAAGCTGTCCTGCCGCTTTTGGACGGCGAGGTCGCCATCGCTTCGGTCCGTGACCTGCCAGAGACCGGTCAAGCCAGGTGGCACGCTGGTCCGCAGCGCCTGGAAGGCGGTGTCGAAGGACTGATTGTGATAGGCGGGGAACGGCCGCGGTCCGACGATGCTCATCTCTCCGCGCAGGACGTTCCAGAGCTGCGGCAGTTCGTCGAGGCTCGAGCGGCGAATGAACTGTCCGATCCGGGGCAGGATCCGGGGATCGTTCGACAGCTTGAAGAAGCGCTCCCATTCCTGCCGCGCCGCGACATCGGTTTCAAGATGGGCGGCGAGCCGCGCCTCCGCGTCGGCATACATGCTGCGCAGCTTGTAGACATTGAAGACGTGGCCGCTCCGGCCGACGCGCGGCTGTGTGTAGAAAGCAGGCCCGCCATCGACCGCCTTCACCGCGAGCGCGAGCACGGCAATCACCGGCAGGGCCAGAAGGGCGAGCGGTATCGCGACGATCAGATCGAGCGCCCGCTTCAGGCGCAGGTTGCGCGGCATGTGGATCGCGCTGCGCAGTTCGAGGCCGAGCAATCCGCCCATGGCCCGCAGCTGAGGATTCAGGACCTGGAGCGTCGAGGCATCGTGAACGACGAAGATCTGGCGCAATGGCAAGCGAGCGAGCCAATCCGCCTTCTCGACGTGGAGATCGCCCGATGCGCACAGGGCGACCTCGATCCCCGACGAGATGACACTGGCCTGGCCGCGGGTGATCACCGGGAGACCAGCAATGTCCGCCAGGTCGGACAGCGTCTCGGCCTCCTCATCCATGAGAATGGCGACGGGCTTCAGGCCGAGCTCCGGCCGCGAGGCCAGCTCACGGGCCAAGGCCACACATGCCGATATCGTCCCGTAGAGCACGGTCGGGGCGGCCCACAGGCCGCGCCGGACCAGCCCTCCCCTGATCAGCGCCTCGACATAATAGCCGAGCGGGACCATCAATCCCGCGCCAGCGATCACGAAGCCCCAGAGATGATTGGCTGGCTCATTGACCAGGAGCCAGGCGAACACCGCCGCAACAGCGGCGACATTGCCGAGCGCGCGCCGGCGCAGGCGATCGACCGGCTCGGCCCGGTCCGAGCCATACAACCCGTAGCCGGCCAGAGCACCGCATAGCGCCAGCGCCCAGACCAGGAGCAGGCTTGCCATGTTGGTGTCGGTATCGGACGCGGCCAGAGCCGCGCCGAGCTGCAGGACGCCCGCGACAATCGTCAGCGTGACGAGATCACCGATCAGAAACGCGGCGGCGACCAGTCGTCGCCGTGTTTCTGGAGCGACACTGACGCCGAGCCGCCGGCCCGGCTTTGCCATGCCGATCGAGGCGGGCACGACAGTCGTGACAACGTCCGGCATGGCAAGCTCCCAGGGGGTGTCGTTCAGCTACGCAGAAAGGTGAAGGCGCTATTGCGCCGCAATCGTGGAAACCTGCTCGATTCCAGCCTCGCGCTCGGCCCTCGCCTTCACTTCGCCCTCGATCCAGGCATAGGTCGGGATCAGCCCCTGCCCGAGATGGATCGTGGGCTCCCAGCCAAGCACCTCGCGCAGGCGGTTGTTGTCGCTGTTGCGGCCGCGCACGCCCTGAGGGCGGCTGGTGTTGAAGCGCTTGTGGATCGTCTTCCCGGCAATCCCAGCGATGATGTCGACGAGGCCGCTAACGTCGACCAGCTCGTCCGTGCCGAGATTGAGCGGCCCGGAATAATCCGAACGCATGATGCGGTAGATGCCTTCGACGCAATCGTCGATATACATGAAGGAACGGGTCTGCTTGCCGTCGCCCCAGACCTCGATCGCATCACCCGATTTCGCCAGCGCGACCTTGCGACAGATGGCAGCCGGCGCTTTCTCCTTGCCGCCATCCCAGGTGCCGAGCGGCCCGTAGACATTATGGAAGCGGACCAGCCGGGTCTGGAAGCCGTAGTCTTCGGTGAAGTATTCGCACAGCTTCTCGGTGTAGAGCTTCTCGAGTCCGTATCCCGGCTCGGGATCGGCAGGAAACGCATCGTCCTCCTTCAGCGGCACGACCGAGGGCACATCCTGGAGATGCTGCGGGTAGACACAGGCTGAGGACGAGAACAGGAAGCGCTTGACCTTGGCGTCGTATGCCGCCTTCAGCATCTGCGCGCTGATCATCGTGTTGTTGAACGTGATCGAGGCATGTGCGCCGGAGATGTAGCCGATGCCGCCCATGTCCGCAGCGAGGTTATAGACCTCGTCCATGCCGTGGGCGGCTTCGCGGCAATCCTCCATCTCGCGCAGGTCGAGAATGCGGAACTCGTCCGCCGAACTGGCCTGGTATTCTGGGTCTTTGATATCGACCCCTCGGACCCAATAGCCTCGATCCTTGAGATAATTGACAAGATGGAAGCCGATAAAGCCACCAGCGCCCGTAACCAGCACAGATTTCTTGGACATTACTTCGCTCCACTGAGAAATGCAATTCAGTGATAGCGTTTTTATCTTTTTAAATCAGGTGGTTAAACCGAACTATACCCCCTTTGAGACGACCTATCTCTTGGGGTTATCCGCGAGCTCAGCCTTCTGCCGGAGCAGTTGCAGGCTGGCGCCGAGCATGAACTGCGGAACGATCTTGCCGTAGCGACGCCAGAGCCGCCGCGGCTCCGACAGCAGCCTGAACAGCCATTCGAGCCCGCGCTTCTGCATCCAGGCCGGAGCCTGGCGCTTGGTGCCGGCGAGGAAATCGAAAGCGGCCCCGACGCCGATCATGACCGGTGCATCGATCCGGCCGAGATGTCCGGCCATCCAGTATTCTTGCTTGGGCGTACTGAGCCCGACCCAGACGATGTCCGGCCGCGCTTCGTTGATCATGCGCACGGTCTCTTCGTCCTCATCGGCAGAGGCCGGTCGAAACGGTGGTGAGAACGTGCCGGCGACAGCGAGCCCGGGAAAGCGTTCGGTGAGGCGCTCGCGCAGGCGCTCGGCAAGGCCCGGCGCGCCGCCGAAGTAGTACTGGCGGTAGCCCTTTTTGGGCCGACAGGGCCGAGAGCCGCAGCATCAGCTCGGGGCCGTAGACCCTCTCGGTGCCCACGTAACCGAGCTTGCGGGCCATCCAGACCAGGGGCATGCCGTCGGGGGTGGCCATTCCCGCCCCCTCGTGGATCGCCATCAGCTTCGGATCCGACTGGCTCTCGATCACGCCATGGACGCCGGTGATGCAGACGTAGTTCTGGGCCTTTCGTCCGATCCAGTCTTCGACCGTGCGCAGGGCATCCGCCATGGTGATGGCGCTGACATTCACGCCCATGATGCGGGCGCGCGGCAGCGGGCTTTGGGCTGTCATCAGCTCGCCCTCGCGACCTCGACCCGCCGCACGGGATCGTGCAACTTCGACAGCACGCCGTCGAAATAGGCGATCGTGCGCTCGAGCCCTTCCTGTAACGGCACTTTCGGCACCCAGTGCAGCAGCTCCTGCGCCTTGCTGATGTCGGGGCAGCGCTGGCGTGGGTCGTCCTGCGGCAGCGGCCTGTAGACGATTTGCGAGCGCGAACCGGTGAGCGCGATGATCATGTCCGCGATTTCGGCCATGGAGGTCTCGACCGGATTGCCGAGATTGACCGCGGTATCCAGCGGCTGGGTCACGTTCATCAGCCGCATCAACCCCTCGACCAGATCGTCGACGAAGCAGAAGGCGCGTGTCTGCCGGCCGTCGCCATAAAGCGTGATCGGCTCGTTGCGCAGCGCCTGGACGATAAAGTTGGAGACGACGCGGCCATCCTCGAGATTCATGCGGGGGCCATAGGTGTTGAAGATGCGCGCGATGCGGATCGCCACGCCGTGACGCCTCTTGTAGTCGTAGAAGAGCGTCTCGGCGCAGCGCTTGCCCTCGTCGTAGCAGGCACGCGGACCGCTGATGCTAACGAGCCCGCGATAGTCCTCGACCTGCGGATGGACGTCAGGATCGCCGTAGATCTCGCTGGTCGAGGCCTGCAGGATCGGGATGCCGAGCCGCTTGGCCATGCCCAGCATGTTGATCGCGCCGAGCACGCTCGTCTTGGTGGTCTGCACGGGATCGCGCTGATAGTGCACCGGCGAGGCCGGGCAGGCGAGATTGTAGATCTCGTCGACCTCGAGATAGAGCGGGAAGGTCACATCGTGCCTCACCGTCTCGAAGTTGGGCTGGCCGAGCAGCGCGCTCAGATTCTCGCGACGTCCCGTATAGTAGTTATCGACCGCGAGGACCTGATGGCCCTGGGCGACGAGGCGCTCACAGAGATGGCAACCGAGGAAACCGGCGCCGCCTGTGACGAGAATGCGCTTCTGCATGTCTGAACTCCGCCGGATCGTGCACGGGATGGAGCAGAAAGCTTTGCTGCAAGCACCTCATTCTCAAAGGACGCTTTGGGAGGTGAGCTTCCCGGCGGCAACGAGGAAGGGCTACTTCCCCTGCGACGCGACCTGGCGTCCTGGCGCAATGATGGCCGCCAGCCTCGACGATGGGATTAATCCCGTGGCGACACGGCTAGGCCTGAATGCCAACGCGGAAAGCAGAGCCGGTCCTGACATCCTCGCCCTTCGTCTCCTTGCGAGATTCGATTGAGCAGGACGGTCTAAGCTGATGTCGGACGCAGCGATTCATCACTGGGCTTCTCGCCCTGCATCCAGAGCGCCGGCCCGTGTTGGCCGATCGGGACGATATCGCCTCAGGCGCCTTCTCCTGGCGCTCTCCGCCTTCATGCTCTTCATGGCGCCGACGGTATCGGCCGCGGAACGCGAAGCCGCGGAGACACTCTCGATCGGCGACAAGGTCACGATCTCGGTCTTCGGCCAGACGGACCTCTCCGGCGATTTCGTGCTCGATGGGTCGGGCACGGTCAACATGCCCCTGGCCGGGCGCATAAGGGTCGCGGGTCTCACGGCGATGGAAGCGGAAGCGCGCATTCGCAGCGCCCTCATGGACGGCTATCTCAAGGATGCAGTCGTCAGCCTGCGGGTCGCCGAGCTGAAGCCGATCTACATCATGGGCGAGGTGCGCTCGCCGGGAACCTATCCGTTCCGGCACGGGCTCAATGTCCTGGGAGGCGTCGCGCTGGCCGGCGGCTATCGTGTCGGCGACGAGTCGCTCGCAGTTCTCAAATCCGAGCTTCTGCTCGCGGACGAACGCGAGCATATCCTCAACGCCTCCCTGCAGACGCTGGTGGCGAGGCGCCTCCGGCTGGAAGCCGAGCGCGACGGCGTGAAACAGCTCCTGCCCGATCCGCGCATTTATTCAGGCAGTGCCCAGCTCATGGCTGGCGAGCAGGAAATCCTAGACTTCCAGCGCCGGACGCGCGAGGGCGAGCGCGAATTGCTCAGCCAGCAGGTCGCACGGCTCGCATCCGAGAGGACCGCTCTGACGGAACAGGGCGAGCTGGCCGAACGTCAGGTCGAGCTGACGAAGGAGCAATCCTCCGAGTACAACAAGCTCGCCGTGAGCGGCCATGCGCTGCGAACCGTGCAGGTCGAGCGCGAGCGCGAACATGCCCGGGCCCGCAGCGATGCCGCCCGTATCCGGGCCGAGCTCGCAAAGAACGAAACCGCGAAGGGTGAGCTGACGCTTCGGCTGCGGGAACTCGACACAACCTATATGCGCCGTGTCGTCATGGAGCTCCAGGAAACGCGGCAGAAGATCCTCGAGGTCGAGCGCAGCCTTCCGGTCGCCCGCGAGATCGCCGAAAGTCGGCGCCGCCGGATGATCGCAAGCGAAGGTTCCAGCGCGGCGAGCGACTGGGATATCCGGATCACGCGGCAGGCCGGCCTCACGCCGGTGACGATCCAGGCGAAATTCGAAACCTCGCTGCAACCGGGCGACATCGTCCAGGTCGCTCCGAAAGCGCGCGCGATCGAGAGTAGGCTTCCAGGAGGGGAGGCACAGACGCCGATGCGCTCGCTCACCGGCCTCGCCAGCCAGCAATGACCGATCCCTTCTCTATGACCCGCTGACCGATCCAGAGCGGCAGAGCAGCGGAGACACTCCACTTGTTGAAACGGAGAGGTCCTTGACGAGCTCGGAGAAGCACAGCCGGGAAGGCCATAGCAGCGAGCGCGCCTCCCCGTCGCTTCCGGCGGTCCGGCATGCTGCCTTCGCGAAACATTGGCTCGCGGTCGACGAGGGAGGCGCCGAACTCACGAAAGCGGCTTTTGGCACGCCGGCCAAACGGGCTCCCCAGCGGCTTGCGCTGCATGAGACGGCACCGCCTCGCCCCTCGGTCGGCACGCCGCAAGGCACATCCGCACCAAGCCGCCTGAGATCGACAGTGCTCCTGCTGCTGCTCGCCCTGGCGGTGCTCTTCGCCGAGCCCGCGGCCAGACTGCTGGCGCGGGCTCTCTCACTGCGATCAGAGCCCTCCGGCGCGACCGCGATTCTGCCACCAGCCAAAGCGGAGCCGTCCAGACCGGGCGCCCGCCCCCGGACGACGCGTGCGAGTGAGGCTTGATCGATGACCGTCATGGCCGCCTGGAAGCAAAATCTGCGGCTGGCCGCCCGCACGGCCTCGGTCAGCTGGCCCGGCATCGCCCAGCTGCGCCAACGGCTCTACCAGGCCCGGTTTCGCGCAGGCAGATATCACTGCGGCTACAGCGGAAGGTATGACAGTTTCCAGGCTGCGGAGCGCGCCCTGCCAGTCGGCCTCGCGGGCTTTGACCACACCGCCATGACCGATATCGACCACTACACCACCGCAGCCGGCGGCTTCGAACCGATGCCGGCGACCGAGTATCCGGTTCTGCTGTGGCTGCGCGGCGCGTTGGACGACGGTGCGCGGAGCCTGCTCGATCTGGGCGGCTATGTCGGGCACGCCTTCCGCCAATATGATCGCTACCTCACCTTCCCGGATGAGTTCCGCTGGACCGTCTTCGACCTGCCCCACATCACCCAGGCCGGGCAGGCCATATCCGCTCGGCAGCCCACGCCACGCCTGCGCTTCACCAACGCTGTCGAAGACGGCTGCGGCATGGACATCCTGCTCGCGGCTGGCTCGCTGCAATACCTTCCCGAAAACTATCTGCACGAGCGACTGGAGGCCTGGGCGGTTCGTCCCCGGCACGTCATCGTCCAGCGGACGCCGCTCCACACGCGACAGTCTTTCGTCACGATCCAGTCCGTCATCACGAGGACAGGCCAAGTCTCGTTTTGTCCTTATAGCCTCGCATCGCGCTCGCGTTTCATCGATGGCCTGCTCGCGCTCGGCTATGAGCTCGTGGATTCATGGGAGAAGCCGCGCAGCCTCGACGTGCCGTTCCATCCGGAATGCCATGTCGAGACCTATTCAGGGCTCTACTTCCGGCTGAGGCCCTGACACGGGCTCCGCAACCCACCGCATCCACACCCCATTAGGTGTGCCTCGCTCGGCTGGACTCGCTCAGCGCCTGCCGCTCGCGCGGAATCTACCTCCCCCTGGGGAGATGGCGTTACTCCGACTGCTCCCATTTTGTCGTGCAGGCTTGGCGCATAGCCTTTCCTGCATGACACAGACCATCGACAGGAAAGCCACCCGCAAGGCTTCAGCTCGTCGCGAGTCACGGGCACCCGCTGCTCCCGCCCTCGCTGAAGCTCCGCGCCGACGTGCCGTCCAGCCGGCAGCTCCGCGACCCGATAAGTCCGGGATCGCAATCGCCCCGCCCGCGCCGACGACGGTGGTCGAGCTCTTCGCCGCGCAAGTCGCTGCTCAACCGCGCGCCGTTGCGCTCTCCCTGGGCGCCGCCAGCCTGTCCTATGCCGAACTCGACGAGCACGCCGAGCGACTGGCCGACCGGCTGACCGCCATGGGCGCAGGGCCAGGCACGATCGTCGGACTCTGCCTGCCACGCTCGCTCGACCTGATCGTGGCGCTGCTCGCCATCCTGAAAAGCGGCGCCGCCTATCTACCGCTCGACCCGGCCTATCCGGGCGAGCGCCTCGCTTTCATGGTCGAGGATGCGGACGCCCCGATCATCATCGCATCCGAACACTTTGACTGGCTGCCAGCTGGTCGACAGCGGCTCGACCCGCATCACCCTGGAGAGGTCGATGTGGCGCATGCCCCGGCCCCGAGATGCCCGGCAGCGGCCGATGGCCTCGCCTATGTGATCTATACCTCGGGCTCGACCGGCAAGCCAAAGGGTGTTGCCATCGAGCATGCCGCCATTACGCGGCTCTTCAGTGCGACGCAGGCCTGGTTCGGCTTTCGGCCCGCCGATGTCTGGACCTTGTTCCATTCAGTATCGTTCGATTTCTCGGTCTGGGAGATCTGGGGGGCGCTGCTGCACGGCGGACGTCTCGTGATCGTGCCGGAGAGCACGACGCGAGACCCCGTCGCCTTCCTGCGCCTGCTCGCAGATGAGGGCGTCACGGTGCTCAACCAGACACCGTCCGCCTTCGCCGCGCTCGATCGGTCCGATCACGACCGACACGGGCGCGATCAGCTGTCCCTGCGGCTCGTCATCTTCGGCGGCGAGGCGCTGGACCCGCGACGCCTCGCCGACTGGTACCAGCGCCGCGGCGAGCATGCGCATCTGGTCAACATGTACGGGATCACGGAAACGACGGTGCACGTCACCTATCGTCCCCTCTCTCCTGCCGAAACCGAAGCACGGTCGAGCCTGATCGGGCGGCCGATCCCGGACCTTGAACTCCTGCTGCTCGATGGCGAAACCATGCTTCCGGTGCCGCGTGGCGAGATCGGCGAGATCTTCGTCGCGGGAGCCGGGCTCGCCCGCGGTTATCTGAACAGACCGGAGCTGACCGCCGCGCGCTTCGTGCCGCATCCGCAGCAGCCCGGCGCCCGCCTCTACCGCTCGGGTGACCTCGCCCGCCAGGTCGATGACGACGACTACGAATATCTCGGCCGGGCCGACCAGCAGGTGAAGATCCGGGGCTTCCGCGTCGAGCTCGGCGAGATCGAGACGGCGCTGATGTCCCATCCCGCGATCAGGCAGGCCGCGGTGCTGCTCCGTTCCGATGACGGGCATGAGCGTCTCGTCGGCTACCTTGTTGCAGGCAGCACGGAGCGTCCCTCGCCGGCTGCGCTGAAGGCCCATCTGGGCGAGATGCTGCCTGATCACATGGTGCCGGCGGCCTTCGTCTTCGTGCCCGACATACCCCTGACCGTGAACGGCAAGCTCGATCGCGCCGCGCTACCGGCGCCGGGCCGCGCGCGACCGGAAACTGCCGCCCCCTATGCTGCGCCCCCGCAACCCGATGGAACATCGGTTTGCGGAGGCCGTTGCAGCTGTTTTCCAGGTCGATCTCGTAGGCATCGACGACAATTTCTTCGATATCGGCGGCAATTCGTTGCTGATCGCCGAGCTCCATCGACGCCTTGTCCGGGATCTGCCCTGGTTCGCCCTGGTCGACCTGTACCGCTTTCCGAATGTGCGCGCCCTTGCCGGCCATCTGACCCCACAGAAGCCCAGTGTGCTCGGCAGCCTTGCCGCGGCGCGCGAGCGCGGATTGCGTTCGCGCGGCCTGAGCAACCCGTTCCCCGAAAGCGTGTCGATCGGCGGCTCCCATGACTGACCCGCTTCCCGAGCGCGCCATCGCCATCATCGGCATGGCCGGGCGTTTTCCCGGCGCACCGAACGTCGGCAGTTTCTGGCAGAACCTGCTGAATGGCGTCGAATCCATCACCAGGTTCGATCCCGCCGAGCTCGAGGACAATTTCGACGCGGCGACGCGTGCACTTCCGAATTTTGTTCCGGCGCGACCCGTTCTCGACGGTGTCGATCTGTTCGATGCGCCCTTCTTCGGCATGCTGCCGCGCGAGGCCGCGCTCACCGATCCGCAGCAGCGCCTGCTGCTGGAATGCGCCTGGGAAGCGCTCGAGGACGCCGGCTACGATCCCGCATTGCCCGGCCAGTGCATCGGCGTCTTCGCCGGCGCCACCTCCAGCACCTATCTGCTGCAGAACCTGCTGCACGACCGCCCGGCCATCGCCGACTACACCTCAGGCTTCCAGGTCGGCAACCTGTCGATGCTGGTCGGCGCCGCCGCGGATTTCACGGCGACGCGCATCGGCTACAAGCTCGGCCTCACCGGTCCCTGCGTCGCCGTCCAGTCCGCCTGCTCGACCTCCCTGCTGGCCGTTGCCCAGGCCGTGCAGAGCCTGCTCTGCCATGGCTGCGACATGGCGCTGGCCGGCGGCGTCTCGATCACCTTCCCGCAACAGCGCGGCTATCTCGCCCAGGAGGGCGGCATCGTCTCGGCGGACGGCCATTGCCGCCCCTTCGACGCCGGCGCCAACGGCACGATCTTCGGCAGCGGCGCCGGACTTGTCGTCTTGAAGCGGCTGGAGGACGCGGTTGCGGATCGCGACCAGATCTACGCCGTCATCCGCGGCGTCGGCGTCAACAATGACGGCGCCGGCAAGGTCGGCTTCACCGCACCGAGCGTCGACGGCCAGGCGGCGGCGATCGCCATGGCCCACGCCGCCGCCGACGTCGAAGCGCGCTCGATCGGCTATGTCGAATGCCACGGCACCGGCACGCCGATGGGCGACCCGATCGAGGTCGCCGGGCTCACCGCCGCCTTCCGCCTGACGAGCGAGGATCGCGGCTTCTGCGCGCTCGGCTCGGTCAAATCCAATATCGGCCATCTCGATGCCGCAGCCGGCGTCACCGGACTGATCAAGGCCTCGCTCGCGGTGAAGAGCGGAACACTGCCGGCGAGCCTGCACGTCACGCAGCCGAACCCCGCGCTCGAGCTGCCCGACAGCCCGTTCTTCATCGCCGACCATAGGCAGGAATGGTCCGGACAGGACGGGCCCCGCCGCGCCGGCGTCAGCGCCTTCGGGTTCGGCGGAACCAATGTCCACCTCGTGCTGGAGCAGGCTCCCGCAAGAGAAACCGTGGCGCCGGCCCGCCGCAACCAGCTCCTGACGCTCTCGACCCGCAGCGCTGCGGCGCTCGGCCGGGCCCGGGACAGGCTCGCCGAGCATCTCGAAGCCCATCCCGAGCAGGGCCTTGCCGACATCGCTTTCACCTTGCAGACGGGGCGGCGGTCCTTCCCGCACCGGCTCGCAGTCGTTGCCGGCAGCCATGGCGAAGCCGCCGCTGCCTTGCGTAAGCAGAATGCCGAACGCGCCACCGCGGTCACCGGCGCAGGCGATCTCGTCTTCATGTTCCCGGGACAGGGATCGCAATATCCCCAGATGGCGCGAGAGCTCCATGCGGGCGAACCGGTCTTCCGCCGGACGGTCGATCTTTGCTGCGAGCTGCTGAAGCCCGAGCTCGGGCTCGACCTGCGCAGCGTGCTCTATCCGAGCAATGGCGGCGATCCCGCGCGGCTGTCGGCAACGCTGCTCGCCCAGCCCGCGATCTTCACGGTCGAGTACGCGCTGGCACAGCTTCTGATGAGCTGGGGCCTGCAGCCTTCCGCGATGATCGGCCACAGCGTCGGTGAATTCGCCGCCGCCTGCCTCGCCGGCGTCTTCTCGCTGGAGGACGCGCTGTCGCTCGTCGCCAAGCGCGGCCGGATGATGCAGGAGCTGCCTGGCGGTGCGATGCTCGCCGTGCGCCTGCCCGATACGGAGGTTGCAGCGCTCGCCCGAAACGGCGTCTGCGTGGCGGCCATCAATGCGCCTGGCATGAGCGTGCTCGCCGGTCCGTTCGAACCGATCGAAGCGCTGGAAGCCGAGCTGGCACAGCGCGGGGTGACCCATCGCCGCTTGCAGACCTCTCATGCCTTCCACTCCGGCATGATCGAGCCGTTGATCGCGCCCTTCACCGAGGCTGTCGCAGCCATTCGCCTCCAGCCGCCGGAGCTTCCCTACATCTCCGGCGTGACAGGTGACTGGGTCAGCGCCGAACAGGCGACCGACCCCTCCTACTGGGCGAGACATGCCCGCGAGCCAGTCCGCTTCGCCGACGGCATCGCCACCCTGGCGCGCGGCCTCTCTCCCGTATTGCTTGAGGTGGGGCCCGGCGCCGCTCTGGCCAGTTTCGCGTTGCAAGGTGCCGGCGCGGGCCGGGCCGTCATCTCCTGTCTGCCCGATGCGCAAGGCGATGCCGAAGGCATGCTCGCCGGGGGGCTCGGACGCCTCTGGACCGCCGGTATCATGCCGGAATGGTCGGCTTATCAGGCCGACAGCAGGCCGCGCCGCGTCTCGCTGCCGACCTACCCGTTCGAACGCAGCCGGCACTGGGTCGAAGCACCAGTCGCCTCGGCCACCACCTCTGTGGCCGCACCTGCGGCTGCCCCCGATGAACCTCTTCCCACTCAACCCGAGCAGGAACCGGCCATGGACCGCCACGCTGACACCGACATCCCCTTGGGCCGTTCGGACCTAGGCAGCCGGGTCGCCGCGATCTTCGAGAACCTCTCGGGGCGGTCGTTCAGTGCTGACGAGACCGGCGCCAGCTTCCTCGAGCTCGGCTTCGACTCCTTGCTCCTGACGCAGGCTGCGCAGAGCCTCCAGACGACCTTCGGCGTCCAGATCCGCTTCCGCCAGCTGCTCGACGATCTGCCGAGCGTCGACGAGGTGACGCGCCACATCGCCGAGCTTCGCCCACAGGAAGCCGAGAAACCGGCCGCCGCCATTCAAGTCGCGGTGCCGGCTCCGCCTTCCCCAACCGCCGCCATTCCCATCACGGCTGCGCCTGCGATCCCCGCCGCGCGACCGGTCGGCTCTGGCCTGGACGCGCTGATGCGAGAGCAGCTCGACGTGATGTCGCGGTTGATGGAGCGTCAGCTCCAGGCGCTGGGCGGCCAGGCCGCGGCGCCGGCCATCGAGGCAGCAGCGCCTGTCTTGCAGCCCTCGCCTGCCCTGCCGCTTCCGGCGGCCGCACAGCCTCAGCCAGCGCTCGCATCTTCGCCCGCGGCGAGCAGCGCCACGGCCAGTCCGGCGGCACGCTTCAAGCCGCTGATCCGCACCGGCAACGAAACCCTGACCGAGGCCCAGCGCGGCCATATCGCGCGGCTGACGAAGCTCTATGTCGGCAAGACCCCGGCCTCGAAGCGGCTGGCGGACCAGCACCGTCCGGTCCTGGCCGACCCCCGCACCGTCTCCGGCTTCGCCGCGGACTGGAAGGAAATGGTCTACCCGATCGTCTCCGCCCGGGCGAAGGGCGCCAAGATCTGGGATGTCGACGGCAACAGCTATATCGACCTCGTCAACGGTTACGGCCAGACCGCCTTCGGCCATGCGCCGGATTTCGTCGTCGAGGCGGTCCAGGCCCAGTTGAACGACGGCTTCGCCATCGGGCCGCAATCGCCGCTCGCGCACGAGGCCTCAACGCTGTTCTGCGAATTGACCGGCCACGCCCGCGTCGCCTTCTGCAATACCGGCTCGGAAGCCGTGATGGCGGCGATGCGTGTCGCCCGCACCGTCACCGGCCGCGACCGGATCGTGGCCTTCTCCGGCGCCTATCACGGCCAGTTCGACGAGGTCCTGGTCCGCGGCGTCGGTACTGGCGAGCAGCGCCGTTCCGTGCCTGCCGCACCGGGTATTCCGGCGGAGGCCGTCGGACGCCTGACCGTGCTGGATTACGGCACGGATGAGAGCCTTGCCTGGTTGCGCGAGCATGCGTACGAGCTCGCCGCCGTCCTAGTCGAGCCGGTGCAGAGTCGCCGGCCGGGCTATCTGCCCGTCGCCTTCCTCAAGGAATTGCGCGCAATCACCGAACAGGCCGGCACAGCCCTGGTCTTCGACGAGGTCGTCACAGGCTTCCGCGTCCATCCCGCCGGCGTGCAGGCCCTGCTCGGCATCCGGCCCGACCTCGCCACCTATGGCAAGGTCGTCGGCGGCGGCCTACCGGTCGGCCTCCTGGCGGGCGAACCCCGCTTCATGGATGCGCTCGACGGCGGCGCCTGGCGCTTCGGCGACGACAGCGCGCCGGAGGTCGGTGTTACTTTCTTCGCTGGAACCTTCGTCAGGCATCCGCTTGCGCTCGCGGCGACCGTCGCCGTGCTGAAGCACGTCAAGGAAAAAGGGCCGGCGCTGACCGATGCCCTGACACAGCGCATGCAGCGCCTCGTCGAGGATCTGCGGAGCGTCTTTGCGAAGGTCGGCTGGGATGTGCCGATCGAGAGCTATGGCAGCGTGGCCTATTTCGAGCCGGGCCGCGATCACCGGCTCGGTAGCCTGCTACACTACCACCTGCGGGCCCGCGGCATCTTCATCCAGGAGCACTATCCCTGCTTCCTGACGACCCAGCACGGCGATGCCGAGATCGCTGCGATCGTCGCCGCCTTCGAGGACAGCCTCGACCTCATGCGCCGGGACGGAATGCTGCCCGGAGGGACAGCCGAAAGCCGCCCGTCGGATAGCCCCGTCGTACCGTCGGAGATCGAGCTTCCACTGACCGAGGCCCAGACGGAGATCTGGCTGTCGGATCAGACCGGCCCTGAAGCCAGTGCCGCCTTCAATGAATCCGTCAGCCTGACGCTCGAAGGCGACATCGATGCGCTCCGCCTCGCCGAAGCGGTCAGGCAGGTCGCTGCGAGGCACGCGATCCTTCAGGCGCGGTTCTCTGCGGATGGCGAGATGATGCGGATCTCGCCCTCGGGAATCTTCCCGGTCGCGATCAGCGACCTGCGCAGCGAGCCGGATCCGCAGGCCGCCCTCCGCGCCCGGATCGAGGCCTATGCGACCCGCCCTTACGACCTCGTTCAGGGGCCGGTCGCGGAAGCCGAGATCATCCGTCTCGGCGAGCAGAAGCACGTGCTGATCCTCTCGGCGCATCACATCGTCTGTGACGGCTGGTCGACAAACGTCCTGCTCGACGAGATCGCGACCGCCTACCGCTCCGGCCTGGATTCCCTGACGGCGCCGATGTCCTTTGCGGAATATGCGGCTTTGACCCGTCAGGACGCGCGCACGGAAGAAGCCGCGGCCTACTGGACCCAGATGTTCGCGGAGCTTCCGGCTCCGCTCGAACTGCCGACCGACCGGCCGCGGCAGGCTCAGCGCAGCTTTCGTGGCGACACGCGCACGAGCTTCGTCGACGCCGAGCTCTATCGTAATGTGAAGGCAGCAGGCGCAAAGCGCCGGCGGACGCTCTTCGCCACGCTCTTCACCGCCTTCCAGGTACTGCTGTTGCGGCTCTCCGGCCAGCGCGATCTCGTCATCGGCGTTCCCGCTGCCGGTCAGTCTCTGCTCGAAGGTCTCTCCCCGGTCGGCCATTGTGTCAACTTCCTGCCGATCCGCGGCGGGATCGACCCGGCTGAGCCGTTCTCGACCCATCTCGACATGATCGGTCGCGTCGTCCTCGACGCCTATGATCATCAGAGCTTCACGCTCGGCGCGCTTTTGAAGCGGCTGCGCGTCCCGCCGGTGTCCGGCAGGCTGCCGCTCGTGGAAGTGCAGTTCAATCTCGAGCGACTCGCGGGAAATCTCGACTTCGGCGCCGGGATCAGCGCTAGTGCCGTGCCGAACCCGAAGGCGTTCTCGACCTTCGATCTCTACTTCAACATCGGCGAAGCCGATGACGGCCTGCGGATCGACTGCTGCTATGGCGCCGACCTCTTCGATCCCGAGACCATTGACCGCTGGCTCGGCCACTACCGTACGCTGCTCGCCGCCTTCGTCGCCAATCCCGATACGGTCATCGCAGCGATGCCGCTGATCGAGGGGCAAGAGCGGCAACGGCTCGTCTCCGACATCAACGATACGCAGGTTACGTTCCAGCTCGATGACGGAACGGTCCAGGCTTTTGAACGGCAGGTTCAGCAGCAACCAGACGCGATTGCCGTATCTTGCGGCGACCAGCAGCTCTCCTACGCCGCCCTAAACACCTGGGCCGACCGGATCGCAGCCGAGTTGACCGCCCGCGTCGACGTACCGGAAAGCCGCATCGGCCTGCTGATCGAACGCTCGCCTGCGTTGGTGGCCGGCATGCTGGGAGCACTCAAGGCGGGCTTCCCCTATGTGCCACTCGACCCCGTGATGCCGAAAGCGCGCATCCAGCGAATCCTGCGGGATTCGGAGGCCGTCGCTCTCCTGACCGCGGGCTCGCTAGACCCGGCCATCGTCGAGCCCGACGAGGGCGTCATGCTCATCGATGTCGACCAGACCACGGCCAACCTGGCCGGGATCAGGACGGCGACGACGACGCCCGATCATCTGGCCTATGTCATTTACACCTCGGGCTCGACCGGCGCGCCGAAGGGCGTCGAGATCACCCATGGCGGGCTGTCCAATCTCCTGTTCGCGATGGCGCGCGAGCCCGGCTTTGCCAGCACGGACATCATGCTCGCCGTCACGACCGTGACCTTCGACATCGCCGCGCTGGAATTGCTGCTGCCGCTGATCCAGGGCGGCCAGGTCGCGATCGCAACCGCGGACGAGACCAAGGACGGTGCCGAGCTGTTGGCACGGCTGGAGCAGAGCGGCGCGAGCGTGCTGCAGGCAACGCCGATGACCTGGCGCCTGCTGCTCGAAGCCGGCTTCCGTTCGCGGCCGGGCTTGCGCATGCTTTGTGGTGGCGAAGCGCTGCCTCTCGATCTCGCCAGCAAGCTGCTCGAAGGCGGCGGCGAGCTCTGGAACATGTATGGCCCGACCGAAACCACGATCTGGTCATCGGTCGCCCGCGTCCAGCCGGAGGACGAGGTCATCACGATCGGCCTGCCGATCGCCAACACGCAGTTCTACATTGTCGACGGCAACAATGAGCCCGTCGGCGTCGGTATTCCGGGCGAGCTGCTGATTGGCGGCGCCGGCCTTGCGCGCGGCTATGCCAACAATCCGAAACTCACGGCGACCAGCTTTATCGCCAATCCGGTCGACCCCGATACGAGTGCAAAGGCCTACCGCACCGGCGACCGCGCCAAATACCTTCCCGACGGCCGCATCCTGCATCTCGGGCGCCTCGACCATCAGGTGAAGCTGCGCGGCTTCCGCATCGAGCCCGGCGAGATCGAGGCCGTCCTCGCCCGCAAAACCGGCATCGTCTCGGCCGTGATCCTGCGCGAGGACGTGCCCGGCGAGCCGCGGCTGGTCTGCTACTATGTCACCGGCGGGGAGAGCCCACCACCGGCCGAATTGCGGGCCACGCTGGCGCAGGAATTGCCGGACTACATGACCCCGACTGCCTGGGTCGGCCTGCCCGCCCTGCCGCTGAACCAGAGCGGAAAGCTCGATCGCGCCGCACTTCCGGCGCCTGACGCCCAGAGCGCACCGGCGAAGGCAGACAAGGTCATGCCGCGAACGCTCGTCGAGGAGACGCTGATCCGCATCTGGGCCGAGGTGCTGCGGCGCGAGGATATTGGTGTCGATGACGACCTGTTCGATCTCGGCGCCGACTCCCTCAGCATCTTCCAGATCACCAGTCGCGCCCGCCGCGAAGGCCTCAAGCTCGCCGCCCGGGATTTCTTCCGGAACCGGACGATCGCCGCGGTCGCAGCAGCACTTCCCGAGGGGGCCACCCCCCGAAGTCACCGCCCCTGCCGCGACGTTCTGGAAGCGGCCATGGCGGCGCCCCCGCGATGAAGCGCAATCGGGCGAGCAGAGCCCTGTCTCACAGCGCGAGAGAGGGTGAACGAGGCCATGGCAAATCAGTTCACGCGCGAACCGGAACCCCATATCCACGAGCCGGACCGTATCGTCGCGTCGGCGCGGTGCTCGTCGGCGCAGGAGCGCTACTGGGAGATCGACGCCAAGGATCCGGGCACGCCGGCGCTCAACATCGCCGTCAAATGGCGGATCCGGGGCCACCTGGATGCTGCTCTCGCGCAGGATGCCTTCCAGGCGATCCTTGACCGCCACGAATCCCTGCGGACCGCGATACGGCTGGAGGACGGCCGCCCCGTTCAGGCCATCGCCGAGCACGTGGCCTTCAAGCTGCCGGAGATCGACCTGTCCGGCCTGCCCGAGGCGGACCGGACCAGGGAGGCCGATCGCATCGCCCAAGGCGAAGCGTGCACGCGCTTCGATCTCAGCGAAGCTCCGCTGCTGCGGGCGACATTGCTGCGCAAGAGCCGCGCCGAGGCCGTGATCCTGGTCGTCGCGCACCATATCGTCAGCGACGGCTGGTCGATGGGCATCATCGCCAAGGATTTTGTAGCGGCCTATCAGGCGCTCGGCCGTGGCCGCGAACCGGTCCTCTCCGAACTCCCTCTCCAATATTCGGACTTCGCCGAGGGAAGCCATGACGGCATGGCGGACGGTGAGCTCGCCCGGGAGGAAGCCTATTGGCAACGCCAGCTCGCCGATCTGCCTCTCGTCGAGGTGCCGGGCGATCGCCAGCGGCCTGCGATGCGAAGCACGCATGGCGCCTCGCTCTCGCGGCTGCTTCCGCGCGCCCTGACCTCGGGACTGGCCGATCTGGCTCGCAAGGAAGGTACGACCTTCTTTTCAGCAGCTTACGCCGTTCTCCTGACGTTGCTCCGGCAACGCACCGGTGCCTCCGACATCGTGCTGAGCACGCAGATGGCGAACCGCGACGATGTCGAGCTGGAGGCGATCGTCGGTCCCTTCGTCAACACGTTGGTTCTGCGGACCAAAGTCTCCGAAGAGCAGAGTTTTCTCGATCTTTGCCATGCCGCCCGCGACACGTTCGAGGAGGCGGTCGATCATCATCAATGGCCGTTCGACAAGCTCGTATCGCTGCTCCCCGGCAGTGGTGACGCCAGCCGACCGCCGGTCTCGGTCAACTTCATCGTCCAGCGAGCCTTCATCGGCGAGCTCGCCAATGACAGCTTCCAGCTATCAGGAATTCCCTCGCCCCTGCCGGGTGCGCTCTACGATCTCAACTTCATCCTGGTCGAACGCGAGGAAGGCTGGCGCCTGACCTGCGAGTACCATCGCGACCTCTATGACGAGGCGACCGCAAGCGAGCTGGTGGCGCAATTCCAGAGCCTGGCGGAGGCGCTCGTCGCCAACCCGACCGCGCGTCTGCCGCGGCCGGTGCCGACCTCCTTGCCGATCGCGTCGCCGCTCTGGCTTCCCGCCACGCCGGCCCAGCCGCCGGTGATCGACGCTACGGCTCTGCGTCGGACCTGGCTGCAGCAGACCGGTACGCAGCCGACCGTGTTCGCGCTCAACCATACGGCCCACAACCTGCGTCTCTATCGGCCGCTATCGCATGAGCTCGGCCCCGATCAGCCCTTCGCCGCGCTGCAACTGCTCGATCCCCTCGTGAACGGAATGGCCCCTGCCTCGATCGAGCAGTTGGCAGCCGCTTATTGCGAGGCGATCATGGCGACCAAGCCAGCTGACCGGTATCGGCTTGCCGGCTTCTGCCGGTCCGGCGTGATCGCCCTCGAAGTGGCGAGGCAACTGGTGGCGAGCGGGAAGCAAGTCGATCTGGTGGTGCTGATCGACTGCTGGGCGCCCGGCTACTTCCTGCGACAGCCCTACAGCGCGCGCCTGCTCTTCAGATTGAAACGCGCGGGCCGCTTCGCCCGGCGGTTCTGGCAGGCCGGACCGCGAAGCTTCGTGACGCGCATGTCTTTCTGGCTGCAATCGACCGCGGCTATCCGGCGAGCCAAGCGCCTGATCTTCTGGCGTGCGGCCGAGGAAGCGGCTGACGAAGCCGATTTCTGGCGGACGACCGACGAGCTCGAGGCCCTGGTCCAACGCTATGCGTTGCCCAGTTATGACGGACGCGTGCTGATCTTCCGAAGCGGCGCGATCCCGCCAGGTTGGCCACCAGATGCAACCTTGGGCTGGGGAGATCATCTGGCGCCAGACACCCTCTGCTTCGCCGTCGACGGCGAGGGCCACGAAGGAGCGTTCTCCGAAGCCGGCTCGAGGACCATGGCCGAACGGATCGTCGAGGCCGTGCGCCAGAACCGGTTCTGACAGGTAGCGTTTTTTTTCGGCAGGGTCAGGGTCGAGCCATCCAGATCGGGGACCAGCCGCGATGTCGCGCGGCCAGCGTGCCGCAATAGCCCGGCGCTGGCTGGAGATCGGCCAGTTGCCAGAGGTCAGCCTCAGCCGGGTCGGATTCGACCGCGAGCAGTCGCGCACCCGTCGGATCGAGCGATACCTCGAAGCTTGACGGCGAGCCATTGAGGCCGACGCCGATCGCTTTCAAGCAGGCTTCCTTGCGCGTCCAGCAACGAATGAAGGATTCCTGACGCAGAGTCGGCGCCAGAGCCGAGAGGGTTGCGAACTCTCGCGGCGCAAGGCACCCCGCCAGGAGGTCGGTCGAAACCGGCCGGATGCGTTCGATGTCGATGCCGACCGGCATCCCTGCCGTCACAGCGACGATCGCAAGCTCGCCGGAATGGCTGAGATTGAACGCGAGACGCGATCCGCCCTCGTCGTTCGCGAGAAATGGCTTGCCGAAGACGGTTTCGCCGAAGCGAAGCTGCGGCGGCGGGACAGGCGTGTAGAGAGCCAGGACGCGCCGCAGCCAGTTCCGTGCCACGATGAAGGCGATCCGCGCTTTCGCATCATGGAAGCGGTCGGCGCGGGCGCGTTCATCATTGGAGAGGATCCCGCGCCGCTCCGCCGCCTCCGCTGCGCTGAGATCAATGCGACAGCACCAGAGATGCACGTGAAGTGGTGGTAGCGGCATCATGGCGTGGGCGCCGTCACCATGCGACTGCCGGCCGAAGCGCCCGGCCGGCTTGCCAGCAAACCCGGTATCCGGAGCGCAAGCATCACCAGCACGAGCAGAGCAGCGAGCTCCGACAGAAGCGTCACCGCGATCAACCCCGCCACGCCGAAGAAGAGCGCAGCCGGATAGACCGCCAGCAGGTTGAAGCAACCTCCGACGAGCGCTGCGATGAAGACCGGACGCGTGCGCTCCAGCGCTCGGAAGGCGCAGCCAAGGACCAGGCTCATCAACGCCATCGGGAAGGCGAAGGAATACCAGATGATCACCCAGTCGAATTCGAGGATTTCGCCACCATAGAGCTGGTGCAGGAGCCAGGGGCCGAACAGTCCGAGGCAAAGAACCACCACGGCACCGGTCAGGCCGGCGAACAGCAGGGCCCGACCGAGGGTTCTGTGGAGACCGGGCATGCCGCCCTCCGCGAGAGCCTTCCCAGCCAGCGGCGGAACGATGTTTTCCAGCGCCTCGCGCACCACGTTGAGTACGGCGAGCAGGCTCTGCGCTGCCCTCAGCGCACCGAGCACCTTGGGCCCGAACAGGCCGGCCGTCACCAGAAGGCCGCTATAGCTGAGCACCCATTGCACGGAGCCGGTGAGGACGAGCCACCGGGCTGACCGCCATTGCCGCCCGGTGACGGTGGTCAGGATCTGCGGCCTCCACACCAGAGGTCCCGACAGGCTCAAGCCACATATCGTCGATATCGTTGCCGCGCCGGCGACCGCCCACAGCGCATTCGCGACATTGATCATCCCGGCCTGCCAGAGAGCCGCGAGCGCGCCGAGCTTCAGGATTTGATTGATCACGTCGATCAGCAGAATTCCCGCCGGCCGGCTCCGGGCAAACAAATAGCGCCTCAGGAAATCCTGCGTCAGATAGGATGCTGCGGCCATCGATCCCGGCAGCGCAACCTCGGCGAGAGGCGGTGCCCCGCCTGCAGCCAGCATCAGAGCGGCAAAGATCGCGCCGGTCGCAATGACCACGTAGCCGGCCTGATGAAGGAAGACCACGGTGTAGTAGGCCTCGGCCTCGCCCCCCTGCTCCTTCGTGCCGATGCTCATCATCGGGCTGACGATGAGGCCCAGCTGAAGGCTCATCGCGAGGTAAAGCGCCAGCCAGACCATGGTGTAGAGCCCGAAGGCTTCGAGGCCGAGCGCGCGGGCCAGCAGGATGGTCGTCAGGAAATTGCAGGCACTGCTCAGCACCTGATCGCCGAAGGACAGCGCCGGATCGCGCATGGCCCAGAGCCGCGCCCTCACGGTCATCCACGCATTGCCGGGCCTGACCTGATCCGAGCCGACAGCGCTTGGCTCGAACAGCGCCCGGCCGAGATCGCCACCCGTCTTGCCCACGCCGAAGGTCATCCGATCTCCGTTGACGATTACTCGGCCGCATCATCTCGGAGCGAAGTCTAGCGGCGTCCTCTCGCCGACGGCGCTGGGCATAGGGGCTGCCTAAAAGGAAGATCACCTGAACGGCCCGCCGGCATGGCTACCTCGGATGCCCATCCCTGCCTGGACCCGGCGGAGGGATACCTTCGCCGCGCGCCGGCAACCGCCGCGCCGAGCGAGGGTCGGCAGTGAGACGAATATCACGAGCACCGATCGCCGCCGCCACCGATAGGCGGGCGACCGATCGCTATCTGCCGATCCTGGCGCTCGGCTTTGCTGGATATGTCGTCCTGGGCAAGAGCTTTGCCTATCTCGGCCTGCCGCCGCTTTTCGTCGGCGAGATGCTGTTCGCGCTCGGACTGCTCGCCTTCCTGGCATCAGGCTGCGCGACGTCGCTGCTCACAACGGTGCCGGCCGTCAGCGCGGCATTGCTCATGGCCTGGGTCCTGCTGCGGACGCTGCAAGGGATCGGCGCCTACGGGGTCGACGCGTTGCGGGACGGGGCGGTCGCACTTTACGGCGGTTTCGCCTTCATCGTCGCGGCGCTGCTGGTGGAGCGCCCGATCCGCATCGCCCAGATCGTCGGCTATTTCAGGGTGCACGCGCGCGTGCTCATCCCGATTGCGATCGTGCTCTATCTCATCGCCCGGTTCTTCGGCGCCTCGATCCCGAAGCTGCCCGGGCAGAATGTCGAGATCATCTCGGTGCGCTCGGGGAGCTCGCAGCGCATCTTTGCGGCGCGCTCGTGCTCGTGCTGGTCGGTCTTTGCAAGGTCGGCCGCACCTGGCTGATCGTCGCTCTCGGCGCAGCCCTGCTCATCGCCAGCCAGAGCCGCGGCGGCATGCTGGCCTTGCTGGTCCCATTGCTCCTGGCGATGGTCCTGACCGGTCAGTCAGCTCGCCTCGCCACCATCGCCGGCGGCCTCACGCTCTTCCTGCTGGTTGCCTACGCCGCCGATCTGGAGATCGACCTGCCGCGAGGCGAGCGGCCCATCAGCGCCGCCGCCGTCGTGGAGAACCTCGCGAGCGTCGCCGGATCGAGCGACGCCAACAATCTCGACGGCACCAAGCAGTGGCGGCTGGGCTGGTGGCAGGCCATCCGCGACTACACCGTCCACGGCCCCTATTTCTGGACCGGCAAGGGCTTCGGCATCAATCTGGCGGAGGCGGACGGGTTCGTGGTCGGCCTCGAACGCGGCGGCCCGACCCTGCGCAGCCCCCATAGCGTGCACATGACCTATCTCGGCAGAGGCGGCGTGCCAGGGCTGGCCCTCTGGCTCCTGGCCATCGGCAGCTGGACCATCGCGCTCTTGCGAGCCGCCCATCTCGCCTGGCGGCGCGGCGACCTCGACTGGGCGCGCTACTTCGTCTTCCTGGTCTGCTATCTCGCCTCGATCATCATCGACGCATCCTTCGACGTCGCGCTCGAGGGGCCGATGCTCGGCATTCCCTTCTGGATCCTGTTCGGGATCGGCTTCGGTTCGCTGATGGTCTATCGCGCCTGGCATGTTGTCGAGGAGCCCGCGCGCGCCCGACCCGTGGGGCGCAACGGCGCGAGCATCGCGGGCGCGGCTCTCCTCGGCGCGGCGACATGGCTAGGGGCCCCTCCGTCCGAAGCGGCTGACAGTGCCCCCTGCCCGACCGGTTCGATCTTGGTCCCGGTCGGCGCCTCCATTCAGGCCCTCGTCGACAAGGCTCCCCCAGGCGCGACGTTCTGCATCGCGGCCGGCACTCACCGAGCGCAACTGATCGCGCCCAAGGACAGGCAGGTCTTCATCGGCCAGCCCGGCGCAGTGCTGAACGGGGCCGAACTGGTCACGGACATTCGCCGGGAGGGAGCCTTTTGGGTAACGGCCACACCGAGGCTTGCGATCAAACCGTTCGGCACCTGCCTGACCTTGCGGCCTCGCTGCAACGATCCGCGGCGCTTCTTTCTCGACGGTCAGCCGCTGGAGCCGGTCGCCGACCGCGCCGACCTACGGTCTGGCAGCGTCTTTGCCGATGCTGCAACCGGCCTGAGTTATCTCGCGGACGATCCGCGAGGCCGTGCCCTGGAGAGAACGCGGCAGCTCTATGCCTTCAACAATGCAGGCGCGCGCGGCGTCACCGTCAAAGGCCTGATCGTCGAGAAATATGCGACGCCGGCCCAACAGGGAGCGATCTTCGGCGACGAGAATCCCCGGGCCACGGACTGGTTGATCGAAGGCAACGAGGTCCGCTTCAACGGCGGCTCGGGAATCGCGACCGGCGAGCGGAGCATCGTCCGCAACAACAAGGTTCATCACAACGGCCAGCTCGGGATCTCGCCGAATGGCGCCGACGTCCTGATCGAGGGCAACGAGATCCACGAGAACAACACCTACGGCTTCGACGCCGCCTGGGAGGCCGGCGGTGTCAAGGCAGGCAAGGTCGAGCGACTGACGCTGCGCGGCAACCACGTGCACGACAATTACGGCTCGGGTCTGTGGTGCGATGTCGACTGCCGCCACGTCCTGTTCGAGAACAACCTCGTCGAGCGCAATTCGGATGCCGGAATCTTCTACGAGATCAGTTTCGATGCCATTATCCGCAACAATATCGTTCGCCTGAACGGGACTGGGCGCGGCGGCCAGCAAGGCAGCGCCTGGGTGTGGGGTGCCGGCATCCAGATCGCCGCATCGGAGGGCGTCAGCGTCTACGGGAATACTGTCACCGTCGCCGACGGCAGCAGCGGGATCGTCATCGTCGATCAGGGGCGCGAGCGATTGGGCCAATCTAACCGGCGAGACGCTGCGAGCCCGCTGCTCTACCGGACCGCCCGCAACGCGGTGCACGACAACGAGATCATCTATGAGGGCGACACCGGCCTGTCCGGCGGGGCCAGCGACGTCACGCCTTCAAATCCGAATTTCGGGATCATCGAAACGGGTGGAAACCAGTTCGACCGCAATACCTATGTGCTACGCCGGCCGATGAATGCCCCTTTCTTGATCTGGGGGCACGAGCCCATCTCTTACGAAACGTTCCGCAGCCTTGGCCAGGAAGCCAGCGGCCGGCTGGCCCGTCCAGACTAGGCTGCCCATCTGCCCAGAACGGCTTAGTCCGCAAGCCCAGGGGCTCAGCCGTCGGACCGGGCTGCCGACGGTATGATTATCTCTAGGATCATGCCCTCCGGAACCGGCGCGGCATCGCGAGGCAAAGAGCTCATGAACATGATTCCGCGATCGTTCCGCCGCTCGCAGTTCCGCGAGGAGCGGTTCAGAACGTATGTCCGCCCGATCATCGATGCCGTGGTGAAGAAGCGGGGCTCCTGCCGGATTCTCGACATGGGCGGCGACGCCGATTACTGGCACTTCGACCTCCCGGCGTCGGGTGTCGAAATCTCTCTTTTGAACATCGAAGCCAAGCAGCAATCATCCGACCCGCGCTTTCACGTCATCCAAGGAGATGCGCGCGACGTCGCGCAATTCGGTGATCAGAGCTTCGATTTCGTCCACTCCAACTCGTTGATCGAGCATGTCGGCCGATGGGCCGATATGAAGCGCGTCGCGGCGGAGATCAGACGTCTGGCACCGAACTATTACGTGCAGACGCCGAACTTCTGGTTTCCACTCGACCCGCACAGCAACGCGCCGATCATGCACTGGCTGCCGCAGCCGCTGCAGCGACGGCTGGTATCGAGCAAGTCCCGCGGCTTCTATGCGAAGGCGACCTCGCTCGACCACGCCATGCAGATCGTCGAAGGCACGTCCATGCTCGACCGGGCTCAGCTTGCCGACCTCTTTCCGGATGCCGAGATCCTGACCGAGAATGTCCTGTTCCTGCCGAAATCGCTGATCGCCATCAGGAACTCGGAGACGTGAAGCAAGCGGAAGCCATGCAGCGGGATTTCGCCTTCCTGGCTTTGGCCAAGGATTGCGCGACGACGATCCCGCGCTTCCTGGCACTGATCGAGACGCTTCGACGCAAGGGCATGAGCGTGGCTGCCTTCGTCGGCGAGAACGGATCGCAAGACGGGACGCGGCTGCTGCTTCAGCGTGCGGAGGCGCGAGGAGAGATTATCCTTGTTCCAACCCCTTTCATGGCAGACGAGCCCGAGCGGCTCCGGCGGATGGCACTGGGCCGCGAGCGGCTCAAGAGTGAACTCGAAGCGTCCGGCGTCGAAGCCCGTTTCGTCTGCGTCGTCGATATCGACAACGTCATCGCCGCGCCACCTTCGGTCGCGGCCCTCCTCGCAGCGGCATTGAAACTCGAGCAGCCGGGGATTTTCGGCGTGTCGGCGACCTCTCGCCCGCACTATTACGACCTGCTGGCATTCGAGGACGAGCATCGATCGTTCGAGACGCTTCTTGATGACCTCGCGAAGAGCCGGGTCGACATCTTCGAGTACTACCGCTTCTTCCGGTCACGGATTTATCCGCACCAGCGAGCGCTTACGGACGATCGCGAGATCACATGCTCATCGAGTTTCAATGGCCTGTGTCTCTATCGTGCCGATACCTACCGCCTCGGAAGCTACCTTCAAGCCGGCTCCAGCATCTGCGAGCACCTGGTCTTCAACCGCAGCCTCGCCGGTCTGACCGGCGGGACGATGCTCATCGATCCAGGCCTGGTGCTACGCACGCCGAAAGACCATTCCGAGCAAAGCTTCGTGCCATTCGCCTGGAGGCGGCTTCGGAAGCTAGTGGCCTGGCATCTGCGCCAGCGAGATCGTCGCTCAAAATTGCTCGCCTCGCGATCGGCAGCAGGTGGAGCGCGAGCCCCAGAGAATGCGAATGGCAGCTCATAATCATGTTAAGTACTCGGTGTGAATTCAGCGTTTCGGCAGGACTATCGCGGAGAAACCGTCACATGATCGTGAAGATCATAACATTCTCGTCAATCAAGTTGTCTCCGCTGACCTTTCCCAGTTATTCGAATCTCAGGCGGCTCGAGTAGGCTAAAAACCCCCTGCATACGAGAATATTTGTGAAATCTATCTTAGCCAAAGCCTAAAACTGACGCAGAATAACATAACACAGCCCGTTCAGCGACCTGACTATATTTCGCATCAGACGGAATTCCTTCGATATTCGTACAAATTACCAGAGCTTTTTGTTCTCTTTTGGTTCTCGCCAAACGCGCTCGATCGCACCTGCACCCCCAAATGCAACCTATGTTAGAATAACCCCTGTAAAAAATCCTTTCAGTACTACATAGTTCAAATTTCGGCAGACGCCTCACAAATAAGCTGCTATTATCACCTCCAAGATGCGCATTCCAAGTTTTGAGATCGCGTTGAATTACCTCGCCTGCCACACCGATCGCTAGTCTGACAGCTTTCATATCTTTCTCCCTTCGGGGAGAATCTCCGGTGCCTTCGTGGCGGGCAAACGAACCATCCAAATAATCTAACGGGCGTTCTGATCTAAATATTATAATGACATCTAAAATTTTGAAAATTATGGAATGCTGATAAGGCCTACGTTTAAAAGAATTTCATGTCGCAGGATTAGAATATATACCGTCAAAGAGCTTCGATACTTCGTGCGTTGAATTCAAGTTTGAGCGCCCATAATTCAATACGGCCGGAGCCCCTAAGTAGAGCAAATGGACCATCATTGTCGAGAAAGGAACCCTTTCTCCATTGGACCCGGGAGCGACCTTTCACCAATGCCAAGGGGCGCCCTTAGTGAAACAGCACCTCGCTCTGGAGGCCAGTCATCGTGACCCCATCCGCCACCAACGTGACGCTGCCAAGCATCGGCTCGCTTAAGATCGAATTCGACCATCACGGTCTTTTCAACGCCCTGGTCGGGAGCATGGCGGAGCTGTTGGAGACCATAGCGGGGATCGAGGATGCATGTGCCTATGTCAGCAGCATCGCCGCGCGGTTGGGAGCCGACATCGAGAAACAGTACAAGGCGGCACTGGGCACCCAACACCTCAACCGAAACCAGCTGGTCGACGTCCTCATCGATCTTAAGAACCGCGCAGGCGGGAGCTTTTCCGTGATCGAGCAAGACGACGACCACATCGTCTTCGGGAATTGCGCCTGCCCTCTCGGCAAGGCCGCAGCAAACCACCCGTCCCTCTGCATGCTGACCTCGAACATCTTCGGCCGGATCGCCGCCAACACGGTCGGATACGCTGCGGTGGATCTCGAGCAGACGATCGCCAGAGGGGCCCCTGGCTGCCGCGTAGTCCTTCATCTGAAGCGAACGGAATTGGGCCTCGATACGAGGGAATACTTCCGAGATGATGCATCTACAGCTTCGGCATGAACTAGACCTCGAGACCTATCTCGAGCCGTCGGTCATCGCTTTGAGCGATGGAAGTGTCCACGCGTTCAATCGTGCCGCTAGCCAGCTTCTCAATCCCGCGAGTTCGATCTCGTCGCTGCTCGATATGTGCTCGAGCGGGGTCGAGACCTTGCAGACCTATCTTCTCGCCTGCTCGGGCTCGCGGCAGCCATTGATCCAACCGGTCAGTTTTCACGGTCCGGATGGCACAATCGACTATCGCTGCTTCGGCAATGTGCTGGTCCCCCGACGTCGAAGCCGCCCGGCCACGCTTCTTCTACGTCTGTTTCCGGCCCTCGATACACGGTTTTCCGCAGCTGCGGAGCGGATACGGCGCTTAACGGCGGAGCGGCAGCAACGTGTTGCCGTGCAGCAGTTCGACGAGTTGCGCAGCGACCGCCTGCGGCTGGTCGAACAATATTGCTTCGTCGCTGAAGCGCTGCGCGTCGTGGAGGCGCGAACGCACGAACTGCAGGACGAGATCAATCACATCCGCTGTGACGAGCGCGAACGCATCGCCCGCGACCTGCATGATCATGCCGGACAGGAGATGGCCCTCGTCCTCGCAGCATTACAGGCCTTGCAGGACGGTGCGAAAGGGCCCGCAAAAAAACGGCTCGAAGAAATTGCCGAGCACATTGCCGGGGTCGGGCGCAAGATCCACCATGCCGTCGTCAACGGGCGGCCTCGCATCATCGAAGAACTCGGCTTCGAGCGCGCCATCGAATCCATGGTCGCATCGGTTGCGACCGACGGCAGGCTGGCCTTCTCTTTCAAGAAGAAGGGAAGCGGACCGGCTGCATTGCCGGTCGACATCGAGAACACGCTGTACCGGGTCGCTCAGGAAGCCCTGACGAACGTGCTCAAGCATGCATTCGGCGCGCGCAAAGTCGATGTCATCTTGGAATTCACCGATAGCTTAGCCTCGCTGGCCATAGCCGATGATGGCATAGGCCTGTCCGGGGAAGCGATGCATCTGAAAGGCAGCGACGCCGGCATCGGCCTCCGCGGAATGCGGCAACGCCTGGCCGACATCAATGGAACGCTTACGATCGGCCCGCGTTTGGGCAAGGGCACGATTGTCACGGCCACTGCTCCACTGGCCTCCGACTTGCATGGAATTGTTCCGTCATGACGGCACGTCTCATTCTCGTCGACGACCATCCTGTTGTTCTCGCCGGCCTGCAGGCGCTTGTGCTCGGCTTGCCCGATCTTGAACTTGTCGGAAAAGCGACCTGTGCATCCGAGGCGCTCGCGCTCGTCCGCGGCGAATGCCCCGACATCGCCGTCCTCGACATGGGACTGCCCGGCATGAGCGGTCTGATGTTGGCAGAGCGCATCCTCGAAGGAGCGCCCGACACACGGATCGTGATGCTGACGCACTATGAGGAGCCGAGCTATGTCCAGAAGGCACTGAGGATCGGCATTCGCGGCTATGTCCTCAAAGCCTCGGCAAGCGAAAAGATCGTACAGGCGATCAGAACGGTACTGAGCGGCGGCGTCTACATCGACTCCGATCTGGAAGACTTCCGCTCGGAATGGATTCGCAAGCTTTGTCCAGCCTCAGGCGCCATCCCGGCAAACACGAACGGCACGTTGACCTATCGTGAAACTCAGGTCCTGCGACTTGCAGCCGTCGGCCACTCCAACAAGGAGATCGCCCGGCGCGTCGGCCTCGGCATCAAATCGGTCGAAACCTACCGTTACAGAGCCTGCAAGAAGCTGATGCTGCACTCGCGCCTAGACATCATCAGATATGGCGCCAGTCACGGCTGGATTCTCGACGTTGATAGTGCCGGCTAAGCCATCGCGCGCTGAGCTATCGCATTTAGCTTGTGCGGAGTACTCAACTTGGCGCGGCTAAAACAATAATCGCCACGCATCACGCAACGCCATCTCCCGAAGAGCGGGCGACTCACAAAACCTTTGCCGCTACGACAAATCCCGGGGCTTAGGAGCCCGCGCTTCGGGCTGCCCGCCACCAGCGGAGCCCGAGCACGGTTGAGCCTCCCGATTGCAAAGCGATCAGACCGGCGGCGCGACATGACAAGGATCCTCGTTGCCGACGACCATGCGCTCTACCGCACGGGTCTGCGCACGATCCTGCAGGCTGCGCTGCCGGAAGCCGAGCTTCTCGAAGCTGCGGATTTCGACGGCCTGATGCGCAGCCTGATGGAAGACCAGCCCCTGCATCTCGCCCTCATCAGCCGGAACCTGACCGGTTCTACCGACCCGCAGATCATCTGGGACTTCAAGCGAGCCTCGACGACGACGCGTTATGTCATCATCTCGGGCAATGGCACGTTCGACCAGGTTCTCCACTATATCGCCGAAGGCTTTCACGGCTTCATCTCGAAACTACAGCGGGATGACGAGATCGTCGAAGCTGTTCAGGAGGTTCTGGCCGGACGGCTTGCGGTCCCACGCGGCCTAACACCGTTCGGCTCCTCTGCGGAAGGGTATGGCGCTCGCGAAGCGCCACAGCGCCGTACCGTTGGTTCGCAGCAGGACCCATTCGGGCTGACGCGTCGACAGAAAGATGTCCTGGCACTGATCGCTGACGGGCTTTCGAACCGGGAGATTGCCCAGGCACTCCATATCGCCGAGCCAACGGCGAAAATTCACGTCTCCGCACTGATGCGCACTCTCAATGTCCGCAACCGTACTGAAGCGGCAGTGCTCGCGAAGGATCTGCTTCGTATCCTCAAAGTCGACCCGACAGGCTGAAGCAGTCGCCTTCGAGAGATCGAGCTCGGCGGCGAAGGGAAAAGGCTCTCGCTTGTCAGGGTTATCCTGACGGGATCGTAATTTTCCCGACAAGACGAATGCACCCGAATGAACTAATTATTAACAATGAGGTTCTGATTGCACGCATCCTGTTGCGTCATCGGTGCCCATAACTGATTAGACCAAACGTATCCCATCTGAAGGCCTCTCTGACAGATTGATTGATATTTCGCTGACGCGATGGCGAGCTGACGCTCTCTATTGCGCTCGCCGCGATAGTTTTGTGCCGAGTAAAAGGGGAGTACCGATGTCTGAAATCATCGAAACCACTGTACTGAGCGACAACGCCCTGCTTCGGGAAGGCATAACGAAATTACTGGACGGCGCGCGCTTCCATGTAAGCCAGAGAACGACGAGCTGTGATCTCTACAGGCCGGAAGTCAGCCAGCAGACTCCTGACCTTTTCATCGTCGTGATCGACGACATGTCCTGCTCGATCGTCGGCGACATCAAAAGGCAGTTCAAGAGCGCCAAGATCGTGGCGCTCGCTCTGCGCGACAGCCGCGAACTAATGCGCCGCGCCATCCAGCTCGGTGCGGTGGGCTATCTCGTCGAGTCGATTTCCGCCCATGATCTCATCACGTCATTGGAAGTCGTCATCGCCAATGGTGCCGTCTTCCCACCCGAACTTCTGTCGCAACTCTCCGAGATCGCGGTCGAGCCGCAGCGTCTCCTCCAGGGCGTGCAACGGCGGGCAGACGGATCTCCGTTCCAGGGTCTTTCCGTCCGGGAGGTGAGCATCCTCGAGGGGCTGATGCTGGGCGAATCCAACAAGGTGATCGCGCGCAAGCTGGAAATCGCCGAAGCCACAGTGAAGGTCCATGTCAAGGCGATCCTGCGGAAGGTGCGCGTCAGGAACCGTACCCAGGCGGCCATGTGGGCGATGCAGAATGCGGTGACCCGGATTCCTGTGGCCGAAGAGCCAGGCACGGCCGAGGACGAGCATCTGCCGATGATCGCTGCGAGACTGGAAATGGCGAATTCGCCCCGGTTCTCGTGAACAGGTCGGCCTCAGCGACGGAGCTGCACCCATGATCGTGACAATCGTGACCCCGACGCTGAATGCCGTCGACTATCTGAAGGAATGCGTCGAGTCCGCGCGCCGGAACGCCATCCGCGACATCGAGATCGAGCACGTGATCGTCGATGGCGGCAGTACCGACGGAACCGTCGAGCTCGCCCGCAGCTTTGGGCTGCGTGTGATGCAAGGCAAGGACAGCGGCATTTTCGACGCCATCAACAAGGGGTCCTTCAACTCGTCAGGCGAGTTGCTGGGCTTCCTTGGCGCCGATGACGTCATGCTGCCGGGAGCGGCTGCCGCGGTCGTGGATACCTACCGCCGGAGCCGCCGGCGCTGGGTCGTCGGCGCCATCCGATGGATCGATTCAGGCGGGCACGGCCTCGGCGGGCTCGCGGCGCCTCCGAACTGGATGACACCAGCAATGCTGGTCTGCCTGGGCTGGAACCCGATCATGCACATGGCGACCTATTTCTCGCGGACCTTCTTCGAGGAGCTGGGTGGGTTCGACATTTCCTACAGGGATGCCGGCGACTACGACATGTTTTGCCGGGCCCTGAAGAAGGAACCCTACGGGCGGATCAGTCAGCCGCTGGCCTGCTTCCGGAGAACGGGCGTGAACAACAGCGCAATCCACGGCAGCCGCACCGCTGCAGAATGCACGAGGATCTTCGCGCAGCATGGGCCTTCGTCGCAGGCGGAGCGCCTGTTCTGGCGTTTTGCTCTGAAGGCCTATTTCAATCTCGGCAACCCCGATTGGTTGCTGTCGAAGATGGCGGATTCGACGCGGACCACGCTGAAACTGCAGTCCAAAGCTCATTTCTGAGTTGTTCGGCAGCGACCAAACTTGATCGCTGGCTCACCCTGGCGAACGAGCAGGGATAGGAACGGCGGATATCAAAACGTCGCGTACTCGGAATGCGGGATGCTCAGCGGGGAGCGAGTTGAGATGACCATCGCGCTCGCCATTGTCGTAGCGATGTATCTCGTGGGCGCAGGTCTGATCGCGCTCAACTCGGCGTTCGAAGCTCAGCGCTCGTCCCTTGGGGCAATAGACCTCATCATCATCGCGCTGGTCAGCATGGCCTGGCCGGCGTTCGGCTGCGCCCTGCTGCTGATGTTGGCGTGTCAGAAAGCTTTCTCCAAAGCGGAGTGAGCCACCCGGGAGCGATCATGCTGGGCTATGCCCGCAAGATGTCCCCTGGGCGGGTGGAATGCTTCAATGGCGCCCGAGCAGACCACTGGAGGGCAACCGCCCCTCGACGCCCGACGGCCTGCCCTGCATCGGTCTTGCATCGGCTTCGAGCGACATCGGGCATGCCTTCGACCACGCCCATACCGGGCTGACTCAAGCTCCAGCCCCGGCAAAACTTGTGGCGGCGCTGACCGATGGACATGAACTGCCCTTCGATCCCACTCCCTATTCCGCACGGAGATTCGCCTGATGGGCGAGCGCTTGCTCTATCTCTCGCGCAGCGACGTGAAAGCTCTCGCGATCGAACCTGGCAAAGCGCGTGAGGCCGTGCTTCAGACTTTCCGCGACCATGCCGCAGGCACGAACCGCAGCCTGCCCAAGAGCGCGCTCATGCTTGGTCCCGGTCACGGTTTTCAGGCGATGACCGCAGCCTCGCAGTCGGACGGCGTCGCAACCCTGAAATGGGTCTCTATGACCTCCAAAGTGCCATCGTGTAGGAACTTGCGGGACCATCGTCGGTTGAGTGTTTGGGGCTGTCGTCGACAGCTCCGACTATCGCGGGATGGCTGCCATGATCGAGAAAGCCAGCGAGATATTCAGCCTGTTCTCCGAGGATTATCGTAGCTATTCGCAGGAAGAGATGAGTCTGCAGGAATATCTGCTGGCTTGTCGTGAAGATAAATCCATGTACGCCGCCGCCGCCGAGCGGATGGTCGACGCAATCGGTACACCCAGATTGTTCGATACGAGCCAAGACGAGCGCCTCGGCCGGATCTTCTCCAACCGCACGGTCAAGATATACCCGTCCTTCGCCGATTTCTTCGGCATGGAGGACACCATCGAGCGGATCGCCGGCTATTTTCGCTACGCATCACAGGGTCTGGAAGAGCGCAAGCAGATCCTCTACCTCCTCGGCCCCGTCGGCGGTGGCAAGTCCTCGCTTGCCGAGCGGCTCAAGAAGCTGATGGAGGAGCGTCCATTCTACACACTCAAGATCGGTAACCAGATGAGCCCGGTCTTCGAATCGCCTCTGGGCCTGTTCCGTCCCGATCGCATGGGCGATCTCTTCGAGGAGAAGTACGGTATAGCGCGGCGGCGATTGACCGGACTCATCTCGCCATGGGCAGCAAAGCGGCTCGATGAACTCGCGGGCGACATCTCCAAGTTCAGCGTCGTCAAGCTGACGCCCTCGCGCTTGCGGCAAGTCGGCATCGCGAAGACCGAACCGGGCGATGAGAACAACCAGGATGTCTCCGCGCTCGTCGGCAAGGTCGATATCCGCCAGCTTGAGAACTTCAGCCAGTCGGACCCGGATGCCTATTCCTACAGCGGCGGACTGAACCGGACGACGCAGGGCCTGCTCGAATTCGTCGAGATGTTCAAGGCGCCAATCAAGGTGCTGCACCCGCTGCTGACCGCGACCCAGGAAGGCAGCTACAACGGCACCGAGAACTTCGGAGCCTTTCCCTATCAGGGCATCGTCCTGGCTCACTCCAACGAGTCAGAATGGCTCCAGTTCAAGAACAACCGGAACAACGAGGCGTTCCTCGACCGCATCTTGGTGGTCAAGGTGCCCTATTGCCTGCGCGTCACCGAAGAGCGGCAGATCTACGAGAAGCTGCTCCGCGAGAGCGAGCTGGCCGGCAGCCCCTGCGCGCCCGAGGTGCTCGACCTCCTCAGCCGCTTCTCGGTCTCCACCCGGCTCGCCGAGTTCGAGAACTCGCCGCTCTATACCAAGATGCGCGTCTACGACGGCGAGAACCTCAAGGAGGTGGAGCCCAAGGCGAAGGCCATCCAGGAGTATCGCGACGCCGCCGGTGTCGACGAGGGCATGACCGGCGTCAGCACGCGCTTCGCCTTCAAGATCCTCTCGCAGACCTTCAACTACGATACCGAGGAACTCGCCGCCGACCCCGTGCACCTGATGTACATCCTGGAGGGTGCGATCAAGCGCGAGCAGTTCGCCAAGGAGACGGAAGCGGCCTATCTCGACTTCATCAAGTCGGAGCTGGCGACGCGCTATGCCGAGTTCATCGGACACGAGATCCAGAAGGCCTATCTCGAATCCTATGGCGAATACGGCCAGAACCTGTTCGACCGCTACATCGCCTATGCCGACGCCTGGGTCGAGGATCAGGACTACAAGGACCCCGATACCGGCCAGCTCCTCAACCGGCAGGTCCTCGACAATGAATTGTCGCAGATCGAGAAGCCGGCCGGCATCGCCAATCCCAAGGACTTCCGCAACGAGGTGGTGAAATTCACCTTGCGCGCCCGGGCCAGGAACAATGGCCGCAACCCGTCCTGGACCAGCTATGAGAAGCTGCGCGAGGTGATCGAGAAGCGGATGTTCGGCCAGGTCGAGGATCTGCTGCCGGTGATCAGCTTCGGCTCGAAGCAGGACAGCGTGACCGAGAAGCGCCATCACGGCTTCGTGCAGCGCATGGTCGAGCGCGGCTATACCGAGCGTCAGGTGCGGCGCCTGGTCGACTGGTACATGCGCGTCAACAAGGCAGGCTGAACGCGGCAGGAGCCTGCCATGCCGATCTTCATCGACCGCCGCTTGAACCCGAAGGACAAGAGCCTGGGCAATCGCCAGCGCTTCCTGCACCGCGTGCGGGCGGAGCTGAAGCGCAGCGTCCAGGAGCAGATCCGCTCCGGCAAGATCGCCGATGCGGACGGGGAGCATGCCGTCTCGATACCGGCGAAAGGCACGAGCGAGCCGAGCTTCCGCGATGCCAGGGACAGCGGCCGGCGCCAGCATGTCCTGCCCGGAAACAAGCACTTTTCGCCGGGAGACCGGATGCCGAAGTCGGGCCAGGGCGGCGGAGTGGGATCGTCGTCCGGCCTGCAGCTCTCCGAGGACGATTTCCGTTTCGTGCTTTCGCGCGAAGAGGTGCTCGACCTGTTTTTCGAGGACCTCGAGCTTCCCGATATGGTCAAGCTCAATCTCAAGGAAATCCTCGCCTTCAAGCCGCGGCGGGCCGGATTCTCGACCAGCGGGTCGCCGACCAACATCAGCGTCGCGCGCACCATGCGCAACAGCCTGGGACGCCGCATTGCCCTGCAGCGTCCCAAGCGCGAGGAGATCGAGGCCATCCTGCGCGAACTGGCCAGAATCGAAGCCGATGGGCCGGGCGCCGCTCGCGCTGACGTCACAGCCTTGCGCGCCGAACTCGACCGGCTGGAGCGCCGGCGCCGGGTGATCGCCTTCATCGACCCGGTCGATATCCGCTTCAACCGCTTCGACGCGCAGCCTCTGCCGAACGCGAACGCGGTGATGTTCTGCCTGATGGACGTCTCAGGCTCGATGGGCGAACGCGAGAAGGATCTGGCCAAGCGCTTCTTCGTCCTGCTGCACCTGTTCCTGAAACGGCGCTACGACCGCACCGACATCGTCTTCATCCGTCATACCCACACGGCGCAGGAAGTGGACGAGGAGACCTTTTTCTACAGCACTCAGAGCGGCGGCACCGTCGTTTCCACGGCGCTCGAGAAGATGCAGAGCATCATCGCGCAGCGCTACCCCAGCCGGGAGTGGAACATCTACGCCGCCCAGGCTTCGGACGGCGACAATCTCGCTACCGACTCCGAGCGCTGCCTCGGCCTACTGGACGGGCCGATCATGCGCCAGTGTCAGTATTTCGCCTATGTCGAGATCATCGATGAACGCGAGAGCGAGATCTTCGGCTCCACGGACAACGGCACCTCGCTCTGGCGCGCCTATCTCGCAGTCAAGGAGAAATGGCCGAATTTCGACATGAGCCGCATCGCCAAGGCCGCCGACATCTACCCGGTCTTCCGCCGGCTCTTCACTCGGCAGCCGGCGCGGCCGCGCAACTGAAGGAGCACCGATGCACAGGCACGCGCCCGGCTCCGACCTCATGTTCTCCGGCTCCGACTGGAACTTCGGGACCTTGTCGCATGCCTACGACGTCATCGAGGCGGTCGCAAAGGAGGAGCTGCGGCTCGATATCTACCCGGTACAGATGGAAGTGATCTCCTCAGAGCAGATGCTCGACGCCTATTCATCCATCGGCATGCCGCTGATGTATCGCCATTGGTCCTTCGGCAAGCACTTCCTCCACCAGGAACTGCTCTACCGCAAGGCCGGCCGCGGCCTCGCCTATGAACTCGTCATCAATTCCGATCCCTGCATCATCTACCTGATGGAGGAGAACACCATGGCGCTGCAGGCCCTGGTCACGGCGCATGCTGCCCTCGGGCACAACCATTTCTTCAAGAACAACTATCTGTTCCGGCAATGGACCGATGCCGGCGCGATCCTGGGTTATCTGGATTTCGCCAAGGGCTTCATCAACCGCTGCGAGGAAAGGCACGGCGTCGCGGCGGTGGAGACGCTCCTCGACGCCGCCCACGCCCTGATGGAACAGGGCGTGTTCCGCTATCGCCGCCCGCCCAAGCTTTCTGCCGACAAGCAGAGCGAGGGAATGCGCGAGCGGCTGGAATACGAGGAGCGGTCCTACAATGATCTCTGGCGCACGATCCCGCGCCCCGCGGACTGCGAAAAGGTGGCGGAAGAGGGCGAAGACGCGATCGCCGAGCGAAAGAGAGCACTCAATCTACCAGAGGAGAACCTGCTTTATTTCCTCGAGAAGAACAGCCTGATCCTCGACCCTTGGCAGCGCGAGATCCTGAGGATCGTCCGGGTCATCGCCCAGTATTTCTACCCCCAGCGGCAGACGCAGGTGATGAACGAGGGCTGCGCGACCTTCGTGCACTACACGGTGATGAACGCGCTGTTCGACCGTGGCCGGATCGGCGAAGGCGCCATGCTGGAGATTCTGCGCAACCATTCGAACGTCATCTTCCAGCCCGGCTTCGACGATCCCCGCTTTTCCGGCATCAACCCCTATGCGCTCGGCCTCGACATGATGCAGGACATTCGGCGCATCGTGACCGAGCCGACCGCGGAGGATCGCGACTGGTTTCCCGAGATCGCGGGGAGCGGCGACTGGCGCTCGATCCTGCTCGACGCCTGGGCCAACCATCGCGACGAGTCCTTCATCCGCCAGTTTCTCAGCCCGGCCCTGATCCGGAAGTGGCGGATGTTCGTGCTCACCGATGCTGCAAACGAAGCATTCTATGGTGTGGCCTCGATCCACAACGAGCGCGGCTACGAGCACATCCGCGCCGCCCTGGCCCAGAGATATGACATCGGCGCGAGCCATTCGGACATCCAGGTCGTGGATGTCGACCTGCTCGGCCAGCGGCATTTGCGCCTGCTGCACAAGGTCAATGACGGTATCTTGTTGGATAGCGACAGTTGTGATGCGACGCTGCGCCATATCCACAAACTTTGGGGTTACGAGGTCAGCCTCCAAGGCGTTGACGCGCAGACGGGCGCCGCGGTCTACGAACGCTCCAGCCGTCAGCTTGCTGGTCAGCCGTAGCTCGTTGTCGGTGAAGGACGGGCGATCGGTGAAACCTCGCCCGACGCCTTCTCGCGTCCTACGACGCCTGAGACAGCCGCCGGATCTGGCGGAGGTCGGCGACGAAGCCTCGGCATTGGTGAGGCAGCTTGCGGCTCGGTCGATACCGGCTTCATCCAGCGCCCGATCCCGACTTCGTCCCGGACGTTCCCCGCGCCGTTGTCTATCCCGTCATCATCTTCGGCAGGGCTGTGACGATCTGCGGGAACAGCGTGATCAGGACGAGGAGCAGCATCAGCACGAAGAAATAGGGAATCGCCGCCTTGGTCACCGCCAGGATGTCCTTGCCGGTGATGCTCTGCAGGACGAAGAGGTTGAAGCCGACCGGCGGGGTGATCTGCGCCGCCTCGATCAGGACCACCACGAAGATGCCGAACCAAAGCAGGTCGATGCCGGCGGCCTGCACCATCGGCAGCATCACCGAGGAGGTCAGCACGATGATCGAGATGCCTTCGAGGAAGCAGCCCAGGATGAGCATGAACACGGCGAGCACCGCCAGCAGCGCATAGGGCGAAAGCTGCATCGCGGCGACCCAGCCCGCCAGCGAACGCGGGATGTCGACGAAGGCGACGGCAATGGTCAGGCAAGCGGCGCAGGCGATGATGAAGGAGATCATGCAGGATGTCCGCATGGCCGCCATCAGGCCGTCCATGAAGCTCTCCCGAGTGAGCCCGCCGCCGATCGCCGCGAGGATGAGCGCACCGATCACGCCGATGGTCGCAGCCTCGGTCGGCGTCGCGACGCCGCCATAGATCGAGCCGACCACCGAGGCGATCAGCAGCGCCACCGGAATCAGCCGGCGCGACAGGTAGAGCTTCTCGAGGAAGGGCACGGGCGGATCTGCCGGTGGCATCTTCTGCGGGTTGAGCAGGCTCCAGATCGCCGTGTAGCCCATGAACAGTGCCATCAGGAGCAAGCCGGGCAGGACGCCGGCGATGAACAGCCGGGCGATCGAGACCTCGGCGGTCACGCCATAGACGATCATGATGATCGAGGGCGGGATCAGCAGGCCGAGCGTGCCGGAGCCGGCCAGCGTGCCGATGGTCATGTTGAGCGGGTAGCCCCGCTTCTCCAGCTCCGGCACGCTGATCCGCCCGATCGTGGCGCAGGTCACCGCCGAGGAGCCGGCGACCGCCGCCATGATGCCGCAGCCGAGCACGTTCACATGCAGCAAACGGCCGGGCAACCACGACACCCAGGGTGCCAGGCCCTGGAACATGTCGGATGACAATTTCGAGCGGAACAGGATCTCACCCATCCAGATGAAGAGCGGCAGCGAAGTCAGCGCCCAGCCCCAGCTCGAATCCCAGAGGGTCGAGGCGATCAGCGAGCCCATCGGCGCGGTGGTGAAGAGCCCCATCATCACCATGCCGACGGTGAGGAGGGACAAGGCGACCCAGACACCGCTGGCCAGCAGGAACAGCAGCGAGCCGGCCAGGATCAGCGAGGCGACGACGATCGGATCCATCACAGGCCCCTATGCCACTGGCCGATCGAGGCCGACTTCGTCGGGCGCCTCGTAGCGCGGCCGGCCGCCGCTCAGCAGCCAGACGAGTTCATCGATGAGCGCGATCGCGAAGGCGGCCACGCCGATAGCCACGCCGGTCTGCGGAATCCAGAACGGCATGGCGAGCAGGCCCGGACTGATGTCGTTGAATTCATAGGACTGCAGTGCCAGCCCGCCGACATGCCAGGCGAGATACGACACGACCACCGCGCCGAGCAGGCAGTTGAATATCTCGACGCCGTGCCGGAACCGGGCCGGGAACCGGTCGACGATCAGGCTGATCCGCACATGCGCGCCGCGCCTGAAGGTGTGCGCCAGACCGAAGAAGGTCGATGCGGCCAGGCAGAGGCCCGCCGCCTCGGTGGCGTCGAGCGTCACCCCCCGCATGCGTGCGGTGATCTGCGCGGCGATCGCGACGGCGATGCCGACCATGAAGGCAGCGGCCAGGTAGCCGCATGCCTCGTAGAACTTGTCGAGACCCCCCCGTATCACCGGTTACCCCGCTGGCCATGGTTTCGTGGAAGTCGGCGTCGTTGCCAGCGGCTTAGTTCAGGCTCTTCCGATAGCTCTCGTAGACGGCTTTCTCCTCGGCGGTCGCGGAGGTCAGCCAGTCGGCGACCATCCCCTTGCCGGCGGCCTCGATCGCGTCCAGCACGTCCTTCGGCGCCTGCGCGATCGTCACGCCATGGCTCTTGAGAACGTTCTCGCGCTCCTCGCTCGCCTTCTTGGAGAGCTCCCAGCCGCGCTTGGTCGCGGCCTCGCCGGCCTCGGTCACGACCTTCTGCGTCGCCGCATCGAGCTGGCGGAAAGCGCGCTCGTTGACGATGATCGCGTTCTTGTTGTGCATGGTGCCGGTATAGGTGAAGTGCTTGACGTAATCCCAGATCTGGACGTCGGTTCCGGTCTGCGCGCTGGTCCAGAGCGACTGGATCATGCCGGTCGAGAACGCCTGGGGCACCTCGGCGAATGGCAGGATCAGCGCTTCCATGCCGAGCTTCTCGCCCATGATCTGCGTCTGCTTCGAATAGATGCGCAGCTTCTGGCTCTTGAGGTCGGCGAGCCCCTTGAGGGGCTGCTTGGTGTAGAAGCCCTGGCCCGGCCAGGCGACATAGGTGATCGCCCGCATGCCGTTCTTCTTGAACATGGCGTCGAAGAACGGGGCCTGGGCCTCCGTCAGCCTGGTGGCCTGATCATAGGTCGTCGCGACACCGGGAATGTTGTCGAGATTGTACATGGCCGCTTCGTTGCCATAGACGCCGAGCCTGATCTCGCCGATCTGGATCTGGCCGGACTGGACGGCGCGCTTGACCGCATCGAGCTTGATCAGGCTGTCGCTGGAACGCAGGTCGATCTTGAGCTTGCCGCCGCTCTTCTCCTCGATCTCCTTGATCATCTGCCGGATGTTCTGCGTGAAGAAGCTGCTCTCCGGATAGCCGGAGGCCATCGTCCAGCTCGTCTGGGCCAGGGCCGGCGCGGTTAGGCCGACACTCATCGCAAGGGCAGCGGACGCAATCAGGGCTCTGCGGTTCATCGTTCCCTCATTTTTGCCTCGGCGCGGACTGAAGGGCCGCACGGGTTCGCGAACGCGGCATGCAAGCATGGGCTCGATAGCCGGCGACGCTACTCCACCGTGTTCCCGCGATAACATCCAATTGAATTTTTCTGTTCTCGCGATTGATTTTCTTTATTGTGTGCAAGGCCCTGTGGAGATGCGATGCCGAACTGGACACTGAAACAGCTTGAGAGCTTCGTCTGGGTGGCCAAGCTCGGCAGCTTCCGGGCCACGGCGGAGCGCCTCAACACGACCCAGCCCAACATCTCGGTGCGTATATCGCAGCTGGAGGCTGTGCTGGGCGTCAGGCTGTTTCATCGCGACTCGGGTTCCGTCGCGCTCACGCCCATCGGGCACTCGCTGCTCGGACATGCCGAAAGGGTCCTCGTCGCGTCGGAGGAGTTCTCGCAGCAATCGATCCGCTCCGATCAGCAGATCGGCATCCTTCGGCTCGGCGTGGCGGAGCTCATCGCCCAGACCTGGCTGCGGGACTACATGCTCGATCTGCGGCAGGTCTTCCCCAATGTCGATGTCGAGCTCAGGGTCGATCTGACCATCAACCTGCGCGAGGAGCTGGTTTCGCGGGCGCTCGACCTGTGCCTGCTGAACGGCCCGATCTCGAACTTCAACATCACCAATGTCGATCTCGGCTCGGTGCCCTATCTCTGGGTGGCCTCGCCGCGGCTTGCGCTCGCCGGCTCCGACATTGCGACGCTGGCTGCGCACACGATCCTGACCCATGCGCGCAATACCCGCCATTTCGTCGAGCTCTCCGCGCATTTCCGCGAGCTCTGGGAAAAGCCGATGCGGATCGTGCCATCGAGCAGCCTGTCGGCCTGCCTGCAGATGACAATCGACGGCCTCGGAATCGCGCCGCTGCCTCGGACGGTCGTGGAGAAGCCGCTGGCCGCCGGCGAACTGGTCGAGATCCCCTATCACTGGAAGCCGAGCGCCCTCGTCTTCACGGCTTCCTTCGCCCATACGCCTGCGAGCTTCCTGCTCAGGCGTTCGGCCGAGCTCGCTAGCGATCGCGCCGCCCGCCATCATTGACGCCTGTGCCATTCGCAGGCTGCTGGCGATAAATATTCTGTATCAAGTTATATTCGGAATAATAATTCGACGGCATTGAGCGCCCTTCCTATCCTCCCCGGGTCAGGCAATGGAGGCGAAACGGCCATGTCCACTCTCGGGACCCGCTTGGGCGTCGATATCGGGGGAACTTTCACGGATGTCGTGCTCGAACAGGCGGGGCAGCGGTTCTCGGCCAAGGTTCTGACGACCTACGGCGCCCCCGAGGATGCCATCATCGAGGGGATGCACCGGGTCTGTGCGAAGGCCGGCGTCGCCGTCTCGACGGTCGGGCAGATCATCCACGGCACGACCCTGGCTACCAACGCGCTGATCGAGCGGCGCGGCGCCAAGACCGCCCTGATCACCACCGAGGGCTTCCGCGACGTCATCGAGATGCGCACGGAGAGCCGCTTCGAGCAATACGACCTCAACCTGACACTGCCGGAGCCGCTGCTGCCGCGAAACCGTCGCTACACCGTGCGGGAGCGGATGGATGCGCGCGGCCAGGTGCTGATCCCGCTGGAGCGGGGCGAGGTCGAGGCCCTCGCCGACGAGCTGCGCGAAGCCGGCTACGAAAGCGTCGCGGTCGGCCTGCTTCACTCCTATGTCAACGACGCGCATGAGCGGATGATCCACGACGTGCTGGCGGAACGGCTGCCCGGCGTGATGATCTCGCTGTCGTCGGAGGTCTCGCCGCAGATGCGCGAATACGAGCGCTTCAACACGACGATCGCCAACGCCTACATCAAGCCGCTGATGAAGAGTTATCTCGTCCGGCTGAAGGGGCGACTCGCCGCCGAGGGCGCCTCCTGCCCGATCTTCCTGATGCATTCGGGCGGCGGCATCATCTCGCTGGAGAGCGCCTCGGAGTTTCCGGTGCGCCTCGTCGAATCCGGCCCGGCGGGCGGTGCGGTCTTCGCGGCCGACATCGCTGCGCGTCACGGGCTGAAGAAGGTGCTTTCCTTCGACATGGGTGGCACCACCGCGAAGATCTGCCTGATCAAGAACTACACGCCGAAGACCGCGCGCGTCTTCGAGGTCGCCAGGACCTACCGCTTCAAGAAGGGCTCGGGCATGCCGATCTCGATCCCGGTGATCGACATGGTGGAGATCGGCGCCGGCGGCGGCAGCCTTGCCCATGTCGACTCGATGAACCAGATCCGCGTCGGGCCCGAGAGCGCTGGCTCGGAACCCGGCCCGGCCTGCTATGGCCGCGGCGGAAAGCGCCCGGCGGTCACCGACGCCGACGTCATCCTCGGCAAGATCGATCCGCACAACTTCGCGGCGGGCACGATCCCGCTCTTCGCGGATGAATCGGCGGGCGCTCTGAAGCACGAGATCGGCGACAGGCTCGGCATGGATGCCCTGGAAAGCGCCTGGGGCGTCGCCGAGGTCGTCGACGAGAACATGGCCAATGCGGCGCGCGTCCACGCTGTGGAGAATGGCGAGGATCTGTCCGATTATACGATGATCGCCTTCGGCGGGGCGGCGCCGCTGCATGCCGGCCGGCTCTGCGAGAAGCTCGGCATCGCCCGCTGCCTGGTCCCGCCGGGAGCCGGCGTCGGCTCGGCCATCGGCTTCCTGCGGGCGCCGTTCAGCTTTGAGGCCAATCGGACCCTGTTCATGCGGCTGGCGCGCTTCGACGCGCAGAGGGTCTCGCAGCTCTTCGATGAGATGGAAGACGAGGCGACGCGTGTCGTGCGCTCCTGCGGCTGGGATGGCGAGATCCTCACCGAGTACAAGGTCTATATGCGCTATGCCGGCCAGGGCTGGGAGATCCCGGTCATCCTGACGCCCGAGGAGGCGCGCAGGGCCGACCCGGCCGTCATCCTGCAACGCTTCGAGCATGAGTATGCCAATCTGTTCGGCCGCACGGTGAAGGGACTCGAAGCCGAGATCACCGTCTGGTCCGTCAACGCCCATACGCCGCAAGCCGCGACCGTGCCGGTCGAACCCCTATCAGGGACGAGCGAGGCGCCCGCCGAGGGCAGCCGCTCCGTCTTCGACGCCGGCCTTGGCCGGCGCGTCGAGGCCGAGGTCTACAGCCGCGCCGCGCTGCCGGCCGGCTGCAAGCTCAGCGGGCCCGGCGTGATCACCGAGGACGAGACCACCATCATCGTGCCGTCGAGCCGGATGGCCGTGACGCTGAACGACGGTTGCATCGACATCCACCAGCAGGATGCGTCGCCCGCGCCGCGCGCGCGGCGGCCCGCAAGGAGGCTGCCCATGTCTGATATCTCGCAAGTCGCCTATCAGGTGATGTGGAACCGCCTGATCTCGGTCGTCGAGGAACAGGCGCAGGCGCTGATTCGCACCTCCTTCTCGACCTCGGTGCGCGAGGCTGGCGACCTTTCCGCCGGCGTATACAACGAGAAGGGCGAGATGCTGGCGCAGGCGGTGACGGGCACGCCGGGCCATGTCAACGCCATGGCCGACGCCGTCGCGCATTTCATCCGCCGCATCGGACGCGAGAACATCGCCGAGGGCGACGTCTACATCACCAACAATCCATGGGAGGGCACCGGCCACCTGCACGACATCACCGTCGTCAGCCCCTCCTTCCATGGCGGGCGGCTCGTCGGCTTCTTCGCCTGCACCGCCCATATCGTCGACATTGGCGGGCGCGGCTTCGGCGCCGACGCCAACTCGGTCTACGAGGAAGGGCTCCATATCCCGATCATGAAGATCGTCGACCGCGGCACGGTCAACGAGACGCTGGTCGCAATCATCCGCGGCAATGTCCGCGAGCCCGACCAGCTCGTCGGGGACGTCTATGCGCTGGCGACCTGCAACGAGATCGGCCACCGCCGCCTGATCGACATGATGACCGAATTCCGGCTCGCCGATCTCGCCGGCATCTCGGACTTCATCCTGACGAACTCACGGCAGGCGACGCTGGACAAGATCGCGGCGCTGCCGCGGGCGCAGGCCGAAGGGCATATGCGGATCGACGGCTACAGCCGGCCGATCGACCTGCATGTCAGGATCTCGATCGAGTCGGACGGCGTGCTCTGCGACTGGGCCGGCACCTCCGGTCTCGACAAGAACGGCATCAACGTGCCGCTGGTCTATACCAAGGCCTATACCTGCTACGCGCTGAAATGCGCGATCGCGCCGGAAATTCCCAACAACGCCGCCTCGCTGGAGCCATTCCGGATCGTCGCGCCTGAGAATACCATCGTGAATGCGCTCTGGCCGGCCCCGGTCGCGCTGCGTCACATCATCGGTCACATGGTGCCCGACACGATCTACGATGCGCTCGACAAGATCCTCCCGGGTGTCGCCCCTGCCGAAGGAGCGGGCAGCCTCTGCAACTTCCAGGTCTCGCTCCGGCCGCGCAGCGACGCGCCGGTGCCGGCCGAAGCCATCCGCGCCGAGGTGCTGACCTTCAACTCCGGCGGCTCGGGCGCGCGCCCAACGCTCGACGGCATGAACGCGACCGCCTTCCCCTCAGGCGTGATGACGATGCCGGTCGAGGCGACCGAGCAGGTCGGCCCGGTCATCGTCTGGCGCAAGGAACTTCGGCCCAATTCCGGCGGCAACGGCCGCCATCGCGGCGGCCTCGGCCAACACATGGAGGTGGGCGCCTGGGAGGGTTACGAGTTCGACATCCAGGCGATGTTCGACCGTGTCCACCATCCCGCCCGCGGCCGGCGCGGCGGCGGCGCTGGCGCCCCGACCACGATCGCGCTCGACGACGGCACGCCGATGAAGGGCAAGGGCAAGCAGTTCGTGCCACATGGCCGCAAGGTCGTGATGGCCTTCCCCGGCGGGGCGGGTTACGGCGCACCCGGCGAAAGGGGCCAGCGCAGCGTCGAGCGAGACCTCGCGCTGGGCTACATCTCTGCCGAGGCTGCCAGGGCGGATTACGGCCTGGCCGATGAGCGCATCGCCGATGTCCTTGCAGCGTCGCGCCGTGGCGAGTTGCCTCGTTAAGCCGTATCGCTGCCCGCGCGTCCCCGGCGCGTTTTCTGTTGGTTCTCGGTCGGGTCATCGGCATCATCGCGCGATGATCGACCTGCGCAATATCGAAACCTTCTTCTGGGCAGCCGCGCTCGGCAGCTTGCGTGCCGCCCCGGAGAAGCTCGGCACCACCCAGCCCGCGATCTCGCAGCGGATCGCCTCGCCGGAAGCGGCGCTATTCGCCCAGCCGCGGCTCCAAGTCAGCAGGCAGGGCGACTGTCTCCATCGTCACGCCCGAAATCGGCGCGGACTTAGGCCCAGCCGCTTCGTAAAGAAACGTGAGAAATACCCGGCATCCCGAAAGCCGAGCGCCTCTGCGATGGCGCCGATCGGGGTCGAGGTATAGAGCAGCCAGCGTTGGGCCTCGACCATGATGCGCTGATGGATGATCTGAATGGGAGGCGCGTCGAAACGCTTCCGGCAGACCGCGAGCAAACGATCTTCGGAAACGCCGAGCCTCCGGGCATAGGCAGCGACCGTGAGACGGTCGGCAAAATGAGCCTCGACGAGCGCCCGGAAGCGGGCCAGGAGCGAGGAGTCGGCGTCGGACAAGGATGCCACCGCCGTATCGGTTGCCAGTGCCGCGCGGGAAAATGAAGCCAGAAGCTTCAGCACATCGCCCTCGATCGCGAGGCTGCGGCCGGCCCCGTCCCAGGCGAGCTCGCTCGACAGCGACAGGAAGCACAGTCCGATCTGGCGTGCGGCCTCCCCGTCGATCGGCCCGGCGCAGCGCGATCGGTCGAGCAACGCCGAAACCAAGCCGTCGCCGCTCGCAGAGGCCGGCAAGGCGGTGCGCGCGATCGACATCACCCAGCCATCAGTGCCCGGCTCGAATGCGAAGCCGTGAACGGTCTCGGCGGGGATGACGAGCAGCGCCGGCGCCTCGATGCCGAAGCTCTCACTCTCGCTGTCCATCCTTCCCCCCGCCCTCCGAGACGAGCAGCAGCTGATGCAGCGCACGATGGGCGTGAGGCGCTATTTGCCATTGGTGATAGCCGCTGCGTTCCCGGATCGGTTCGACATGGATGAAGCGCGGTTCCACATGCCTGATAGGCTCGCCATACAGGCTGTAACGTTCGACCGGTGCGACCGCCATTACGCCTCACTGCGCATCTTGCTCCCCGGGAAAAGTACAAATTATTACGCCCTCCGTCCATTGCCTCGACGCAGCGCCGCCTTACCCTGCCAAGACAAGTTCCCGCGGGGACAGGGCGAAACGTCCTGCCCGCCGCCCCGTCTGCAAGCGGAGAGCGAACGAGCTGAGCCCCGTCGGAAGGAGGAAGCCATGGCCGAGCCATCAGCCGATTGCGAGGTGCTCGTGATAGGTTCCGGCGCCGGCGGGCTCTCCACGGCAATCACGGCCCGCAAGCACGGCCTTAACGTCATCGTCGCGGAAAAGGACCGGTTCTTCGGCGGCACCATGGCCTATTCGGGCGGTGTCCTCTGGATTCCCGGCAGCGTTCACGCCGCGAAGGCTGGCCTTCCGGATTCGCGCGAGGCGGCGCTCGGCTATCTGCGGCAGGAGACCGGAAACTTCTACGCCGGGGACGTGGTCGAAACCTTCCTCGACATCGCTCCCCGCATGGTCGACTTCTTCGAGCGCGAGACCGAAGTCCGCTTTCTCCTGTCCAACTATCCCGACTACCATCCCGACGTGCCGGGCGGCGTGGCGAAGGGCCGCTCGCTGACCGCGGCTCCCTACGATGCGCGCCACCTCGGCAAGGAGCTCGCGCGGCTGCGCCCGCCGCTGGAGACGATCACGTTCATCGGCATGATGTTCAACTCCTCCAACGAGGACCTGAAGCATTTCTTCCGGGCGACGCGTTCATTCAACTCGGCTCTCTATGTCGCGCGCCGGCTCGCATCGCATATCAAGGACCTTGTGCTCTATCGGCGCGGCGTCCAGGTCACCAGCGGCAACGCCCTGGCCGCACGGCTGGCCAGATCAGCCTTCGATCTCGGCATCCCGATCCTGACGGGGATGCCGGCAAAAGACCTCATCGTCGAGAGCGGCCGCGTCGTGGGCGCGCGCTTCGAGGCCGAAGACGGCATCCGCGAGATCCGGGCGAAACGCGCCGTCGTACTCGCCTGCGGCGGCTTTCCCCATGATGAGGCACGCATGGCGGCGGCCTACCCACATGTCGCCCGCGGCGGCCGGCATGTCTCGCCAACGCCGACCGCCAATACCGGCGACGGCATTCGGCTGGCGGAGTCGGCCGGCGCCCGCTGCGAATTGCGCTATCCCAATGCCGCCGCCTGGATGCCTGTCTCGGAAGTACCGCTCGGCGGCGGCCGCACTGGCGTCTTCCCGCATCTCGTCGACCGCTACAAGCCCGGCGTCATCGCCGTGAACCGGGCCGGACGCCGCTTCACCAACGAGTCCGAATCCTATCACGACGTCGGCGCCGCCATGATCGCCGATGGCGCGCAAGGCGATGCCACCGAAGCCTGGCTGATCTGCGATCACGCCACGATCCGCAAATACGGGCTCGGCTTCGCCAAGCCGGCGCCGGTTCCGATCGGCCTCTATGTCCGCAACGGCTATCTCAGGCGGGGCGCGACGCTGGCGGACCTCGCCGGGGCGGCTGGCCTGGATCCGAGAGGACTTGAAACCACGGTCGCGCGCTACAATCGTGACGCCGAACGGGGCGAAGATCCGGAATTCGGGCGCGGGCGCAGTGCCTTCAACCGATTTCTCGGCAATCCCGATCACAAACCCAATCCCAATGTGGCGCCGATCCGCAAGGCTCCGTTCTACGCGCTGCGGATCGTCATGGGCGATCTCGGCACCTTCGATGGGCTGACGACCGACGTCGTCGGCCGCGTGCTGGCAGCCGATGGGCAGCTGATCGACGGCCTCTACGCGGTCGGCAACGATCGGGCGAGCATGATGGGCGGCAGCTATCCCGGCGCCGGCATAACGCTCGGACCGATCATGACCTTCGGCTATCTGGCGGGCTGCCACCTCGCCGGCCGCGAACCATGAACAAAGCAAAGACGATGAGCGACGACGCTGCGGGCATGCCCGGCTTGCAGGGCGCAGCCTGCGTGGTCACCGGCGCGGGCGGCGGGCTCGGCCGCGCGATCGCGCTCGGCCTCGCCAGGGCCGGCGCCCGCATCGCCATGCTGGACCGCTCAACTGTAGCAGCCGAGGAAACCCTTTCCGCCATCCGGCAGATCGGAGCGGAGGCAGCCGTCTTCTCGTGCGACGTCTCGGCCCCTGCGAGCATCGAGTCTGCGGCAGAGGCCTGCATGGCGCAATTCGGCCCTTGCCGGGTGCTGGTCAACAATGCCGCATTGCTGCGCCCCGGCGCACTGGAAACGCTGGCCCTGGCCGAGTGGAATGCCGTGTTGTCAGTCAACCTGACCGGCTATTTCCTCTGCGCGCAGACCTTTGCGCGGCAGATGCGTGCGAATGGCGGCGGCGCCATGGTTCATATCGCCTCGGTCGCAGCGACGCATGCCCAGGCGTTCAGCGGTGCCTACAGCATCAGCAAGGCCGGCGTCGTGATGCTGTCGCGGCAGATCGCACTCGAATGGGCCCCACAGGGCATCCGCAGCAACGTCGTCAGCCCCGGACTGATACTGACTCCGATGAGCCGCGGCTTCTACGCCGATCCGGAGCTGAAGCGGCAGCGCGAGGCGGCGGTGCCGCAAGGGCGGATCGGACAGCCCGACGATATCGCCGACACCGTCCTTTTCCTGGCGAGCGACCGAGCGGGCTACGTCAACGGCGAGGAGATCACGGTCGATGGCGGCTTCACCCGGGGATTGATGAGTCTGATCCCGCGGCCGGGCTACGCTTCCGGCCAGGCCGCCCGTTGAGGGGGCGATAGCCATGGCCAAGAAACCCACGGCGATGATCACCGGCGCGGCAGACGGCATCGGCTGGGCCCTCGCCCGCCGCTTTGCCGCCGCCGGCTGCCGTATCGCCATTGCCGACATCGATGGCGACCGCGCCTCGGCCTGCGTGGCCGAGCTCGGCACCGGGCACATCGCTCTCGCCTGCGACGTCTGCGACGAGGCATCGGTCTGCGCCGCCGTGACGGCTACAGCCTCTGCAATGGGTACGATCGACATCCTCGTCAACAATGCCGGCATAGGCGACACGCATCTGCCGACGCTCGAGCAGGATATCGGCCATTTCGAACAGGTCCTGAAGGTCCATCTCAACGGCACCTTCCTGATGTCGCGCGAGGTTGCGCGCGTCATGGCGATCAGCGGCGGAGCGATTCTGAACATCAGCTCGATCGCTGGACTTGGCGGCTTGCCGCGCCGCAATGCCTATGGCGCCGCGAAGGCCGGCATCGTCCAGATGACGAAGAATCTCGCCTGCGAATGGGCGAGCCTCGGCATCCGGGTCAATGCTGTCGCGCCGGGCTATGTCGGGACATCATTGGTCAGGAAGCTGGAAGCGGCCGGCCGGATCGACCGCAAGCGGCTGGAACGCCGCATCCCGATGGGGCGCCTCGCCGAACCGGAGGAAATCGCCGAGGCCGGCTGGTTCCTGTGCTCGCCGGCGGCGTCCTATGTCACTGGAGCCATCCTCAGCGTCGACGGGGGCTGGCAAGCCTTCTCCGATGCCGGAGACGCATCGTTCGGTTGAGCCGTTCCCGAGGCTTCACGGCCGGGCGAGCGTGTCGTTGAAGACCCATCCCTCCTCAATCAGCTTGCGGGCTCCATCGAGGAGGCCCGCAAGCGGCGTTTCAGAGAGGATCTCGAGCGCGACGGGTCCCTTGTAGCCCTGGCGCTTCAGTTCTTGCCCGATCGCTGTGAAATCGATGGCACCGCTGCCGATCGGATCATGCCGCCACTGACCGATCGGGCTGTCGGACAGATGCACGATGCTGAGATGGGGAGCGAGGGCCGCGAGCCCCTCGACCGGGTCCTCACCGATCGCAACGGCATTGGCAACGTCATAGATCACGGTGACATCCGCGTAGCCCTCGTCAGCGATGAACCGGAGGATGGCGCCGGCATCGGCGAGCAAGCCCTGCGGATGGTTTTCGAGCCCGACAGACAGGCCATGGCGCCGGGCCTCGACGACGATCTCGCGGAAGGCGGGGCGGAAACTCTCCATCAGCCGGTCGTTGGCCTTGGCGAGCAGGGCATGCCTGCGCCCGGAGCCGACACAGACCGCGGCCGCGCCCAAATCGGCGCAGCGTGCGATCAGCCGCCGATAGGCATCGACCGAGAAGCTCACCACATCGGGAGAAGCGCTCGCCAGATTGATGTCGCTGCTTGCGAGATCGCAAGCCAGCAGATTGAGTCCGTACTGCTCGATCAGCCCTTGCAAGCGCGTGGTGCGGGCGGCGTCGCTGCGCCAGGGATCGAAATGCGGCGGCGCCGCCATGAGCTGGACATGGCGAAAACCGGCTGCAGCGACCGCTTCGAGCGCGGCCTCGGCGCTCTCCTGCCAGACGAAACCGAAGGTATGGGCGGCGAGCTGCATGGCCTAGAGGCTTCCATCCCGGTAGAAGGCAAAGGTGCGCGCAAGGCCTTCACGAAGCGACGTGAAGGGTATGTCGGCGAGGACCTCCCGCAGCGGCCCCTCCGCGATCTCCGGAGCCGAAGGCATCGGCGCGCCACCGCGGCGGATATCGCAATCCGGCGCCAGCCTGCGCAACTCGGCGATCACGTCTTCCGGCGCGGCCTGTTCGCCGATCATGTTGAAGACATGCGCTCCCGCGCCTTCGTGTCGAAGCGCGCTCTCGTAGGCCGCGGCGACATCGCCGACATAGACCAGCCCGGCCATGCCCTCATAGGGGAAGACATAAGGCTCGCCCCGAGCCGCCGCCCGGCAGGCAAGAGAAGGCCCCGCGCTGAGCCCGCTGTCGCGGCCTGGCCCATAGACGACGTAAGGCCTGAAGCCGATGCTGGAGAGCCCATGGTCGGCGAAGTAGGCACGCGCGCTGCCCTCGCAAGCCAGCTTGAAGGCGCCGTAATGCGAGGTTGGAATCGGGAGCTTACCGCTCTGCGGTCCATAGGTGCCGGCGCTGCTCGTGTAGACGACCTTGCCGATGCCATGGCGCAGCGCCGCCTCGAACACGTTGAGCGTTCCGATCAGGTTGATCTCGGCGCCGCGAACCGGCTTCTCCTTGCAGGCCAGAGTCAGCACGCCGGCGAGATGGATGATGGCGTCGCAGCCGCGCGCGGCGGCCGCGACAGCCTCGCCGTCGACGATATCCCCGGTCACCCATTCGCAAGCGGCCGCGGCCTCAGCGCCGGCGATCGCCGCGATGGTGGCCCGGTTCTCGGTCCGGTCGAAGATACGGATATGGTCACCGCGGCGCGATAGGCGCCGGCAGATCCAGGCGCCGAGGAAGCCGGCACCGCCGGTAATGAGAACCTGCAATCGAACCTCCCGTCGCGTCGCCGGGCTTTCAGGCGATCTCTTGTTGGCAGGCCAGAGAGCTGGCTCAGCCGAAGAACGGGCCCCGCGATTGCCGCGACGTGAGGCTGGAGCTTGCTCCCATCGCCAGCGACAATTCCCGCGCCGCGCTCAGCAACATCGGCGACAACGCCAACATCTTCTCTTCCGTCAGCCGGATATGCGGCCCCGCGATCACGACGGCGCCGACGACGTCCTTCGTCTGCGGATTGCGGATCGGCGCGGCGGTGGCGTTCATCCAGGGCGAGTAGGTCTGGACGACAATGCTGAAGCCGCGCTTGCGCGCCTGGCGCAGGTATTTCAGCAAAGCCGCTTGTGTCTGCGGCGCGCGCGGGCCGAATTCCTCGCGCGCGCCGTAGCCCTGCCGCTCGACGAGCGCGAGAGCCTCCTCGTCCGGTAGACAGGACAGCCAGGCATGTCCGCTCGCCGAGCAGGAGAGCCTGCCGGCCTGCCCCATATCGGGATCGTAGCGCAGCCCGAACGGCGAACCTTGCGATTTCGCTACCCAGACGAGCTCGCGCCCGTCGATCAGGGCGAGACGCACCAGCTCCGCCGATTCACGCGCCAGATGGTCGAGGATCGGCTGGGCGAGATCCGTGATGCCCGTGCCCGCCAGGAAGCTGAAGGCGAGCGAAGCGATCTTGGCGGTCAGCTCATAGGTGCCGTGATGGCGCTCCTGCCGAACGTAACCATGATCGACGAGGCTGGAGAGGACGCGATGGGTGGCGCTGCGCGGGATCTTCAGGCGCTCCGCGATCTCGAAGAGCGGCAGTCCCCGCGCGTTCTGCGCGAGCAGTTCGATAACGCCGAGGGTGCGCTCGAGCAGGCCGCTCGGCGCTTGGTCGGTTTCGTCCAGCCCTGCGTCGTCCTCGATCCGCTTCGTCATCACCCTATCCAAAATGCATCTCCAGACGCTGTCTCTGGCGTGCTGCGTCCTGAACGGCAAGCGTCACTTTAAGCGTACGGGTCGCATCGGCGGCATCGATCAGGGGAGCGGCGCCGTGGCGCACGATCTCGAAGAGATGCCGGAGCTGGCGCTGATACGGGCTTTCGCGCTCGACCGGGATCGTCTGCTGCGTGATGTCGGCGAACCAGCTCTTCTCGCCGTCATAGCGCCAGTGATCGAGGCTGGGGAGTGCAAGCGAACCTTCCGTGCCCGAGATGAAGTGTGAGTTCACCGGCTTTCCCTGCCGGGGGTAGTTCGGCAGTTCGCCGGAGACGAGATCCCAGCTCCAGGGCGTCACCGCCGTGTCGGACAGGCTCACCGTGATGAGCGCCCCGTTCTCCAGCTCGAGCAGCACCGCCGCCGTGTCCTCGACCGGCAGGCCCCGGACACGGCCGGAGGTCACCGCCTGCACGGCCGCGATCTCGCCGCAGACGAAGCGGATCAGGTCGATCTCATGGATCAGGTTGATCAGCACGGGCCCGCCGCCCGGCTCGCGCCGCCAGGCCAAGTCGAAATAGGCGTCGTGCTTGTAGAATGTGTAGAGCACCGTCGCGTTCGTCAGCCGCCCGAGCGCGCCTTGGCTGACCAGCTCGCGCGCCTTGGCTATGACCGGATTGTGCCGGCGGTGATGCCCGACAAGGACCGGCACGCCAGCACTCGCCGAGGCGGCTGAAAGCTCCTCTCCCTCCGCGACGGTGACCGCGACCGGCTTCTCGATCAGCGCGGGAACGCCACGGGCGATCGCCGCCAGCCCGATCTCGAGATGGCTCTGGTTGGGCGTGGCGACGATCAACGCCTCCGCCTCGCCCGCAGCGAGCAGATCCCGGTGGCTCGCATACCAGGGCAGCCCGCGCTCTCGACAATAGAGGCGGCCGGCTTCTGTCGGATCCGCCACACCAGCGATCGCAGCGAAGTCGCTGCCTGCAATCACATCGGCATGCATGCGGCCGATGGCGCCGGCCCCGACGAGCCCGATCGATAGCGGTTTCATGCGTTTTTCTCCCGCCCCGTTTATGTCGGCGCCGCCGGAGGGCGTCAACAAAAATCAGAATTAGATTCCAATTCTCAAATTATCGGTGGAATTCAATTCCAGTTATGTTACAGCCGTCGCCGCCGCATGCCCCGCCGGAACGGACGGGCAGACATAAAGATCGACACGGCAAGGGAACGCCACACAGGGAGGACGTCGTGACAGACGCTCGCAAGCCATCAATCACCCGCTGGATCGGACGCCGCAGCCTGCTCGTGGGCGCCGGATCGCTCGGCGCCAGCGGCCTCGTTTCGGCCAGGCTCGGCATGCCCTATATCGGCAACGCCGCAGCGGCGGACCCGATCAAGATCGGCATGATCTGGGCCAAGACCGGGACCATCGTCGATCAATCGGAATACCTCGCCCAAGGCGGCATGCTGGCCCTGGAGCAACGCAACAACACGCTGCTCGGCCGCCCCACCGAAATCGTCTGGCTCGACGAGCCGAACCCGCAGGGCGCGCAGCAGAACGCCGAGCGCCTCGTCGGCGAGCACAAGGTCGTCGGCATGGTCGGCGGCGCGCTCAGCTCCTTTGCACTCGCGATCTCGGCGGTCGCCAAGAAGGCCAAGGTGCCCTACATCGCCGCCAATGCCGCCACCGGCGAACTCACCGGCAAGTCCTGCAACAAATACACCTTCCGCCTGCAGCCGCCGGTCGACGTGCATGTGCGGGTGCTGGCGCCCTACTGCGCCGATGTCGGCAAGAAATGGTACCTGCTGACGGCGGCCTATGCCTTCGGCCAGGACATCAAGCGTTCCTTCGAGGACTACGCCAAGGCCAATGGCATCACCATTGTCGGTGCCGACGAGGTCCCGGTCGGCACGCCCGACTATTCCTCCTTCATCCTCAAGATCCGGCAGGCGAAGCCCGACGTCGTCATCGGCGGCATCGCCGCCAGCGACCTCACCACCTTCCTGAAGCAATGGAACGAACTTGGCATGAAGGGGCGCATCCCCTTTGCCGAGATCTCCGTCGGCAACACCGATCTGTGGGGCGTCGGCCCGGACGCGGCCGACGGCCTCTACACGATCACCTGGTACTACAAGAACCCCAACAACCCGCCCGAAGAGCAGGCGATGGCCGCCGCCTACGAGAAGAAATACGGACGCCCGGCTGCCGACAAGGCCTGGATGGGCTGGATGGGCATGAAGACCCTGCTCGATTCCATCGAGGCGGCGAAGTCGACCGACTCGGCGGCGATCGTCGCCGCTCTCGAGAAATGGTCGACCAAGCGCGACGGCCTCGACGTGCACTATCGCAACTTCGATCACCAGATGGTCAGCCGACTGCTGGTCGCCGGCATCAAGCCGAAGATCACCGACAAATGGGATTATTTCGACATCAAGGCGGAGCTGCCCAAGACGACCGCCGATATCGAGAAGGCCTTCGGCAGCCAGGCTGAAAGCGCCTGCAAGATGGATGCTGTCTGACCGCAGCCATCCCGACGTCGACGCGGCCGCACGCTGTCGTGCGGCCGTCCCGTCCCGCGCGTCCTTTGCGTCCTTGCAGGAGCGGCCAGCCCATGTTGGACATGATACTGTCCCAGACCGTCAACGGTCTGATCCTCGGTTTTCTCTACGTCCTGATCGCGGTCGGGCTGTCGATCATCTTCGGCCTGCTCGGCATCGTGAACTTCGCCCACGGCGCCTTCTTCGCGCTCGGCGCCTATCTCGCGCTGGTGCTCGCCCGTGAATTCGGCTGGTGGGCCGCGCTGCTCGCGCCGGTACTGACCGGCGGAATCGGCATGGTGGTCGAGGTCGTCCTGATCCGTCATCTCTACGGCAAGGAACCGCTTCTCGGCCTGATCCTGACCTTCGCGCTGGCGTTGCTGATCGAGGCGATCCTGCGCATGATCTTCGGCGGCGCGCCGCTGCCCTTCAGCGCGCCGCGCTTTCTCGCAGGCTTCGTCGAATACGGCCCGATCCTGCTGACCAAATACCGGCTCTTCGTCCTGCTGGTCACGATCGCCGCCCTCGTCGCCTTCTGGGCCTTCCTCACCTACACGCCGTTCGGCCGCATCATCCGGGCCGGCTCACGCGACGCCGAGATGGTCGGGTTGCTCGGCATCAACCTCCCCGTCGTGTTCAGCTTCGTCTTCGGCATCGGTTGCCTGCTCGCCGGCCTCGCCGGTCTGCTGGCGGCGCCGCTCTGGACCGTCACGCCCTCGATGGCGGCCAGCGCGATCATGCCGGCCTTCGTCATCGTCACCATCGGCGGGCTCGGCTCCTATGCCGGCGCCATCATCGCCGGGCTGCTCGTCGGCGTTACCATCGCCATGACCATCCAGTTCCAGCCGGAGTGGTCGGGCGCGGCCATGTACGTGCTGATGGCGGCCATCCTGCTCGTGCGACCCCGTGGCCTCTTCGGTGAAAAATGGGAGCGCTTCGAATGAGCCCTCGCACCCTGCTCACACACCCTGCCCTCTGGGTCGGTGTCGTCCTCTGCGCCCTGACCGCGCTGTGGCTGGCGCTCGGAGCCCCGGTCGGCCTGATCACCCAGATCGCGATCTATACGCTCTACGGCATGGGGGTGAACCTGCTCGTCGGCTATACCGGCCTCGTCCCCTTCGGCGCTTCTGTCTTCTTCGGCTGCGCCAGCTATGCCGCTGCCTTCTTCGTGCTCGGCCGGATGTCAAACGACATGGGCGGCCTCCTGCTCTCGGTGCTGTTCACGCTGGCGCTGGGCCTGGTGCTCGGCGCGCTGATCCTGCGGCGCAAGGGCCTCTATTTCTCGCTCCTCACCCTGGCCTGCTCGCAGATCGCCTTCGAGGTCGCCTTCAAATGGACCGCCGTCACCGGGGGCGAGAACGGGCTGCAGGGCGTGGCACGTCCGACCTTCGAGAGTGACCTCGCCTTCCACGGATTCGTCATCGTCTGCGTCGTCGCGGGAGTCTGGCTGCTCTGGCGCATCGTGCATTCGCCGTTCGGGCGGGCCTTGCAGGCCGTGCGCGACAACGAGCAGCGTGCGCGCAGCCTCGGCTTCAACGTCTATCTGCTGCGGCTCGGCTCCTTCGTTCTGATGGCCGGATTCGTTGGTTTCGCAGGCGCGCTGCTGACCTTCCTGCTGCAAGGCGTCTACGCCAACAACCTGAGCTGGCAGCATGCGGGCGATGCCTTGCTGATGACGGTGCTCGGCGGTGTGCATCACTTCCTGGGTCCGCTCTGGGGCGCAATCACCTTCATCATCCTGGAGAACCGGCTTTCGGCCGTCACCGAGAACTGGTGGCTGGTCTTCGCGCCGATCCTGATCCTGTTCGCGCTGCTATCGCCCGAAGGCATCACCGGTCTTGCGCAGCGTTTCGGCCGGCGCCAGCGCTGGACCCTGACACGCAACACGATTCCACCGCGGCCGGCCGTGATCGAGCCCTATGTCAGCGCCGCCCAGGCGATGGATCCGGACAAGCCGATCCTCGAAACACGCAAGCTCTCGAAGCAGTTCGGCAGTCTGGTCACGGCGAAGGAAATCGACCTTCAGGTTCGGCCCTTCGTCCTGCACAGCATCATCGGGCCGAACGGCGCCGGCAAGACGACCTTCTACAACATGCTCACCGGCGTGCTGCCGCCGAGCGGCGGGCAGGTCTTCTTCGAAGGGCGCGAGATCACCAAACTGCCGATGCATGCACGCGCCCGGCTCGGCATCGCCCGCTCCTTCCAGATCCTGTCGATCTTCCCGAACCTGACCGTGTTCGAGAACGTGCGCATTGCCGTGCAGGCGCAGCGCCTCGGGGCACGCGGCTTGCTGCGCGACGCGCATGACATCGCGGAGATCAATGCGCGCAGCTGGTCGCTGCTCGATGCCGTCGGCCTCGTCGAGCAGGCCGCGGAAATCAGCCAGGACCTGCCGCATGGCGCGAAGCGCCTGCTCGAGATCGCGGTGACGCTGGCGATCGAATCCAAGCTGCTGCTCCTCGATGAGCCGCTCGCGGGCCTTGCCGAGGCCGATCGGATCGTCGTCGCGGACCTCATCCGCCGGCTGTCGCAACGCCATGCCGTGCTGCTGATCGAACACGACATCGACCGCGTGCTCGCCATCTCCGATCGCATCTCGGTACTGCATCAGGGCCGCATGATCGCCGACGGCAAACCAGCCGAAGTGGCACGCAATCCGGACGTGATCGCCGCCTATCTCGGCGCCGCCAGGGATGGCGAGCGCGCCACGGCGCCGGCCGTGAACCGCGGCAATGCGGCGGCCAGCCGCGTCCTGCTCGAAGCGTCCGACATCGCCGCCGGCTATAGCGGCAGCACCGTTCTCTCAGGCATCGACCTGACGATCAGAGAAGGCGAGGCGGTCGCGCTGCTCGGCCGTAACGGCGTCGGCAAGACGACCTTGCTGCGGGCGCTGACCGGCAGCCTCCCGCTCGACCGCGGCAGCATCCGCTTCGCCGGCACGGACCTGCGTAAGCTACGCCCCTTCGAGATCAACCGGCTCGGCATCTCGCTGGTGCCCGAGGGGCGGCGCCTCTTCCCGAACCTGACGGTGGTCGAGAACCTGATGCTCGCCCAGCGCCCGGGCGGCATCACCCTGGACGAGGTCTATGCGCTCTTTCCCCGCCTCAAGACGCGCCAGGCTGCAAAGGCCGAGAATCTTTCCGGCGGCGAGCGCCAGATGGTGGCGATCGCCCGCGCACTGATGGTTCCCAGCAAGCTCATCCTGCTCGACGAACCGTTCGAGGGGTTGGCGCCGGCCGTCGTCAACGAGGTCATGGAAGCCCTGGTCAAGCTGCGCGGGCGCGTCGCGATGGTGATCGTCGAACACCACGCCGAGCTGGTGCTGCCGATCGTCGACCGGGCCTATGTGCTGGTCAACGGGCAGGTCGCTTTCTGCGGAGACGCGACGGAACTCGAGCACGACGAGGCGATGCAGGCGCGCCTGCTCGGCGTGGTCGAAACCCAGGGCCAATGCGCGGCCTGATCGGCGCCGCGAGAGGAGAACGACTGTGGATTTCCAGATCACCGGGGCGACGCGCCTCAACCTCATCGTCGGCGAGCCGATAGCACAGGTGAAATCGCCGGCCGGCATGACGGCCGCTTTCGCCGACCGCGGCCATGACGGCGTCGTCGCGCCCGTTCGTGTCGCGCCAGAGCATCTCGATGCCTTCCTGAAGGCGGCCGATCACCTGCCGAACCTCGACGGCATCATCGTCACCGTCCCGCACAAATTCGCCTGCCACCGGCACTGCGCCAGCGCGACCGAGCGCGGCGACTTCCTCGGCGCGGTCAACATCATGCGCCGCCGAAAGGATGGCGCCTGGCATGGCGAGATGGTCGACGGGCTCGGCTTCGTCGGAGCGCTCAGGGCCAATGGCGGTGAGCCGGAAGGCAAGCGTGCATTGCTGATCGGCGCGGGCGGCGCCGGCTCGGCCATCGCGCTCGCCCTGGTCGACGCAGGTGTCAGCGAGCTGGCGATCCACGATGCGGATACCGCTCGGCGAGACGGGCTGATCGAGCGGCTGAACCGCAAGGGCAAGGCCAGGGTCTTCGCCGGTTCGACCGATCCGACCGGCTTTGGCCTGGTCGCCAACGCCTCGCCCGCGGGCATGAAGGCCGGCGATCCCCTGCCCGTCGCAGTCGAGAACCTCGCACCGGACACTTTCGTTGGCTGCGTCATCACCGTTCCGGCGATATCGCCGCTGATCGAGGCGGCGCGCGCGCGCGGATGCCGCACCTCGACGGGCACGCAGATGTATCAGGCACTGCAGGCCGCGATGGTCGACTTCCTGCTCGCTGGCGAGCGCATCGGCTGAGGTGGCCATGTTCACGACATTGAAGGCTCTGCCGGAGCAGGCCGCCTACGACCTGATCGTGGTGGGCTCGGGTGCCGCCGGCCTTTCGGCCGCCGTCTTCGCCGCAATCGAGGGCCGCTCCGTCCTCGTGATCGAGCGGACGGAGTATGTCGGCGGCACGAGCGCGCTATCGGCCGCCACCACCTGGATTCCCAACTCGATGCATGCGGAAAAAGTCGCGACGGGCGACAGCCTCGAAAAGGTCGCGCGCTTCCTCGACGGCGTCGTCGGCAATCGCTCCTCCGCACGCCTGCGCGACGCGTTCCTGCGCGCCGGTCCCGAGGCCATCGCGACCCTGGAGGGCCGTACCGACGTGCATTTCCGGCCCTACGCGACCCATCCGGACTATGAATCGGATGTCGAGGGCTCGACCTTGCGCGGTCGCGCGCTGGAGCCCGAGCCCTTCGACGGGCGCCAGCTTGGGGAAGATCTGAATCGCATCCGCCCGCCGATTCCGGAATTCACCCTGTTCGGCGGCATGATGATCGACCGGACCGACATAGGCCACCTGCTCAACCTGCGCAGATCCTGGAAGTCGTTCCGGCATGCGGCCAGTATCCTCGGCCGCTACGGATTGGATCGCCTGCGTGGGCAGCGCGGCACGCGGCTCGTCATGGGCAACGCCCTGATCGGCGGCCTGCTCCTGACGCTGAAGAGGCATGGTGGCGCCGTGCTGCTCAACGCCTCTGTGACGGAACTTCTCACCGGGCCCGTTGGCGCCACCGGCGTCGTGGTCGCGCAGGACGGTGCCTGCCGCTCCATCGCAGCGCGGCTCGGCGTCGTGCTCGCGGCCGGCGGCTACAACCGACACCCGCAGCGGCGCGCCGAGATGCTCAATGCGCCGGTGCCTCCCCTCAGCCCGGCCGCGCCCGGCCATACCGGCGCGATGCAGGATCTTGTGCTGAAGCTCGGCGCGCGGTTCGGCGAGGATAATCTCGACAATGCCTTCTGGGCGCCGGTTTCGACCCGCAAGCGACCGGACGGCACGACTGCCGTCTTCCCTCATTTCGTGCTCGATCGCAGCAAGCCAGGAACCGTATGTGTCGACCGGACCGGCCGACGCTTCGTCAATGAATCGACCTCCTATCACCTGTTCAGCCGGGCGATGTTCGAGGCCAACCGCAGCCGGCCGACGATCCCTTGCTGGATCATCACCGATGCCGAAGGCCTGCGCCGTTACGGCCTCGGCATGGTCCGCATGGGCACGCGCGACCTGAAGCCTTTCCTCGCCGACGGCTACCTGATCGAGGGCGCGACAGTCCCCGGTCTCGCAGGCAAGCTCGGGGTCGATCCGGCAGCGCTGTCGGAAACGATTGCGAGCATGAACGACTACGCTCGCAGCGGCATCGATCCGGAATTCGGGCGCGGCACGACGGACTATCATCGCGTCAACGGCGATGGCTCGCGCGGCTTCCCGAACCCGACGCTCGGCCCGATCGCGATCGCGCCCTTCTACGCCGTAGAGCTGACGCCCGGCGATATCGGCGCCGCGACCGGGCTCGTCATCGACGAGGATGCGCTGGTTCTTGGTGAGGGCGATCGTCCGATCGGCCGCCTCTATGCCTGCGGAAACGAGGCGAACTCGATCATGGGCGGCACTTATCCGGGGCCGGGCATCACGATCGGTCCGGCGATCACCTTCGCCTGGCGCGCGGTCCGCCATGCGCTCGGCCGTGGCGCGGATCGGCAAGCGTCCTCGGTGCCGGAGCAGGCCACCTGATGAGCGAAGCGCTGCCGGCATCCTGCGATCTGCTGGTGATCGGCTCGGGCGCCGGCGGCCTCGCCGCCGCGGTCACCGCCGCCGCGCTCGGCCTCGATGTCGTCGTCGTCGAGAAGGAGGATCATTTCGGCGGCACGACGGCCTGGTCCGGGGGCTGGATGTGGCTTCCGCGCAATCCGCTCGCCCTAGCCGCTGGTATCGACGAGGACGAGGCCACGATCCGAACCTATCTGCGACACGAGCTTGGCGACGACTACGACGAGGCTTTCGTCACGACCTTGCTGGAGCAGGGACCGCGCATGGTCTCCTTCTTCCAGCGCGAGACGGCGGTCGACTTCGTCGACGGTAATCTCATCCCGGACTTCCACGGCAAGACGCCGGGCGCCAGCACGGGCGGGCGCTCGCTCTGCGCCAAGCCCTTCGACGGCCGCGAGCTCGGGCCTCGGCTCAAGGACCTGCGACCGCCGCTCGACGAAGTCGCGCCTTTCGGCATGAACATCGGATCCGGCGCCGATCTGCGCCATTTCCTCAACGCCACGCGCAAGCTGCCGTCCTTCCTGCACGTCCTGCACCGCCTCGCGCGACACTTCGCCGACCGGGCCCGCCACGGACGCGGCCTGCATCTCGTCAACGGCAATGCGCTGGCGGCACGGCTGCTGAAATCGGCCGACGATCTCGGCGTGACGCTGCGGACCAGCACCGCGGCGGTCGAGATGCTGCGGGAGGGCGACCAGATCGCAGGCGCGGTGGTCGAGACCGACGGACGGCGGCAGAGGATCCGGGCCGGACGAGGCGTAGTGCTCGCCACGGGCGGCTTTCCGCATGATGTCGAACGTAGGGCCGAGCTCTTTCCGCACGCGCCGACAGGCAAGGAGCACTGGTCGGCCGCGCCCTGCGCCAACACGGGCGACGGCATCAGGCTCGGCGAGGCGGCCGGCGGCCATGTCCAGGCCGGCCTGCCCAATGCCGGGGCCTGGGCACCGGTCTCGCTGGTGCCGAAGCCGGATGGATCGATCGGCCGCTTTCCGCATCTGGTCGAGCGCGCCAAGCCTGGCGCGATCATTGTGCGCCGCAACGGGCTTCGCTTCTGCAACGAGGCGGATTCCTATCACGACGTCATGCAGGCGCTGTTCGCTGCCACGCCGCCGGGCGAGCCGGCCGAGGCGTGGCTGGTCTGCGACGACGCCTTCCTGCGCCGCTACGGGCTTGGCCGCGCGAGACCCCGCCCCTTCCCCATCAGGCCCTGGCTGCGCAGCGGCTATTTGCGTCGCGGCGACACCGCCGAGGCGCTGGCGGCCGACTGCGGCATCGACGTGGCCGGCTTCTCCGGGACCCTCGCGCAATACAATCGCGATGCAGCGCAGGGGCGCGATCCTGCCTTCGGCCGCGGGGAGACGCCCTATAACCGGGTGCAGGGCGACCCGGAGCACCGGCCCAACCCCTGCGTCGCCCCGATCGGTCCCGGCCCCTTCTACGCCGTCAAGATCGTGCCCGGCAGTCTCGGCACCTTCGCCGGTCTGAAGACGGATGCCTTCGCCCGCGTGCTCGACCGCAACGGCGCTCCGATCCCAGGCCTCTATGCGGTCGGCAATGACATGTCGAGCATGATGGCCGGGCGCTATCCGGCCGGCGGCATCACGCTGGGGCCCGCCATGACCTTCGGCTACGTCGCCGCCCACCATGCCAGCGGCGTGCCGCTCGCCAACAATCGTTCCTGATGCCGGAGAGAGCCATGCGCTACGAAATCGCCACCCTGACCATCCGTCTCGGCAAGGCCGGCGCCATCGTCGCGGCGATCGACGTCGCGTTGAAAACCGGCGCGGCGAAGGGGCAGTTGTACGGCTGCTGGGCAAGCGAGATCGGCACGCTGAACCAGATCATCGTTCTGCGTGGCTTCTCCGATGAGGCAGAGCTCCGCCAGGAACGCGAGCGCCTGCTCGCCAGCGGCAACCCGTTCGGCTGCGGCGAGGACATCGGGAAGCTCACCTTCGACAGCTACGCGCCCTTCCCCTTCCTGCCGCCGGTGGCGTCCGGTCGGTATGGCGGCGTCTATGAGATCCGGACCTACATGCTGAAGCATGGCGGCGTACCCGCCACCATCGCCGCCTGGCAGGCCGCGGTGCCGGCCCGTGTCGAGCTCTCGCCGCTCGTCATCGCAATGTACGCGCTCGATGGACCGGCGCGCTTCACTCATATCTGGCCTTTCGCCAATCTCGACCAGCGGGCCGCTGTCCGGTCAGATTCCGTGGCGAAGGGCCTATGGCCGCCGAAGGGCGGCCCCGAATGGCTGACCGGCGAGATGTATTCGACCATCGCCCTGCCCACCGCGATCTCGCCGCTCGCCTGAGGATCAAGTCGATGCAGCCAACGATCTCGCTCGCCTATCTCACCAGCGTTCCACTCAGCCCTCCCGATGTCATTCGACTCGCCGCCGAGCTCGGCTACGACGCCGTCGGAGTGCGCGCTCTTCCAGCCGCGCCGGGCGGCGATGCAAGCCCGCTCATCGACGATGCCGCGCTGAGGGCGGAAACCCGCCGAGCGCTCTCCTCCGGCGTGCCGGTCTTCGACGTCGAGATCGCGCGCCTCGGCGCCGATTTCTCCGTCGAGGCCTTCCGCCCCTTTCTCGAGCTCTGCGGCGAACTCGGCGCCCAGGCGATCCTCGTCGCCGGCGACGATCCCGATGAGGCCCGGCTCACCGCCTCCTTCGCCGCATTCTGCGAGGCAGCCGCGCCTTACGGACTGACCGGCGACCTCGAATTCATGCCCTGGACCAAGGTGCCGGACGCTCGCGCCGCACTGCGGATCGTCACTGCTGCCGCTCAGCCCAATGGGCGCGTCCTGGTCGACGCGCTCCATGCCGGCCGCTCGCACACGACGCTTTCCGACATCGCCGCCATCCCCGCATCGCGGCTGAGCTACGCGCAAATCTGCGACGCGCCGGGCGAGATCCCCCAGACGGATGAAGGCCTTATCCACACTGCCCGTCAGGCGCGGCTCCTTCCCGGCGAAGGCGGCATCGACCTCACCGGCATCTTCAGCCAGCTGCCGGCCGACCTCCCGATCAGCGTCGAGGTGCCGCATCTCGAACGGTCGGCGAAGCTCGGCGCGCGCGAATGGGCGCGGCAAGCACTCGACGCCACGCGTGCTGCGCTTGCCGCCCGCGACGCCGCTGTCGCGAAAGGCGCCTCGCTCCGCCAACCCGAGGCTGCGTGATGAACGCGATCGATCTCAAGGGGCGTGTCGCCTTGCTCAGCGGCGGCTGCGGCGGCATCGGCCGCGCCGTCGCGGAGCGTTTTGCGGCGTCGGGAGCGAAGGTCGTCACCTGGGACCTCGCCGAGGATGCCGACGACCAGCTGGATGTCACCGACGAGACCGCCGTCGCGCAAGCCATGCAGCGCCTGCTAGCCAGCCACGAGCGCCTCGACATTCTCGTCAACTGCGCCGGCATCATCGGCCCCAATCTGCGGATCGAAGATTACAGCGTCGCTGACTGGCAGCGCACCGTCGACATCAGCCTGAAAAGCACCTTCCTCTGCTGCCGGGCCGCCGTGCCCTCGATGCGCGCCCGCAACTGCGGCCGGATCGTCAATCTCGCCTCCATCGCCGGCAAGGAAGGCAACGCGACGATGACGGCCTATTCGGCGGCCAAGGGCGCGGTCATCGCGCTGACGAAGGCGCTCGGCAAGGAACTCGCGGACACGGATGTTCGGGTCAATTGCGTCGCTCCCGCCGTGATCGCCACCCCGATGAACCAGAAGATGACGCCCGAAGCCTATGCCGCCGTCGTCTCCAAGATTCCGCTCGGCCGGCCTGGCCAGCCCAGCGAGGTCGCCGCGATGATCGCCTGGCTTGCCTCGGACGAATGCTCGTTCTCGACCGGTGCCTGTTTCGACCTCTCGGGAGGCCGCGCCACTTACTGAATGCAGCGTCTTCATATCAGCACCGCAGCAGCGGCCACTGGCTTGTCGCCCGCAAGCGGGCGTTCGGACTACAGTGCCATCTTCGACAGCGCCCCGAAGCGGGTCGCCATGAAAGCGTTACCGAGCGGTTGGCCTTCACTCCTGCCACCCTCAGCACTGGTCGGATGTGAAGTCTGCCTATGAGCGCTCGCCGAGCAGGGCGAAATTCGCCAGGCTGATCAGATGAGCGTGGATCGGCGCCAGATAGCCTTTCCGCCGCAGATCGAGCCAGATCTCGTCGGACAGCGTGTTGAGGCGCTCTTCGCTCACCGCCATGAAGCCGGAGAAGCTCGAGCTCGCGCCGTTGGCCGAGCGTATTTCGATGTTGATCGTGTGGAACAGGTCGAGGGCCTTGAGCTCGGCGGTGAAGGCGGCCGTGGCCTTGGCGGCATCGGCATATTCGCCGACGAAGGTGATGACCCGCTGCAAGGCTTCCGCCGGCTCGCCTTCCTCGGTGAAGAGGCGCTCGCCTTGCTCGTTCTGCAGGCCGGAGAAGCCGCCGTCGACGCAGATGACCTGTTGCTCCGCCGAGACCTCGCCACCGACGAACGGATAGCGCCGTAGATAGGCCGGCGCATGCTGGCCACGCCAGCGCCCCTCGCCATTGACGAAACAGCACTCGCCGGGACGCATCCCGACCATGAACAGCGGGGAGACGAGGCCCGCTTCATCGAGGAAAAGGATCGGCATGTCCCGGCAGGCGACGGCGAACTCCGGCATCAGGGCCGGCAGGACATGGGCTCCGGACGCGAAGGCGTAAGGCGCCTCCGACGGGGCGATGCGCGCCTCGCGATGTTCGTTGCGGTCGAGCACGGTGATGCTTGAATAGAACAGCGGCAGGGGAGCCATGATCGGATCCTTGTCAGAAAAGCTCAGATGCTCGCGCGCAAAGTGAGCCGGAAATAGAGTTCGACATCGCGCTGCGCAGGCGAGACGCGCTGGAGCGGCCGCCCGACGCCGCCTTCGAGCGATGCCCATTCGAGCGGGCGCCAGATCAGGCCCGCGCCCATCGAGGTGGCGTGCGTCACCCGCGCGCCGTTAAGATACGTCTGGCCGTGATCGAGGAAAAGGAAGCTCTCGAGCTTCAGCGGCTCGGGCAGCGCGTAGTGCAGCTCGGCCTGGCCATAGAAGCCCGAATTGCCGAAGGCGCTGCCGATCGGATAGCCGCGAACCGTGGTCGGGCCGCCGATCTGGAAGATCTGGTCACCCGGCAATTGCGATTCGGTCGTGTATTGCCCGGCGCCGACGAGCGAGCCGTAGATGTCATCGGTGATGCGCCAGAGCGAGGCGCTGTTGCCGGTCCAGATCGTGTAGTTGCGCCTGGTGCCCGCCAGCGTGTCCTCATGCGCGATCTGCGACCAGTTCGCGCTCGTCGAATGAGTGAGGTTCGGCAGGTTCACGGTCAGCGTCGCACCGGCCTGGGTCCGGATGTAGTTGGTGTCGACCGTCGAGATGTCGAGGAGCTTGCTGCGCCCGCGGCCGCGGCCGAGCGCGCCCGTTGCCTGCAGCAGGATGGTGTCGGTGGCGAAGATCGGCTGCGACAGCGTCAGCGAGCCGCTCTCCGATATGCCCTCCGGGTGCAGTTCACGGATCGGGCCGCCGATGATGCGGTAGGCCGAGCGGGTATAGGTCACGCCGAGCCGCGTGCCCCAGGGTGAGATCGGGATCGTATAGCTGCCGCTGCCGAGGACGCTGCCGCGCGAGCGTGAGCCGTAGAGGACGAGCTTGTCGTCGATCCCGAGCAGGTTGTGGTGGCGCAGGAAGAGCGTGCCCTGATAGCGTCCGGTGGTGAGCACCCCCTGGTTGTCGAAGGAAATCTGCGCCGTATTGCGCGGCGGCTCGGTCAGCGAGAGCTCGACATCCGTCAGCCCGAAGCTCGCGCCCGCGGCGAGCTGGGCCCGGATTTGCAACTCGTTGAGCCGGTTGAAGATCGAAACCTGGCGGTTGAGCGCCGGCGCATCGACGACCTCGTCCGCGGCAATCGGCACCTGCGAACGGACATACCAGGGCCAGGTCTGCACGGCGCCGCTGATGCCGACCTTTCCGACCCGCCCCTCGACGAGCTTGACCTTGAGCACGCCGCCGTCGAGCTTCTGTGGCGGCAGCACGGCGCTCGCCGTGATCTGGCCCTTCGCGGCATAGAGGTCGTTGACCTCCTGGACGAGCTTGCCGATCGCGGCAAGATCGACCCGCTTGCCGAGATAACGGGCCCGGATGGCATCGAGCTCGGCCGGGCTGATAAACTTCGATGCGTCGAAGTCGATCCGCGTCAGCACCACGGTCGCGCCACCGGCGGGGAATTCGAGCCGTGGCCCCGGCGTGGGCGCGACCACACCCGGACCACGTTGACGCGGAGGTGCAGTCTGGCGCTCGATCTCGCGCCGCTGGCGCGCGGCTTCGTTCTCCAGGGTCTGCGGCAGGACCTGCGCGAGCGTCGGTCCCGCGACGAAGCCCGCCGCAAGAGCCAGACCGAAACCGACGGCGACGCGTCTTGCGCGGTTCAAGGCTGCTCCTCGAAACCAGCGAGATTGACGAGCGGCTTTGGCGGAGCGCCCGTGCTGGCGGTGGTGGCAGGCTCGTCGGAGCCAGCCGTGTTACGCCAGCGACCATCCGGGCCCAGGACGAAGCCACGCGCGATCTCGCCGAAGGACGGTCCGTTCGACAACAGAACGCCGAGCCGGGCCAGATCGCGGCCCAGATGCATCCCTTCCGGAGCGTCGACGACATCGGAGTCGAGCCCGACGATGAAGGCGCTCGTCGCCAGCCGCTTGCCGTTGACGGTCAACGAGAAGCCCCGATCCCTCTGATAAAGCTGGACATCATAGCCGGGCACCGGAGCAAGGCTGCGGTTGTTGGCGAGGATGGTCATGATCGGCGTCTGCACCCGCAAGGCGCCGGGGACGAAGGCTTCCGCGATCGCGAAGTCGTTTGAGGTTGTGGTGAGCATGCCGTCGACGCTCTCGAAGCGGCCGATCCGGAAACGATCGGTATCGATACGCAGGTCGACGCTCTGGGCGGTGCGTTCGCGGAAGCCGGCGATGTCGAGCATGAGCGGCAGCCCCGCCCCTGTGGGAAGCTGGACGATGTCGGCGGCGATGCGCGTGCCCAGGATGACGATGCTGTCGCCCGCGCCGAACCGCCCGAGCTTGACCTCATCGGCGCTGGCATTGGTGCTGCGTGCTGCGCCGGTTTCGATCGTTATCGAGCCATAGCCGCTGCGGCCGGCCTGCAGCACCAGCGCATCGCTGGCAACCACTCGCGCGCCAACGATGCTCTCCTCGGCCAAGAGCGAGGCGGAACGTCCGGCGTCGACGAGATCAAAGACGATGCCGCGTGCCTGCAGGCCGATATCGCGGCCGCTGGTCAGCGTTCCGCTGCGGATCGTACCGGCCAAGGACTGGAGCAGGATGTCCGTGCCGCTGCGCACCGTGCCGACAGCAAGGCTCCCGAGCGCGGAGTTGGTCACGGTGCCGGCGCCTTCGAGCAGGTCGACCCGGATATCGCCGCGCTGGGAGATGAGCGAGACGGCGCCCGCCCGCGCCCGCCCGGTGCCGATCGATAGGTTTTCGCCGGCCACGAGAGCAAGGTCGTGTCCGGCATCGAGGCTGCCAACGACCACCGAGCCGCCCGCCGAGAGCTGCGCCGAAGCTCCGGCAACAAGTCGCGAGATCGACAGATCCGTTGCGGCCCGCAGCGTTGTCGTGCCGGCGGTATCGATGGTGGCGGCGGTGATGCCGGCGCGGATCGAGTGGGCCGAAAGGTCGCCTGCCGTGGTCCTGGCGCTAACCAGCGTTACGGCATCGGAAGCGGACAGGATCGCGCTCGCGGCGCTCAGGGTATTGATGCCCAATGTCCCGCCATTGGCGGTGACGCTTGCCGTGCCGCCCGCAGTCAGGCCATTCGTCACCGAGATCGAGGCGGCGGCGCCAAGCGTCGCGTCTTCGGCTGCATCGATGCTCGCGGCGGTGATGCCGGCACCGGTCGAGGTCATGGCGAGATCGCCTGCAGTGGTCCTCGTACTGCCGATTGCGATCGCCCCCGAAGCCGTCAGCGTCGAGGTCGCCCCGGCATTCAACTGATCGACAGCCAGAGCACCGCCATTGGCCGAGAGGTTGGCGCCGCGCCCCGCGCTCAGCCCATTCGTGACCGAGACCGAGGTCGCAGCCGCAAGGGTCGCGCTTCCGGCGGCATTGACGGTCGCCGCAACGATCCCAGCGCCCGTCGAAATGACAGAGAGGCCGCCCGCGGTCGTTCCGGCGCGCCCCAGTGCGATCGCCCCGGAAGCGGACAAGAACGAACTCGCTCCTGCGCTCAGCGTATCGATGGCAAGGCTCCCACCGCTGGCTGCGATGTTTGCCGCGCCGCCCGCCGTGAGGCCGTTCGTGACGGAAATCAGGGTTGCGGCGGTCAACGTCGCGTCCACGGCTACGTTGATGGTTGACGCCGTGATCCCCGCACCGCTCGAGTCGATGGACAAGTTGCCGACCGTCGTCGTCGCAGTGCCGAGCGTGATCGCGCCCGACGCCGTCAGCGACGAACTCGCGCCAGCGCTCAAGCTGCCGAGGTCAAGCGTCCCGCCGCTGGCCGTCACGCTGGCCGCGCCGCCCGCCGTCACGCCGTTCGTCACCGAGACGGAGGTGGCGGCGGCAAGCATTGCATCGTCAGCGGAATTGACGCTGTTGGCGGTGATGCCAGCGCCGGTCGAGGTGATGGAAAGATCACCCGCCGTCGTTGCCGCAGTGCCGAGCGTGATTGCACCCGACGCGGTCAGCGACGAGTTTGCACCGGCATTCAGGCTGCCGAGGCCGAGCGTCCCGCCGCTTGCAGTAACGCTGGCCGCGCCGCCGGCCGTCACGCCGTTCGTCACCGAGACGGAGGTCGCAGCGGCAAGTGTCGCGTCTTCAGCCGCGTCGATGCTCGTGGCGGTGATGCCCGCGCCCGTCGAGGTGATGGCAAGGTCACCGGCCGTTGTGGTCGCAGTGTCGAGCGTGATCGTGCTCGAGGCTGTCAGCGTGGAACTCGCGCCGGCACTCAAGCTGCCGAGGCCGAGCGTCCCACCGCTGGCTGTGACGCCGGCCACGCCGCCGGCCGTCACGTCATTCGTCACCGAGATCGAGGTCGCAGCAGCGAGCGTCGCATCTTCGGCAACATCGATGCGGGTTGCGGTGATACCGGCACTCGTCGAAGTGATGGAAAGATCACCTGCCGTCGTCGTGGCGCTGCCGAGTGTGATCGCGCCCGAGGCCGTCAGCGCCGAACTCGCGCCGGCGCTCAGGCTGCCGAGATCGAGTGCTCCGCCGCTGGCGGTCACGCTCGCTGCGCCCCCCGCCGTCACGCCGTTTGTGACCGAGATGGAGGTCGCGGCGGCAAGCGTCGCATCTTCCGCCGCGTCAACGCTCGTGGCGGTGATGCCCGCGCCCGTCGAGGTGACGGAGAGATCGCCCGCCGTGGTCGTGGCGGAGGCAATCGCGACGGCTCCGCTCGCCGCAAGCGAGCTGTCGCCGCCGGCCACCAGTGTTCCGAGCGTCAGGCTGCCATTGCTGGTCGAGAGCCGCGCACCCGAGCTGCTCGTGACGGTGTCGAGAGTGAGGTTGCCGCCGGCGCTCAGCGTGAGTGCGCCGGCATCCGCAGCGAGGCTGGTGGCATGAGTGGCGCCTGCCGTGGACAGGTAAACGCCGCCATTCAGGCTGCGTGCGGACATCTTGGGCGCGGCGAAGGCGAGTGCCAGGCTCTCCGTGCCGATGCCGGTTCCGGCCATGAGCGAGATCACCCCGCCAGCCTGGTGGGCATCAAGCAGGGCGCCGCTGTCACCGTTGCCGGTGATCGCGCCGGTCGCGGTCAGCACGATCGAGGCGCCGCCAGCCGGTGCGGCAAGGGTGCTGGCAACCCGCCCAAGCACGATGGCGCTGTCGGACGCAAGGCTGACGCGACCGGCGGCGCTGACTTCCGCGCCGCTCGCCATGGTAATCCTGGCGCCGGTCAGCGAGACCGCCCCGGCGCTGGAGCGCGCGCTGCGCAGGATGTCGATCTCGCCGTCGGCGACCAGGTTGAGGCCGTTAACGGCAGCAATGTCTCCAATGCGGAAGGCCGATGGTGTCTGGCCCGAGACGGTCGGGCCGGAGAGCCAGGCGGACCCGCCAACGGTAGCGGACACATCCCCCGTCGAGCCGACCCGCAGGCCGAGCGCCGCGGTGGCGGCACCGACATTGCCGGTCGCGCTGAGCCGGATCGAGCTCGCCGAGATCGCGACACCCGGCAGATAGCCCTGAATGCTGCCGGCCCTTGCCGTCAACGAAGCGGTACCCGACGCGAAGATGCGGCCGATCTCGGCATTGCCAGCCGCGGCGACGAGATAGGCGTCGCCGGCAGCGGCCGAGGCCGAGACGAGCCTGCCGCCGATCTGGTAGGTCAGCGCCGTCGCGGCAGAGCCGATGCCGCCACCGCCTGCGACCAGGATGAGGTCGCCATTGGTCTGGATCTGGACCGGGCTGCGCGGCGTCGTGCCATCGGCTTGCGTTCCGACAGCGATTCCCTGCGGCGCTTGCAGGCTGACCGTACCCGTTGCGGCGATGTGACCGATCGTCAGCGTGCCACCAGCTGAGTTCGGTGCCCCGGTCGACTGGACATAGACATCGCCCTGCGCCGAGGCTGAGAAGGTCCCTGTCGCGTTGATGAAGAGCGGCGCGGTCTGCTTGACGTCGACGCGGATGAGCGTGACGCCGTTCGGGACATGGTTGAGATCGGTGACCTCGACGAGGCTGCCATCCTGCCTCTGCCCGATGAGCTTGACCGTACCGGGAGTGGTCGCAACCGCGAGCGCGGCCAGCTGGGGGTTGGTGACCGAGCCGTCGCGGATAGCCGCCAGCGCGACCTGCACGTCAGGAGCAAGCGAACCGATGCTGCCGGCGGTGTTGAGCGTGACGTCGTGGCCGATGACCAAGGCCCTGCCGTTGCCGACGACGCCGGGATCCGGCTGCAGTGCCGACGTGTTGATCGCCGAGACCAGCTGTCGCTCGGTCCAGACCGCATCGCCTGCGATGCGAGTGGCAAGGCCAGGGGCGACATCCGCACCATTCGCGCTGAAGCTGTAATTGCTCTCCAGCGTCGCCGGTTTGAAGCGAGCCTGGTCGGCCCATTCGCCGCCATAGGCGGACTCGAAGACGCCCGAATAGGCGGCGTAGCGCCGCGCGGCATAGGCTGCCACCTCATCGGTCCCAGCCGTGCGCCCGAGCTCGGCATCGGCGAAGGCCTGGTAGAGCGCGATGGCGGCTGGATTGAGCGTGAAGACGCGCTCCTTGACGCCGTCGCCGTCCGTATCGACCAGCGTGACGCTGCCGTTGCGGAGCAACGCCGAATACTGAGCGTAGGTCTGCGTGACCTGCTTCTCGAATGCCGTGATGCTGGCCAAGGCAGCCGCATCGGCACCATCTGCCGCGGTGAGCTTCAGCGCACGCGACACCTTCGAGAGCTGGTCGGCGCTCAGCGCCTGCGCTGCCGTCTGTCCCGTGGCCGAGACGAGCCTGCCGGCGGCGACGTCGATGCGGACGTCACCGGCCCTGCTCTCGATCTGGCCGACGCGCAGGTCGCCGGCGACCTGCGCGATACCGATGTCGCCGCGGGCCGAGAGGTTGACGACGCCATCGACCTGGCTGCCGTTCGGCAGCTGCGTCGCGACTGCGCGCATCGTCATGAGGTTCGTGAGCGAGCCGATGCTGCCCTCATCGCTCACCAGCGTGATGTTGCGACCGACGACGTTCGTCGAACCCGTGGCCACGGCCTCGAGGCTGCCGGTGGCGCGCACATTGATGTTGCCATAGCCGCCCGGATTCTGGTCAGCGCGCAGCGCTACCACCCGGGCACTGCCGGTGATATCGAGATTGATGCCGCCACTGCCGGTCCTGGCGTCGAGCTGTGCGCCCTGGGTCAGCGTCGCCTGGATCGCCGCCGATTGCGTGCCGATCGAATCGCGCGCGGTCAGCGTCAAATTGTTGCTGAGGATCGTCGTGTTCGGCGCCTGGGTAAAGCTGCCGCCCGAGGCGACGATCGTCGTCGTGCCGCTCGGATTGACGATGTTGCCTTGCTGGATGACCGAGCTGTTCGAGGTGATGCTGACGCGGCCGGCCGCGTTGCCGGCGAAGCTGACCGCGAAGGGGTTGTCGGCCTTCACCGAGGCAGTGACCTGCACGAAGGCGCGGGTCGCGTAATTGTAGGCCCACTGCGCCTGCGATGCCCCGGGCTGGGCGACGAAGTCGCGGTCGCAGTGATTGATCGCTTGCCCGTTGCAGCCGCCATAGCTCGCCGAGTTGTGGATGAAGTCGAGTTGGCCGCCGGTGATCTCCTGCGTCAACCCGACATTGGTCAGACTGGTGTCGTTCGTCAGGCGGCCCGACACGGTCGTCGCGCTTGGAGCCTGTGCGCTGCGCGACCACCAGTAGCCCCAGTCCTGACCCGGATTGGTGCTCGGCGACTGGGCGTCGACATAGACCCAGGGGTTGCCCGACGTGCCTGAATCGAAGCGCCAGTAGACGCCCGGGATGTCGCGCTGGTTGCGGTTTGCCTCGGTCAAGCCCTCCTTCTGCAGGATGGCCTGCTGGGTCCACTCATAGCGCGTGCCCGTGACGGGATTGTAGCTCGTCGTGTCGCCGGAGATGAAGGCGACAGGCGTCGAGGCGCCGACGCCGCTCAAGGTCGGCTGCGCGCCATTATGCGTCTTGTAGACTGCGATGCCGGAGCCGGGCGTGTAGGCGTAGACGGTGGTGTTCGCGCCGGAGGTGACGAGCCGGTCGACGATCGTGATCTTGCTGACGCTGGCGTTAACCCCGGCCGCCGTGCCGGTGTTGATGCGGTTGACGACGAAATCGAGCCCTGACTGGTTGTTGACGCTGACATCGCCGAAGCCGCCATTGATCTTGATGCGACCGAGCGTGTTGGTGCTGATGATCTGGCCGTCGAGCAGCACCGAGCCACCGCCCGAGGAGGCGTTGACGTCGGCCATGACCAGCCGGTCGTTGACGAGGTCGTAGGAGACCGGGGCCGCGCCGGCGGCCGACCAGCCTCCACCGAAGATGCTGGCCAGGCTCACTGTCGTGTAGCCGGCATCGAGCCAGGATTGACGGGAACCGCGCAGGATATCGCCGACGTTCCCGCCGATATTGCCCGACCAGTTGGTGATCCGCCCCGCCTCGATCGAGGCGTTGACGTTGATCGTCGTCGCCTTGATTGCGACCTGGGCGCCGTAGATCTGCGTGCCACCGCCCTGCGCGACCGGATTGCTCTCCCGGTAGGTCGGGACCGTCGGAATGACCATGAACCGGATATTGTTGCCCATGTCATAGCCGCCGGTGCAGTTGTAACCGGAATCGGCGATGTAGCCGGCGCAATTTCCGAAGAACTGCAGCGAGAAGTTGCGGGTCGCGCCCTCGCTCTGCCTGCCATACAGGAAGTAATTCAGGTCGGTCGCGCCCTGCCCCGCTGCGAGCGCGTTGGCCGCGGCGATGACTGCTTCATCGGCGTTGAAGCTGGTCGAGCCCGGTCTGCCGCCCGGATAGTAGATATAGGAGCCATACTCAGCCTGTGGCGAGGCGCCGGGCGTGTACATGCCGTTCGGCCCGTTCGACGAGACCGCGACCGCGCCGTTCGGCACGGTCGCATTGAACTGCAGCGCGTCGATGCGCTGGCCGGAGAAGCCGAACGAGCCAAGTGTATTGTTGATCGAGACCAGACCGCCGAGATTGGTGAGATCGCCGGCGATCAGCAGCGCCGGCCCATTGCCGCTGGCGTCGAGCTGGCCGCCATAGGCATTGTCGATGATGATCCTCGGCGTCGCGTCCGGATTGCTCTGGCGTGTCAGGGACCCGCTGGAGCCGACGATCTGGCCGCCGGTCGACTCGGGGATATAGGCGCCGCCGTCGAGCACGAGATAGGCGGCGCTGCGGTTGATCACGGTGATCGACGGTCCGCCATTGGCGATCAGTGAACCATTGCCCAGAACCGTGCTGGCATTGACGAAGACATTGCCGCCCGCGGCATAGAGCTGGCTGAGCCGCACCGCCTTGACCGGCGCCGAGCTGACGCCGGAGATCAGCGTGCTCGCGACCGCAGCATCGTAGCGGGCATTGATGTAGGCGATGGGATCGAAGGCCGTGGTGTAGCTGGCGGTCACCGGCGCGCCGCTGATGAAGCGGATCGTCGGAGTCTCGTTCAGCCCGCATTGCACCGAGGCGTTGACGCCGCAGCCGATCTCGACGCGCTGTGTATTGTAGATGCCGGCCGTCGCGGTGCCGTTCATCACCAAGGTCGAAGTCGAGGACCGGCCCGGGCTGCTAGAGCCGGAGGTGACAGGAATGAAATAGAGCTGGTAGCCGTGGCCGGTGCCGTCGGCATCGGCGTCGAGCACACCGTCATAGGCGCCGAGCGTGACGTTCTGGGCGCTGGAGATCGTGGTGCCGCTGCCGACCTCGACGCGGGCATGGTTCTGCAGGTTGGTCGAGGCGTCGGCATCGGGAACGGCGATAAGGCCGCGGACATAGCCGAGCGCGGTCGCGGTGCCGGAGAGCCTGTTCGTGCGCAACCCAGAGCCGTCGCGACCGGCGGTCACGTTGACGTCGTAGAGGCCGAGCAATTCGGAGTTCGTGCCGATCAGTACCTTGTTGTCGGTGCGGATGGTGACGTCGGCATCAGCGAGGCCGACGCTGGCGAGGCCGTAGGTGCTGACATAGGCGTTCGCCCTGACATCGGCGATCGTATAGGTGCCGAGGTTGATGACGCCGAAGGAGTTCAGGACGACGTTGTCGCCGAGCGTCACCGTGTTGTCGACATCGGCACGATAGCGCGTGGACACACCCGCGCCCTGCAGGAGGCCGCCGGTGGTCAGCGTCGCGGTGTCGTTCCCCGTCAACTCCGTCCAGGCCTGCACCAGGATCGGCCCGGGTGCAGCAATCGGATTTGTGCCGGCAATCAGGGTCGTGCCGTTGCCGAGCGTGACGTTCGACGTGCCGTCGATTTCCGTCCGCGAGGTCGCGCCGGCGCCGTTGATGCCGCCGCCGGCGGCCGCGCGCACGGAATCGCCGAGCTCGAGCTGGGTGAACACATTGCGGCTAGTCAGCGAGATCGCCTGCAGGCAGCTCGTCAGATAGCAGCCGGCGGTGTTCGGGCCAGCGGCGGTGATCCGGCTGCTGGCGCCCAGCGAGACCAGCACGTCGACATTGGCGCTGTTGCGGGCGAGCGCGGCACTGGCGCCCAACGCCGTGGCCTGCAGGCTGTCGACTAGCGAGGCATAGCGCGCGACGTGGCTGGCGCCGATCGTCGCGAGCCCGGTCTGGATCACTGCATTGGCGCCGATCGAGGCGGTCACATCCGAGGTGTTGGAGGTCGAGCCGGTCGCGCCGGAGCCCGCATAGAGGCCGCCGCCGGTGCCGGCCTCCGTATGCACGATCTGCGTATCCTCTCCGGCCGCAGTCAGGGTGAACCTGCCGGTGCCGCTCCCGACCATGGTGGACGAGGCGCCAAGCGAGGCCGTCGTCGTCGTTGCGGCATCGGCCTGGGCGTTGACCGCGCCGACGGCCCCCGTCCCGCCGACGGTGATGCCAGTCGCCTTGGCCGCCTGGAGCGTGGTGTTCGTCGCGGTGATGGTCACCGTGCCTGACGGCAGGCGGACATAATCGCCGACCGAAGCCGTCACCGAACTGGTGTTGCGCGCCCGCGCATCGGTACCGGTGGCGCTGACATAATAGGAGCCCGAGCCGGCAACTGCCGAGGCGGCGGCGGAGTAGCCGCCACGCGCGAAGCCGGAGGTCGAATCCGCCAGCCTGACGGCATCGCCGGCAGCCGTGCCGAACACCGAACCGGTCGCCGTGACCGAGAGGAGGCCGGCTGTGAACTGGCTCGCGATCAGGCTGGCATTGCCCTCGATCGCAGCGAGCACCTGCGTGCCGACAGTGGCTTTGGCAACGGCGACACCGACCGCAAGGCCGCCGGCGACCGCGACGCCGAAGGCTGCTGCCTTCGCATCGGGCGATGCTGTCGCCGTGACGCTGATCGTGCCGGTTCCGACATTCGCCCTGGCACCGGCGCCGATCACCGCGGAGACGTTGGAGCTGTCGGTCGCATTCGCAGCCGCGCCCGAGCCAGCCACGAGCAGGCCGCCGACGCCGGCAACGGCCGCGGCATGGGCCGCGCCGGTGCTTTGCGCGCCGATGGTGAGGCCGGTTCCGGTAAGGCTCGAGCCATTGGCATATCGCGCCGCGACGGTGCTCTCGGCGCTGCTCGTCGCGAGCGAGACGCCGAGCGCCAGGCCGCCAGCCACCGTGGCGCCGAATGCGTCCGACCGGCTGGTCTGGCTGTTGTTCGCGCTGACGCTCGTCGCGCCGGTCACCATCAGCGTGCCGCCGAGTGTCGCCGTGACCTGGTTGGAAATCGCACCATCGGCCACCGCAGCGCCGGCCGCAGCGGCAAGACCGCCGGCCCCCGCGGTCGCTTCGACCCGGGCGGCGGAGCCCGTCCCGTCAGTCGAGTTCGCGGTCACGGCGATCGAGCCGGTGGTCACGCTGATCTGGTCGAGACGCGCCGAGACCTTGTCGCCGACATCGGTATAGGCGGTCGCCGCGCCGACGCCGCCGCCACCCACCCCGACACCATCGGCGGTGTTGGTCGTCGTCGTCCGCGATAGTGCCGAAACGGAGACGGCCCCGCTCGCGATGCTGCCCCCGCTAACGCTGGCGGTGGTGGCGGAGCCAGCACTTTCCAGCAGCGCAGCTGCGCTCTGCGCCGCCGGAGCAACGATGCGGCTGCGATTGCCGGTAAAGAAGCCGTATTGCTGCGCGGCGTAGTTCCGTATCTCGCTATCGGTCGCCGTACGGCCAAGGCTGGCGTTGGCTGCGGCCCGATAGGTTTCGAGACCAGCCATGGACAAGGTCAGGACACCGCCGCTGACGGTGCCGTTGGCGAGCAGGCGGGCATAGGCGTCGTTGGCGGCGCTGCGGACCTGGTCGTCGCTCGCGCCCGGGATGGTCGCGACCACCTGCGAACGATAGGTGCTGAGGCCGGTGTCACTGAGGAGATAGCTGACCGCGCCGCCGCTGAAGGCTGCATAGCGCGTCGCAGCCCAGCTGCGAACCTGCGCGTCGGACGGGTTGGCGATGCCGAGCGCCGTCGCCGCATTGCTGCGCAGCGCCGTGACACCCGCGTCGGTCAACGTGTACGCGCCGCCGGAGATAGTACCGTTGGCCAGCAAGAGATTATAGTCGGTCCGCGCGGCTTCTCGCAGCTCGCCCTCGCTCATCGCCGTTCCGGCGGCGCCGCGATAGCTGCGGTAGCTGGCGAGCCCGGCAGCGCTCAGGACGAGATCGGCATTGCCGGCGGTGAGCTGGCCGATCCGGGAGAGCGTGCCGCTGCCGCCTGCAGTAAGCTCCCCCGATGCGCCCGCGGGCGCGCCGGTGCCGACCGAGATCAGGGCGACTGCCGCGCCGATGCCGGCCGAACCGCCGACACCATAGGTCACGGTCAGTGCGCTGACATCGCGCTCGGAGGTGGCGGAGGCCGAAACCGTACCCGGCGCAACCAGGGTCGAGCCCTGGATATCGGCCTGAACGAGGCCGTCGAGGCTGGCGATATTGGCGCCCGCGCCGGCACCGATGCTGCCGGTCGCACCGGCGGCCGTCGTCGGCGTGATGCTGGTCGCCTCATGGGCGGCGACGCTGATGCCGGCCGCGCTGGTGACGCCGCCGACGGTCTGCGTCGCGCCCGGCTGGATCGTGACCCGGGCGCCGTAAAGTCCAGCGCGCGTCTCGTTGTCGACATCGACGAAGCTGACCATGCCGGCGACGCCGGCGAAGCCGCCTGCCGCGCCGCCCGAAGCGAGCGTCGTGAAGGCATTGCGGCTGGTCGCAGCGACGGCGAGGCTGCCACTGAGGTTGAGCACGGTCTGGCCGGAGCCGCCGCCGATCGTCGCCAATGTCGCATTGCGGCTGGTGCCGACGATGAAGGCGCTGCCGACACCGACGCCGCCGACCCCGACGGCGACCGTCCGGGCATAGAAGCCGTTGCGGCTATCGGCGGTGACGCCGACCCGCCCGGCCGTGACCAGGCCCTGATCCAGCGAGGCGCTTGTCGACGCGTTGAAGCTGTTGACCACCCCCATCGCCGCGGCGCCGCCGAGGCCGAGCGCGAAACCGATCACATTGCTCGCCGCCGCCTGCGAGGAGGTCGCGGCGATGTCGAGCGCAGTAACGCCGGGGCCGGTGTAGCCGGGGGTGGTCGTGCCCGTGGTCGAATTCGTCAGCGCGGCCCTGGTGCTGCGCTCCATCACGTTGCTGGCGTTGGCACCGCTGGCAGCGACGCCGCCGATCGCACCGACCGTGATGAAAGTCGCGGCATAGGAGTGGCTGGCGGCCTCGACGGCGACCGCAGCACTGCCAGTGCCGGTCAAGCGGGTGTCGACCAGGCTCGAATCGATCGTGGCGCTCGTGCTGCCACCGAGCACATTGCGGATCGGCACGATCGCGACTGCACCGGTGATCGGGAAGGCGGCGACGCCGCCAGTGACCGCATTCGCCAGCACCGATTGCTGCGAAGTCGCGATGACGCCGAGCCCGTGGACACTGCGCGCGGTCATCGCCAGCGACGGCTGCGCCGCGCTCGGGCCGTTGGCCGTGCTCAGGTCGAAAGCGGTGAGAAGCTGGCCGGCGTCATAGCTGAGCGAGCCGGTGCCACCGGCGCGCGCATCGACGCTGCTGCCTTCGATCGCGGCAGTCGTCGCGCCGCCGATCGTGTTGTTGACGACGGAGACACCACCCGCGACGCCGGGCGCCGCTGCAGTTGCGCCGAGCGCGCCGGCCGAGACCGTGATCCGGTCGGTGTTGGCAGCGAAGACGCCGAGATTGTTGCCGGCGATGATGTCGGCATCGGTGATCGTCGCGCCGACATCGGTGGCGACGCTGTTGTTGGCGACCGAGCCGGCGAGGCCGACATTGCGCGACAGGGCAATGCCGATGGCGATCGTGTCGATCGTCGCGGTCGAGCCGGCAGTCAGCATGACGTCGCGCGAGGCGCGAATCTGCGTTCCGTCGATCTCCGCCGCGACATCGTTGGCGATGCTGCTCTCGACGATCGAGAGACCGACGGCCGCGGCGCCGATACCGATGCCGAGCGAGCCGGCGCTGCCGCGGATCGTCGATGACGCCTGTGCCTGGACGGCGACGTCGCGGCTCATGATGCTGCCGCCGCTGATCCGTGCGGTGACGACCGCATCGATCGTCTGCTGCGCAACCGAAGCGACGCCGGCGAATTGGCCGGTCGCGACACCGAGGCCGACCGCCACGGCGGTGATCAGCGACCCGTCCTGCGCACGCACGGTGACGCCGGTCGAGCTCGTCAGGTCGACGTTCTCGATGAGCGCGATATGCGACTGGCTGATCGTGTTGCTGAGGAAGGACGAGCCTATATTATTCTTGCCGGCCTGGACCGCGCCAGCAATGGCGATGATCGAAGCGCCTATGGGATTCGCGGCCTGGTTCGCATTCGTGGCGCTGCCGGTGAAGTCGATCTGTCCCGGATCGGTGTTGGCGAGCCGGCTATCCAGTGCGGCGTCGAGCGTGCCGTCCTTGCCGCTGTCGGCGACGACGAGGACATCGCCGTCCATCGCGATGCGCGACGGGGCTCCGGCTGTGTCCGTCACGGCCGCGCGCGTCGTCGGGCTGATCTCGGTGATGACGATGGCGCCGGCGAGGCCGTTCGAATCAGGGCCGCCACCGCCGGCGATGGCGCTCGAGACGATGCGGCTCGAGGTCCGTGCCGCGACAGTCAGCTTGTCGACCGCCGAGAGGGACGTATCCGTGATCAGCGCGGCCACAGCGTCCCGGCCGGAGGGGTCGCCGATCGAGACATAGGTGAGCGCCACGCCGAGGCCGGCCTGCGCGCCGGCATAGGCGGCGCCGCCGCCAATGCCGATATCCGTGGCGCGATAGGCGTTGACCAGCACGTCGTTGCCGGACGACGCCCCGGAAATGCCGTTGATCGCCGAATTGCGGATCTGGGCGCTGACGCTGTCGGTGATGATGCCGATTGCAGCCGAAACCGCAGCCGCGCCGCTGTTGGCGCGGGCGGCGGCGATGCTGACGCCGACCACGGTCTGGCGCCCGCCGGCCAGCGCCTGCACGATGGTGTCGCCCGCCCCGGTAATGGTCGTGCTGGCGATGCGGGCATCGGTGCTGTTGTCGAAGAGGCCGATCGCGACCGCGCCCGAGAGGGCGCCGCTGAGCGGGCTCGAGGCACCCGTCAGGTTGAGGGCCGCCGAGCCGGAGGCAACCTCCGCGACCGTGGCGTTCGTCGCCGCGACATCGGTGATAACCGCGCCGCCGGCCTTGGCGACGACGACCGCGCCATCGATCCAGGCGGAGGTGCCCAGCGTCGTGGTGGCGACGGCGGCACTGCCGGCCGCGGTCAGGCTGATGCTGCTGCCGGCGCCGGAGCGCAGCACCGCCGCATCGGTCTTGCCCTGGGCCGCGATGCCCTTGAAGAAGCTGAGCTTCGAGGCGTTGGGATCGGAGATCGCCGCGGCGATCGAGGCGACGGTGATGCGCCCGTCCGTCACCGCCTCGACATCGAGCGAGCGGGTGGTGACGAGCCCTTGCGCGTAGCCGCTGCCTAGGCGGTTGCCGGAGAGATCGGCGGAGTTGTCGCCGATATAGGCCCGCGTCACGCCTGCCGTATCGAGCGCCGCGACCGAGACGCCGATCGCGTTGGCGCCGCCATAGGTGACGGCACCGGTCAGCGCGAAGAGCGAGACGAACTGGCGGGCCGTGACATCGATCGAGGTGACGTCGATCGTCGCCCGATTGCTGATCGAAGCGAGCGTATGATTGTCGAGGCCGACCAGCACGACCATGCCGTTGGCGGCGAAGGCACCGGCAGCCTTACCCGAGGTCGGCGCGAGCACGAAAATCTTGTCTTCGGTCTTCGCCGTGACCGCGAGTTCGAGCGCGGTGATCGTGACCCCGGCGCCGACCGCCGCGACGGTTCGGCTCTCGCGCTGCAGATCGGCAAAGGCACCGCCCACTGCCGAGCCGGCGCCGCCGGAGGTGCCCGTCCCGGAGAAGATGCCGTAGTTGCCGGCAACGTCGATCGTTTCCGTTTTCGTGCTGGCGGCGACCGTGACGGCCTTGTCGAAGCTCTGGAGCGCGCCGGTGCCGAGCGCGATGTCCCAGGAGCCGAGGCCGCTGTTCTGGCGCAAGGTCGCGCCGGGACCGACATAGGCCTCGGTCTGGTTGGCGATCTTGTAGTAGTTGACGGCGCCGGCGAGGCCGAGCTGGCTCGATTCCGCCGTGGCGCTGGCATAGCTGGTCAGGATGTTGCCGGCGACGCCGAAGGTGCCGTTCAGATGCGAGAGCGTCTCGCCGAAGCCGCCCCAATCGGTCCAGGTGTTGGCGATGGGCACAGCGGTCGTCGCGGAAACGCCGATGCGATTGGCGTCGACGGTGACGCCTGCACCGATCGAGGCCCGCGAGGTATGGCGGAAGTCGCCGTAGACGATGGCAGCCGACATGGCGACCGTCGCTTCAGGATTGACGGCCGTCGGGTTCTTGGAGTTCGAGCTGAGGCCGGCATCGGCCGCGGCGCGCAGGGCGAAATCGCGGACATCACTGACCACGGCAGCCTTGGTCGCGTAGATCGTCGGAGCCGCGCCACCGGCATCGGCCGCGATCGAGGCGATCGCGGAGAGATCGCTCTTCGCCAAAGTAAGCGTGCTGCCGAACTTGCCGATCTCGCGCGAGCCGAGCCGGGAGGTCAGCGGGGCAAAGAGCACCTCCATCGCATTGGCGACCTGGAGCGACTCGATGATCAGGTTCTGCCCGAGCGTTACCGCCGAGGAGGTCGCGTTCTTGCTGTTGTCCGAGATCGCCTCGACCGTGACGTTGCCGATGCGGCCGCTGCTCGAACCGAGCGAGGCTCCGAGCCTCGCCTCGGCACTCGCCTTGGTGTCGGAATAGGCGACGGACAGGCCGACCATGCCGCCGCTGATCGACATCGCCGTGGCCGAGGTCGAGAACGCGTTCTCGTTGATCGCCGAGACCCGGACATTGCTCGCCGAGGACGATACCGTGACAGTCGCCCCGGAGCTGACGATCGCCTTGGTCTCGATGTCCGTGGTGCCGACCGCGACGGCGAAGGCAGCCAGGGTCTGTCCGGCTGACGCCGCGAGCGCCGTCGCTCCCAAAGTCGCCTCGTTCTTCGCCTCGACGGTCAGGTTGCGGCCGATCGTCAGCGACGCCCCCGACTCGACCTCGGCGGTCACCCGCGCCTTGAGATCGGCATAAGTCACTGCGGCCGCCAGCGGCGACACCGCCGTGACCGAGACGGCCGGCAATGTCGCTTCCTGCGTCCCGGTCGCGCTGATGACGATGTCGCGCGTCGCGGTGATCGAAGCGCCGTTCTTGACCGAAACGCGGGCGGTGATGTCGCTGGCGACATAACCGCCATTGAGGCCGGTCAGGATGGACAGGTTGGTCAGCCCGGCGAACAGCGCGATGCCGGGGCCGGGATTGATGAAGGAGGAGACGCCAGTCGCGTCGGCCAGGAGCTTGACGTCACGGCCGGTGATCGTGCCGCTGACGTCGATCGTCGCCTCGGCCGTCGCCTTGCCGGAATTGCGCCTGTCGGAGGCGCTCGCACTCAACGTGACGTCGCCGGCCGTGTAGAGGCTGCCGGGGCTGACGCCGGCCAGCAATTGACCGGCGACGTTGATCTGCCGTGCCTCCAGCGTGATGCTGCCGGAATTGCCGAGGGAGGGGTTCGCAGCCGAAAGCGCCCCGCCATTGGCGGAGCGGTTGAAGTTGCGGGTATCGATGATCCCGTCGCCGAGAATGGTGATGCTGTTCGTCGCCTCCAGCAGCACATTCGTGCCGTTGGTGATCATGTTGGCGCTGCCGCCGGTGCCGATCACGATGTCGGTCGGGTCGATATAGAGCAGGCCGGCCTTGCCGTTGCGGGCCGAGAGGTCGACGTCGACGGCACCGAGCGTGACGGTCTGCTTGGCGCTGAGCTCGAGGAAGCCGCCATCGCCGCTCGTGCCCGCCACGCCGCGGAACACGGCACCGGACGCGACATCGAGATTGGTGCCGGCGAAGACGATCGCCGAACCGGCCTTGCCGGCCGAGCCGTGAGCCGCGCTGACGTCGATCGTGGCGCCGCGGGCGATCGCGATCGCGGCGTCGGAGGTGATCGAGACCTTGCCGCCGTCGCCGGTGTTCACAGGGGTGGACGGAGCCGTACCGGCCGGGAGGGGGGCCGGCGCAGCGCCCATGGCGGTGATCTTCGCCGTTTGCGCGATCGTGGTGCCCCTGCCCGAGCGGACAGTGACAGTGCCGGCGGCACGCCGTGCCGTGGCGTTGGCACTGAGCTGACCGGAGACAACGACAGTGCCGGCGGCGACGATCTCGATACCACCGCCCCTGCGCGCGACCATGCCCGCGCCATGGCGGAGCCCGGCCGTGTTGACGCTCTGCGAAAAGGCGGTGCGGTGCCGCTCGCGGCGCTCGGCAATGTCGACCGGAGCAGCGTTCGTCTTGATCTGCCCGGCGACGCTGACGGAGTGGCCGTTCAGCGATACGCCGCGACGCGCATTGATGGCGCCGTCGATGGTGATCTTGCCGTCGGGCGAGATCGGGACATCGTTCGCCTTGAGCCTGGCGGCCATCGTCTCGTTGACGGTGCCGTCCGGGCCGATCACCTGGTCGAGGAACTCACGTGTCGGCGTATTGACCGTCAGCCGGCCAGTGTTGATGACGCCGCTCGGCCCGACGGTGAAGCCGGCCGAATCCGAGAAGTAGACATGGCCACCGATCTGGCCGTTCCGGTAGGAATTCAGGATCCCGTTGATGACCACCGGCCCATCGCGAACGATGTTGACCAGCACGCCGGTATTCTGCGGCAAGTGCATGTTGACGGTCGAGCCGGCGCCCTGCTCGAAGCGCGAGAACGAGTTATAGCCGGCGCCGCCGGAGATCGTCTTCGTCGTGATTGTGGTCGTGCTGCCGCTGACCGCGACATTGGTCTGCGTCCGTCCGTCCGGCGTGATGACGTTCTGTGCGAAGGCGGGCGCATTCCAGAGGGCGAGCGCCATCGCCTGCCCGACGAGGCAACGCTGCCGCAGAGCGGCGAGAACGGAGCGGCGCTCGCTCGGAGCCGCAACGTAGCGCAACACCGCCCCCTCGGTCCGGGGGCGGTTTGTGAACGAGCGTCGCTGCGCCGGGCCATGGTCAGAGCCGTTCCTTGGCGAGAGCTTCGACAGCCTGGTCGAGACCGCGGGTCGACAATGGCAGAGCCATGTCGCGTCCTGCGGCATCCTTGAAGACGATCCGGCCCGGCTCGCTCGCCTTGCGCCACTGCTTGATCGTCTCATCGCCAAGCCCCGCATCGGCGAAGCATCCGCTCGGAATGCAGCGCCGCCAGCCGAGCTCGAGCGGCTTTGCGTCCTTCTCGCCGATGGCGATCTGCACGACGCTGGGGAAGGAGATGCTGATCGGCATCACGGCCGTAACCCGGAGCGGCTCCCCGGCGGCTGCCCGGCCAACGGCGACCTGCGCGATTGGGGCCTGCTGCCCCTGGCTCTGCAGGACTTGCGCGACTTCGCAGATGCGGGCCGACTTGGGATTGTCCGAGACGCGCTGGCAGCGCAGCGTCCAGTCACCAAAGCTCGCCGTGGTGCTGCTGGGCTCCGTCGACACCGGCTGAACGGTGGGCGCGGACGATGGCGCGGGCTGGCTGCCGGATTTCGGGGCCGTCGACTGCGCGACGGCGAAACCCGCGCCCACGGCGAGAGCCACGCCCAGCACCGCTGGACCAAACAATATGTGCACTGCTGTCACGCCCCACCCCAATCATGCCGCCAGCGCCTCGCCCCCGCGATAGCTCCTCTCACCGACAGGTCGTCCGACCAGTTCATCCGCAATGTCCTGTCGGCCGTGCCATGTCGCTCAACGAGAGGATCGCTGTGCTCGGAACGCCGCAGATTTCTCAAATTGCTCGAAACTGCGCAATACGAGTTTCAAAAATGGTCATATCCGATATTGCCCGATCGGCCCTTTTGATCAATGCGCAGCGGGCCGGATGCGAACAGCCGTTCACCTTGGCTTCGGATCGGCCTGCCGATCGGCCTCAGGCGACCGCCTGCTGCGATCGGCCTCGTGGTCCGGCGACCGCAACCAGCACCGCGCTCAGACCCAGGGCTGCCGCAATCAGCACGAACATGCTCCAGGCTCCGACCTGGTGGATCAGCGCGAAGCAGAGCAACGGCACGAAGATGGAGATGAAGCGGCCTACTCCCCACGCCATGGATGTCCGCGAGGCCCGCAGCTCGGTTGGAATGATCTCGGCGGCGTAGACGGCAAGGACGCTGGCGTAGATGGCGCTGGCCAGCGCGAAGGCGATGCCGAGGGCGACAAGTGGCAGGAAGGTGGTTGCGGCTGCAAAGGCCAGGCCCAGCGCGGCCATCGCACTCGCGGCGCCGATCAGGCTGGCCTTGCGGCCGATCCGGTCGATCACCGGAGCGACGAGCAGGTTGCCGAGCGCCGGTCCGAACATGATCAGGCCGGCTGCTATGACGGAATCGCCGATGCTGAACTGCTTGGCCACCATCACGGCCCCGCTCATCAGCGGAAAGCCGATCGTCGCCCAGGGGGCAAGCGCATAGAGGGCGCATAGCAGCAGCAACCTGCGCCCCAGATCGATCTGCGGGCGATCGAGCGCCGTTTGGAATACCTCGCCAGCCCCTTCCGGAATGGCCAACGGCACTTTGCTTCGCGCACCGAAGCGCCGCAGCGCAGCGTCGGCCTCGGCGAAGCGGCCGGCGGCGGCAAGCCAGCGCGGCGATTCCGGCAATAGCGCGAGCAGGCCCGCGGCGACGATGGCGACGAACGCACCCGAGCCGAGAGCCCAGCGCCAGCCCTCGATCGTCAATAGCGTCGGCGACGCCGCGCGCATCAGGAAGATGATGGCTGGTGCGCCGAGAAAGGCGAGGCCGGCACACAGGCATGACAACGTCCCGCGCCAGCGCGGCGGCATGACATCGGCCATATAGGCGGCGATCAGCGGCGGGCAGGCCCCGATGCCGAGGCCCGACAGGAAGCGGAAGCTGATCAGAATCGTGGGATGATGGCTCGCCGCGGCGCCAAATGAGCCGACTGCGATCACGACCAGCGCCACCTGCAATGTGAGCCGGCGGCCGAAGCGGTCACCGAGCATGCCGAAGACGGGGGCTCCGACAGCGCCACCGGCGAAGATCGCCGCGAGGAATAGCGACAGCTCGGCCTGCGTCATCGTGCGGGGCGCCGCCTGGAACACCGCTCCCAGGGCATTGCCGAGCGCGACTTCGGCGATGTCGGCGAAGAGAGCGAGGGTCAGAACGCCGAAGAGCGCAAACCGCAGACGGCAGAACGGCAAGGCGTCGAGGCGCTCGCCGATCGCCCGCGCCGGCGCGTTTGCGTCCTCAGCCCTGGTCAGCATGCCGGGCTATCCGAGATTTCGCGAACAGCTCCCATTGCGGTGCTCTCGTCCGGAAATTCTGGCGGCGAGATCGCTACGGCTTGCGCGAAGGCTGCGCCGATGATGGCGAGTTTCGCCGCCTGAAACCGTGCGTACTCATCGCGGAAGCCTCGCGACAGCCAGATCGGAGAGCGCCCGCTCACGCCGCTCCAGCCGAGACTGCCCGTTGCCGCCGCTGCGGCAAGCGTGCGGCCGGCATGTGTCCGGGAGAGATTGAACGGACGGGCGAGCGCCGAGATGGAGCTTACGTCAGTCAGCGCCCTCTCCTCGCCGCGTGCCGCGGCGATGTCGACCCCCACCATGAGCCGATCCATCAGGCTACCACCCTCGTCGACCGAGGCGAACACCGCATAGCCTGGCGGCGGCACGCGGATCATCGTGGACGACAGCAGAGCATCAGCGGTGGCAGGCTCGATCCCCTTCAGGAGAGCACCGTCCGCGGCCTGCAACCGCGAGGTCCTGGCGCCATCATCGAGTGAATCGAGCGCGGTCAGATGAATGGCGTACCATTGCGTCAGCGCCCACAGGGTCGCAGGCGCAGGCTCCGCCAAACCGGCATGCACCCTGGTCGGCTGGACGAGCCCATATTGCAGCGCCTCGGTGAAGAAGGAGGCAGCGGTGTTTCGGCTCGCCAGGCCATGAGCGAGAACCTCCTCGACGAACTCACGCTGCGACAATCCCGGCCGGCCGAGGTCGAGCCCACGAAAATAGCGGGACAGTGCTGCATGCGACATCAGCCAGCGCTGCTGGGTCGAGAACTGCGAGGCCAGCCGGGGCGCCGCAGTCTGCACTGCCAAGAACCCCTGGGCCAGGCGATGCGCGGCGCGATCGAACAGCGGCTGGGCAAGCAGCCGCTCGATCTCCGCTTCCAGCGTCTGCATCCGATCCCCCGCCCGCCGCGCTCGCACGCCGGGCCATTATTGTTCGCTCGGCAAGGCGCAGTACAGCCGTGCAGCCGGCGCCGGAGGCCTCGGTGCCGGCCCTTTTGAACCGCTGTTCACAACAGGGCGAAGCGAGACGCGTTTCGCGCCGCGGCCATGTCTTCGTCGCAACGTCCCGGCCAATCGGCCCGCCACGTCAGCTCGCGGGCCGCGTTGCTCCGTGAAGCAGCGCCCGGACCATGCCGTGATAGCGCTGGTGAAGCTTGGCCGGATCGATCGGAGGCAGGCTCTGATTGGTGCCGCGCGCACCATCGGCAAGCAATTGCGCCAGGGCCTCGGGGCCGACATCGGGCTTGACGCGCAAGAGACTTCTCCCCTCCAGCTCGTCGATAAAGCGCGCGAGCTCCGACTGAAACCCGACCGCCGACGCGATCATGATGTCGCGGCAGCGCCGGAAAGCCTGATCGTTGATCTCGATTGCGTGGGGCGATGTCGCCAGGCGCCGGCGTGTATTGCCGTATCGCGTGTCGAGAATGGTCGCCAGAATCGCCGCGGCGTCTTGCCCGTCTGCTAGAGCTTCTCGCCCGGCCGCCATCCCGATCTCGACCGCTTGCGCGTTGACGTTCTCGATCAGGAAGCGAAAGGCTTGTTCCTTGCTGCTGAAGTAATTGTAGAGCGTCCGCCGCGTGACATCGACGGCCTTGGCGAGGCCGGTCATGGTCAGGTGCTCGTAGCCATGGTCGAGGAACGCCCGCTCCAGCCGTGACACGAGCTCTACGCGTGTAACCATCAGAACATCCAGTTGCCCGCGAGACCGCCAGCTCGGCAATCTGACAAGCTCGAACGATTCAGTACGCTCCTTCTTGCCTCGATTTTCCCGGCGGCTGCAATCCGTCGCTCGCCGGCCTCCCGTTACAGAGCAGGCTACAATCCAGCTGACATTACGCTAGCCCGATGCCAGGATCAGGTGCGGTGTGAGCCTTCCGGAGTGTTCCTCCGCCTTTCCGGAATGTCCCGATCCCGATGCCCTGCATCGATTAGACATGGTGGCGAGCTCGGGTCATTGGCTTCATCGAAACGCAGACGGCCATGAAGCGGTACGCTACTAGCGTCAGAAACGGGCCAGAAACAGCCCGACCTATGCGTGCGCTATTCTGTGCTACAGCCCTCTCACTCCCTGAAGCTGCTTTACATCGTCTGGGGATCAGCCTCAGACCGCATTGGTCGCTTGGTGTAGGCCGCCGCGGCAGCGTCGGGTTGCAGCGCGATGCTGGCTCTTTCGCGACCGCCTCCTCGAGCCAGCCGGTCCTGAGCTGCGGCACCGAGCCGATCAGGAGCCTGGAATAGGCGTGCTGTGGGCGGTTCAGGATCTCGATGGTCAGGCCGGCTTCGACGACCGCGCCGCGTAGCATCACGATCGTATCCTCGGCCGATGCGGCGATCGTCGAGATGTCGTGGCTGATCAGAATGACGGAGAGGCCAAGCCACTCCTTCAGGTCCTGCAGCAAGGCGATGGGCGTCGAAGGAATCGATCGTCGAGGCGCCGGCGAAGGCAGCGCCTGCCGCGCTGGCGCGCCGGCCATCGAAAATCAGCCGCGAGCCGCCCTCGCTTGCGCCCATCTGGCGCACCGCGAAATCATGGACGATGCGCGACAACTCCGTCTCCCGCCCTGCCGCCGCGACGCCGACGAGGTCGAGCAAACAGCGCTGAGCCTGACAGGCGACGTCCGCCGGCAGATCGGCAACCCGCAGATCGTGGATGAAGCCGAGCGACGACATGATTCAGGACTCCGGCGGAGCGTCGAGATGAGCGCCGAGGAGGCGGCGGACGAGATCGGGATCGCTGTCGCGGCTCGTCGGCAGGCGCGCGCGCGCCGCCAGCCCATCGGCGGGGTCGAGCGTGGCGACGATCAGCTCAGGCTCGTCGCCGGCGCGGGCGACTTCCAGCCCGGTCGCATCGAGAATGCGCGAGCCGCCCCAGAAGTCGAAGCCGCCGCGCCTGCCGCAATGATTGGCGAAGATCGTCGGCAGGCCATAGGTCATAGCGGTGTGGGCGAGATTGATCTCCCAGCCGCGGGCGTTATCGAAGCTCCCGCCAACCGCGTCTTTCGACGAGGCGACGGGCAGGATCAGCAGATTCGCGCCGGACAGCGCCGCGAGCCAAGGCAGCGCCGGGTTCCAGCTGTCAGCGCAGATCAGCGTCGCGGCAGCCCAGCGGTTGGCCAGCTGGGCGAGTGCCAGCGCCTCGCCCCTGGCATAGACCGCGTCCTCGCGCAGGCGGCCATAGCCCGGCAGGTTGAGCTTGCGATGTATCTTGATCGCGCCGTTCGCGAGCAGGGCCTGCGCGTTGAAATGACGGCCATCGGCAGCGCGCTCGATGAAGCCTACCGAGACCGTCATCGGTCCGGCCATCGCGGCCAGCTGCGCCAGTTCCGGCGCATCTGCGCTCATGCCCAGCGTGACGAGGTCGGGGCGCGACAGGTAATCCGTCAGCGAGAGTTCGGGGAAGACGAGCAGGTCCACGCCGGCGACGCGCGCCCGCTCGATCATGGCGCGATGGATCGCGAGGTTGGCGCTTATATCGCCGGGGCGGCAGGCGATCTGCGCCGCGGCGACCTTGAGGCTGGACATCGGCACTCCAGATCGGGCGGCGGAAGCGCGAGGCTTCCGCTGCCATGCCTCAGATCAGCGCCTGCGCCTTGAGGAAGCTGGTCGCGACCTCCTCGACGGTCTTCTTGTCGACATCGACCGTGGCGTTGAGCTTGGCCATGGTGGCGTCGTCGAGCTTGGCCGAGAGCGCGTTCAGCGCCTCGCCGAGCTTGGGGTTCTTGTCGAGCACTTCCTTGCGGATGACCGGCGTCATCGCATAGGTCGGGAAATAGCCCTTGTCGTCGGTCAGGATGACGAAGTTGAAGGCAGGCACGCGCCCGTCGGTGGCGAAGACGAGCCCGACATCGACTTGGGCATCGCGCAGCGCCTGATAGACCAGGCCGGTGTCCATGCGCACGGTGCTTTCGCGACCGAACTCGAAATCATAGGTCTTCTGCAGCGGCGCGAGCCCGTCCGGACGCGCATAGAACTCGGCGTTGCAGCCGAATTTCAGGGCCTGGCCGCCCTTGACCTTGCCGGCGAGATCGGAGAGCGACTTGATGCCCTTGGCGTCGGCGTCGGCCTTGCGCATCGCCAGAGCATAGGTGTTGTTGGCCTTGGACGGGTTGAGCCAGACCAGCCCCTTGGCGGCATCGAGTTCCTTGACCTTGGCATAGGTCGCGGCGGAATCGAGCTTGTCGCTGACCTTGTTGAAGGTGATCAGCGAGGTGCCGGTGTATTCCCAATAGACGTCGACCTGGCCGGCCTCCTGCGCCTGGCGCAAAGGCGCGGTGCCGAGACCGGCGCGCTTGTCGACGGTGAAGCCCTTGGCCTTGAGCAGCTGGGTCGTCATCTCGGCCATGATCTGCTGCTCGGTGAAGTTCTTGCCGCCGACCACGACGTTCTGGGCCTGGGCCGCAAGCGGCGCGGCCGAGAGAGCCAGAGCGGCGCCGGCGAGAGCGAGAAAGGTGCGTTTCAGCATGGTTGTTCCCCTTGTTGCTGAGTTGAGAGTCCCGCCGCTCACCGCAGCGGGTTGACGCCTTTCGGGACCAGCCAGAACTGGATCTGGCCGATCAGGAAATCGACGAGCACGGCGAGCAGCGCGGTCGGGATCGCGCCCGCCAGCAGCATGCTCGGCTCCATCAGGTCGATGCCGGTGAAGATGAGTTCGCCGAGGCCGCCGCCGCCGATCAGGAAGGCGAGCGGCACGGTGCCGATATTGATCGCCAGCGCGGTGCGGACGCCGGCGAGGATGACGAAGACGGCGTTGGGCAGTTCGACCCGGAACAGGATCTGGTGCGGCGTCATGCCCATGCCGCGGGCCACCTCGATCAGCGGCTGCGGCACCGAGCGCAGGCCGGCGATGGTGTTGAGCACGATCGGCAGCAGCGTCAGCACGAAGAGCGCGAAGATCACCGGCGGCGCGCCGATGCCCAGCACAGACATCGAGATCGCCAGCAGCGCCAGTGTCGGGATCGTGGTGCCGAGATTGACGACCTGGGTCACCGCATCGGCGAACATCTCGAAGCGCGGCCGGGTCAGCACGATGCCGAGCGGAATTCCGACCACGATCGCGATCGCACCCGACATCGCCGCCAACGCCAGATGCTGGCGGATCAGATAGAGCACGTCGCCGCGATGCTGGAGGATCGCCGGCAGCAGGCCGGTGGACTGCAGATAGGCCCCGAACGCGAAGACGCCTGCGATCAACAGCAGGCGAAACGCGCTCTGGAGGCCCGTCACCGCCATGTCAGCGGTCCCTGTAGGTGGCGCCGAGCACCTGGGTGATGCTCTTCTGGGTGATGTAGCCCTTGTAGAAGCCGTCATCGTCGACGCAGGCAAGCCAGGTCACACCATGGGTGAACATCTGCGAGACCGCAGAGCGCAGATCGTCCTTGATGTTGACGATGCCGGGCAAGGGCTCCTGATGCTCGCCAACCGGGCCCTTCAGATCGCGCGCCACCTCGATCCGGATGACGCCGCGCGCCCGGCCGCGCGGGCCGACCATGACGATCGAGCAATGGCCGTGCTCGTCCATCAGCTTCGCCGCGGTATCGAGCGTGTCCTCGGCGCGCACCCGCGGCGGGTCGCTCATCATCGCATCCGTGACCTTGATCAGGCGCAGCCGCTTCAGCGTCCGGTCCGAGCCGACGAACTCCGAGACGAAGGCGTCGATCGGATGGGCCAGGATGTTGTCCGGCGTGTCGTACTGGATCAGCTTGCCGTCACGGAAGATCGCGATGCGCGTGGCCATCTTGACCGCCTCGTCAATGTCGTGGCTGACGAAGACGATGGTCTTCTTGAGCTCCGCCTGGAGCTTCATGAACTCGTCCTGGATGACCTCGCGGTTGATCGGGTCGATCGCGCCGAAGGGCTCGTCCATCAGCAGCACCGGCGGGTCGGCCGCGAGCGCGCGCACCACGCCGACGCGCTGCTGCTGGCCGCCGGAGAGCTCTTTGGGATAGCGCTTGAGGAAGACCGACGGGTCGAGGTTGACCATGTCGAGCAGTTCGGCCGCCCGCTTGCGCGATTTGGTCGCCGGCCAGCCGAGCAGGTCCGGCACCACGCAGATATTGTCCTCGACCGTCATGTTCGGGAACAGGCCGATCTGCTGGATGACATAGCCGATCGAGCGGCGCAGCGTGACTTCGTCGACCGCGGTGGTGTCCTTGCCATCGACGAAGATTTTGCCCGAGGTCAGCGGGATCAGCCGGTTGATCATCTTCATCGTTGTGGTCTTGCCGCAGCCCGAGGGGCCGAGCAGGACGCAGACGGCGCCTTCCGGCACCTCCATGTCGACGCGATCGACCGCGACCATGGCGCCGAAATGTTTTGAGACCTGATCGAGACGGATCATCTGAGCCTCAATCCCGGGGACGTCATCAGACGTTGCGCCGCCAGCAGCGTGTAGTCGGCGATGATCGCGAGCAGGCTGACGGAGAGCGCCCCGGTCAGCAGCTGGCGAATGTCGGTCTGCGAGATGCCGCGCGAGATGAAGGTGCCGAGCCCGCCGGCACCGATGTAGGTGGCGATCGCGCCGATCGCGATGTTGAGCACGACGGCGCTGCGGACGCCGTTGATGATCACCGGCAAGGCGAGCGGCAGTTCGACCCGTCGAAGGCGCTCCAGCGTCGTCATGCCCATGCCGCGCGCCGCCTCGCGCAGCGCCGGATCGACATTCATGATCGCAGTGTAGGTGTTCCGGATGATCGGCAGTTGCGCGTAGAGGATCAGCGCGATCACGGCCGGGAGGTAGCCGATGCCCTGGCCGATCAGCGACAGGATCGGGATCAGGATGCCAAACAGCGCGATCGAGGGGATGGTGATGATCACCGAGGCGACATAGAGCACGCGGTCGGCGGCGACGCGGCTCTGGGTGATCATGATGCCGATCGGCACGCCGGTCAGGATCGCGACGCCGACCGAGACGCCGACGAGGGAGACGTGCTCGAGCATGCGCTGCCCGATCACCGGAAGATTCGCCATGATGAAGGCGAGCGTCTCCACTGTGTCCCCTTTCGACGGTTATCCGTCTTGTCTGGGCTCAAGTGTCGATCAGAACGGTTCCAGCCTTGGGCCGGGGAACCGACATGGAATGTCGCGGATGCGACGCGACATCCAGTCCGTTCGATCAGCCTCGGCGCTCGTCAAATCACCGCGCCGTCATCCCGGACAAGCTACCCAGCAGTGCAAAGCCGGAATCCATCGTAAGGCGCTGCGGGCTATGAAGGATCGCGGGTCTGCGCTTCGCCTGCCCGGGATGACGGCGAGGGTGCGGGCGGCCCAAGGCTCGAAGACGCCTCCCCCTCCCCCAGTACCCTCCCCCTCAGCTGGCTCGGCCGCGCCCCGTGCAGCCGCTTGAACCAGTGCGAGAAGTGCGAAGTCGAGGTGAAGCCGGTGGCAACCGCGACCTCGAGGATCGGCCGGTCGGAATAAAGTAGCAATTCGCGGGCTCGGTCGATGCGCAGGCTGAGATAGTAGCGCGCCGGGCTGACCTCGAAATGGCGCAGGAACAGGCGCTCTATCTGGCGCGCGCTCATCTGGATGCTCTCGGCGATCTGGGCGATCGAGATGGTATCCTCGGTGTGGCGCTGCATCAGCCGGATCGCGGCGCGCACCGGCGGCGGCAGATTGGCGAGCCGCTCCAGTCGGCCGCCGCTCTGGTTGTCACGCTCGTCGCGGATGCGGTCATGGTGGAACTGGTTGGCGACGCGGCGGGCGAAGTCGGCGCCATGCCGCTCGACGATCAGATGCAGCATCAGATCCATCGCCGCGGTGCCGCCCGAGCAAGTCAGCCGGTCGCGGTCGATCTCGTAGATCTTGTCGGTGCAGACAAGCTCGGGAAACTCCTCCTGGAAGGCCGGGCGGTTCTCCCAGTGAATGGTGCAGCGATAGCCGTCGAGCAGGCCGGCGCGGGCCAGCAACCAGGTGCCGGTCGAGAGCGAGCCGACCGCGACGCCGGCGCGCGCAGCCTTGCGCAGAATGGCGAGATAGCGCCGCTCGTCCAGCGACTGGATGCGCAGGCCGCCGCAGACGAAAAGGTAGTCCGAGCCGCCGAGCGCGCTTTCGGCCGTCTCGGTCGGCAGTGGAATGCCGTTCGAGGCCGCGATCACGCCGCCGTCGAGGCTGGCGAGCCGCCAGCGCCAGGCCTCGCGGTCGAGCAACCGGTTTAGCGAGCGCAGCGGCTCGATCGCCGAGGCGAGGCTCATCATCGAGAGCCCATCGACCAGCAGGAAGGTGACGATGCGGGTGCCGGCGGGTTGGTCTCTGGCCATTCTGCTCTCTCGTGTCGATGCGACCGTGTGAACAGCCCCAGCGTCATTCCGGGCTTGAGCCGGGCCTCATCGGAGGGCGCTGCGCTCTACGATGGCTCCCGGATTGGCTTTTCTGCGTCCGGGATGATGCGCGGGGGCTGGAACAACATCGTCGCAGACGCCGGTACAGAAGATCGGATTTCCGACATTCCTGCAATGAAAACGACGATCCCTGTCGCAAAGCTTGCCCGCAAGGTCGCAAATTTTCGGCCATCAGGGGTCGATCCGGCCGATGATCGCGGTGCTAGACAATGCGAGCCCAGCCCATGATCGACCGCGACCACATCGCCCGCCTGCTCGCTCAGCGCCGCGAAGGCTTCAGCCTGCCGCAGGGCTTCTATCTCGACGAGGCGATGCACGAGGCCGACGTCAGGGCGGTGTTCGAGACGGAATGGCTGTTCGCCTGCAACGCCTGCGAGATCAAGAAGCCCGGCGACTACCTGACGCTGGAGGTCGGCTCCAACCCGGTCGTGATCCTGCGCGACCGGGACGGGCAGGTCCGCGCCTTCCACAACTCGTGCCGGCATCGCGGCTCGCGCATCTGCGGCAAGGAGAAGGGCCGCGCCACGCGGCTGGTCTGTCCCTATCACCAATGGGTCTATGAGCTCGACGGCTCGCTGCTCAACGCGCGTCAGATGCCAGCCGATTTCGATCGCAGCGACTACGGCCTGAAGCCCGCCCATGTCGAGGTGATCTGCGGCATGATCTATCTCTGCCTGGCCGAGACGCCGCCGGACCTCTCCCGCTTCAGGCAGGCGATCACGCCCTTCATCGCGCCGCATCAGCCCGACCGGACCAAGGTCGCCTTCGAGATGACGCTGATCGAGGAGGCCAACTGGAAGCTGATCATCGAGAACAACCGCGAATGCTATCACTGCGCCGCCAACCATCCCGAATTGCTGGCGTCGCTGGTCGAGTTCGCGCTGCCCGACGATCCGCTCGGGCCGGCGCAGTTCCAGGAATTGATCGCCCGCAAGACTGCAAAATGGGACGCGCTCGGCCTGCCCCATGCCCCGGCCGATGGCGGCGACGAGTTCCGCTGCATTCGCCTGCCCTTCCATGAGGGCGCCCTGTCCTTCACCATGGATGGTGGGCCGGCCTGCACCAAGCTGCTCGGCGATTTCACCGACCCCGACCTCGGCTCGGTCCGGATGTTCCGCGCGCCCAACAACTGGAACCATTTCCTCGCCGACAACATCATTCATTTCCGGGTGCTGCCGCTCTCGGCCGGGCGCACCTCGCTGCGCACGACCTGGCTGGTGCATGAGGACGCGGTCGAAGGCGTCGATTACGACGTCAATCGCCTGACCGAGGTCTGGATCGCCACCAACGAGCAGGATTCGGATCTCGCCTCGGTCAACCAGCGCGGCATCCGCTCGATGGCCTACCGGCCCGGCCCCTATGCGCCGTCGGAGTTCATGCTGACGCATTTCACCAACTGGTATGCCCGCCAGATGGAGGCCTTCGCCGGCGCGCCCGCGCCGCTGAGGGTCGCGGCGGAATGAGCGCCGGCGAGGATGCCGGCTTCCTGAGGCTGACGCTGGTCGAGGTTCGCCCGGAGACGCACGACGTCAAGACCTTCGTCTTCCGGCCGGAAGGCGGCGTGCCAGCCTATGAGGCCGGCCAGTCGATGACGCTGAGGCTGACGCTCGACGGCGAGACGCTGTTCAGGACGTTCTCGCTCGCCTCCGCGCCGGGGCGCGGCGATACCATCGCGATGACCATCAAGGCGCATGCGCCGGGTCGCGCGACGCGCTGGCTGCATGAGACGCTGAAGGTCGGAGACAGCATCGAAGGCGGCAGCCCGCGCGGGCGCTTCACCATCGCGAGCCGGCAAACCGAAAGGTTGGCGCTGGTCTCGGCCGGCTCGGGCGCGAGCCCGCTGATGGCGATGCTGCGGCACCTTGCCGATACCGCGCTAGAGTCGGACATCGCCTGGCTGCACGGCGCGCGCACGCCGGCAGACATGCTGTTTCCCGGCGAACTGGCCGGCCTCCAGCGCCGCATGCCGAATCTGCGCGTCGCCATGGTGGCAAGCCGGCCGGAGCCGGGCTGGTTCGGCTTCACCGGGCGCCTGAGCCGGCGGCTCGTATCCGTCGCCCTGCCCGATCTCGGCCGGCGCGAGGTGTTCTGCTGCGGACCGGCCGGCTTCATGGACGAGGCACGGCTGATCCATGCCGCCGAGGGCGGCCGGCGCGAGCTCTTCCACGTCGAGCATTTCGGCGCGATCGCGGCCCCTGCCCCGATCGCCGTTGCGGCGGATGCGCCGGCAGCGGGCTTCGCCATCCGCTTCGGCGACAAGCGTTTCACGGCTCGCGCTGACGAGACGCTGCTGGAGGCCGCGACGCGCCAAGCCATCGTCATTCCCTGCGGCTGCGCCTCGGGAATGTGCGGAACCTGCCGGGTGAGCCTCGTCGAAGGCGAGGTCGCGATGCAGCATAATGGCGGGATTTCGCTGGAGGAGGAGGCGGAACGCTACATCCTGGCCTGCTCGTCCCGGCCATGCTCGAACGTAACGATCGCGCTGTAGCGCGCCTCACCCCCGCATTCGCGCCCCTGCCGGATCGAACAGCGGCTCCATCTGCAGCGCGGCCGGCCGGCGCTCGCCGAGAATCTCGATCTCCCACTTCGCATGCGCAGCGCCGTTGGCGAGCGCGGCGCTCGGCACGTAGCCGGTGGCGTAGGAGCGGTCGGCATGGTGGGCGTAGCCGCCCGAGGTGATCCAGCCGACGACCGCGCCGTCTTTCCAGACCGCCTCGTCGCCGATCGCGTCGGCGTCGCCGGCCTCGACGACGAAGCTGACGCGCTGGCGCTCGGGTCCGTCAGCCTTCTCGATGGCCGCGGCCGCGCGGCCGATGAAGTCGTTCTTGGTCAAGTCGACGAAGCGGCCGAGCCCGGCCTCGAACGGCCCATAGATCGGCCGGAACTCGCGCGCCCAGGTGCCAAAACCCTTTTCGCGGGCGAGCGAGAGCAGCGCCCGGCTGCCGAAAGGGCGGATTCCGAACTCCTCGCCCGCCGCCCAGAGCGCCTCGAACAGCGCGACCTGATGCTCGGCCTGAACCCAGATCTCGAAGCCGAGATCGCCGGTGAAACTGACCCGCCCGACCATGGCCTGGACCGGACCGAGCTCCATCTTGGGGCGGAAATCCATGAACTTGAAGGCCGCTGCCGAAACATCGTCATCGGTGAGCCTGGCCATCACCTCGCGCGCTTTCGGACCGGCAATCGACAATCCGGTGAGCGTCAGGCCAAGCGTCCTGAGCGTGACGCTGCCATCCTGCGGCAGGTGCGTCTCGAACCAGCGCATATGGTATTTCTCCGCCGCGCCCGAGCCGAAGACGTAGAAGCGTTCGTCGGCGGCCTTGGCGACGGTGAAATCGCCGATCAGCTTGCCGCGCTCGTTCAGCATCGGCGAGAGGCTCAGACGTCCCGTCCTGGGCATCTTGTTGGCGAGCAGATGCGCAAGCCAGGCTTCGGCGCCCGGACCGCTGATCTCGTATTTGGCGAAGGTCGAGGTCTCGGAGATGCCGACGCCGTGGCGCACCGCCCGGCACTCCGCCTTGACATGGGCGAAGTCGGTCGAGCGGTGAAAGGAGAATTCGTCCTCGACGCCTTCCGGCGCGAACCAAAGCGGTGCTTCCAGCCCCCAATTATCACCCATCACGGCGCCGAGCTCACGCCATTTGTGATACATCGGCGTGGTCCGCAGCGGCCGCCCCGCGGGCAGTTCCTCATTGGGGAAGCGGACGCGGAAGCGCCTGCCGTAATTCTCGATGACCTTGGTGCGGGTATAGGCGCGCGTCGCCCAATCGCCATAGCGCGCCACATCCATCGCCCAGACGTCGAAGCCCGGATCGCCATCGGCCATCCAGTTCGACAGCGCCAGACCGACGCCGCCGCCCTGGCTGAAGCCCGCCATCACGCCGCAAGCCACCCAGTAATTGCTCAGGCCGGCGATCGGGCCGACCAGCGGGTTGCCGTCGGGTGCGAAGGTGAAGGGGCCGTTGATCACCTTCTTGATGCCGGCGCGCTGGAAGGCCGGGAAATGCCGGAAGCCGACCTCGAGATTGTCGGCCATGCGCTCGAGCGCGTCGGGCAGCAGGGTCGGCCCGAAATCCCACGGCGTGTCCTTGGGGCTCCACGGCACGCCATGGCGCTCATAGGTGCCTAGCAGCATGCCCTTGCGCTCCTGGCGCATGTAGATCTCGCCGTCGAAATCGACCGCGTGCAGCACCATCTTGCCGGTGGTCCTGTTGATCTCCTCGACCTCGGGCATGTCCTCGGTGATGAGGTACTGATGCTCCATCGCCAGGATCGGCAGTTCGAGCCCGACCATGCGGCCGACCTCGCGGGCCCAGAGCCCGCCGCAGTTGACGACATGCTCGGCGATGATCGTGCCCTTGTCGGTGATCACGTCCCAGCTGCCATCCGACCGCTGCCTGGTGTCGAGCACGCGGGTCTGGGTATAGACCTCAGCGCCGGCCTTGCGCGCCGCTCCCGCAAAGGCGTAGGTCGTGCCGTTGGGATCGACATGGCCCTGGATCGGGTCATACATCGCGCCGACGAATTGCGACTTGTCGATCAGCGGCAGCAGGCGCTCGGCCTCGTCGAGCGAGATCAGCTCGGTCTGCATGCCCATATAGCGGCCCTTGGAATGGATGCTCTTGAGCCATTCCCAGCGCGGCTTCGTCGCAGCCAGCATCATGCCTTCGGTCATGTGCAGGCCGACGGACTGGCCCGAAATCTCCTCGATCTCCTTGTAGAGATTGATTGAATATTGCTGCAGCTTGGCGACGTTTGGGTCGCCGTTGATCGTGTGCATGCCGCCCGCCGCATGCCAGGTCGAGCCGGCCGTGAGTTCGAGGCGTTCGAGCAGGGCGATGTCGCGCCAGCCCTTCTTGGTGAGATGGTACAGCACGCTCGCGCCGACCACGCCGCCGCCGATGATGACCGCCTGATAATGGGATTTCATGCCTGAGGCCCTTGGCCGTCCGGACGTCGCCGAACCAGCATTCGCTACCGGAAAGAGGCCTGCATTGTTTCGTGCAGGCCGGATCGGAGGCGATCGATTTGCGACAGGCGCTTGCCCGAATACGACATCGGCTGCAATCCTCTGCGCCGTCGGTCCGGAGCGGCCGAGCCCGGAACCCAGAACCGCAGGTCGAGCCGAACCAGGCTCGAGCGCGAGTCCCTTCTCCTTCCAAATCCTGTGTCTATGGCTTCCGGGCTCGACCCTGCAGGTCGCCCTGGGATGACGCCGGGGAGCGACCGCGTCTCAGAGCACCTTGTCGAGAAAGGCCTTGGTGCGCGCTTCACGCGGGTTGCCGAACAGCGCTGCCGGCGGTCCGTGCTCGACGATCAGACCGCCATCGGTGAAATAGACAGTGTCGGCAACCTCGCGCGCGAAGCCCATCTCATGGGTGACGAGGATGCAGGTCATGCCCTCAGCGGCAAGGTCCTGGATCGTCACCAGGACCTCCTTCTTGGTCTCGGGGTCGAGAGCCGCCGTAACCTCGTCGAACAGCATCACCTTGGGGTTCATCGCCAGCGAACGGGCGATGGCGACGCGCTGCTGCTGGCCGCCGGAGAGCTCGCCCGGATAGGTCGCGAGCTTGTCGGAGAGGCCGACCTTGGCGAGCAGCTTTCGCGCCCGCTCCTCGACCACCGCCTTGTCCTCCTTGAGGACGTGGATCGGCGCCATCATAACGTTCTGCAGGGCGCTCTTGTGCGGGAACAGGTTGTATTGCTGGAAGACGATGCCGACATCGCGGCGCAAGGCGAGCTTGTCGAGATCGGGATCGTTGACCTGTCGGCCCGCTACCGTGATCGAACCCTTGCTGATCGGCACCAGCGCGTTGATGCAGCGCAGCAGCGTCGATTTGCCGGAGCCCGACGGACCGATGATGCAGACGGTCTCGCCGCGCCTGACGGTGAGGCCGACATCCTTCAGCACGGTCAGCGCGCCGAAGGATTTCTCGACCCCCTCGACCACGACGACGGGCTCGCCCAGTTGGTGCCGGCTCGCCATCTCGTCTCAGGCCTTCACGTTGAAGCGGCGTTCGAGCGCCAGCGTGGCGCGCGCGATCGGGTAGCAATAGGCGAAGAACATCAGCAGCAGCAGCAGATACAACGGGATCATCAGCTCGGGCCGGCTTTCGGCGACCAGCGCCGCGCGGGTGATGGTCAGGCCGTCCTGGATGCCGACGATCGAGATCAGCGTCGTCGCCATGGTCAGGATCGCGTAGAGGTTCATCCAGGGCGGGATCATCCGCTTGAAGGCCTGCGGCAGGATGATCATCCGCATCGTCTGGCCGCGGGTGAAGGCGAGCGCCTCGGCCGATTCCCACTGGCCTGACGGAATCGATTTGATGCCGCCGCGCACGATCTCCGAGACATTGGCCGCGACTGGCAAGGCGAGCCCGATGACCGCCTTGACCCAGGCCGGAAAGGCGATGGTCAGGCCGAAAACCCTGAACTCGAAGGGCAGCAGGAACATCGCGTAGAACAGCAGCACCAGCCAGGGCGCGTTGCGGAAGAACTGCGTCAGGCCCCAGGCCGTCTTGCGGATCGGCGCGACGATCGAGACCTGCGCAACGCCAATGAGCAAGCCGACCAGCGTGCCAAGAGCCATGGCAAGGAAGCTGATCAGGATGTTGAACAGAAAACCCTGGAAGATCAGAGGCGCCCAGCGCAGCAGCACCGTCGTTGCGCTTTCGCCGGCAGGCCGCGCCGTGACCTGGGCCAAGGCCAGCGAGGCGCAGAACAGGATGGCGAAGACGGTCAGGGCCGCACCGCTGAGGAGAACCGGAGCGGCCATGCCCGACGGCGCGATCGGCGTCGGCGCGCGGTAGGGCAGCAACACCGCCAGATCGGTCCCAGCCGTCTTCATGTCGTATACCCCGGGATGCGCATGGCGCGCTCCCAGCGGCCCATCACGAACACCAGGATCGCCACCAGCAGCACATAGGTCACCAGCAGGACGTTCATCATCTCGCGGACGTTGAAGCTCTCCGACCAGATTTGCGAGGCGGCATAGTGCAGTTCCGGCACGCCGATGGCGTAGGCCAGCGTCGTCGTCTTTACCAGATTGATCAGGTTGTTGTTCAGCGCCGGCAGGCAGATCCGGAAGGCGAGCGGCAGCACGACATGGATGTAGAGCTGCAGCCGCGTATATCCGAGGGATTCCGCCGCCTCGACCGTGGTCGAGGGCACCGCCTCGATGCCGGCGCGGAAGATCTCGACATTGAAGGCGCCGGCGAACAGCGAAAACGCGATGATCGCCCAACCCGTGCCCGAGACCAGCGGCGAGCGGCCGCCGAAGCCGTCGCTGACCGTCGGCAGCAGGGCGGCCACGGCGAAGTAGAAGAACGACAGCTGCACCAAAGGCGGCGTGTTGCGGAAGAACTGGACGTAACCGCGCACGATCAGACGCCCGATACGCGACTGGCCGCCGGCGATCCAGACGCCGAGCAGGCCGAGCGCCAGCGAAGCTGCGATCGCGATCACGCAGATATAGCTCGTGGTCCAGAGCCCGGTGATGAAACGCGCGCGGTCGAAGGCGTCGTAGAAGACCGAGAAATTCAGCCCGTGCGTTTCGTTCAGGCGCTCGAAGAAGGCGGCGATCATGTCCGACATCTCGGGTGAGCTTGGTGCGTCATGGTCGGGCTTGACCCGACCATCTCGGAAACCAGAGCGTTCTGGTCATGAGATTCTCGAGGCAAGCCCGAGAATGACGCCCCGAGGCTACGCGCCGCCCTTCAGCTTCTTGTTGGTCTCGATCAGATAGGGGCTCTGCTTGATGCCCCATTTGGTCTCGAGCTCGAGCAGCTTGCCGCTCTTGTGCCAGTCGGTCGACATCTCCTTGACGAGCTTGCCGAAGGGGCCGTCCATGTCCTCGAGCCGGATGCCGATGGCCCAGAGCTGCGGATCCTCGGAGACCAGCGGCATCTCGTAGCCGGCCCATTTGGCGTCGCCGCCCGAGAGCGTCGAGACGATCAGCGTATCGTCGAACAGGAAGGCGACGCAGTTATTGCCCTGCAGCGCGTTCAAAGCGTCCGGCACCGAGGGGAAGACGACCAGTTCGGGCGCGTACATCTGCGTGACGCGGCGGTTGTAATAAGCGCCCTGCACGGCGCAGACCTTGCGGCCCTTGAGGTCGGCCCATGTCTTCAGGCCGGCGCTCTTGGGAGCCAACACATTGGTCGCGCCGGCATAGTAGTTCGGCTCGACCATGCCGACTATCTTGCGGCGCTCGGCGGTGTCGCCCATCGTCGCCAGCACCATGTCGATCCGGCCCTGCTTGAGGAATTCCATGCGGTTGGCGGCGATGACCGGCAGCATCTCCAGCTTGACGCCGATCTTGTCGGCGACCGCCTGGGCAAGGTCGATCTCGAGCCCGACGATCTTGCCCGACGGCTCCAGGAAACCCCAGGGCTTGTAGTCGTTCTTGACGCCGACGGTGAGGACGCCCTTTTCCTTGATCTTGGCGAGCGAATCCTGGGCGAGCGCCGGCAAGGCGGCGAGTGTGGCGGCGCAAGCAAGCGCAATGGCGACAATGCGTTTCATGGCGGTGGATCCCCGTTGTTATTGGCTCGTAGAGTCCGATGTCGCCTCGCAATGTTTTGTCGCCAAGCGACGTTTTCTTGACACTCAGCGCCAAACCGCCGCTTTGGCCGGCAGGCGCTCGGCGCGTGGCGGATGGCTGAAGCGGCTCCGGTAGGCGCGCGAGAAGTGGCTGGCGCTGCCGAAGCCGCTGGCGAGCGCGATCTCGAGCACCGACAGGCTGGTCTGGCGCAGCAGGTCGCGCGCCCGGTCGAGCCGCAAGCCGAGATAATACTCGCCGAGGGAGCGGCCGAGATGCAGCCGGAACAGGCGTTCAAGCTGCCGCAGCGACACGCCGGCCGTGCGCGCGAGTTCGGCGCGCGCGATCGGGTTTTCCAGGCTCTGCTCCATCCGCCCGACTACGCGCAGCAGCGGCGCGTGGCTGATGCCGAGCCGCTCGCGCAGCGGCATGCGCTGCGGCCCCTCGCCTTCGCGCACATGGGTCTGCAGGAACCATTCGCTGACGCTGAGCGCCAGTTCGCTGCCATGCTCGCGGGCGATGACGGCATGCATCATGTCGAGCGGGGCGGTGCCGCCACTGGAGGTCAGCCGGTCACGGTCGATCGCGTAGAGCGAGCGGCGCAGATCGAGATTGGGATAGTCTTCGAGAAAGGCGGCGGCATGCTCCCAATGAATGGTGAAGCGATAACCGCCGAGCACATTCGCTCGCGCCAGGATGTAGGAGCCGCCGGAGACGCCGCCGAGCCTGACGCCGCGCCGCGCCAGCTGCCGCAGCCAGGCAAAGCTCTGCGGGTGCTGGAAGGCGGCCGGATTGCCACCGGCGCAGACGAACAGATAATCGAAGCGGACATCGTCGCCGACGCCGTGATCGGCCCTGATGCTGACCCCGTTCGAGGCCGGTGCGGGCAGCCCGTCGATGGAGACATGGCTCCAGCGATAGAGGTCACGGCCCGAGAGCCGGTTGGCGGCGCGCAGGGGCTCGATCGCCGAGGCATAGCCGAGCAGCGCGAAGTCCGGGATCAGCAGGAAGCCGATATGGGTCGGCGCCTGGCTGTCGCCATAGGTCAATCGGGCGTCGCTGACAGTCATGTCGGCGAACCTATGTCGGTCACTCTCGCAACCGCAAGCCCGGCGCGATCATGCGTGGCCGGCAAACGCCCGGACCGCCGATGCGCTATTCGATCTTCTCACTCGCCCGGCAGACGCTGGCCGGCCATCGCGGCTGGACGCCGGCCTGGCGCGACGCCGCGCCCAAGCCCGAATACGACGTGCTGATCATTGGTGGTGGCGGGCACGGGCTTGCGACGGCGCATTATCTCGCCAGCCAGCATGGCGTCAGCAATGTCGCCGTGATCGAGAAGGGCTATATCGGCTCCGGCAATGTCGGGCGCAATACGACGATCATCCGCTCGAATTACCTGCTGCCCGGCAACACGCCGTTCTACGAGCACTCGCTGAAGCTCTGGGAGGGGCTGGAGCAGGAGATCAATTACAACGCCATGGTCAGCCAGCGCGGCGTGCTGAACCTGTTCCATTCGGACGCGCAGCGCGACGCCTTCGCCAGGCGCGGCAACGCCATGCGGCTCGCAGGCGTCGATGCGGACCTGCTCGACCGCGAGCAGGTCCGGGCGATGACGCCCTATCTCAACTTTGAGACCGGCCGCTTCCCGATCCAGGGCGGACTGCTGCAGAAGCGCGGCGGCTCGGTCCGCCACGACGCCGTCGCCTGGGGCTATGCGCGGGCCGCCGACCAGCGCGGCGTCGACATCGTCCAGAACTGCGAGGTCACGGGGCTCAATATCGAGAACGGCCGGGTCACCGGCGTCGAGACCTCGCGCGGGCCGATCCGGGCGAAGAAAATCGGGCTCGCGGTCGCCGGAAACTCCTCGCGGCTCGCGGCCATGGCCGGGATGCGGCTACCGATCGAGAGTCATGTGCTGCAGGCCTTCGTCTCGGAGGGCGTCAAGCCGCTGATCGACACCGTCGTGACCTATGGCATGGGCCATTTCTACATCAGCCAGTCTGACAAGGGCGGGCTCGTCTTCGGCGGCGACATCGATGGCTACAATTCCTACGCCCAGCGCGGCAACCTGCCGGTGATCGAGGACGTGATGGAATCCGCCATGGCGCTCTGGCCGGGGCTCGGCCGCCTGCGCGTGCTGCGGCACTGGGGCGGGATCATGGACATGTCGATGGACGGCTCGCCGATCATCGACCGCACGCCGGTCGAGGGCCTCTATCTCAACGCCGGCTGGTGCTATGGCGGCTTCAAGGCGACGCCGGCCTCGGGCTTCTGCTTCGCCCATCTGATCGCGCGCGACGAACCGCACCCGGTTGCGACCGCATTCCGGCTCGACCGTTTCGCGACAGGCCGGCTGATCGACGAAAAGGGCGTCGGCGCCCAGCCCAACCTGCATTGATCAGGCTTCAGGACATTCCCATGCGCATCCCCTGCCCCTATTGCGGCGCCCGCGACGTCCAGGAATTCACCTATCTCGGCGACGCCGGGCCCAAGCGCCCCGAAACCCTCACCGCGACCGAGGCCGCGATGTTCGACTATGTCTACCAGCGCGACAATCCGGCCGGCCGGCATAGCGAACTCTGGTACCACGGCGCCGGCTGCCATGCCTGGCTGGTGGTGACGCGCGATACGCGCAGCCATGCGATCGAGGCTGTCGAACCGGCCAAGTCCCGGGCTCAAGCCAAGGCGACCGCGGAATGAGCGCCTCTCCGCAGCCCTTCCGCCTCGCCGCTGGCGGTATCATCGACCGCAGCCAGCCCCTGGCCCTCCGCTTCGACGGCAGGAGCTATCAGGGCTTTTCCGGCGACACGCTGGCCTCGGCGCTGCTCGCCAATGGCGTCAGGCTGGTCGGCCGCTCGTTCAAATATCACCGGCCGCGCGGCATCCTCTCGGCCGGGCCGGAGGAGCCGAACGCGCTGGTCGAACTCAGGGCCGGCGCGCGGAGAGAGCCGAACACACGCGCGACCACTGCAGAGCTTTACCACGGGCTGGAGGCGGCGAGCCAGAACCGCTGGCCTTCGCTCGCCTTCGACATCCTCGCGGTCAACTCCCTGCTCGGACCGGCGCTGAGCGCGGGCTTCTACTACAAGACCTTCATGTGGCCGGCGAGCTTCTGGGAAAAGGTCTACGAGCCGCTGATCCGCCGCGCCGCCGGACTCCGGACGCGCCGCGACCACGGAAGACCCCGACCATTACGAGAAAGCCTTCGCCTTCTGCGACGTGCTGGTGATCGGCGGCGGGCCGGCGGGCTTGGCGGCCGCGCTGGCTGCGGGGCGGGCCGGAGCGCGCGTCATTCTCTGCGACGAGGATTTCCGGTTCGGCGGCAGGCTGCTCGGCGAGAAGCGCGAGATCGACGCCCGCGCCGCGCCGGAATGGATCGCGGACGCGCTGGCCGAACTCGCAAGCCTGCCGGATGTGACGATCATGCCGCGCACGACCGTCTTCGGCGTCTACGACCATGGCGTCTATGGCGCGGTCGAGCGGGTGTCGGACCATTTGCCCGTTCCGCCGCCGCATCAGCCGCGCCAACGCTCCTGGCGGATCATCGCCAGGCGCGCCGTGCTGGCGGCAGGCGCGATCGAGCGGCCGATCGTCTTTGCCGGCAACGATACACCCGGCGTGATGCTGGCCGGCGCGGTGCGGACCTATCTCAACCGCTACGGCGTGCTGCCCGGCCGCGAGGCCGTCGTCTTCACGAGCGGCGACGATGGCTGGGCGACGGCCCGCGATCTCGCCGCGGCCGGGGCAAGGGTCGCAGCGATCGTCGATCCACGCCCGCAGCTCGATCCGGGCCTGACCGCCTTGGCGAGCAAGATCGGTGCGCGGGTTTTCGCAGGCGGCGTCGTCAGCAGCGCTGCCGGCGGCCGGGCTTTGAAGCAGGTCGTGATCCGCGACGCATCCGGAAGCGAGCACAGCATCGCCTGCGATCTGCTCGCGGTCTCGAATGGCTGGAACCCCACCCTGCACCTGACCTCGCACCAGAACACGAGGCCGGTCTGGAATGACGGCATCCATGCCTTCGTGCCGGGCATGATGCCGGCAGGCCTGAGCGTCGCCGGCAGCGCGGCCGGGCGTCTGTCACTGGCGCAGGCGCTGGCGGATGGAGCGAGATTGGGCGCCGAAGCTGCCGCCGATTGCGGCTTGACGGCCGGGCCCGAGATGCAGCCGCCCAAGACCGACCCCGAGAGCGTCGCCCTCGCCCCCGTCTGGCGCGTCGAGAGCGGCAGGGGAAAAGCCTTTGTCGATTTCCAGAACGACGTCACCGATGCCGATGTCGAGCTTGCTGCGCGCGAGGGCTTTCGCCCGGTCGAGCATCTCAAGCGCTACACCACGCTCGGCATGGCGACCGACCAGGGCAAGACCTCCAATCTCAGCGGGCTCGCCATCATGGCCGAGCAGACCGGGAAGACGATCCCCGAGACCGGCACGACGATCTTCCGCCCGCCCTATACCCCGGTCGCGATCGGCGCGCTCGGCGGCCACCATCGCGGCCGCGACTTCCGGCCGACCAGGCTGGCGCCGACACATCGCTGGTCGCAGGAGCAAGGCGCCGTCTTCGTCGAAAGCGGCGCCTGGATGCGGGCGCAGTATTACCCGAAGCCCGGCGAAAGCGACTGGCTGACCACCGTCAATCGCGAGGTTCTCAGCGTTCGCAACGGCGTCGGGCTCTGCGACGTCTCGACGCTCGGCAAGATCGACATCCAGGGTGCGGACGCCGCCGAATTCCTCGAGCGCGTCTACATCAATGGCTGGAAGGCGTTGCCGGTCGGCAAGGCGCGTTATGGGCTGATGCTGCGCGAGGACGGCTTCGTCATGGATGACGGCACGACCTCGCGGCTTGGCGAGACGCATTTCCTGATGACCACGACCACGGCCAATGCGGCCAAGGTGATGCAGCATCTCGAATTCTGTCATCAGGTGCTGTGGCCAACGCTGGATGTCGCCATCGTCTCGGTCTCCGAGCAATGGGCGCAGGCCGCCATCGCGGGGCCGAAGGCGCGCGATGTGCTGCGCGGCGTGATCGACGCAGAGCACGACATTTCGAACGAGGCCTTCCCCTATCTCGCGGCCCGCATCGTGACGGTCGGCGGCGGCATCCCGGCGCGGCTGTTCCGGATCTCGTTTTCGGGCGAGCTCGCCTATGAGCTCGCCGTCCCCGCCGACTATGGCGAGGCGATGATGCGGGCACTGATGCTGGCCGGCGAGCCACATGGCGTCACGCCCTATGGCACCGAGGCGCTCGGCGTGATGCGCGTCGAGAAGGGCCATGTCGCCGGTAATGAACTGAGCGGCCAGACCACGGCGCGCGATCTCGGCCTCGGCAAGATGATGTCGACGAAAAAGGACTTCATCGGTCGCGTCATGGCCGGGCGCGAGGCGCTGGTCGAGGCCGAGCGGCCTTCTTTCGTCGGCTTCAGGGCGGTCGATGCGGGCCAGCGCCTGCGCGCCGGCGCGCATTTCATCGGGGTCGGCAAGCCGGCGACGATGGACAATGACGAGGGCTACATGACCTCCGTCGCCTATTCGCCGAGCCTGAAGCACTGGATCGGGCTCGGCCTGCTCAGGAACGGGCCGCAACGCATCGGCGAGCGCATCCGCGCCGTCGATCCGGTGCGCAACGGCGACGTCGAGATCGAAATCTGCTCGCCCGTCTTCGTCGATCCGGAAGAGCTTCGCCTCCATGTCTGAGCTTGCGTTCCCCACGAGCTGGACGCCGCGCGGAGCGTGGAACGGCATCCTGCCCAACGGCCAGTTTGGCACGGCTGGGCTTGCCGGCGTCACCGCAGCGGCGCGGGACGGCCTCGGCATCGCCAGCATCATCATCGCCGATGGCGGCGAGGCTGCGCTGGCGCAGGCCGTCATGGCGCGTTTCGGTCTCGATCTGCCTTCGAGCCCGGTCGCGCTATGCTCGGCCACCCATGCACTGATCTGGTCCGGGCCCGGCCAATGGCTGCTGGTCGGCGAGGACCGCGGCCGCTTCGCCGATGACCTGCAGGCGCTTTCCGGGTTCGCCGCCGTCGCCGATCAGAGCGACGGCCGTGCCGTGCTGCGATTGTCGGGCGCAAGGATCCGCGACGCCCTCGCCAAGGGCTGCATGATCGACCTGCACCCGGCCGCCTTTCCGGCAGGCAGCGCCGCCTTGACCAGCATCTCCCATATCGGCGCGCAGCTCTGGCGGACGCGGGACGGCCCTGATGGAGCGGCGTTCGAGATCATGGTGGCGCGCAGCATGGCCGGCAGCTTCTGGGCGTGGTTTTCCGCCTCCGCAGCCGAATTCGGCTGCAGCGTGACGACCGGCCGAGGTTGAGCGCAGCGCGTTGCGCGCCGCCTCCCGACATCACCCCATCTCTCCCAGCGAAGGGCCGCCTCAACAGCGGCATCAGCCATGCTCGACCGCACCGCGATTCTGACACTGTCCTGCCCCGACCGTCCCGGCATCGTCGCCGCCGTCTCGACCCTGCTGTTCGAGGCCGGATGCAACATCCTCGACGCACAGCAATTCGACGACATCGAAACCGGCCGCTTCTTCATGCGCGTCGTCTTCAACCGGCTGGAGGAGAGCCAGCCTCACACCGCCATCGCCGCCTCGGTCGGCGACCTGGCGAAACGCTTCGGCATGGAGTTCACGCTGCGCGAGCGCCAAGCGAACAAGCGGGTCATGCTGCTGGTCTCGAAATTCGACCATTGCCTGGCCGATCTGCTCTATCGCTGGCGCATCGGCGAATTGCCGATGGAGATCTCGGCGATCGTCTCCAATCACGGCCGCGACAGCCTGAATTCGACCGATCTCGGCGATCTGCCGTTCCATCATCTGCCGGTGACGCGCCAGACCAAGATGGAGCAGGAGGCGGAGCTCTGGCGGCTGGTGCAGGAGACCAAGACCGACCTCGTCGTGCTCGCCCGCTACATGCAGATTCTGTCGGACGGGTTCTCGGCCAAGCTACTCGGCCGCTGCATCAATATCCACCACTCGTTCCTGCCCGGCTTCAAGGGCGCCAAGCCCTATCATCAGGCGCATGAGCGCGGCGTGAAGCTGATCGGCGCGACCGCGCACTACGTCACGCCCGACCTCGACGAGGGCCCGATCATCGAGCAGGACGTCGAGCGCATCAGCCATCGCGACACACCGGACGATCTCGTCCGCAAGGGCCGCGACATCGAGCGGCGCGTGCTGGCGCGGGCCGTGCGCCAGCATCTCGAAGATCGCGTCGTGCTAAACGGCAAGAAGACCGTGGTCTTCACCGATTGAGCACTCAAGCTACGCTAAAGCCCTACTCCCACTCGATCGTGCCGGGGGGCTTTGAGGTGACGTCGTAGACGACCCGGTTGATGCCCTTGACCTCGTTGATGATGCGGGTCGCGGTGCGGCCGAGGAAAGCCATGTCGTAGGGGTAGAAATCTGCCGTCATGCCGTCGACCGAGGTCACGGCGCGCAGGGCGCAGACATGGTCGTAGGTGCGGTAGTCGCCCATCACACCGACGGTGCGCACCGGCAGCAGCACGGCGAAGGCCTGCCAGATCACGTCGTAGAGGCCGGCCTTGCGGATTTCCTCGAGATAGATCGCGTCGGCCTTGCGCAGGATATCGAGCTTCTCCCTGGTGATCTCGCCGGGGCAGCGGATGGCGAGGCCCGGCCCCGGGAAGGGATGGCGACCGACGAAGGCCTCGGGCAGGCCGAGCTCGCGGCCGAGCACCCTGACCTCGTCCTTGAACAATTCGCGCAGCGGCTCGACGAGCTTCATCTTCATGCGCTCGGGCAGGCCGCCGACATTGTGGTGGCTCTTGATCGTCACCGAAGGCCCGCCAGAGAAGGATACACTCTCGATCACGTCGGGATAGAGCGTGCCCTGGGCGAGGAAATCGGCGCCGCCCAGTTTGGCGGCCTCGGCGTCGAAGACGTCGATGAAGAGCCGGCCGATGGTCTTGCGCTTGGCTTCCGGATCGGCGCCGCATTTGGCGAGCTCGGAGAGGAAAAGCTCTTCGGCCTCAACATGGACCAGCGGGATGTTGTAGTGGTCGCGGAACAGGCGGACGACCTCCTCCGCCTCGTTCATGCGCATCAGGCCATGGTCGACGAAGACGCAGGTCAGCTGGTCGCCGATCGCCTCGTGGATCAGCACGGCCGCAACCGCCGAATCGACGCCGCCGGAGAGGCCGCAGATCACCCGGCCGCTGCCGACCTGGGCGCGTATCTTGGCGATGGTCTCGGCCCGGTAGGCCGACATCGACCAGTCCGGCGTGCAGCCGCAGATCGTCACGACGAAATTGCGCAGCAGCTTCGCCCCGTCCGGGGTGTGCACGACCTCGGGGTGGAACATGGTCGAATAGAAGCGCCGGCCCTCGTCGCTCGCCACCGCATAGGGCGCGTTCTCGGAGGTCGCCTTGACCGAAAAACCGGCCGGGAGCTGGGTGACGCGGTCGCCATGGCTCATCCAGACCGGATAGCGCGCGCCCTCCTCCCAGATTCCTTCGAACAAGGCCGACGGCGTGACGATCTCGACATCGGCGCGACCGAATTCAGCGGCGTGGCCGCCCTCGACCTTGCCGCCGAGCTGATGGGCCATGGTCTGCTGGCCATAGCAGATGCCGAGCACCGGCAGGCCGGAGGAGAACACCTCCTGCGGCGCCCGCGGCGAGCCTTCATCCGGCACCGAGGCCGGACCGCCCGAAAAGATCACGCCTTTCGGCTTCAGGCGCTGGAAGGCCTCGGAGGCCGACTGGAACGGCGCGATCTCGCAATAGACGCCGATCTCGCGCACGCGGCGCGCGATCAGCTGCGTCACCTGACTGCCGAAGTCGATGATCAGGATGGAGTCGTGCGGCACGGAATCTTGGGGCACGGAGTTTTGGGGCTGGGCGCTCATCGCGCCCGGTTACGCCATCGCGCGCGAGCACGCAACGGCGCTGAGAGCGGATCAGGTCGGCATCGCCAGGCAGCTCAGGAGGAGACGCGGTCGAGCGCGACCAGCCGCAGCGGCTCGGCCAGCAAATCGCCGGCCGTCGCTGCGAATGCCTGGAAATGCGGCGTCGCCTTGTGAACCTCGAGCGCGGCCGGGCTGGTGAACGCCTCGCGCATGTAGAAAGTGCCAGGTTCGTCGCGCAGCTCGAACAGCACATAGTCGAGGCAGCCCGGCTCGGCTCGCGTCGGCTCGATCAACGCCAGCAGGTTTTGGCGCAGTTGCTCGCGCTGGCCGGGCTTCGCTTTCAACACGGCGATGGAAATGAAGGTCTCTTCGGTCTTGCTCATGGTCGGCACCTTTGCCCCGGGATGTACGGGCAGCAGATGTCGGCGCAGGCGGCCGAGCGCAAGAACGCACAAATCCGTCCCTTACGGACAAGACTGATACCGCCCGTTCGCCAGCGGCAGCCAATTCAAGCCGGATCGTGGCGAGCAAGCGCCGCCAGATAGAACCCGTCCGTCCCTGTCCGGCGCGGCGAGAGCTGCAGGCCAAAACGCGTGGCGAAGCGAGCGAGCAGGCCGAAATCGACTTCGCCGGTATCGAGCAGGGAGCGTGTCGCGACCGGCGCGAAGCCAGCATGCCGCGCCAGGAAGGCGTCGACCGCGACGTCGTTCTCCTCAGGCAGCATCGAGCAGGTGATGTAGGCGATGCGCCCGCCCGGCTTGACCAGACTGGCGGCGCGATCGAGCACCTGCGCCTGCTCCTTGATACGCTCGGCCAAAGCTCCGGGACGCACCCGCCATTTCGCATCGGGGTTGCGCCGCCAGGTGCCGGAGCCGGTACAGGGCGCATCAACGAGTACCAGATCGACAGAGCCCGCGAGGTCGGCAAGCGCATCATGACCGCGGCTCTTGGGCACGCGCACCTCGACATTGCCTGCGCCCGAGCGAGCGACCCGGTCATGCAGCGGTGCCAGCCGGCGGCTGTCGAGGTCCGTAGCGAAGATGCGTCCCTTGCCGTTCAGGATCGCGGCCAGCGCCAGCGTCTTGCCGCCTGCGCCGGCGCAAAGGTCGACGACCGTCATCGCGGGTTGCGCGCCGGCGAGCAGGGTCACGAGCTGCGAGCCCTCGTCCTGGATCTCGAACTCGCCATTGAAGAAGCTCGGCTCGCTCTGCAGCGAGGGGCCACGGCCATCGGGCCCGGACAGGAAACGCAAGGCGTCGGGCGACCAAGCCCCGGGCTCCGGCTGGAGATGGCTCAGCGTTGCGCGCAGCCGAGCGCGATCTGTCTTCAGCCGGTTGGTGCGGATATCGGCCGGAGCCCTGCCCGCCAGTGCCTGTCCTTCTGCGACCGCATCGTCGCCAAAGCCGGCCATGAAGGAGGGCCAGAGCCAGTCCGGCACATCGGCGCGCACCCAGCCGGGCGCCGCATTGAGATCGAAGGCGACGAGCCCCGCGACCTCGAACTCGGTCAGCGGAGCCGGAGCGTGATTTTGCCCGTTGAAGAGCTCCGAAATCTCCTCTACCGCCATGCCACGCTGGCTGACCAGCATGCCAAGGACGAGCGCGCGGGGCGTTTCCTCGCTGAGTGCGTGGGTGGAAGAAGCCCGGCGGCGCAGCGCGTCATAGACCAGCGAGGCGACCGCGGCGCGGTCCTTCGAACCGGCAAAGCGACGCGACAGACCCCAATCCTTCAGCGCATCGGCCGCCGGGCGCCGGCGCTCGATCAGGTCCGCCAGAACCTCGATGGCGGCGCTGATGCGGGCGGCAGGAGTCATGTCCGGCGGTTCCTGTGATTGCTCTTGGTCATGCGTTTGGACCAGACGCGATCTGGAACGATTCCGAAGCGCGAATGGACCCTTGACGCCCTCGTCCCACAGGGCGCAAGACGATACAACTCCTTCCGCAACGCCAATCGCCTGGGGATCCTGAAATGACGACCTTCGCCCGCCTCGCGCTCGCCGGACTGTTCTGCCTGTCGCTGGCCGCCTGCGCCACCCAGCCGGTCGACACCACGCCGCCGCCGTCCAAGCGCCTCGACGCCAAGACCACGCTGGAAGGCCGCCGCTGAGCTTCCTGTCCGAGCGCTCGCAGCCATCAGGCGAGTAAGCGCTCGACAGATCTGACACGCACCTTCGCGGTGCCGGCGGCGACAAATTCCGGCATTGCGAATAGGCAAACGGGCTTTCACCGGCCTGTCATATCGACCGAGCAGTTTCGCGACCTTCCACAGGACACGAGGATCGGACGAGATGAAGCCCCTGTTGCAGCCGGCCACGATGCTGGCGACCTTTGTCCTCGCGCTGGCCGCCCCGGCCCTGGCGCAGAGCCCGGCCCCGACGCTGGACGGCAAGCCGGCGTTGATCGTCGGCCATCGTGGCGCCAGCGGCTACCTGCCCGAGCACACGATCGAAGGCTACAAGCTCGCGATCGAGCAAGGCGCTGATTTCATCGAACCGGACCTCGTCTCGACGAAGGACGGCCATCTCGTTGTCCGCCACGAGCCGATGATGTCCGGCACCACCGACGTCGCGACCCGGCCGGAATTCGCCGCGCGCAAGCTGACGCGCAAGATCGACGGCGTCGACACCACCGACTGGTTCGCCTCCGACTTCACCCTCGCCGAGATCAAGACGCTGCGGGCCAAGCAGGCCTTCGCCGACCGCGACCAGTCGCATAACGGCAAGTACGAGATCCCGACGCTGCAGCAGGTGATCGACCTCGCCAAAGCCGAGAGCACCCGGACCGGCCGTACGATCGGCATCTATCCGGAGATCAAGCACTCGACCTATCACTCGGCGATGGGCCTTGCGATCGAGGACAAGCTGCTCGATCAGCTCAAGGCGGCCGGCTGGACCGAGAAGACCTCGCCGGTGTTCATCCAGAGCTTCGAGACGGCCAATCTCAAATATCTGCGCGGCAAGACACAGCTGCGCCTGATCCAGCTCGTCGACGCCGACGATGTCGACAAGGACGGCGGCATCGTGCTCGCCGCGCCGTTCGACAAGCCCTACGACTTCGCCGTCACTGGTGACAAACGCACCTTCAAGGACCTCGTCACCGCCGAGGGTCTGAAGGAGATCAGGACCTATGCCGACGGCGTCGGTCCCTGGAAGCCCTATCTGATGCCGGCCAAGCAGGTGCTCGGCGACGACGGCAAGCCGCGCGATCTCAACGGCGACGGGACGATCGACGAGCGCGACCGCGTGCTGCTGCCGCCGACCGACGTGGTGAAGAACGCCCACGCTGTCGGGCTCTTCGTCCACACCTGGACCTTCCGCAGCGAGCCCAAGCGCCTCGCCTCGGACTTCAAGGGCGATCCGGCCGCGGAGTACAAGGCCTATCTGGCGCTCGGCATCGACGGTCTGTTCTCAGACTTCCCCGATGCGGCTGTGAAGGCGCGTAACGCCAAGTAGTCCACAACGCAAGACCGCCGCACCTGACTGGGTGCGGCGGTCTCGCCTTACCTAACTCAACTCACACTCAGTCACAGACACGCGTCGTGCGACGCACCTCTCCGCGCGGGGTCTCGCGGACCTGGGTCACGGTCCGGCAATCGCGCTCGGCGCGATAGGCCCGGCGACGCTCCCAGCGATCACGCTCGCGCATCCGGTCCTCGCGGCGGATATCCCGGTCGATCGCGCGATCACGCGGCGAGCGCGTATCGACGCTAACTCCACCCGGGCCGAGATTGATCGACTGGGCATAGGCACCGGCGCTGCCAAGCAGCAATCCGGCGACGACAGTCGTGAGAATGAGCTTCATGGTGTTTCCTCCGATTTCGAGGGAAACAACCGCAATCACCGAGAAAAGTTCCGAAAAGCCGATCGAGGAGCCGACAGGGCCGTCACGATCGAGGCAGCCGACATGCAAACGGCGCCCGTGAGGGCGCCGTCGCAGTAGCAAGCAGCGGGCTGCCAGAGATCAGTGCAGGATCTGGCTGAGGAAGAGCTTGGTGCGCTCGTGCTGCGGATTCTTGAAGAACTCGTTCGGCTCGTTCATCTCGACGATCTGGCCGGCGTCCATGAAGATCACCCGGTCGGCGACCTGGCGGGCAAAGCCCATCTCGTGGGTGACGCAGAGCATGGTCATGCCCTCGTCAGCGAGCGAGACCATGGTGTCGAGCACCTCCTTGACCATTTCCGGGTCGAGCGCCGAGGTCGGCTCGTCGAACAGCATGATCTTCGGGCTCATGCACAGGGACCGGGCGATGGCAACGCGCTGCTGCTGGCCGCCGGAGAGCTGACCCGGGTACTTCAACGCCTGCTCGGGGATCTTGACGCGCTTGAGATAGTGCATCGCTATCTCCTCGGCATCCTTCTTGGGCATCTTGCGAACCCAGATCGGCGCCAGCGTCAGGTTCTCCAGGATCGTCAGATGCGGGAACAGGTTGAAGTGCTGGAAGACCATGCCGACATCGCGGCGAATCTCATCGATCTTCTTGAGGTCATTGGTCAACTCGGTGCCGTCGACGATGATCTGGCCCTTCTGATGCTCCTCCAGCCGGTTGATGCAGCGGATCATCGTCGATTTGCCGGAACCGGACGGGCCGCAAATGACCAGCTTCTCGCCGCGCTCGACCTTGAGATTGATATCGCGCAACACGTGGAACTCGCCGTACCACTTGTTGACGGCGATCATCTTGACGGCCGTCGCGGTGTTGAGCGCGGTCTGCTTCAGCGCCGTCGGGCGCGCGCTGGTGGTTTCTGCCATAGCCATGATTGGTCCCCTCAACGCTTCTGGCCGGCGGCGAGCCGCTTCTCGACCGCAATCGAGTAGCGCGACATGCCCCAGCAACACAGGAAATAGAAAACCGCGGCGAAAGCATAGCCCGTCGCGCGGGTCGTCGGCGTCGCCCAGGTCGGATCGACCAGGGTGGCCTCGATGGTACGCAGGAAGTCGAAGATGCCGACGATGGTGACCAGCGTCGTATCCTTGAACAGCCCGATGAAGGTGTTGACGATGCCCGGGATCACGATGCGCAGCGCCTGCGGCAAGATGATCAGACGCATCATGCTCCAGTAGCCGAGGCCGAGCGACATCGCGCCCTCGTACTGGCCCTTGGGCATGGCCTGGAGGCCGCCGCGCACCACCTCCGCCATATAGGCGGCGGCAAAGAGCGCGACGCCGACCAGCGGCCGCAGCAGCCGATCCGGCGAATACTCCTGCGGCACGAAGAGCGGCAGCATGGTGTTGGCCATGAACAGCACCGTGATCAGCGGCACGCCGCGGACGAACTCGATGAAGATCACCGAGAGCAACTGGATGATCGGTAGCCTGGAGCGCCGCCCCAGCGCCAGGACGACCCCGAGCGGCAGCGAAAAGACGATGCCGACCGCCGCTATCAGGAAGGTCACCGTCATGCCGCCCCAAAGGCCGGTATCGACCCTGGGCAGACCGGGGCTATTCGCCAGCAGGCTCAGGAAGACGAAGATCGCGAGGGCGAACAGGACGAGCTGTTTCGGTCCGAAGAAGCGCTTCCAGATCGGCAACGCCTGAACCACACCGACCGCCGCCTCGCCGATGTAGAAGCGGACAAGCTGCGGCACGAAGGAGAGCACGACATAGAGCGCCGCGAGCGCCAGCGTGACTGTCAGGCAGAAGCCGAGAAAGCGCTCGGCACCGGGGCCGCCGAGCAGCAACACATAGGCCGAGATCGGTAACAGCACGAAGAAGAAGAAGATGCCGAGCTTCTTTTTCGGCGCGTTCGTCCAGAGCAGCCAAGCCACGCCGAGCGCGAACATGACGAAGACGATATTCACCCGCCAGCGCTGGTTGATCGGATAGGAGCCATAGATGAAGTACTGGAAGCGATCCGCAATATAGGCCCAGCAGGCGCCGACCGGCCGGCCGACCTTGTCCGCGAGGCAGGCATCGCGGCTGGTGCCGGTCCAGACCGCGTCGAGGAAGTAGAAGCGGATCAGCCCCGGCACCGAATCGACGACAAGGTAGAGGCAGACCAGCGTCAGCGCGATGTTGAGCGGGCTGGAGAGCAGATGGGCTCTGATCCAGGCGAGCGGCCCGGCGACGGAGAGCGGTGCCGGTTGCTGCTCCAGCGTTTCCCTGCGGACGAAGGCGTAGGGAGCCATTTCGGTGGTTGCGTCGGTCATTGGGGCGCCCTCACCGTTCCACCAGCGCCATGCGCTTGTTGTAGATGTTCATGAAAAACGACGTTACCAGCGAGATGGTCAGATAGACCGCCATGGTTATGGCGACGACTTCGACTGCCTGGCCGGTCTGGTTCAGCACCGTGCCGGTGAAGACCTGGACCAGATCGGGATAGCCGATCGCGACCGCGAGCGAGGAGTTCTTGGTCAGGTTGAGGTAGTTCGAGGTCAGCGGCGGAATGATCACGCGCATCGCTTGCGGGATGACGACAAGCTTAAGCGTCGGCCCGGCACGCAAGCCGAGCGCGTTGGCCGCCTCGGTCTGCCCCTTCGAGACGGCGAGGATGCCGGCGCGGACCACCTCGGCGATGAAGCCGGCGGTGTAGGTCGTCAGGCCGACCAACAGCGCGACGAATTCCGGGAAAATCTGGATGCCACCGCGCAGGTTGAAGCCGGCAAGTTCCGGATAGACGAAGGTGATCGGCCGGCCGGTGGCGAAATAGACCAGCAGCGGCAGGACGATGATCAGACCGAAGGCAACAAGGCCGATCGGATACTGCTTGCCGGTCGCCGCCTGCTGCTTGCGCGCCCAGGAGCGGAAAACAAAGGTGGCCACGAGGCCGATCAGCAGCGCCCAGATGATCAGGTTGCCGCCGGGGCCGAACTGCGGATCGGGCACATAGAGGCCGCGATTGTTGAGCAGGAAACCGGCCGGAAGCTCGATCGACTGGCGCGGATTGGGCAGCGGCTTCAGCACCGCATTGTACCAGAAGAACAGCTGCAGCAGCAGCGGCACGTTGCGGATGACCTCGACATAGATCATCGCGATCTTGGAGACGATCCAGTTGCTCGACAGCCTGGCGACGCCGACAAAGAACCCGAGAAAAGTCGCGAGCACGATGCCGATAGAGGCAACCAGCAGCGTATTGAGCAGGCCGACCCAGAAAGCCTGGCCATAGGTGCTGCCCGATGCGCTGAAGGGGATCAGCTTCTGGTTGACGTCGAAGCCGGCCGCGTTGTGCCAGAAGCCGAAACCGGAGGCGATCTTCTGTGCCCGCAGATTTTCAATCGCGTTCGACGCCGCAGACCAGATCACGAAGCCGACCACGGCAAGTAGCAGGATCTGGTAGAAATAGCCCCGGATCGTCGGGTCGTAGAGCAGCGAGGCTTTGCCTGGCTTGACGTCGGCAGAAGGAGTGGACACGTCTGACGCCCCTTTGAGTGCTAGCGACCGAGGGTCCGGCGGTGATCCATTCGCATCACCGCCAGCCCGCATTCTTATCCGGTTCGCCGGAACAAGACAGCTTTAAGGACCCATGCGCGACGAGCGCCGCGCATGGGTAGTTCTCATCGGATCGGCGGCGCGTATTGCAGCCCGCCCTTGCTCCAGAGCGCGTTCTGGCCACGCGCAATCTTGAGCAGCGAGCCCGAGCCGACATTGCGCTCGAAGCTCTCGCCGTAATTGCCGACGTGCTTGACGATCCGATAGGCCCAATCATTGGTCAGCCCCATCGGCTCGCCGAACTTGCCTTCGGTCCCGACGAAACGCTTGATCTCCGGGTTGTCGGATTTGAGCATTTCGTCGGCATTCGCCTTGGTGATGCCCAGCTCCTCGGCATTGACCATGGCAAACAGCGACCATTTGACGATGTCGAGCCAGACATCGTCGCCATGGCGCACGACGGGACCGAGTGGTTCCTTCGAGATGATCTCCGGCAACACCATGTGATCGTCGGGATTCGAGAGTGTCAGACGCTCAGCATAAAGGCCCGAAGCGTCGGTGGTGAAGGCGTCGCAGCGGCCTGCCTCATAGGCCTTGACCGTCTCCTGGTTGGAGGCGAAGGCGACGACCTCGTACTTGATCTTGTTGCTGCGGAAGTAGTCCGCGAGGTTGAGTTCCGTCGTTGTGCCCTGTTGGGTGCAGATCGAGGCGCCGGCGAGCTTCAACACGGAATCGACGCCGAGCTTCTTGCGCACCATGAAGCCCTGGCCATCATAGTAGTTGACGCCGGCGAAGTTCAGTCCGAGCGCGGTGTCGCGCGAGATCGTCCAGGTCGTGGTGCGCGACAGGAGGTCGACCTCACCCGACTGCAGCGAGGTGAAGCGGTCCTTGGCCGAGAGCGGAATGAACTTGACCTTGTTCGGATCGTTGAAGATCGCCGAGGCGACGGCGCGGCAGACGTCCACGTCCATGCCGCTCCAATTGCCCTGCTGATCAGGGATACCGAAACCGGCGAGACCGGTGCCGGAACCGCAGTGCAGAATGCCGCGATTCTTGACCTGCGCCAGAGTAGGCGACTGGGCTAGTGCTCCGCTCGCGCACATGGCAGCGGAAACGGCGATAAGCGCCGCGCCAATGACTCGGATCATGATTGTTCTGTCCCCTGTCTGGTGGAACGAGTTCTCCCCGCTCTCAGTTTGCTAGCAAGCTCCAGGCCAGTCCCCGCCGGCCGCTTTCTCCTCTTTTCTCTCCCTGACGAAACGATCGCACCATTCCCAAGGCGCAGACACTAACAGAAGCTCAGCGGATCGGCGGCGCGTATTGCAATCCACCCTTGGTCCAGAGCGCATTCTGACCGCGCGACATCCTCAGCACAGAGCGGCTGCCAACGGTGCGCTCGAAGCTCTCGCCGTAATTGCCGACATGCTTGACGATCCGGTAGGCCCAATCGGCCGTCAGGCCGAGCCCCTCGCCGAACCGGCCGTCGACGCCGAGCAGGCGCCTGATCTCGGGATTGGCCGATCCCCGCATCTGGTCGACATTGGCCTTGGTCACGCCGAGCTCCTCGGCGTTCAGCATGGCGAAATGAACCCACCGGATCAGCTTGAACCATTGCGAGTCGTTGTCGCGGGTCAAAGGGCCGAGCGGCTCCTTCGAGATGATCTCCACGAGGACCATGTGATCGTCCGGCGCCGTCAGCTTCAGGCGCTCGGAATAGAGGGACGAGGCGTCCGTGGTGAAAGCGTCACAGCGACCGGCATCATAGGCCTTGAGCGTTTCCGGGCCGGTGTCGAAGGCAACGATCGTATGCCTCAAATTGTTGGTCTTGAAGTAGTCGACCACGTTGAGCTCGGTCGTCGTGCCCCGCTGCACGCAGATCGACGCGCCGGCAAGCTGCATCGCCGACATGACCCCGAGCTTCCTGCGCACCATCAGGCCCTGGCCGTCATAGTAGTTGACGTTGGTGAAGAGCAGGCCGGGCGGCGTGTCGTTCGTGATGGTCCAGGTCGAATTGCGCACGAGCACATCGACGTCGCCCGCCAGAAGCGCCTTGAAGCGGTCATTGGCCGACAGCGGAATGAACTTCACCTTGGCGGGGTCATTGAAGATCGTCGCAGCGATGGCGCGGCAATATTCGACGTCGAGGCCGTTCCAGTTACCCTGCGCATCGGGCGCGCCAAAGCCGATCAGGCCGGTATTGGACCCGCAGTTCAGGACCCCGCGGCTCTTGACCTGAGCGAGGGTCTGTTGCGCCTGGGCACTAGCGACGCCAAAGGCAGCGGCGACGACGAGCAGCGCCACGCTGATCGCTCTGATCATATACTTCCCCTGTCCGGCGGAACGGGTTCATCCCATTCTCGATACGTTGGCAAACCCCGGACCAAGCGTGGCCCGGCAAGCCACTTTTCAGCAATTTGAAAAGAATCGGGGCGGACGCCAGAAGCGCCCGCCCCGCATGATGCCTTAGCGAACCGGCGGCGCGTACTGCAAACCGCCCTTGGTCCACAGCGCGTTCTGGCCGCGAGCGATCTTCAGCAGCGAGCCCTGGCCAACATTCTTCTCGAAGCTCTCGCCATAATTGCCGACGTGCTTGACGATCCGGTAGGCCCAATCGGCGGTCAGGCCAACGCTCTCGCCGAACTTGCCCTCGGTCCCGAGCAGACGCTTGATCTCAGGGTTGCTCGACTTCAGCATCTCGTCGGCATTCGCCTTGGTCACGCCAAGTTCCTCGGCGTTGAGCATGGCGTAGTGCACCCACTTGATCAGGCCGAACCACTGCCCGTCATTGTTGCGGGTCGACGGGCCGAGCGGCTCCTTCGAGATGATTTCGGGCAGGACCATGTGATCGTCCGGCGCGGTCAGCTTCAGGCGCTCGGCATAGAGGCCGGAAGCGTCGGTGGTGAAGGCGTCGCAGCGGCCGGAATCATAGGCCTTGACGGTCTCGTCGGCCGAGGCAAAAGCGACAACTTCGTATTTCAGGTTGTTGGCGCGGAAGAAGTCGGCGAGGTTGAGTTCGGTGGTGGTGCCCTGTTGGGTGCAGACCGAGGCGCCATTGAGCTGCAGCGCTGAATTCACGCCGAGCTTCTTGCGGACCAGGAAGCCCTGGCCATCATAGTAGTTCACGCCGGTGAACAGCAGGCCGAGTGCGGTGTCACGCGACATCGTCCAGGTCGAGTTGCGCACGAGCACGTCGACTTCGCCCGACTGCAGGGCCGTGAAACGGTCCTTGGCCGAGAGCGGGATGAACTTCACCTTGGTCGGGTCGTTGAAGATCGCCGCTGCGATGGCACGGCAGTAATCGACATCGAGGCCGGTCCAGTTGCCCTGCCCATCCGGCACGCCGAAGCCGGCGAGGCCGGTGTTGGAGCCGCAGTTCAGGATGCCGCGGCTCTTGACCTGAGCAAGTGTTTGCGGCGCCTGCGCCTGGGCGCTCGCCGCCGCCAGCGCGAAGCCGAGGCCGGCGACAGCGGCTGCCATGAATTTCTTCATTCTGATCTCTCCCAATGTTGCCCCGCCGGCGTCTGCCGGCCGGAACCTGCCGGTCACCGCATCGTCGAGACTTGATGCCTCGTTTCGATGCCGAAAGTTTAAGCGAAACCCGGCTCGGGTCGATTGCCAGAGCCGCTCATGAGCGTCAAGCAAGGGCTCCCCGTGCGCCTGCCTCTTTTCACTGCAGGCATCACATGCGACTTTCCGGAGGTGGTCAAGTGCGACCACAACCCATCCCTTCCCCACGCACCACTCCGGCCCCATGAAAAAGCTGTCGAAGCCCGAATTCGCGCGCCTGCGCGAAAAACCCGTCTCGTCCTCGCCGGCCGCGACTCCACCGACAGCTACGGCTTCGTCAACCCGCCGATCGTGCGCGGCTCTACCGTTATCTACCCCAACACCGAGGACTTTCTGGTCCGCAAGGCGCGTTACAGCTATGGCACCTCCGGCAGCCCGACGATCGATGCCTCGCTCGCCGCGGCCCACACCATGGAGGGCGGTGCCGGCGTGCTCGCCTGCTCGTCCGGCCTGCTCGCCTGCACCCTGCCCACCCTCGCCTTCCTGACCGCCGGCGACCACTTTCTCGTGACCGACAGCGTCTACCATCCGATGCGCAATTTCTGCGAACGGATGCTGCCGCGCTACGGCGTCGAGGTGACCTATTACGACCCGCTCATCGGCGAAGGCATCGCCGCCTTGTTCAAGCCGAACACCAGAGCCGTCTGGACCGAGTCGCCAGGATCGCAGACCCTGGAGGTCCAGGACATCCCGGCGATCGTCGCCGCGGCCCATGCCCGGGACATCATGGTGATGATGGACAATACCTGGGCGACGCCGCTCTTTTTCGATGCTCACAAATTCGGTGTCGACGTCTCGGTCCAAGCCGGGACTAAATACTATGCCGGGCATTCAGACGTGCTGATCGGCACGGTGTCGGCCCGTACGCCAGAGCTCTACGATCAACTCCACCAGACTTGGAACGCGCTCGGCATAATCATCGCCGCCGAGGACGCCTATCTGACCTTGCGCGGCATCCGCACGCTCGCCATCAGACTCAAGGAGCAGCAGCCAGCGGGGCTGGAGATGGCGAACTGGCTGGCCGCCCGGCCTGAGGTCGCCAGGGTCCTGCACCCAGCCCTGCCTGATGACCCGGGCCATGCGATCTGGAAGCGGGATTTCACCGGCGCCTGCTCACTGTTCTCGATCGAGCTCGAGCCGGTCTCGATGAAGGCGGTGGCCGCCATGCTCGACGGGCTCACGCTGTTCGGCATGGGCGCGTCGTGGGGTGGCTATGAGAGCCTGGTGCTGCCCTTCGACTGCACCCGCTACCGCACCGCGACCAAGCCCGGCTTCAAGGGACCGACGATCCGCTTCCATATCGGCCTGGAGGATCTGGAAGACCTCAAGGAGGATCTCGATGCCGGCTTCGCCCGGCTGCGAGCCGCGAGCTGAGTGAAGTGCGCATCTGTGGCCAGGCTATCAGCCCGGCGCGGAATTCGTGTCCTCGCCGCGCGCCTTCGCGCGCAGCACGAATTGCAGGTTGCGCAGGTAGACGAACACCCCGAAGCCCTGGCCGATGATGAAGACCGGATCACGGCGATAGAGCGCGTAGATCAAAAGCAGCAAGCCGCCGCCGATCGAGAACCACCAGAAGGTCATCGGCACGACCGAGCGCTGCGCCTTTTCGCTGGCGAGCCACTGCACCACGAAGCGCATGGTGAAGAGGCCTTGCGCGACGACGCCGAGCAGGACCCACCAATCGACATTGTTGACGAAGACGTCGTGGAAATAGGTCCCGATCATGTTCTGCAGGTCGATGAGCATCAACGCGCCTCCGTCGCGATCTGCGGCACACGCTTGCGGCGCCGGATCAACCACCAGACGCCGGCGAGGTCGAGGATACCGACCCAGAGCCGGTCGAAGAAACCGTAATTCGAGACACCCGTCAGGCGCTGCCTGTCGCGTACATCGTGGTGCAGGACCGTGAGGCCTTCGCGCACGACGAGAGCCGGCATGAAGCGATGCAGCGCATCGAAATAGGGTAGCGCCAGATAGGCCTCGCGCCGGAAGCACTTCAGGCCGCAACCTGTGTCGCGCGTGCCGTCCTTGAGGATCGCTCCACGGACCTTGTTGGCAATGCGCGATTGCATGCGCTTGAATCCGGTGTCCTTGCGGCCGACGCGCTGTCCCTGGACCATGCCGGCTGAAGCACCTGCCGTCTCGAGTTGGGCCAGCATCGCCGGGATGAAGGAGGGATCGTTCTGGCCGTCGCCGTCGAGCGTCGCGACGATCGGGGCACTCGCCGCCCTCACCCCGCTGCGCACCGCCGCCGACTGGCCGCAGGATTGTGCATGGCGGACGATCCGCAGCCAGGGCCGTGTCGCCGTGAGCTCGGCGAGCGCGGCCGCAGTGCCGTCACTCGAACCGTCATCGACATAGACCAGCTCGAAGACGCCGATATCGGCACAAGCGGCTTCGATATCGCGGACGAGCGGCGCGATATTGCCCTGTTCGTTGCGCACCGGCACGACGATGCTGAGGCGGGGCTGGCCGGGTGAAGGCGCAGGTTCGGTCACGGATTCCAAGTCTTTCTGCATTGCGGCGCGCAAACTGCGTCAACCGCCACGGCGGAGCAAGCGTCGATCACTCGCGGACGAAGACGCTGATGTCGAGGCGCTTGCCGCCGTTCAGGTTGAAGCCGGAGATCGTGGTCAGGAGCCGAGGCGCCTGCCCCGACGTGGCGAGCGCCTGGCGGAAGCCGTCGAGAAAACGGCTTTCGACGAGTGCGACGCGGCAACCCGGCTCGCGCAGGAACATCGCCGCCATCGTGCCGTCGGCGCCCATGCGCAGATCGGTGCCCACCAGGAAGACGAGGCTCGGCTCGCGATAGCCGACAGTGATGACCTGCGGATTTGGGCAGGCCACCGCCTGCACCGCCTCAGCGAGTCGCGGCGCCAGCTTGAGGCCCCGCAAACTCGGCGAGGCGAGGCCGAAGACACCGACGCTGAGTAGCAGGCTCGCGATCACGCCGCGCCAGAGCGCACCCTCGAATGCACCCTGGCGGAAGGCCAGGAAACCGCGGAAGGCGACGAAGAGCGCGAGCACCAGGACCGGCAGGGCGAGCCAAGGCAAGGTCCGGTCGAGTGTCCAGGTGCCATAGAGCAGCACGCCGACAAGCGCTGCCGGCACCAGCACGATGAGAAGGGCCGTCAGGGTCGAGCCGCGGCGGAAGCGGTTGATGCCGCCGTTGACCAGAGCGAGCAGCAGCAGCGCGGTGATCGCCGGATAGAGCGGTAGCACATAGTGCGGCAGCTTGGTCGGCACCGCCTCGAAGACAAGCCAGGACGGCACGATCCAGGCGATCAGGAACAGGATCTGCGGCTCGCGCCGCTTCACCCAGGCGAAGGGGATGGCCATCGCCGCAAGCGCAGCCGAGGGCCAATAGGTGCCGAAGAACAGCACGAGATAAAGGCCGGGCGGGCCCCAATGCTTCTCCTGTCCCTCCCCGACCTTGGCGAGCATGTCCTTGCCGACGCTTTCGGCGAAGAAGTCGCCGCCGGTCTTCACCGCGATGGCGACGAACCAGGGCAGCACCACGACGAGGCAGAGCAGCAGGCCAAGCCCGGGCCTGAGCGGGGCTAACCAGCGCAGCGAGCGCTCACGGATAGCGAGGACGAGGACCGCCAGGCCCCAGACCATCGGCACGATCGGCCCCTTGAGCAGCAGGCCGAGGGCTGTCGCCGACCAGAACACCAGCCAATTATGGCGGCTCGGCACGAATGCGAGCGAGCGCGTCCAGTCGAGCCAGGCGCGGGCGAGCGCGCCCATGGTCGCGACCGCGCAGGCGGCGAGCAGGGCGTCGGTCTTGGCAAAGCGCGCCTCGACGCCGAGCAGCACGGCAGCCGCCATCAAGGCTCCGCCGAGCAGGGCCAGGCGCGCGCCGACGAAAGCGAGGAGCGCCCAATAGGTCAGGAGCACGGTCGCGATCGCACCGATCAGCGACGGCAGCCGGTAGAGCCACATGGTGGTGCGGGCTTGCGGCACGCCGAGCGCCTCGCCGGCGGCGACGCTTGCCGCCTGCAGCCAGTAGATGCCGACCGGCTTCTTGTGCCTGGCCTCGTCCTGGAAGCGGATGTCGATGAAGTCGCGCGTCTCCAGCATCTGCTTGCTGGCCTGGGCAAAGCGCGGCTCGTCGCGATCGAAGGGCTGCAGGCTGGCAAAGCCTGGCAGGAAGGCGGCGAGCGAGAGCAGCACCAGAAGCAGGCAGGCACGCCAATGACTCGCGGAGGCGAAATTGGCGAGCCGGTCAAGGCCTGAGCCGAGCGAAATCATCGACACTCCTTGTGGCCGCGGCAGGGGCCGGAGCTTGGAGGTTGCGGGGCAGCGATCGGAGACCAGGCGCTTCACAACCCGGATGCGTCCAGCGCCATGCCCGGCCTTTCAGGCGCGATCATGGCTAATCCGGCCGCGGGGGCGTTTACGACTTCGCATCGACCGCGGCAAGATGCGCCCATGATCTGCGGCGACACAGCGCCCGCCGTTGCCATGCAGACGGAACCGGAAGACGCCATGGTGAGGATAGTGCTGCGGGCGATCTGGATCGGTTGCCTCGCCATGCTGCTGGCGATGTTCGCCGGCTTCGCCATTGTCATGGCGATGATGCTGCTCGATCCGAGATGCGGTCCGGGCGATTCCGGCGGCTGCGCAATGGGGCTGGTCACCGTGACGCTCGGTGCGGCCATTCCCGGTTTCGTCATCGGCTTCGCCGGCCATCTCGCTTTGGTGCTCTGGCGCCGGCGCCCGACGCTGCCGACGATCCGCCAGCTGCGCAATTGGGGACGCGAGGATTGAGGATTGCGGGGCCCATGGCGGCAGAGCCCGCGGAACCCCATTTCAAATGGAGGGTTGACCCTCTGATCGCGTGAAGACGTCAGCGCGAGCCGAAAGGAGCATGATCATGAAGAGTCCGATCGCGGTTCATACCGACGAGGACTACGAGCAGGCCCAGCAGCGCCTGACTGAACTCAATGCCGCGCCGGACAGCAACGAGAAGGACCGCGAGTTGGAGGCGCTAGCCGAAGCGATGTTGGCCTTCGAACTGCGCCGGGACGAGGCGCAGGAGTGAGGCAAAGTGGCGAGCCCGACAGGATTCGAACCTGTGACCAGCAGCTTAGAAGGCTGCTGCTCTATCCAGCTGAGCTACGGGCCCTGACGGAAACGGCGGGGCATGGGGTCCGCCGGTTCAGCTTAGTTTCAATGCGTCCACTGGCCGACGCGGTTGAACTTGAAATTGTCCGAGTAGGTCATTGTGCGGCGCTTTGCTGCGTGCGGCTGCTCCACGCGGTAGGCGATGCCGTTGCGCGTGGCATAGGCAACCGCCTCCTCGGCCGTGTCGAACCAGAGCCTGAGCTGGCTCTTCATGTCGCCTGACGAGGTCCAGCCCATCAGCGGCTCGATCTCGCGCGGCCGCTCCGGCTCGTACTCCAGCAGCCAGCGGCCGGTCTTGGCCGTGCCGGACTGCATCGCATTGCGTGTCGGCGAGTAGATGCGTGCCGTCATGCTTCCCCTCGCCTTCCGGCAAAGCCCAAAATGGTCGGGGCACCAGGATTCGAACCTGGGACCCTCTGCTCCCAAAGCAGATGCGCTACCGGGCTGCGCTATACCCCGAACGTCCTGCAAGCCTATGGAATCACTTGCCGAACCGTCGCAGCACCTCGACGAGGCGAAGCGACGCGCTACGCCATAGCATCGAACTCGCAGGATGGAAACATCTTGCTGCGCCGCAGTGCTCGGAGGATGCCCGCGTTTGCCTGAAACGCGGGCATCCTCCGGGTTTTTGTTTTATCGCATTTTCTTCACGCGAACCGGTGCCCACTTCGCTCGAAAATGCTCTAGACGACGATGAGGTCACGTGATCGGCGCGACAGCAGCTCGCAACCGCCCTGGGTGACTAGGACGTTGTCGATGATGCGGGCGCCCAGCCCTTCATCGTGCAGGAAGACGGGCGGCTCGACGCTCACGACCATGCCGGCGCGCAAGGTGTAGCGGCTGCCACCGATCATGTGCATTGGCTCGCCCCAACTTGGCGGGAAGCCCGGTGCCAGCCCGTAGCCGGAGGTGTGGACGCGTCCGTGCTCGAGCCCGGCCTCGCCGATCACGCGCCTGGCCGCCTCGTGCGGCGCGGTGGCTGGTGCGCCGTCGCGAATCTCGGCGATGCAGGCGTCGCAGGCGCGGCGGACGATCTCGTAGAGCTCGCGCATCCTCGCTGTCGGTTGGCCGAGGCAGAACTGGCGGCCGAGCGTCGCGGTGTAGCGCCGGACCGTCGCGCCATATTCGACGCTGCCACAGTCGCCAGCTTGCAGCTTGCGGCTGGTCGGCGCGCCATGGCTGTAGCAGGAGCGCTCGCCGGAAACGAGATTGATCGGGCTCGCGGCGAGGCCGCTGCCGCGTGCCAAGAGCGCGCCATAGACCTCACTCGCAACCTCCAGCTCACTGCGCCCGACGCGCAGGGCGGCGCCGAAGACGGTCAGCGCCTCGTCCGCGATCGCCGCCGCCTGCCGGATACAGCCGATCTCGGCGGGCGATTTCACCAGGCTGAGATCGTGGACGAGATTGGTCGCCTCGACGAAAGCCGAACCGAGGAGGTCGCGTATGGCGGTATAGTGATGCGGGTGGAGATAGTAGGCCGGCACCTCAATACCGGCGCGCCCCGCCAGGAGACCGAGTTCGTCGGCGAGACGGGCGAAGCGCGGAATCGGATCCTCGTTCTCGCCGCCGCCGAAGGTTTCGAGCCGGTCGACCAGCGCGTCATCCAGGATCTCGGCCCGCTCGCCCTCGCGCGCCATCATCGTCAGCGGCGCATCCGCTGCCGGAACCAGCAGGCACTGGAATTCCTGATAGCTCTTGGCGTCCGAGCCGGTCAGCCAGCGGATCGAAACTGGGTGGAAGAGCACGAGCCAATCGAGCCCCTGCTCTGTCATCGCCCGCCGGACGCTGGCGCGCCGTGTCGCGAACTCCTCGAGCGCGAAATCGTGCTTCGACATCTCTACCCTGCCTTAGAGCGCCGGCAGCGGCTGCATCGGGCCGCCCAGCCACTTCCTGTGGAGCTCGTCGAGGTCGCCGTTCAGCGTGCTCTGGAAGATCATCGTATCGAGCCAGCGCAGCAGGTCGTGCTCGCCGCGCCGAATCGTGATGTGGGCCGGAGCGCGCCGGAGCGCGAACTTGAAGTCGAATTCCTTGGAGGGGTTCTGCTTCGCCAGTTCGACGACGACGACGCTGTTGGCGGCGAGCAGTTGCGCATGGCCCGACAGATAAGACTGCACCGCCGTCGCATTGTCCTCGGTCCGCATGATGTCGGCAGAGGGCGCCAGAGCCGAGAGGACGAGGTCCTCGGTCGTGCCCTTGGCGACGGCGATCCGGTTGCGGCCGAGATCGGCGGGCGACTTTGCCGCGAGCGATTTTGCGCTGTAGACGGCGAGCGAGGTGTCGGCATAGGGCGCGCTGAACATCACCTGGCGAGCCCGTTCGGCGGTGATCGACATCGCTGCGATATTCATATCCGACTTGTCGGTGAGCAGGAACGGAATGCGGCTCGCCGCCGGCACGGGCACGAGCTCCAGCTTCACGCCGAGCCCCTTGGCGACCAGCTTGGCCATGTCGACATCGAAGCCTTCGAGCTCGCGATTGGCATTCATCATGCCGAAGGGTGGCACATCGGCGAATACAGTGATGCGCACCACGCCCTTGGACAGGATGTCGCTCAGCTTGTCCGCATGGGCCTCCAAGCTGGCGATCAGCCCCGCCGACAGAGCAAGGATGGCGAACAGCGCCGATCTGAACCCGCGTCTCATGATGCTCCCCCCAGATTTGCCCCTTGTTGCCGGTCGCTTCTGCGACCGGGTCCCTCCCCGCGCCTGCTTCCCCGGCAAGCGCGGCAATGACCTAGCGGAATGCTATCGGTTTCGTATATGCAGTCAAGCTTCGCTAATAAATCAAACTGGAGATGCCCGATGACGGCTGAGACCGCCGCCGATGCCCGCTCCCGTCCCTATCCGGCGCCCGCTCTGGAAAAGGGGTTGGAGATCATCGAGTTGCTGGCACTGGCGCAGACGCCGCTTTCGGCGCGCACAATCGCCGAACGACTCGGGCGCTCGAAGAACGAGATCTTCCGCATGCTGTTCGTGTTGATCGAGCGCGGCTATCTCGACCGCGATCCGGCGACCGACGAGATTTCACTGAGCAATCGCCTGTTCGAGCTGGGCATGCGGGTCCCGCGTGCCCGCGACCTGGTCGAGGTCGCGGCGCCCGCGCTGGAAGCGCTGAGCGAGCGGATCGGCCAATCCTCGCATCTGGTCGTGCTCAGCAAGGGCGAGACCGTGGTCATCGTCAGCGCAGCCGGACCGGGCGACATCAATTTCACGTTGAGGCTGGGTTATCGCCGTACCGCGGCCGCCTCGACCTCCGGCCAGGTCATCCTCGCCTTCCAGACCATCGTTCCCCCGGACAATCGCCTGGCAGCGATTGCGACGGACGGATTCCTGATCGCGGACAGCCACGACGTGGTCGGCGTGACCGATATCAGCGCGCCGATCCTTGATCGAAGGGGACAGGCGATCGCCAGTATCGTCGTGCCCTATCTGAACCGGCACGAGGCTCGCCCGAAACATCGCGAGGCGCTCGCGGAACTGCTGGCAACGTGCCGCGAGATCGCTGGGCAGCTCGGCTGACCGGGAAGGATCGGCCAGAGATCCTAGCGCTTGAACAGCGGGTGCTCGACCTTGTCGCCCGCCTTGATGCCGAGCTTCTCGGCGATGCCGGCATTGAGCTCGAGCACCGAGAGCACCGGCTCCCCGGAGGGGATGGTCCGGGTCGAGAGCGGCTCGGCCCGCTCGGCGATGCGCGCGACCGTGCCGTCGGCGCGGATGAAGAGCATGTCGAGCGAGATGTAGGTGTTCTGCATCCACATCGCGACCGGCTCGACCTGCTTGAAGTCGAAGAGCATGCCGCGATCGGCCGGCATGAACTGGCGATGCATCAGCCCGCGCGCGCGCTGGTCCGGCGTGCGCATGACCTCGACCTGGAAAGCGTGACGGCCCGACGCCGTGACGATGGTCAGCGGCTCGATCCCCGCGACAGGCGCATTCTGCGCGTCCGCCGGCTTCGACAGGACCGTAAGGACACCCAGGGCCAACGCGAGGACAGACGCCAGGCGCAGGAAACGTTCCACAACAGACATCATCGCGCCTCGCGCCAGACAAGCCACCCTGACGCAAGCCTTGCCGCGGCCTCGTGGCGGTTCTGCGGCCAATGGCACGAAGCGGTACCGTTTCGTCAAGCATTTCGCAGGGCCGACGGATACGCCATCTTTCTTTCGTCATCGCCTTGCGGCAGGGTCGGTGCCGACTTCCGGCTGAAGAGGGATGGGCAGCTGCGGCTGCGAATCCGTCTCTGGCGCCGCCAATCGGGGCTTGGCCCCAGCTACGCGCCCGCGGGCCTCGACGCATGCTTCAGGAGACCACCATGACGATTTCGCCCGGCCGACGCCTTGCCAGCTATCGGCCGCTGTCTGCGACAGCATTGCTGCTTGTGCTCCTGGCCAGCCCCGCCTCCGCCGCCGACCTCCAGCTCGACAACATCAAGCTCGACCTCGGCAAATTCGTGCTGTCGATCCCCAAGCTCGAGGTGAAGGGCACCTCGCTCGACCGCGACGGCTTCCTCGCCATCTTCCAGGGCAGCGGCGACAGCGCCATCGCCAGACTCGGCAAGCTCGATGCCAGCGAGATCAACGCGCCGACGCTGGTGATGGAGCAGAATTTCGGGCCGCAGAAGCAGGTCACGACCTATCGCAACATCAAGTTTGCCGACATTCGCGAAGGCCGGATCGGACGTGGCGAATCGAGCGACGGCACGATCAAGGTCGAGGGCGGCAGCACCGGCCCGATCAATGGCGAGATCAAGCGCACCAGCTTCGAGACGCTCGACCTGATGCAGATCGCGCGCGTCTTCGCCGAGAAGGCCAAGCCCGGCGAAACGGCGCCGCTGCTGCCGGTCCTCGGCAAGCTCGAGCAGGACGGCTATTCGCTCGACCTCGGCGAACAGGGCAAGATGACGGCCGGCAAGGCCTCGCTGCGTGGCTTCAAGGCGCGTGTCGCCTCCGAGCCGATGGGCGAGCTGATGACGCGCGTCGCCGTGCTGAGCGAGGAATCGGAGAAAGCCTCGCGCGATCTCAACAGCAAGGAAGATCCGGCGATCAGCGAGGCGCGTAGCCGCAAGCTGCTGCTCGCCATGGCCGAGATCGTCGACGCCGTCGACTATGGCAGCGGCGAACTCCGCGACCTCGTGATGGCGCTGAAGACACCGCCAAAGCCAGGCGCCAAGGCCGAGCCGGTCGATATGCGCATCTCGCGCATGGCCTTCGGCGAGGCCACGCCGGAAAAGTCCGGCGTGGTGATCGAGGGACTGCAGTTCGAGGGCAGCGGCGCCAAGGGGACGATCGCGTCGCTAGGCTATTCCGGCTTCTCGTTCGAGAGCGTGGTGCGTGAGGTCAAAGCGCTCGGCTATGCCGCCGTCGACCTCAAGACCCTCGACTTCCGCCGCTTCATCCCGAAGCTCGGCACGGTCAAGATGAATGGCGTGCAGATGAGCGTGCCACAGGACGGCAAGCGCGGCCGCCCGGCCGGCGCCCCGATCCAGGTCGGCCTCGGCAGCTTCGAGCTCAAGGCCGGCGAGCAGGTCAACGGCATCCCGACCGACATGGCGCTGACGCTCGACAAGATCACCTTCCCGATCGTCGAGAGCGCCGATAATCCCGCCGCCAAGGACCTGCTGGCGATGGGCTATCGCAATATCGACCTGTCGGCGAAGCTCGCGCTGGCCTGGCAGGAGACAAGCAAGGAGTTCGCAATCCGCACGCTCTCGCTCGGCGGCGTCGGCATGGCGAGGCTCGACGCCACCGGCGTGCTCGGCAATGTCGGCAAGGAGGTCTTCTCCGGCGATCTCGCTTTGGCCCAAGTGGCGCTGCTCGGCGCGACCGCCAAGAATGTCGAGCTCAAGCTGCAGAACCTCGGCCTTGCCGAGAAGCTGATCGAGAACGAGGCGAAGAAGTCGAAGCGCAAGGTCGAGGATGTCCGGCGCGAATACGGCATGATGGCGAGCCTCGGCCTCGCCGCCATCCTCGGCCCGTCGGACGGCGCCAAGGCGCTGGCGAACGCGATCGCCCGCTTCGTCGCCAAGCCTGGCACGCTCACCGTCAAGGCGAACGCCAAGACCGCGTCCGGGCTCGGCCTCGCCGACGTGATCACGCTCGGCGACCCGACCGAGATCTTCGACAAGATCGACGTGCAGGCCACTGCCGAGTGAGGCAAGCGGCTTGATCTCGCACGACATCTCAAGCCTGGACGCCGACTGGCGCCCGAGTGCGCTCGCCATCTGGTGGGCCGGCCTGTCCGCCGGCCCACGCAGCTTCCTGCGGCGCTGGATCAATCCCGACAACCAGACGCGTATCCATCTGGCGAAGCTGCTGGCGCGCCGGCCGGGGCAGATCGCGGTCGGCGCCTTCACCTATGGCCGACCCAAGGTCAGGTTTCCGGAGAGTGGCGCCCGGCTTTCGATCGGCCGCTATGGCTCGATCGCCGACGGCGTCGAGATCTTTCTCGGTGGCAATCACCGCACCGACTGGGCGACGACCTATCCCTTCCCCGCCCTGCCCGGCCTGTGGCCCGCGGCGGGCGGCATGAGCGGCCATGATGCGACGCGCGGCGACGTCGCCATCGGCCACGATGTCTGGCTCGGCTCGCAGGCGATGATCATGTCCGGGGTGACGATCGGCCATGGCGCCGTCGTCGCGGCACGGGCCGTGGTCACCCGCGACGTGCCGCCCTATGCGATCGTCGCCGGCAACCCGGCCAGGGTGGTGCGGCTACGCCTGCCGGAGGCGCAGATCGAGGTACTGCTGGCGAGCCGCTGGTGGGAGCTTCCATCGGAGCGGGTCTCGCAGCTGCTGCCGCTGCTGATGTCCGAGCGTGTCGACGAGCTGGCGGCGGCGATCAGGCAGGCTTCAACAGGCGGCGCTTGAGCCCGAGCGCCGGCTTTTCGACGAGATACCAGGACAGCGCGGCGACGAGCAGTGTCACCACAAGCGAGGGGCCAAACAGGGTCAACGCCCCGACCGTCGGGAAGACCGCGACGAAGGCCTGCTGCACCGGCCAGCCATAGAGATAGACGCCATAGGACAGGTCGGCCGGCGGCTCGCTGTGCCAGCGAGTCAAGGGCGGCGCCAGCGCCAGCACCAGAACGCCCCAGGCGGTGACGAGATAGAGCAGCGCCTTATAGGCCGGCGTCGGCTGGGCAACGGCCACAACGATGAGCGCAATGACGAGCCCCGGCAGCGACAGCGGCACGCGCTCGCGCCAGAGATAGATCAGCCCGCCGGTCAGGAAGATCAGCGGCAGACGCAGAGCCGTCTCGAGGCCCTTCGAGCCGTCCGGGACGAGTATCTCGCGCAGGACCGTCGCAACGACCAGCGCCGCCCAGAGCCCGAGCACGATGCGGCGATGGGCCAGCAGGCCGACGAGCCCGATGCCCAGAACGCCGAGATAGCACAGGGTCTCGTATTTCAGCGTCCAGACCGTCCCCATCGGGAACTTGAGCGGGTTGTCGGTGAAGACGCCGGGCAGCGGGGCCGAGCTCTTGAAGCTGGTCAGCGTGCCGTTGATGAAGCGCCAGAGCTGCGGATCGGCGAGATAGGCGCGTAGATCGAGCTTGGTCAGTGCGCTGCCGAGCAGCAGCGCGACGACGAGCGTCGCCGCAATCAGCCCCGGCGCGATCCGCAAGGTGCGGGCAACGAGATAGTCGCGCCAGCCGCGCTGCTCATAGCTCATCGTCACCAGGAAACCGGAGATGGCGAAGAAGCCATTGACCGCGTGCTCGCCGAGCGTGAAGCCGGTCGAATGCGCCAGCAATTCGTCCTCGACCTTGCCGGTGGTGACGCTGAGGCCATGCGAGACCACGACGGCCAGCGCCAGCAGCAGGCGCAGCAGGCCAAAATGATTATGCGGTAGGCTCAGCCCGTCGGCGGCGCTGGCGGCACGCAGGAAGCCCGTCACGCGATGATCTCCGCCTCGTTGAGCCCCTGCCGGGCGAGCGCGCTGTGACCGGCGCGCGCCGCAAGCGCACCGGCGACCGAGCCGGCATGCGCATACATCTTGTCCTGATTCAAGAGCAGGCCGTAACCGATTGCCTTGGCTGCATTTTCGACGGCCTTGCCCAGGCCCGGCACAGGCAGGTTCCATTTGCGCGCCATTCGATATTCCGACCAGGCTAGATGCCAGCGCGCAGTGAAGCGCCGCTGCGGCGACGACGTGCTGGAACGGCCGCGGCCATGGCGGGCACTGGCGCCATCGACATGGACCAGCGCGTGACCGGCCTCGCGCAGGCGTCGGCAGAGATCATCATCCTCGTAGAACAGGAAGATCGCCGGGTCGAAGCCACCGAGCGCCAGGAAGACCTCGCGCCGCAGCAGCAGGCAGGCTCCCGACAGGAAAGGCAGGCAGGCGTCGCCCTCAGGCAGTGTGATTCGAGCTGCCCGGTTGAGATGATCAGGCGAGAGCAGCGAGCGCGGTTGCAGGAAGACACGGCCCGAGGGTTCGACCAAGCGCGGCGCGAAGGCGGCGGCGTCCGGATAAGCCTCAGCCGCCGCCAAAAGTGCCGAAACCGCGCCCGATTGCAGTTCCAGATCGGGGTTGACGATCAGGACGAAGGGCGTCGTCGCCGCGCGCGCGCCGCGGTTGTTGGCGCGGCCATAGCCTTCGTTGCGGGCATTACGCAGGACGCGCGCGCCGTGCTGTGCCGCCACCTCGGCCGAGACGTCGCCGCTCGCATTGTCGACGACGATCGCCGCGACGCCCTCGCCCGCCAGCGCGGCAAGGCAGGACGGCAGCACCTCAGCGCTGTCGAAGCTGACGACGATGGCGGTGATGTCGGCGGCGGAAAAGCTCATGGCCCGCATCTGCGCGGGATGAGCGGCACGAGGCAAGAGGCGATCAGCGCCGGGCACCGAGACGCAGCTCCTGCTGGAGCCGCTCGCGCTCGGACGCCTCGCAGCGACGCGGCGCATTGTAGGACTTCACCGCATAGCTCGCATTGGCAGCGACGAAGCGGCTGCGTTGGTCAGCCGGCAGACGCCCGATGATGCGGCTGCGGTCGACCCTCAGCCCGCAGTCATAGGCGCGCGAGACCTGCGCCGCCGTGAATTCGGGCGTGCCGGGCATCGGCCCGGCCATCGTGCAGCCGGCAAGGCTCAAGGCCACGAGCGCGGCGAGGCTGAGCTTGGACGCAGTCATGGCCGGTCAGGGCGCCTCGAAGCGGCCGGCGCGGACATCGTTCATCTTGCCACGCAGCGTCGCCCGCTCCTCGGCCGTGCAGGGCTGCGGGCGGACGTCCTGGTTGATCATCTCGGCTTCGGACACCGTGACATAGGCCGAACGCGCCGCCGCGAGTTGCTCGTCGTTCGCCCCGCGTGCCTTCTCGGCAGCGATGAAGCGATCCAGCGTCGTGCGCTGTGGTGAGCCGGCCCTGCAGGCAATAGCGCGCGAAACCGTTGTCGCCAGCGCCGAGGCGCGGCCTGCAGTGGAATCGGCATGGCTGGCGACGCAGGCGCCGAGGGGCAGCGCGACGAAGCAGGCGAGCATCAGCGCTCGCCCGGCAGGCAAGTAGGCCATGGTCGCTCAGCCGTCTTTCTCGGTCAGGTTGACGCGCAGATGCGCCTCGCGCAGCTGCTTCGGGCTCGCCGGCGACGGCGCACCCATCAGCAAGTCGACCGCCTGCTGGTTCATCGGGAACAGCGCGACCTCGCGCAGGTTGGTCGCACCGGCGAGCAGCATGATGATGCGGTCGACGCCCGCAGCCATGCCGCCATGCGGCGGCGCGCCATACTGGAAGGCCCGGTACATGCCGCCGAAGCGCTCGATGACCGTCTCCTCGCCATAGCCGGCGATCTCGAAGGCTTTCACCATCGCTTCGGGCTTATGGTTGCGGATGCCGCCGGAGGCGAGCTCGTAGCCATTGCAGGCGATGTCGTACTGGAACGCCTTGATCGAAATCGGATCGTCCTCGAGCAGCGACTTCAGACCGCCCTGCGGCATCGAGAACGGGTTGTGCGAGAAGTCGACCTTCTTCTCGTCCTCGTTGTACTCGAACATCGGGAAGTCGACGATCCAGGCGAAGGCGAAGGCGTTCTCGTCGATCAGCCCGAGCTCGGAGCCGACCTTGTTCCGGGCACTGCCGGCGAACTTGTAGAACTTGTCCGGATCGCCCGCGACGAAGAAGCAGGCGTCCCCGCCCTTCAGCCCCATCTGGGCGATGATCGCGGCGACGCGCTCGGGGCCGATATTGTTGGCGATCGGCCCCTGCCCCTCGCCGTCTTCCTTGACCATCAGATAGCCGAGGCCGGGCTGGCCTTCGCCCTGCGCCCAGGAGTTCATCCGGTCGCAGAAGGCACGGGAGCCGCCGCCCGGCGCGGGAATCGCCCAGATGCGGTTCTTCTCGCCCTCGAGGATACGGGCAAAAACCTTGAAGCCCGAGCAGCGGAATTGCTCGGAGACGTCCTGCATCTCGATCGGGTTGCGCAGATCTGGCTTGTCGGAGCCGTATTTGCGCAGCGCCTCGGCATAGGGGATGCGCGGCCAGTTGCGGGTGACCGACTTGCCTTCGCCGAACTCCTCGAAGACGCCGGCGATCACCGGCTCCATGGTGGCGAATACGTCTTCCTGCTCGACGAAGCTCATCTCGACGTCGAGCTGATAGAACTCGCCGGGCAGCCGGTCGGCGCGCGGATCCTCGTCGCGGAAGCAGGGCGCGATCTGGAAGTAGCGATCGAAGCCCGCCATCATCAGGAGCTGCTTGTACTGCTGCGGCGCCTGCGGCAGCGCATAGAACTTGCCCGGGTGCAGGCGGCTCGGCACCAGGAAGTCGCGGGCGCCTTCCGGCGACGACGCGGTCAGGATCGGTGTCTGGAACTCGGAGAAGCCCGAATCCTTCATGCGGCGGCGCATCGAATCGATGACCTTGCCGCGCAGCATGATGTTGTTGTGCAGCTTCTCGCGGCGCAGATCGAGGAAGCGGTATTTGAGGCGGGTGTCCTCGGGATATTCCAGGTCGCCGAAGACCGGCAGCGGCAGTTCGGCCGATGGACCCAGCACTTCGATTGCCGTGGCGAAGACCTCGACCGCGCCGGTGGCGAGGTTGGCGTTCTCGGTGCCGGCAAGACGTGGCTTGACCTTGCCGTCGATGCGGATGACCCATTCGGCGCGTGCCTTCTCGGCATCGGCGAAAGCGGGCGAATCCGGATCGATCACGACCTGGGTCAGGCCGTAATGGTCGCGAAGATCGATGAACAGAACGCCGCCATGGTCGCGGATGCGATGGCACCAGCCGGACAGGCGCACGGAGGCGCCGATGTCGCTCTCGCGGAGAGCGCCGCAGGTGTGGGAACGGTAGCGATGCAAGGTCACGGGTTCAGCTTTCCGGGCGTCCGTGCGGCCGATAGCGGGCACGCAAGCGATTTGGCGCCGTAACCACACGCGCGCGGCTCGCTTGTCAAGAACGCCCGCGACATGGCGCGCTTTCATCTGCTAAGAGCGCCTGCCATGAATCTGATCAACACCACCGACGAGCTCGCCTCCGCCTGCTCCCGCCTCGCCGCGCACCCCTTCGTCACCGTCGACACGGAGTTCCTGCGCGAGACGACCTATTATCCGAAGCTCTGCCTGGTTCAGATGGCTTCGCCGGACGAGGCCGTGATGGTCGACCCGCTGGCTGAGGGCCTCGATCTTGCGCCGCTCATGGGGCTGATGACAGACCAGAACGTGGTCAAGGTCTTCCATGCCGCCCGGCAGGACCTCGAAATCGTCTGGATGCTCGGCCGTGTGCTGCCGACGCCCCTGTTCGATACCCAGGTCGCGGCCATGGTCTGCGGCTATGGCGACTCGGTCGGCTATGAGCAGCTCGTCAACGACCTCGCCAAGGCGCGTGTCGACAAATCCTCGCGCTTCACCGACTGGTCGCGCCGCCCGCTCAGCGAGGCGCAGCTGACCTACGCCGAATCCGACGTCACCCATCTGCGCGACGTCTACCTGGCGCTGCAGGCCGATCTCGCCGCGAGCGGTCGCGAGAGCTGGGTCGCCGAAGAGATGGCGGTGCTCAACTCGCCGGGAACCTACGAGGTCAAGCCGGAGAACGCCTGGCAGCGACTCAAGGGGCGCCTGCGCAAGCCGAAGGAGCTGGCGGTGCTGATGGAGCTCGCCGCCTGGCGCGAGCGCGAGGCACAGCATCGCGACGTGCCGCGCCAGCGCGTGCTCAAGGACGACGCCCTCATGGATATCGTCCAGCGTGCACCACGCTCGACCGAGGCGTTGGCCGAATTACGCTCCGTGCCGAACGGCTTCGAGCGCTCACGCTCCGGCGGCGAGGTGCTGGCGGCGGTCGAACGCGCTTTGGCGCTCGATCCGCACAGCCTGCCCCGGCTCGAGCGCGAGCGCGGCCGACCGAGCAACGGTGCCGTGCTCGATTTGCTCAAGGTCCTGCTCAAGGCGACCGCCGACACCGAGCGCGTCGCGCCGAAGATCATCGCCTCCAGCGACGACCTCGAGGAGATCGCCAGCAACGACGAGGCCGACGTGCCGGCTCTGAAGGGCTGGCGCCGCGAGCTTTTCGGTGAGAAGGCGCTGGCGCTGAAGAACGGCTCGCTGGCGCTCAGGATCGTGCGCGGACGGGTCACGGTCGGCTAGGGCCGCCATCAGGTCTGCTGCTGTCGTATGAGCGCCGGCGGAGTTCGGGGGCGACGTGTTCATCCTGTTCCATCAACTGCCGCTGGCGGCGATGTTCCCTCGCGGTCCTGGCGCTCAGCGTCGCGGCCTGCTGGCTCCTGATCGGCCTCGCGCGCTTTGCCATTCCACGTCTCGGCTATCGCCTGGACGAGCCGCTGCCGATCCGCGATTCCATCATCAACACCTGCGGCGGGCTGTTCGCCCTGATCGTCGCCTTCTCCGCGGCCGGCATCTGGAACGACGCCGTTTCGGCGCGCACCGCGGTCCAGCGCGAGGCCGATGCAGTGGAGACGGCGCTGACGCTATCGGTGGTGCTGCCCGAGGAGACGCGGTCCGAGCTGGCCAACGGGTTGCAGGCCTATCTGCACGAGGTCGTCGCGATCGACTGGCCAGCGATGGCCAGAAGCACGCCTCTCAACGATGAGATCTTCGATAAATCGGAAAAGCACCTGCTCGGGGCGATCCAGCTGGTCTCCCGGCAGAATGCGGTGGCGGCCTACGCGCCGCTCCTCAACCAGCTTCTCGAAATCCGCCATGCGCGGCTCGCAAGGCTGGCGGCTTCCATAGCCGGCATCACCTGGGCGCAATGGTGCGCCATGTGGCTGATCTCGACGGCCACCATGCTCTCGATCATCATCTGCAACAGCCATGCTTTCCGCATGCAGATCGTGGCCGCGCATCTTTATGTGGTGGTGGTTTCCGCGGCCTATTTCGTCATCCTGGCGCATGATCGCCCGTTCATCGGCCGGATATCGATCCAGCCGACCGCGTTCCAGGGGCTGATGACGCGCTAGATCGGGTCTTGCCGCTCAGCGGATATCGAGCTCACGCCCCAGTAGTTTCGCGAGCTGCTTCAGCCGCCCCGTGACGCGCTCGCTCGCCAGCGACCTCAGATCATCCGGCAGGCGCAGGACGAGGCGGCTGTCGACGCAAGTCAGCGGTGCTCGCGACAGGATTCCGGGCATGCCGGCCGAGATCAGATAGGCGACCCGGAAAGCGGCGGCGAGGATATGGATGCGTTCGAGCAGGCGTGTCGTCAGCAGCCGCCGCAGACCCTCGACCGCCGGCGCCGAGGCCTTCAGGCCCGCATAGCGATAGAACGCCGTCAGCGCGAGGAAGGCGCGGCCGGCGTGGTCGACGCCGCTGAACGAGGCATGGGCGATGACGTTGAGCGTCTGCTCGCCGCGATAGTCGGGATGGGCGCGCCAGCCGATATCGGAGAGCAGGCAGGCAGCGAGCTGGAGCCGCTGCAGCGCCGGGTCGTCATTTGGATAGGCGCCGGCGACAAGCTGATTGGTCCAGGCGATCAGATCTTCGGCGTGGCGCGGATCGCGGGCGCGCAGCTGGTTATAATCCTCGGCGCCGCGCAGCAGCGCATCGGCAGAGCGTTCGCCCTTGTCGAGTTGCTCGTGCAGCAGGCCTTCGCGCACGCCATTGGCGGAGATCACGACATTGCGCGGCCGGCCGCGCTTGATGATCTGGTCGAGCACCAGCGCGCCATAGGCGAGCAGCGGGCGCCGGGCGGAGGAGACGGCCTCGATCGCTTCCAGCATCGAGGCGTCGGCGCGCTCGACGAGGCGGACGAAGTCGCTCGCCTCGCGGGCCGGCACAATATAGCCGTGCATGACGTTGAGCGGATAGCCCGACTGGCGCTGGTGCAGGGTCGCGAGCGCGCGCCAGGTGCCGCCGACGGCGTAGAAATCGCGCCCGCGCATCGCCGCCAACTGCGGGTGATGGTCGAGATCGTCGCGGACGATCTTCTCGGCCGCCTTCATCGAGTTCCCGGAGCGGTCGATCAGCGCGAGACCGCCGAGCGGCAGGCTGATCCCCGCTCCAACCTTGTCACCGTCCACCGAGATGAGCTCGAGCGAGCCGCCGCCGAGGTCGCCGACGACGCCATGCGGCTGATCGAAGCCGGAGATCACGCCGAGCGCCGAGAGATAGGCCTCGCGGTCGCCTGAGATCAGCTCGATCGGCTGGCCGACGGCCGCCTCGGCGCGCGTAATGAAGTCAGGACCGTTCTTGGCATAGCGGGCCGCCGCCGTGGCGATGACGCGCAGCTCGCCGACATGCATGGCCTCGCACAGGATGCGGAAGCGCACCAGCGCCGACAAAGCCTTGTCGATCGCATCCGCCGGCAGCATGCCGGTCGACGCGACCTGCCGAGCAAGGCCTGCCATCTCCTTCTCGTTGAAGACCTGCGCGGGAGCCCGCGACAGGTTTTCGTAGACGACGAGGCGGACCGAGTTCGAGCCGATGTCGATGATCGCGACGGTGTCGCCGACGCTCAGCCGGCTCGGCGCCTGCTCAGGCCTTCTTGCTGGCGCGGCGGGAGAGGCTGCGCGGGCTCGAACTCGAGAGAGATTTTCCACGACCAGACAGACTCGGATTCGTCATGAAATACTTGTGGGCGTTGAACGACTCTTCGGCCGATGGCGGGACAATGCGTCGCGAGCCGCCATCGGGCAAGATGGTCCAACTCTGTTCGTTGTCGAGAAAGTTCGCCAGCATGATTTGTTCGAGCATCTGCTGGTGGACCGTCGCGTTCAGAATCGGAGTCAGCGCCTCGACGCGGCGGTCGAGATTGCGCGGCATCAAATCGGCCGAGGAGATGTAGAGCTTGGCCTTGGCCGAAGGCATGCCGTGACCGGCGCCGAAGGCATAGACGCGGGTATGCTCCAGGAAACGCCCGACGATCGACTTGACGCGGATATTGTCGGAGAGGCCCGGCACGCCCGGCCGGAGGCAGCAGATGCCGCGCACGACAAAGTCGATCTGCACGCCGGCCTGGCTGGCGTCGTAGAGCGCGTCGATGATCTCGGGATCGACCAGCGAGTTGCACTTGCCCCAGATCGCGCCCTTACGGCCCGCCTTCACATGCGCGACCTCCTCGGCGATGTCGTCGAGCAGGCGCTTCTTCAGATTGACCGGCGAGACGGCCATGCGCTCGAGCTCGGCCGGCTCGGCATAGCCGGTGATGAAGTTGAAGATGCGTGCGACGTCCTGCGCCATCACCGGGTCGGCGGTGAAGAAGGAGACGTCGGTGTAGATGCGCGCCGTGATCGGGTGGTAGTTGCCGGTCGCGATATGACAATAGGTCACGAATTGACCGGCCTCGCGGCGCACCACCATCGAGAGCTTGGCGTGGGTCTTGAGCTCGATGAAGCCGTAGACGACCTGAACACCGGCGCGCTCCAGATCCTTGGCCCAGCGGATGTTGGCTTCCTCGTCGAAGCGCGCCTTGAGCTCGACCAGCGCGGTCACCGACTTGCCGGCCTCGGCAGCCTCAGCCAGCGCCTGGACGATCGGCGAGTTCGACGAGGTGCGATACAGCGTCTGCTTGATCGCGACGACATTGGGATCGCGCGCCGCTTGCTGCAGGAACTGCACGACGACGTCGAAGCTCTCATAGGGGTGGTGGACGATCAGGTCCTTCTGGCGGATCGCGGCGAAGCAGTCGCCGCCATGCTCGCGGATGCGCTCGGGAAAGCGGGCATTGTAGGGCTTGAACTTCAGATCCGGACGGTCGACGCCGACGAGCTGCGAGAGTTCGTTCAGGCCGATCATGCCATCGACCACGACGATCTCGTCGGGATCGACCTTGAGCTCGCGGATGATCATGCTGCGCAGATGCGCCGGCATGTCGGAATGGAGCTCAAGCCGGATGACGACGCCGCGACGGCGCTGCTTCAGCATGGTCTCGAAGACGCGGACCAGGTCCTCCGCCTCCTCCTCGATGTCGAGATCGGAGTCGCGGATGATCCGGAAGGAGCCGGTGCCCTTGACCTCGTAGCCGGGGAAGAGCTTGCCGATGAAGAGCGCGACCAGATCTTCCAGCATGATGAAGCGCTGGACGCCCTCACGGGCGAGATCGGGCAGTTCGATGAAGCGGTCGATCTTCACCGGGACGCGGATCAGCGCGTCAAGCGCCCGCCCGTCACTGACCCGTTCAAGCGCCAGGGCGATGGTGAAGCCGAGATTCGGGATGAAGGGGAACGGGTGGGCCGGGTCGATCGCCAGCGGCGTCAGCACCGGGAAGACATAGTGAAGGAAGCGGTCTTCCAGCCAGATGCGATCCTGCGCGCCGATATCGACCTGCCGCAACAGCACGATCCGGTTCGCCTCCAGGTCGTGCTTGAGCTCGCTCCAGCGGGTCTGCTGGTCGCGGGTCAGCAACGAGACCCCCTCGCCCAGCGCCGTGAGCTGCTCGGCCGGGCTCAAGCCGTCCTGGCTCGGCGTCACCACGCCGGCCTTGAGCTGCTCGCGCAGGCCGGAGACGCGCACCATGAAGAACTCGTCGAGATTGTTCGCCGAGATCGAGAGGAAGCGCAGCTGCTCGAGCAGCGGGTGGTTGCGGTTGGAGGCCTCCTCCATCACCCGCCGATTGAACTGCAGCCAGGACAGCTCCCGGTTCATGAAGCGCTTCGGCGACTGCCGAAGCTGTTCGTCAATCTGCAGGACCGCCGCTGTCGGAGCCGGGGCCGCAGCCGCAGTTGCCTGGACCGGCGCTTCCGCCACATCTTGGGTCATTCGCTTCGCTCTCGCTGTCGATGCCGCTCGTGCCACTGCCGGTCCTGTAGCTGTGTTCTGTGTCGTTTTGCTTGCAGCCGTTGCGACCGCCCTCGTCTTGAAGCCATCGTAGCGTGACGGTTCGATGACAAGCGAGGCCGAAACGTCATGAACGGCTTCGACCGACCGCCGCCTGCCATTTCCTGTGCTGCGACGCTGACGGCGCTTGCGCCAGTCCCGCCCCTGCTGTTTGGTCGGCATGTGAATCTCGCATGCCTCCAGACGCACTTTTAGAGAACGAACTTGTCAGAGAAACTCCAGCACGCCGACGATCACGGCGACATCGTCTACCCTTCGGCCATTCCCTTTGTGCTGGCCCATCTCGCCTGCTTCGGCGCGCTCTGGAGCGGCGTCAGCGCGACCTCACTCTGGCTCGCCTTCGGCCTTTACTGGCTGCGCATGTTCGCGGTGACCGGCGGCTATCACCGCTACTTCTCGCACCGGACCTACAAGACCAGCCGGATCGGCCAGTTCGTGCTCGCTTTCCTCGCCCAGTCGACGGCGCAGAAGAGCGTAATCTGGTGGGCCTCGAAGCACCGGCACCATCACCGCTTCGCCGACACCGAGCATGACGTACATTCGCCGGTGCTGACCTCCTTCTTCTACTCGCATGTCGGCTGGATCTTCAGCAACGGCCACGATCGCTGCGACACCTCGACCGTCACCGACCTGACCCGCTTCCCGGAGCTGCGCTTCCTGCACCGCTTCGAGCTGCTTCCGGCGGTGCTGCTCGCCATCGCCTGCTTCGCCATCGACGGCTGGACCGGCCTGTTCGTCGGCTTCTTCTGGTCGACGGTCGCGGTCCATCACGGCACCTTCTGCATCAACTCGCTGGCGCATGTGCATGGCGACAAGGACTACGTCACCGGCGATGAGAGCCGGAACAATTGGTGGCTGGCGATCATCACCATGGGCGAAGGCTGGCACAACAACCACCACGCCTATCAGTACAGCGTCCGCCAGGGCTTTCGCTGGTGGCAGTGGGATCCGACCTATTACCTCATCCTCGGCCTGTCGAAGCTGCGCCTGGTCTGGGACCTGAAGGCGCCGCCACAGGCCGTCGTCGAGCGCTCGCAGGCGCTGCCGCCGCGCGTGATCGAGCGCTCGGCCGAGCGGCTCGCGGCCTCCGTCCCGGTGGAGCGCATCGTTCAGTCCGTGCGCGACGCCTATGCCAACGTGCCCGGCCTGCCCGAGCTGCACCTTCCGACGCTGACGCTCCCCGAGTTCCGCGAGGCACTTACCGCGCTACAGGTGCGGGCCAGCGAGCAATTGCATGCGATGCAGGCGCAGGCGCAGGACGCGATCGCGCAATGGCACATGCCGACCCTGCCGAGCCGCGAAGAGCTGGCCGAGAAGGCTGCCGCCATGTTCGTCAAGACCCAGTCGCTCGACGCGATCGCGGCGCGGGCGCACGACCTCCTGATCGAGACGATCCATGCCCGCCTGACCGGCGCCGCGAATACGGCGAAGGCCTGAGCGGTCACTCGTCCGGGAAAAGCGAGGCGACCACCTCGGTGGCCATGGCGCGGGTGACGCGCCGGCCGCGCTCGAGCGAGAGCCGGTCGAGCGCATCGACGAGGTCGCGCGCTGCGGCGAAGGAGCGCTCCATCCGCAGTGCCAGCGTCTCGATCGTGCTGGTGTCGACGATGAGCTGACGGTCGACGAAGAGCTTGACCAGCAGCGCGCGCAGCAGCGCGTCATCAGGCGCGGCGATCTCGGCTTGCGGTGCCAGCCGCAGGCGCGAGAGCAGGTCCGGCACCTTCAGCCCCCATTGAGCCGGTTCGGTCCGCGCCGTCAGCAGCACGGAGGCGCCGCGCGCCTTGGTGGCATTGAGCAGATGAAACAATGCCGGCTCGTCGAGCGGGACGCGGTCGCAATCCTCGATCACCAGCGCGCCGCCGGAGGTCAGATGCGGGACCTTGGCTTCGTCGAGCTCGGCCGCCGACACCGTCCAGGCATGGGCGCGCGCCGCCCAGATCGCGGCGAGATGGGTCTTGCCCGCCCCTTCCGGCCCGATCAGGCGCAGCCAGGACGCCGGCCAGTTCGGCCAGCTCTCGATCAGGCCATAGGCCTGCTCGTTCGAGGGCCCGATGAGGAAATCCTCGACGCCATGCCGGCTGTCGACCGGCAGGTCGAAGGCGAGCTGGCGCGGCTTCACCGGCGGCTCAAAGCTCGACATGGGGCTCGGGCGGCCGACCGGCATCGCCGCGGTAATAGGGGCTGGCGAGGTACTGCCGCAGCACGAAGCGCGCCAGCACGCCGATGACCGCCGCCAGCGGCACGGCGAGCAGCAGGCCGACGAAGCCGAAGAGCGAGCCGAAGGCGAGCAGCGCGAACATCAGCCAGACCGGGTGCACGCCGATCGAGTCGCCGACGAGCTTGGGCTGCAGGATGTTGCCCTCGATGAACTGGCCGACGGCGAAGACGGCGAGCGTCAACAGCGGCATCGTCCAGTCCGGCCAGAACTGCACGGTCGCGACGCCGACCGAGAGCACGAGCCCCGTCAGCGAGCCGACATAGGGAATGAAGGAGAGAAAGCCGCTGATGATGCCGATCAGCGCGCCGAAATTGACGCCGACCAGCGACAGCCCGATCGCATAGAATGTCCCGAGCAGCAGGCAAACCAGGGCCTGGCCGCGCAGGAAGCCGGCGATGGCCGTGTCCATCTCGTGCAACAGGCCGCGGACCGTGTCGCGATGATCGAGCGGCAGCCAGCTGTCGACCGTCGCAACCATGCGGTCCCAGTCGGCGAGCAGGTAGAAGGCGATGACCGGGGTCAGCACCAAGAGCGAGAACACGCCGATGATCGCGGTGCCGCCCGACCAGAGCGACCCCAGCAGCTTGCCCACCCAGTTCGTCGCTTCGCCGACGAGATTGCCGAGCGAGCTCTGGGCGTCCTGCGCGAGCTTGGCGCCGCCAAACCGTTCGAGAAGTGGCGCGCCGCGCTCCATGATCAGAGCCTGCAGCTTGGCGGCGTCGCTTGGCAGCCGCGCGACCAGGCCCGCGAGCTGCTGGCTGAGCAGCGGTGCCAGCAGGACCAGCCCGACGACGAAGACGAGCAGGAAGAGGCAGAGGATTGCGATCGTCGCGGTGAGCCGGCTGAGCCCCCAGCGCTCGAGCCGGTCGGCCAGCGGATCGAGCAGATAGGCCAGCGCCAGCGCCGCGATGAAGGGCAGGAGCACATCCCTGAACAGCATCAACCCGAGCACGAGGATGGCGAGGGCGAGCGCCCAGAAGAGCAGTTGACGCTGAAGACTCATGCACTCGCCTCTACGGGGCCGCCTCGCGGCGCCCTGATTATGGTGATCCGTCCCGGATCATCCAAGGTGCTGGATCAACCTGCCATGTGCCGCAGCCAGAGGGTGAGGTAGGCGCCCATGGAGGCCAGCGTCAAGGCTGCGACGACGATCTGCGCCGCCGGCATCACCGCGCCGGCGTCGATGCCGAAGGATTTCGAGCCGAGCACAAGCGCCGCGAAAACGAGCTGGGCGGCGGTGTTGAGCTTGCTGACGACAATCGGCGCGATCGTCACCGGCCTCGCCATCAGCCAGGACAAGATCACCGCCGTGACGATCATCAGGTCACGCGAGACGACGACGATCACCAGCCAGACCGGGATGATGCCGACGATGGCGAGCGTGATGTAGATCGAGACGATCAGCGCCTTGTCGGCGAGCGGGTCGAGATAGGCACCGAGCTCGCTTCTCATGTCGAAGCGCTTGGCGATGAAGCCGTCGATCGCGTCGGAGACGCCGGCAGCGACGAAGAGAAAGAAGGCCTCGTCCCAGCGGCCGTTGATGATCATGACGATCACCAGCGGCACCAGGATCAGGCGGCCGATCGTGATCAGGTTCGGAAGCGTCATCGCGGGAAACCTGCCGGCTGAATCGCAGCTCAGGGTAGAACATGGGCGGGAGAAGTGCGAAACGCTTTCGCGGAAGGGCTTGCCCCCCGCCTTGCGCTTGCCTATTCGCTCGCGGCAGCTGAGGCCGGATCCGATCAGGTCGTATCGACCTGATCGGTGAATCCGTCTCTCACTTTTGGTTTAAAGACCGTTTTACCGATCAGCTTGCGTAGCAAGCCGATCGGAACGGGCTTTAGGAGCGAACACCGATGACGAAACCGGGCGCCAACGGGCTGACCTATGCGCAGGCGGGCGTCGACATCGATGCCGGCAACGCCATGGTCGACGCGATCAAGCCGCTGGTGCGCTCGACGCGCCGTCCTGGCGCCGATGCTGAGATCGGTGGCTTCGGCGGGTTGTTCGACCTGAAGGCGGCCGGCTTCACCGATCCGATCCTGGTCGCCGCCAATGACGGCGTCGGCACCAAGGTCAAGATCGCGATCGAGAGCGGCCGGCATTCGACGATCGGCATCGACCTCGTCGCCATGTGCGTCAACGATCTCGTGGTGCAGGGCGCCGAGCCGCTGCTCTTCCTCGACTACTACGCCACCGGCAAGCTCGACCCGAAGGCCGGCGTCGAGATCGTCCGCGGCATCGCCGAGGGCTGCCGCCAGGCCGGCTGCGCCCTGATCGGCGGCGAGACCGCCGAGATGCCGGGCATGTATGCCGGCAGCGACTACGATCTCGCCGGCTTCGCCGTCGGCGCCGCCGAGCGCGGCACGCTCCTGCCGCGCGCCGATCTCGTCCCCGGCGACGTCGTGCTTGGCCTGCCCTCCTCTGGCGTGCACTCGAACGGCTATTCGCTGGTCCGCCGCATCGTCGCCCTCTCGGGCCTCGCCTGGGAGGCGCCCGCTCCCTTCGCGCCGGAGCGGACGCTGGCCGAGGCGCTGCTGGAGCCGACCCGGATCTATGTGAAGAGCCTCCTGCAGGCGCTGAAGGCGGCACCCGGCATCAAGGCGCTGGCGCACATCACCGGTGGCGGCTTCCCCGACAACATTCCGCGCGTGCTGCCCGACGATCTCGGTGTCGCGATCGATCTGCCGGCAATCCCCGTGCCGCCTGTGTTCGGCTGGCTCGCCAAGGTCGGCGGCGTTGCCGAGCGTGAGATGCTCCGCACCTTCAACTGCGGCATCGGGATGATCGTCGTGGCGGAGGCTGCCCAGGCCGATGCCGTCATGGCGGCGTTGACCGAGGCTGGCGAAAAGCCGGTGCGGCTCGGCGAGGTCACGGCGCACGGCGCGGACGAGGCCGTCGTCTATCGCGGCAAGCTCGCCCTGTGAGCACGGCAGCGAGGCGGACGCGAACCGCGATCCTGATCTCCGGGCGCGGCTCGAATATGGTCGCGCTGATCGAGGCGGCCAAAGCCACCGATTTCCCGGCTGAGATCGTGCTCGTCGCCGCCAATCTGCCGGATGCCGGCGGGCTGGAGCGAGCGGCCGCCTCCGGCATCGCCACGGCCAGCGTCGACCACCGCCCCTTCGGCAAAGACCGCGAAGCCTTCGAGCGCGCGCTCGATGAAGTTCTGCGGGCGGGCCAGGTCGAGCTCATCGCGCTCGCCGGCTTCATGCGCGTGCTGACGCCCTGGTTCTTGACGCGCTGGCAGGGCCGCCTGATCAACATCCACCCGTCGCTGCTGCCGGATTTCCGCGGCACGCATACGCATGCACGGGCGCTCGAAGCCGGCGTCGCCGAGCATGGCTGCACCGTGCATTTCGTCGTGCCCGAGCTCGATGCCGGCCCGACCATCCTGCAGGCGAAGGTGCCGGTCCTCCCCGGCGACGACGAGGCGAGCCTGTCGGCGCGGGTGCTGGAGCAGGAACACAGGATCTACCCGCAGGCGCTGGCGCTCGTGGCGTCCGGGGCGATCGGGCTGGAAGATTCTGCGACAGCCAGCTGACCAAGCCGCCTACTGCACTGCCACGGGCTCGCTCTGCAGGCTTGATTGCTCCATCGCCCGCCTCGCCGCGGCCTCCTGCTCCTCCTTCTGCCAGCGCCGGAACAGGTCGGCGCGACGGGCCGGATAGCGCTCCTCGCGGGCGGTGAGCTCAGCGATGCGATCGGTGCGGAAATGGCGGAAGGCCTGCCTGAGCTCGCACCAGGCGATGACGACGCGGACCCGGTCGAAGAAGGTCATGCCGATCGGCCAGATCATTCGCTGCGATTGCGCGCCGGCCTCGTCGCGATAGGTGATATCGAGCTTGCGGCCGTTGCGGATCGCGGCGCGGATCGCGGCGGCGTCGACCTGGTCGACGATCGCGGAATCCTTGCAATAGGCCGGCGCAAACAGCGCGCCGTCGAGCAAGATCGGCCGCAGATGCGGGGGCAGCACCGCCGCGACCTTGGCGACGACGTCCTCGGCGGCACGCGCCAGCGTCGGGTCGGCGCGCTCGGAGAGCCAGCGCATGCCGATCAGCACAGCCTCGATCTCGTCGGGCGAGAACATCAATGGCGGCAGGTCGAAGCCGGCGTCGAGGACATAGCCAATGCCGGCTTCGCCGCGCACGGGCACGCCCTGACGCAGCAGGGCGGCAATATCGCGATAGACTGTGCGGACCGAGACGTCGAGCTCGGAGGCGAGCGTCTCGGCAGTGACGGGACGACGCCTGCGGCGCAGCCCTGGATCAGGTCGAGCAAGCGTTCAGCGCGCTGCATGGCGTGGTTCCGCTTTATGAGGGATGGCGTAAGGTGATCTTGCTCTACTCGCCCTGACATCAAATGTCAGGAGTGTGGCAGCAGTGCATGCTGCATACCGAATTGCATCGGGCCGGGAGGAAGAATGCTGGAGCTTCACGTGTTCGGGCCCGCCTTCGGCCAGCCCGACCCAAGCCCGTTCTGCATGAAGGGCATCATCCTGATGGAGATGTCGGGCCTGCCTTACCGGCGGATCCGCGGCAATCTGCAGAAGGCGCCAAAGGGCAAGTTCCCGGTGCTACGCGACGGCGACAAGATCGTTCCCGACACGACCTTCATCCGGCTGTACCTTGAACAGGCGCACGGGATCGACTTCGACAAGGGCCTCTCCGCCGAGCAGCGCGGTACCGCCTGGGCCGTCGAGAAGATGCTCGAGGACCACATGTACTGGATGGTGGTGCAGGAGCGCTGGGCCAACCCCGCCAATTTCGATCGCGGGCCGCGGCGCTTCTTCGATGCCATTCCCGCGCCGCTGCGGCCGCTGGTCGTCGCGATGATCAAGCGCCAGGTCCGCCGCAGCCTGCATGGCCACGGCATGGGCCGGCACAGCGACGCCGAGCGGCTCGAACTCGCAAAACGGGCGCTGGAGGCGCTCGCCGGCATTCTCGGCGGAAACCCTTATCTCACCGGGCCTGATCCGAGCGGCGCCGACGCGACACTCGGCGCCTTCATGATCGCCGGGCTGTGCGAGGTCTTCGACTCGCCCCTGCGTGGCGCGCTGCAGGAGCACACCAATCTGGTCGCCTATGCCGGCCGGATGCGCGAGCGCTACTTCAGCGCCGACGCAGCAAGGGCGGCATGAGCCGCGCTGCGCTCAGGGCCGCTTCAGCTTGCAGCGGTCGATGAAGTCATAGCCCTTCTCGCGGGCCGAATCATTGAAATAGCCGGTGTCGCGGAAGGCCTGGAGCTCATCCTTGGTCATCGCATTGACCGTGCCCTTGGCGTAGCAGCTGCACGGCGTGTGCACGGCCTCGCGCGTCGTGCTCATCAATTGCGACTGGGTGACCAGGCAGGCGTCGAAGGCGCGCAGCTGGATCATGTAGGGCGTCAGGTTCTTCGCCGTCGGGTCCGGCGGCGGCAGGGAACTCGTGCTGCCGGCCGCCATTGCCGCACCGGCAGACATCAACAAGGACAATCCCGCGGCCCAGACGACCGCCCCAACCCGCCGCTTCATCATCACTTGCGTTGTCCGTTTCCGCGGCTGAGCCCGGGGAGACTCCCGAATCTCCCCTCGACAGGCTGTGCCGTCGCGCGGCGCGGATCGTCCACAGCGGCATCGAAAAAGCAATGACGCAAAGGTCACACCGCCTTGCGAATCCAGACCTTGTTGTCGTGGAAGGCGGCACCGCCATAGGGCGCCGGTGAATCTGCCCCGGTGATGGTGTTGATGCCACGGCCGCCGCGATGGGCGCCGTTCGGCCAGATCGACTCGGCGATGACGACGCCGCGTACCAGCCCGTCGAACAGCACCGCGTCGAGTTCGACCGTGCCGCGCTGGTTGCCGACGGTGACATGATCGCCCGCCGCGATACCGAGCGCGCCCGCATCGTCAGGGTGCAGCATCAGCGTCGGCGCACCTTCCTTCTTCCTGGCAGTCGGCGTCTCGGTGAAGCTCGAGTTGAGAAAACTGCGCGCCGGGCTGGTCGCGAGCCGGAATGGATGCTCGTCATCGGCCGCTTCGATCACGCCCCAATGATCAGGCAGCGAGGGCAGAGCCTCGTGCGGGCCGACGAGGCCGGCATTGCTGTTCGGGACCTTGGTCCAGTCCGGCTTGAAACGGAACTTGCCGTCGCGCCAACCGAAGCCGTTGAGATAATGTGCCGTCTCGAAATCCGGTTGCACGTCGATGAAATCATTGGCGACCAGCTCGTCGAGCGTGCCGCGTCCGGTCTCCTGCAAGGTCCAGTCGACGATCTCACGCGGCGTCATCGTGAAACCGCGATGCTCGGCGCCGAGACGCTGTGACAGGGCGCAGATCACCTCATGGTTCGAGCGGCATTCGCCCGGCGGGTCGACGAGCTTGCCGCCCCACATGATGTGCTGGTGGCCGCCGCCCTGGTAGAGGTCGTCATGCTCCATGAACTGCGTCGCCGGCAGCACGATGTCTGCCATCAGCGCGGTCTCAGTCATGAACTGCTCGTGGACGACGGTGAAAAGGTCCTCGCGGGCAAAGCCGCGCTTCACCAGCTCCTGCTCGGGCGCGACGGTGACCGGATTGGTGTTCTGGATGAACAGCGCCTTGACCGGCCCACCCTGGCGCAGCGCGTCGGCATCGCCGGTGAGCACGCGCCCGATCTGCGACTGGTCGAGCTGGCGCACGCTGCGGTCGATCTTGTCGAGCCCCTCGATCAGGCCCTTGCGCCATTTGTAGATGCCGCTGTTCGAGTGGAAGGCACCGCCGCCCTCGTACTGCCAGGCGCCGGTCACCGTCGGGATGCAGGAGGCGGCATGGATGTTGACCGCGCCGTTGCGCTGACGGGCAAAGCCATAGCCGAGTCGGAAGAAGCTCTTTTTGCGCGTCCCGACGAGCGTAGCGAATTCTTCGATATCGGCGACGCTGAGGCCCGTGATCGCCGCCGCCCATTCTGGCGTGCGGGTCGCAAGATGCGCTTCGAGCTCGTCCGGCGCATCGGCGAAGCGAGCGAGGTAATCGCGATCGGCATGGCCGTCGCGGAACAGCACATGCATGACGGCACAGGCGAGCGCGCCATCGGTGCCGGGCTTGAGCACCAGGGCAAGGTCGGCCTGGTCGAGCGTGGCGTTGCGATAGATGTCGATCGCGACGATCTTGGCGCCGCGCTCCTTCCGCGCCTTGATGGCGTGGTGCATGACGTTGACCTGGGTATGCACCGCATTGGTGCCCCAGATCACGACGCAGTCCGATTTCGCCATCTCGCGTGGGTCCGGCCCGGCGAGCCTGCCGGTGCCGGCGATGAAGCCGGTCCAGGCGGTGGTGGTGCAGATCGTCGAGTACTGGCCGGAATAGCGCTTGGCATGGCGCAGGCGATTGATGCCGTCGCGCATCACAAGGCCCATGGTGCCGGCATAATAATAGGGCCAGACCGCCTCGGCGCCGTGCTCGGCCTCGATCGCCAGGAAACGCTCTGCGATCTCGCCCAGCGCCTCGTCCCAGGAGATGCGCTCGAAGGCGCCCGAGCCCTTCGGTCCGACACGCCGCAAAGGGTGCAGCAACCGGTCCGGATGGTGGATGCGCTCGGCGTAGCGGGCGACCTTTGCGCAGATCACGCCATCGGTGTAGCTCTGGCGCTTGTTGCCGCGGACCCGCCCAATCGTCTTGCCGTCGATGACCTCGACCTCGAGGGAGCAGGCCGAGGGGCAGTCATGCGGGCAGACTGAGGGCAGACGCGCGATGCGAGGAAGCTCTGTCATGCCTCCTTCCTAGAACAGGTCCAGTGTCGGCGGAAGCGGGGCGGTTGCATTGCCAGGCTGCAGCGGGGCAAGGTGCCCGCATCCGGCGGCTGGGGATTCGGCCGGGCCATCAGCCATACGAGCAGCGATGTCGCAGGCAGCCGCTCGTCAACTCCGGATTAAGACTAATGATTCAGTTTGCACATATCCGAGTAGTCCAAGGCGCTCGCGCGCCGGAGTTTTGACGATGCGTTGCGTTGCGTTCCTTGCCGGCCTTGCGGCCGCTTGTCTTTCCCTGGCGCTGGGCGCCCCGGCGAAGGCCCAATCCTCGCAGTACAGCCAGTACACCTCGCCCCAGCCAGTGCAGAACTGGCACCTGACGCTCGGCGCCGGCCTGCGCTACCAGCCCGACTATATCGGCTCGAACGACTATGTCTTCCGGCCACGGCCGATCATCTCGCTGGGCCGCGGCACCAAGAGCACCTGGTGGACCTCCGAGGACGATGCGATCAGCATCGGCTTCTTCTCGGGCCAGGCCTGGCGCGTCGGCTTCTCCGGCAACCTGCTCTGGGAGCGCAAGGCCGACACCAATGTAGCCCTGCGCGCCATGGGTGTGCCGGATACCAAGTTCGGGGCCGAGGCCGGCGCTTTCGTCGAATTCTATCCGACCTCATGGATGCGCGCTCGTGTCGACCTGCGCCGTGGCATCGTTGCCCATGACGCCATGGTCGCCGAGGCCAAGGTCGACGTCTTCCAGCGCATCGGCGCCTGGTCGCTCGGCGTCGGCCCGCGCATGACGATCGTCGGCGCCGACTATATCCGCACCTATTTCGGCGGCGTCACCGCCGGCAATGGCGGCCTCCTGCAGCGTTACAATGCCGGCGTGCATTCGGTCGGCGCGATCGCGCAGGCGACCTATCACTGGTCCGACAAGCTGCAGACCACCGCCTATGTCGAGTACAAGCGCCTGATGGGCGACGCGGCCAAGGCGCCGATCGTCAAGGCTTTCGGCGACCGCGACTCCGTCACCTTCGGCATCTCGGCGAGCTACGCCTTCGACCTCGGGTTCTGAGGCGTCTGATCCGCAAACGAAAAAGGGCGGGTCCGATGGACCCGCCCTTCTCATTTCCAGGAAATGAGAAGCCGGCTCAGCCGACGATCTCGTTGCCCGCGAAGAACTGCGCGATCTCGATCGCGGCCGTCTCCGGCGCATCCGAGCCATGCACGGTGTTCTCGCCAACCGATTGGGCGAAGAGCTTGCGGACGGTGCCGTCGGCGGCATTGGCCGGGTTGGTCGCGCCCATCACCTCACGATACTTGCCGATCGCGTCCTCGCCCTCGAGGACCTGCACGACGACCGGGCCGGAGGTCATGAACTCGACGAGCTCGCCGAAGAAGGGCCGCTCCTTGTGGACGGCGTAGAAGGTCTGCGCCTGCTCCGTGGTCATCTGGATGCGCTTCTGCGCGACGATACGCAGGCCGGCCTTCTCGATGACAGCGTTGACCGCGCCGGTGAGATTGCGCTTGGTCGCGTCGGGCTTGAGAATGGAGAAGGTACGCTGGACAGCCATCGTTATTATCCTTGCGGGAAAATCGGGGAATGCGGCGCGCTTATAGCGGCGCCCTCCCCGTGCCACAAGGCTGCGACGGCCGGGATCGCATTTCCCGTCTGAGCCCTCATCCTGAGGAGCCATTCTCGTGGGAATGGCGTCTCGAAGGATGCTCCAGGAGGCTCTTGAACTAGCTGGGGCATCCTTCGAAACGCGGACCTGCAGTCCGCTCCTCAGGATGAGGGCTCAAATCCAAATGCGACCGTCCGGGCCGGCACGAATCTCAATGCCGGGTCAGGAAGCGGCGGGCCTCGCGCAGTGCCTCGGCGACCTCGTCGCGGCTCATCTCCAGCGCCAGCTCGGTACGATGGGCGGCGGCGCGGGCGCAGCCCTTGGCGAAGGCGACGTTGAACCAGGTCTGCGCCGCGACCAGATCGACCGGGCCGGAGCGGCCGGACGCATGCATCAGGCCGAGCTCGTAATAGGCGTCGGCGGAGGCTTCCATCGGGATCGCCAGCGAGGCCGGGATCGCGCTCATTTCCATGCGTGCCATGACAAACACCCCTGTTTTCCTTCGATGCCGACCCGTTTGGAGGCCGCGGCTTGTGAGGAGAGGTTCGTGCCGGGCGGTAAAAGACTCCGCTAAAATTTGCGATGAATCGAAGCTCAACGAGTCGCAAACGAGCCGTTAAAGCAAGGTTCGATTCAGACTCATTCTTCGAATTGATCAAAGATTCCAATGCGTCTGGAAATCTTGATCGGCAAGACCGTCAACTTCGGATTCACCTTGCCGCTGGGTCATGGCGATCGCCGGAGCTTTTCGAGAAGGCATCTTGAAGCCGGCGCCGGCTCGGATATAGTTTATATCTGAACCATATGGCGACGGAGATCGCCGACAAGGAGGAGGAACGCCATGGCCATTCGCCTGACTATGACTGCCGCCGGCCTGCTGCTCGCTTTCGCCATCCCCGCTTCGGCTCAGGATGTAACCGGCACCTGGCTGCGCGATTCGGGCGCGTCCAAGGTGCGCTTCACCAAATGCGGCGAGGCGATGTGCGGCACGATCTCCTGGCTCAAGGACACCAGCGGCCCGGCCAAGCTCGGCCAGCGCATCTTCTACGATATGAAGCCGGCAGCCGGCGGCAAATGGAACGGCAGCGCCTTCAACCCTGAAGACGGCAAGACCTATTCCGGCACGATGACGCTCGCGGGCGATACGCTGACAACCGCCGGCTGCGTCTTCGGCGGGATGATCTGCCGCTCGGTGAAGTGGTCGCGCAGCAACTGAGCTAGGTCGTTTCCGGCCGCCTCCCCTCCTGGTCGGGCCTGTCCCGACCACCCACGTCTTTCTTGAGCGAGAGCAGATTCAAGACGTGGATGCTCGCCACAAGGGCGAGCATGACGGTAGTGGGGTGCGGGCCGCGTCAGCGCGCCTTTTGGCCGAACAGGATCGCCTTCTCTTCCGGCGTCCTGATGCCGCCGCGCAGTTCCTCGGCGACGGCAAGCCCGCGCTGCACGGCAGGTCGCGCCTGCATGGTCTCGAGCCAGCGCCCGACATTTGGGAACTGCTCGATGTCCTGGCCCTGCTTCTCCCAGCCGCGGGCCCAGCCAATGCAGGCCATGTCGGCGATCGAATAGTCGTCGCAGATGTAGTCGCGGCCTTCGAGGCGCCTGTTCAGCACGCCGTAGAGGCGGTTCGCCTCGTTGGTGTAGCGATCGATCGCATAGGGCACCTTCTCCGGCGCATAGATCCGGAAGTGATGGGTCTGGCCGAGCATTGGGCCGAAGCCGCCCATCTGCCAGAACAGCCACTCGTCGACAGCGACGCGGCCGCGCTCATCGGTTGGGTAGAACTTTCCAGTCTTGCGGCCGAGATATTGCAGGATCGCGCCCGATTCGAAGACCGAGATCGGCTTGCCGTCCGGCCCGTCCGGATCGACGATCGCCGGCATGCGGTTGTTCGGCGAGATCGCCAGGAACTCCGGCTTGAACTGGTCACCCTTGCCGATGTTCACCGGGATGATGTTGTAAGGTAGCCCGGTTTCCTCGAGCATGATGGTGATCTTCCAGCCGTTCGGTGTCGGCCAGTAGTGGAGATCGATTGGCTTGCCCTGCACTGCTGACATGTCCCAGTTCTCGCTCGTTGTTACGGGTCGCAGGGACATCTAGGTCTCGGCCCCCGCTGGCGTAAGCGCCGGGCCGTGCACCGGGAGCGGGCGCGGCATGCGGGCAGCGCCGTCACAGCACCAGCTTGAAGCCCTCATGCGTTTGGTTGAAACCGAGGCGGCGGTAGAAACGGTGGGCCGCCTCGCGTGCCTTGTCCGAGGTGAGCTCGACGTGGCCGGCTCCCTTCTGGCGGGCGACCGCGACGGCGTGGGCGACCATGGCCTCGCCGATGCGCCGGCCGCGCAGGTCCGGATGGATATGGACGCTCTCGAGCTTGGCGCGCTTGCGGCCGCGATAGGCCAGGCCCGGGATCAGCGTGAGCTGCAAGGTGCCGACGACTTCCCCTTCGAGCTCGGCGATAAAGAGCGTGTTGTAGGGGCTGGCGTCGATTTCGTCGAAGGCAGCGAGATAGGCCGGGTGGCGCGCTTCTTCCGCAATCTCGTCGGCCGTGCGCGTCTGCTTGGCGGCCCCCAGCAGGATCAGGCTGGCGATCCTCGCAACATCGTCCCGCCGGGCCTCGCGCATGGTCACGGCGGCAAGAGCTGCTGCCTCTGTCATCGTCATCTCCATAGGGAAATCGCCGGGCGCGTCCTCAGATCGTCACCAGGCGCTTGGCCATGATCAGCGTGTTGGGCGTGTCCTCACGCCCATCGAAGCGGGCTTGGCGCTGCAGGAAGAAGCCCATGCGCTCGTAGAAGGCAATCGCCAGCTCATTCTGGCTCTCGACCTCCAGCCGCGCCACCGGTGCGTCGGGGAAGCAGGCGAGCGCGACCTGCAGGAGCGTGCGTCCGATACCCGCACCTTGCCGCGCCGGCGAGACATAGAGCCGCGTCAGCAGCGCGGCGCGGTCCGGCTCCCGCCGGGCCGAGGCGGTGCCGACGATCTCCTCGCCCAGCAGCGCGATCAGGAAGACGCCGCTGTCGCGACCGAGCTGGGCTGCGAGCGCGTCGAGCGAGTGCCAGGCATTGGTGATATCGGCGACGCGCCGCCAGCCATAAATGCCGTCATAGGTGTCGTGCCAGGTCTCGACCAAGAGCGAGCGGACCGCCGGCAGATCGGCGGTCTCAGCGTCGCGGATGATGAGACCGGGTTGCGTCACTCGATGCCGAGCTTCTTCTTCAGGATCTCGTTCAGCGCCTGCGGGTTGGCCTTCCCGCCCGAGGCCTTCATTGCCTGGCCGACGAACCAGCCCAGCATGGTCGGCTTGGCCTTGACCTGCTCGACCTTGTCGGGATTGGCGGCGATGATCTCGTCGACAGCCTTCTCGATCGCGCCGGTGTCGGTGACCTGCTTCATACCGCGGGTCTCGACGATCTCACGCGGATCGCCGCCTTCGGTCCAGACGATCTCGAACAGGTCCTTGGCGATCTTGCCGGAGATGACGCCCTCGCCGATCAGATCGACGAGGCCACCGAGCTGTGCTGCCGAGACCGGCGAGGCCGAGACGTCCTTGCCTTCCTTGTTGAGGCGGCCGAACAGCTCGTTGATCACCCAGTTGGCAGCGGCCTTGCCGTCGCGGCCCTTGGCCACCGCCTCAAAATAGTCGGCCTGCTCGCGCTCGGCGACGAGGACCGAAGCGTCGTAGGGCGAAAGCCCGTACTGCGCGATGAAGCGCTCCTTCTTGGCATCAGGCAGTTCGGGCAGATGCACCTTCAGCTCGGCGACAAAGGTATCGTCGAACTCAAGCGGCAGCAGATCGGGATCCGGGAAGTAGCGATAGTCGTGCGCCTCCTCCTTGGAGCGCAGCGAACGGGTCTCGCCCTTGCCGGGATCGTAGAGTCGCGTTTCCTGGTCGATCGTGCCGCCATCCTCGAGGATGCCGATCTGGCGGCGGGCCTCGACCTCGATCGCTTGGCCGATGAAGCGGATCGAGTTGACGTTCTTGATCTCGCAGCGCGTGCCGAGCGGCGCTCCGACCTTGCGGACGGAGACGTTGACGTCGGCGCGCAGGTTTCCCTTCTCCATGTCGCCGTCGCAAGAGCCGATATAACGCAGGATGGTGCGCAGCTTCGAGACATAGGCCTTGGCCTCGTCGGCCGAGCGCAGATCGGGCTTGGAGACGATCTCCATCAGCGCGACGCCCGAGCGGTTGAGGTCGACGAAGCTCATGGTCGGGTGCTGGTCGTGCATCGACTTGCCCGCGTCCTGCTCGAGATGCAGGCGCTCGATGCCGACGCTGATCTGTTCGGTTGGCGAGAGATCGACCGCGATCACGCCCTCACCCACGATCGGATGTTTGAACTGGCTGATCTGGTAGCCCTGCGGCAGGTCGGGGTAGAAATAGTTCTTGCGGTCGAAGACCGAGCGCTTGTTGATCGCGGCGTTGAGACCGAGCCCGGTGCGGACTGCCTGGCGCACGCACTCCTCGTTAATCACCGGCAGCATGCCTGGCATTGCCGCATCGACCAGGCTGACATGGGCATTCGGCTCGCCACCGAAGGCGGTCGAGGAACCGGAAAACAGCTTGGCGTTCGAGGTCACCTGTGCGTGGATCTCGAGGCCGATCACGATCTCCCAGTCGCCGGTCGCGCCCTTGATCAGCTTCTTCGGGTCGGCGGGGCGGACATGCGCGTTCATGAGATGACTTCCACGAGGTGTTGCTACTGACGCTGGCGCGCGCGTCCCTCAGGTAGAGCTTCAGCCCGCCGCCAGCAAGCATCTGTCGCACCGGTTGCGCATGCCGCGGAGCGACAATGGCCGGCTGCAGATGAAAAAAGTGCCGAAATTGTCGAGTGAAGAAACTTGACAATCGTCAGTCGGATAGCGTTGTTGCGCAACTGGCCGGAAACCGTGAAGGTTGCGCCGCGCCCGCATTTTCGGAGTTTCACATGATCCGCCGCTCCAGCCGGGCCATCGCCGCCCTGGCGGTCCTGCTTCCGGTCCTGTCCGCCGAGGCGCTCGCTCAAGGCGCACCGCCGGCTCCGCCGGTCACCGTCGCCACGCCGCTCGCCAAGCGCGTCACCAACTGGGACGAGTTCACCGGCCGCTTCGAGGCCAGCGAACAGGTCGAGGTCCGGGCTCGCGTCTCCGGTTTCCTCGATTCGGTCCATTTCCGTGACGGCGATCTGGTCAAGACCGGCGACCTGCTGTTCACCATCGACCAGCGGCCCTACAAGCTCGCCGTCGACGCCTCCAGGGCCGAAGTCGCGCGCGCCAAGGCCCAGGTCGATCTCTCGCAGAACGAGGTCGAGCGCGCCGAAGCGCTGACGCAGAACCGTACGATCACCGCCCGCGACATCGACCAGCGCCGCGCCAACCTCAACGGCGCGATCGCCAGCCAGCAGGCGGCCGAAGCCAATCTGAAGACGGCCGAGCTCAATCTGGAATGGACGCAGGTGCGCGCGCCGCTTGCCGGCCGCGTCTCGAACAAGCGGGTCGACCAGGGCAACCTGATCGCCGGCGGCCAGTCGGGTGCGACGCTGCTGACCACGATCGTGGCGGTCGATCCGATCAAGTTCGTCTTCGATACCTCCGAGGCCGACTATCTTCGCTATGCGAAGTCGCAAGATTTGCGGAAGCCCGGCACGCCGGTACGCGTGCGGCTTTCGAGCGAAACCAAATGGGACCGTGAAGGCAAGATCGACTTCGTCGACAACGCGCTGAACGCCCGTTCGGCGACGATCCGCACCCGCGCCGTCTTCCCGAATTCCGACGGGCAGCTGACGCCGGGAACCTTCGGGCGCCTGCGGCTCTTCGCCGGCGAAGGCGACGCCTTGCTGGTGCCGGATGCCGTCATCGTCTCCGACCAGGCCAACAAGATCGTGCTGACGGTCGGCGCTGATAACAAAGTGGTGCCGAAGCCTGTCCAGCTCGGCGCGATCAGCGACGGGCTGCGCGTCATCACCAAGGGTCTCACCGCGAGCGACAAGGTGATCGTCAACGGCATCGCCAATCCGATGGTGCGGCCGGGAGTCGCGGTGACGCCGCAGCCGACCGAGATCAAGGCCGCCGCCGCCAACTGACGGCCTCGACAGGCCGCGCCAAGCGTGGACGGTATTTTCCGTCCGCCCTGCCCTCTTTGGCCAGGACCAAAGCATGTTTCGCTTCGCCCATTTCTTCATCGACCGGCCGATCTTCGCGACCGTGCTCTCGGTGCTGCTGACGATCGCCGGCGCCATCACCCTGCGCACGCTGCCGATCGCGGAATATCCCGAGATCGCGCCGCCGACCGTCACGATCACCGCCAACTATCCGGGCGCCTCGGCGGAGGTCGTCGCCTCGACGGTCGCCGCGCCGATCGAGCAGGAAGTCAACGGCGTCGACGACATGCTCTACATCTCGTCGCAGTCGACCGGCGACGGGCGCGTGACGATCAACGTCGTCTTCAAGGCCGGCACCGACGTCGACCAGGCCCAGGTTCTGGTGCAGAACCGCGTCTCGGCCGCCGAGCCGCGCCTGCCGCAGGAGGTGCGCACGCTCGGCCTGCAGGTCCGCAAGGCCTCGCCGGACTTCCTGATGGTCATCCACATGCTGTCGCCCGACGGCTCGCGTGACCAGCAATACGTCTCGAACTACACGACGCTCAACGTCAAGGACGTGCTGACCCGCGTCGAGGGCGTCGGCGACGTCCAGGTCTTCGGCGCGCGCGACTATTCGATGCGCGTCTGGCTCGATCCGGCCAAGGTCGCGGCCCGCAACCTGACCGCAGGCGACGTCGTCGCCTCGATCCGCGCCGCGAACATCCAGGTCGCGGCCGGCGCGATCAACCAGCCGCCGGCGACGTCGGACGGGGCCTTCCAGCTCTCGGTCAACACGCTCGGTCGCCTGACCAGCATCGACGAGTTCTACAACATCGTGGTCCGTTCGGATGCGGATGGCGGCACGATCCGCGTCCGCGACGTCGCCCGTGTCGAGCTCGGCGCGCAGGACTACCTCTCCAATTCCTATCTCGACAACAAGGAAGCCGTCGCGATCGGTGTCTTCCAGCGCCCGGGCACCAACGCGCTCGCGGCCTCGGAAGCCCTCATCAAGACGATGCAGGAGCTGTCGAAGAACTTCCCGGCGGGCGTCGAGCACACCATCGTCTACAACCCGACGGAGTTCATCAGGGAATCCGTCTCGGCCGTGGTCACGACGCTGCTCGAGGCGATCGTCCTCGTCGTAATCGTCGTGATCCTGTTCCTGCAGACCTGGCGGGCTGCGATCATCCCGATCATCGCGATCCCGGTCTCGCTGGTCGGCACCTTCCTGGTGATGAGCGCGGTCGGAATCTCCTTCAACACGATCTCGCTGCTGGCGCTGGTGCTGGCGATCGGTATCGTCGTCGACGACGCCATCGTCGTCGTCGAGAACGTCGAGCGCTATCTGGCGCAAGGGATGAGCGCGGTCGACGCCGCGCACAAGACCATGGACGAGGTCGGTGGGGCGCTGCTCGCGATCGCGCTGGTGCTCTGCGCCGTGTTCATCCCGACGGCCTTCATCACCGGTCTGCAGGGTACGTTCTACCAGCAGTTCGCAGTCACGATCGCAGCCTCGACGGCGATCTCGTGCTTCGTCTCGCTGACCCTGTCGCCGGCCCTGGCGGCGATCCTGTTGAAGCCGCACAGCCATGAGGAGCCGAAGGGTTTCCTCGCCACCCTCAGCGCGCCGCTGCGCTGGTTCTTCAAATACTTCAACAAGGCCTTCGACTGGCTCTCGCGCGCTTATGGCGCGTTGACGTCGCGCCTGATCCGCTTCGGCGTCGTGATGCTGCTGATCTATGCCGCGTTGATCGCGGTCGCCGGCAATCGCCTGGCTGCGATTCCGACCGGACTGGTGCCACAGCTCGACCGCGGCTACTTCATCGCCGTCTTCCAGTTGCCGCCAGGCTCATCGTTGCCGCGGACCGATGCGGTGATCCGCAAGGCGACCGATGTGCTGCTGTCGCGGCCGGGCGTCGCCCATGCCGTCGCCTTCGCCGGCCTCGACGGCGCGACCTTCACGTTGGCGCCCAATGCCGGCGTCGCCTTCGTCACCCTCACCGACTTCAAGGAACGGGCCAAGGCCGGCCTGACCACGCAGGGCATCCTCAACGACCTGCGCACGCAGTTGTTCTCGATCGGCGAGGCCTTCGCGCTGATCATCGAGCCCCCAGCGGTCCCCGGCATCGGCAATGGCGGCGGTCTCAAGGGCTACGTCCAGGATCGCGGTGGCAAGGGCCTCGCAGCGCTGGAAGGCGCGACCTGGGCCGTGGCTGGAACCGCCGGGCAGTCTCCCGGCATCCAGCAGCCCTTCACGCTGTTCTCGACCAAGACGCCGCAGATCTACGCCGATATCGACCGCACCAAGGCTGAAATGCTCGGCGTCCCGGTGACGCGCGTGTTCGAGACGCTGTCGATCTATATGGGTTCGGCCTATGTCAACGACTTCAACATCCTCGGCCGCACCTTCCGCGTGACGGCGCAGGCCGACAATCCCCAGCGGCTCGACATCCGCGACGTCGCCGACCTGAAGACGCGCAATGCCGATGGCGAGATGGTGCCGATCGGCTCGGTCGCGACCTTCTCCGACACGACCGGCGCCTATCGTGTGCCGCGCTACAATCTCTATCCGGCGGCCGAAGTGCAAATGTCGATGGCGCGCGGCTACTCGACCGGCCAGGGAATCGCGGCGGTGGAGAAGATCGCAGCCCAGGTGCTGCCGGCCGGCTTCGGCTTCGAATGGACCGAGATCGCGCTGCAGGAGAAGCTCGCGGGCAATACCGCGATCATCGCCTTTGGCCTCGCCGTCATCTTCGTCTTCCTGCTGCTGGCGGCGCTGTACGAGAGCTGGACCTTGCCGCTCGCCGTCATCCTGATCGTGCCGATGTGTATCCTCGCGGCGATGATCGGCGTCGGTTACAAGGACTTCGACCGCAACGTGCTGGTCGATATCGGCCTCGTCGTGCTCGTCGGCCTCGCAGCGAAGAACGCGATCCTGATCGTCGAGTTCGCCAAGCAGGCCGAGGACGAGGGCATGAGCCGGCGTGATGCCGCGATCGCCGCGGCCAAGACGCGGTTGCGGCCGATCCTGATGACCTCGCTCGCCTTCATCCTGGGTGTGTTGCCGCTGACGATCTCGATCGGCGCCGGCGCGGAGATGCGCCAGGTGCTCGGCGTTGCGGTGTTCTCGGGCATGATCGGCGTCACCGCCTTCGGCCTGCTGTTCACCCCGGTGTTCTACGTCGTGGTGCGCTGGCTCGCCTCGCTCGGCGGCAAGAAAAAGCCGGTGGAACCGAAGCAGGCCACGCCGCAAGCGCACTAAGCCGAAATTTGAGCAATGATGATGACCCTCACCATCCTGATCGGCGTGGTGGGGGTCATCGCTTGTTTCGGTGGCTACAAGGTCTGGATAGAGCAACAGCGCCTGCGCCGGGCTGAGTTCATCCGGCGCTATCCTTGGCCACGCGGTCTGCTCGACAAGCTCGCCGCCCATCATAAGGGTTTCACGCGCAAGGAAACCGCTCTGGTTTCCGAGGGCCTGCGGCAGTTCTTCCTGGCCTATCTCAACTCGGGACTGCGCGAAGTCGCGATGCCTTCCCAGGTCGCCGACGACCTCTGGCACGAGTTCATCCTCTACACGCGCAACTATGGCCGGTTCTGCGAGGGAGCCTTCGGGCGCTTCCTGCATCACACGCCGGCGGTCGCGTTGCGGGAGGGCGCGCCTCGCGACAACTCGGCCCTGCGCCGCGTCTGGTGGCAGTGCTGCCAGGGCGAAAACATCGACCCGGAGCGGCCGACCCGGCTGCCGCTGCTCTTCGCCCTCGATGCCAAGCTCAAGATTGCCGACGGCTTCGTCTACGTGCCGGATTGCGAGGAGCTGCGCCGCAACGGTGATCGCGGTACCCAATGCGCGGGTGACCTGTCGCGCCGCTCCTCGGACTCCGGCTGCAGTGGCGGCAGTAGCAACGGTTGCAGCGGCGGGAGTGACTCCGACAGCGGCGGAGGCGATGGCGGCGGTTGCGGCGGAGGTGGCGGCGACTGAGTCGCGGCTCAATTCTGCTTGATCTTCGAGCCCTTGATCACGACGTCGGAGCTCGCTGTCGCATTGATCTTGCCACTCGCCCGGATCGTCACGTCCTTGCCCTTGAGATCGACCGAGCCGTCCTTCTTCAGGTTGAGCTCGGCCGACCCGGCATCGAGCAGGATGCTGTCAGCAGCCTTCACCACCAGCGCCTTGCCGCTGGCGATCTCGAAATCCTTGCTGCTGTCGAGATCGATGCTGACCGACGCTGCGACCTCGAAGGCGCGCGTCGCCAGGCTGATCTCGCGGTTGGCATTCATGGCGAGCGCAGTGCCTGCGATGAGGCTGATCCCCGTGCCGGCCGTCGTCCGCATGCCGGCGCCGACATTGACGACATAGGCCGAGCCGACCGCCGTCCGGAAATTGCTTCCGACCGTCAGCGCCATTTCGGCTCCGACATTGATCGTGAAAGTGCCACCGACGGTGATCGACAGCCCGGCCGGGGCCGTGATCGCGACCGTACCGCCACGCCCGACATTAACCGCCTGCAACAAGGCTGCGAGTTGCGCTTCGAGCGCGGCGATGCGCCGGTTCAAGGCCTCGACTTCCGGCGTCGCCATGAGCCCGTCCCCCTTCAATTTCGCGCAGCCGACACAATCTATCACGAACTGCGGCGGCTCGCGGCGCCACTATCCTTTTGCGCAACGCAACCAATCCGGCTCCATCGGCGTATCAGAGCATTGCACCGAGAAGGCCCGATTGAGTGACCGCACGCCCTGCCCTGCTCTGGTTCCGCGACGATCTGCGCCTGTCCGATAACCCAGCACTGAGAGCGGCGATCGAATATGGCCCGCTCATCTGCCTCTACATCTTCGACACGTCGGCAGACCGCCGGCCGATCGGCGCCGCCGCCTGCTGGTGGCTGTCACGCTCTCTGGCGGCACTGTCCGAGGCTATCGCGGCGAGGGGCGGCGAGCTGCTTATCCTGCATGGCGATCCAGCCCAGCTGCTGCCGTACATCGTGCAAGAAGCCGATATTGGCTTCGTCGCCTGGAACCGCCGCTATGGCGGCGCCGCGATCGCACTCGACAAGTCGTTGAAGGCGAAACTCACGGACACCAGGGTCGAGGTCGAGAGCTTCAACGCCAACCTGCTCAACGAGCCCTGGCAGGTCGCGACCAAGGCGGACGGCCCGTTCAAGGTCTTCACGCCCTACTGGCGTGTCGTTCGCGAACGCGGCGAGCCCTCGGCGCCGCTCCCTGCTCCGGCCAAGCTGAGTAAAGCAAGGCTACCGGCGGCGCTGCGCGAGCGGGCTCTCACGGTCGCAGATCTCGCTTTGGAGCCGACCGCGCCCGACTGGGCCGGCGGATTGCGCGAAGCCTGGACACCGGGCGAGGCCGGAGCGCAGGAGCGGCTCTCTACCTTCCTCGACGAAGCGATCGCCGGCTATCACGACGGGCGCGACCGGCCAGACAAGCTCTCGACCTCGCGGCTATCGCCGCATCTGCGCTTCGGCGAGATCAGCCCGCGCCAGATCTGGCATGCGACCAAGGTGGCGCTGGAGACGGGCAATACGCCCGGCTCGGCTGCCGACTCCGAGAAGTTCTTCAGCGAGCTGGGCTGGCGCGAGTTCTCCTACCACCTTCTGTTCCACAATCCGGACCTCGCGACGGCCAATTTCAACCGCCGCTTCGACGCGATGTCCTGGGACAAGGATGAAGCCGCGCTGACGGCCTGGCAGAAGGGGCTGACCGGCTATCCGATCGTCGATGCCGGCCTACGCGAGCTCTGGCAGACCGGCTGGATGCACAACCGCGTCCGGATGATCACGGCCTCCTTCCTCATCAAGCATCTGCTGACCGACTGGCGCGTCGGCGAGGCCTGGTTCTGGGACACGCTGGTCGATGCCGATCCGGCGAACAATCCGGCGAGCTGGCAATGGGTCGCCGGTTCCGGCGCAGATGCCGCCCCCTATTTCCGCGTCTTCAACCCGGTGACGCAGGGCGAGAAATTCGATCCGAAGGGCATTTACGTCCGGCGCTTCATCCCCGAACTGGCTGAACTCGACGACAAGTTCATCCATCGCCCTTGGGAGGCGCCGGAAAGCGCGTTGAAGCAGGCCGGGATCGTGCTCGACCAGAACTATCCAAAACCGATCATCGCGCTCGACTTCGGCCGCCGCCGGCGCGCCCTCGACGCCTTCTCCACACTCCGGTCCAAATAGCTGCCATGACATCGCTTCCCGCTTCTGCCGCCTTCGTCACGCGCGCCTCGCTTGCCGCCGATCTCGCCAAGATCGGCCTCGTGCCGGGCGATGCGGTCATGGTCCACGCCGCCGTCAGCAAGGTCGGCCGCCTGCTCGACGGTCCCGACACCATCATTGCTGCGCTCTCCGATGCAGTAGGCCCCGAGGGCACCGTCCTCGCCTATGCCGATTGGGAAGCGCGCTACGAGGACGTGGTCGATGAGGACGGCCGCGTGCCGCCGGAATGGCGCGACCACATCCCTCCATTCGATCCGCAGCGCTCGCGCGCGATCCGCGACAATGGCGTGCTGCCGGAGTTCCTGCGGACGACGCCCGGTGCGCTCCGCGGCGGCAATCCCGGCGCCTCGCTCGTCGCACTCGGAGCAAAGGCCGACTGGTTCACCGCCAACCACCCGCTCGACTACGGTTATGGCGCGGGCTCGCCGCTGGCGAAGCTGGTCGAGGCCGGCGGCAAGGTGCTGATGCTCGGCGCGCCGCTCGACACGCTGACCCTGCTGCACCATGCCGAGCATCTGGCTGACATCCCCGGCAAGCGCATCCGGCGGATCGAGGTGCCGTTCGCGACGCCGGCCGGCACGCAATGGCGCATGATCGAGGAGTTCGATACCGGCGATCCGATCGTCGCAGGGCTGGCCGAGGACTATTTCGCAGAGATCGTGACCGAGTTCCTCGCCGGCGGCCAGGGCAGGCAGGGGCTGATCGGCGCGGCTCCATCCGTGCTGGTCGATGCGGCGGCGATCACCGCCTACGGCATGAACTGGCTCGAAGCGCAGTTCGGATCACGCTCGCCTTGATTCTGAACGCCATCGCCCAAGCTGTTGGGTACGGAGTCTTCTCCACCTAAACCGCGCCGTCGCGCCGGCCGCCGCGGTGCTCGCCGGCCAGCTTGCGCACCGCCCAGAAATAGGCCGGGTATGGCAGCAGCCGCAGCGCCTTCATCAGCCAGGCCAGGCGACGGGGAAGCTGATCTCGAAGCCGCCTCCGGCGAAGCCGTCGACGATGCGCGCGGCAGCCTCGTCGAGGGACACCATGAACGGCATCGGAAAGCTGTTGCGCTGGGTCATCGCCGTATCGACGAAGCCGGGATTGACCAATTGCAGGCGGATGCCCTGCCGCTCGCAATCGAATCTCAGCGCCTCGCAAAGATGGATCGCAGCCGCCTTGGAGGCTCCGTAAGCCGCAGCGCCAGGCAGACCGCGATAGCCCGCCAGCGACGCATTGACCGCAATCTGGCCCTTGCCTCGCGCTGCCATGCGCTCGGCGACAGCAGCCGCGCCACGCACGACGCCGATGAAATTGACCGCAAAAACCTGCTCGAATGCTGTGACATCGATCAGACCCGGCCCGTTGCGGGGAGCGATACCTGCATTGAGGAAGGCGAGCGCGATCGGCCCGTGCACGCTCTCGATGCCCTCGACCACAGCCGCCATCGCCATCGGATCGGCGACATCGCCGCAATGGGCGACGATCCGCCCCGGCAGTCCGTCCGCGCTCAGAGCCAGTGCTTCAAGCTTGTCGAGCCGCCGCGCCGTCGCAGCGACCGTCCAGCCGCGCCGCACCAGCTCCAGGGCCACCGCCGCGCCGATACCGGAGCTCGCCCCGGTCACCCAGGCGACGCCGTCCTGCGGTTGCATGCGCGGCATGGTCATATCGCGAGCGGTCTCCATGCCATGGCAATCCTGCGCCGGACCCTAGTGATGCGAAGCCTTCAGCGGAAGCCCCGCCGGCAGCGTCCCCGCGTGGCTTACCGCCATCTTTTCCGGACCGACCTCGCCTGCGATAAGCTGTCTAGACGAAGGAGATCGCGATGCCGACCGAATTGCTGTTCCGAGCCGACGCCTATCTGGCCGAGACGCCCGCCACCGTCGTCGCGATCAACGAGCGCGGCGGCATCGAGCTCGACCGGACCGTATTCTACGCTACCGGCGGTGGCCAGCCGGGCGATGCCGGCGTCCTCGTCCGCAATGACGGATCCGAGATCGTCATCGGCACCGCGATCTACAATCCCGAGGACAAGAGCCGCATCCTGCATGTCCCGCTCGACGGCCAGGCGGCGCCTGCCGTCGGCGAGACCCTGCTCGCCGGGCTCGACTGGGAGCGCCGGCTGAAGCGCATGCGCATCCACACCGCGCTGCACCTGCTCAGCGTCGTCCTGCCCTATCCCGTCACCGGCGGCGCGATCGGCGACGGCGACGGAAGACTCGATTTCGACATTCCCGAAGGCGGGCTCGACAAGGCCGAGCTGACCGAGAAGCTCAATGCGCTCGTGGCGAAGAACGCGGCGATCACCGAAAGCTGGATCACCGACGAAGAGCTCGACGCCAATCCCGGCCTGGTCAAGACCATGTCGGTCAAGCCGCCACGCGGCTCCGGCCGGGTCCGGCTGGTCTCGATCGAGGGCATCGACCTGCAACCCTGCGGCGGCACGCATGTGCGCAATACCTCGGAGATCGGCGCGGTCGTGGTCACCGATGTCGAGAAGAAGGGCAAGCAGAACCGGCGCGTGCGCATCGCGCTCGCTTGAACATTCCGTCATAACATCCTGAAAACAGACTCTTCCGAGGACGCGCGCATGGCCCGCAACGACATCTTCGTCTCCACGCAATGGTTGGCCGAGCGGCTCGACGCGCCGGATATCGTCGTGGTCGATGGCTCCTATTATCTGCCGGCCCAGCAGCGTGACGCAGCGGCCGAATATGCGCAGCAGCGCATCCCGGGCGCGGTGCGTTTCGACATCGATGCGGTCAAGGACAAGAGCTCGGATCTACCGCACATGCTGCCGCGGCCGGACGCCTTCGCCGCTGCCGTCGGCGCCATGGGCATAGGCGACGGCATGCGCATCGTCGTCTATGACGGGCTTGGCCTGTTCTCGGCACCGCGGGTGCGCTGGACCTTCCAGACCTTCGGCGCCAAGGACGTGGTCATCCTCGAAGGTGGCCTGCCGCAATGGCTGGCGGAGGGCCGGCCGGTCGAGGACGGCGCGCCAAAACCGCGCAAGCCGCGCAGCTTCACCGCCAGGCTCGACCATTCCGCCGTCGCCGACATCAACGATGTGGCGCGTGCCCTGGAGAGCGGCGCGATCCAGGTGATCGATTCCCGCCCGGCCGACCGTTTCCGCGGCGAAGCGCCCGAGCCGCGCCCTGGACTGCGCTCCGGCCATATGCCGGGCTCGCTCAGCCTGCCCTCCTCGACGCTGGTGGCCGATGGCAAGCTCAAGGAGCCGGAGGCGCTCGCCGCGGCCTTCCGCGAAGCCGGCGTCGACATCGACAAGCCGCTGCTGACGAGCTGCGGCTCGGGTGTCTCTGCGGTGATCCTGTCGACGGCGCTGGAGCTGCTCGGCAAGCCGGCGCGCGCCGTCTATGACGGCTCCTGGGCCGAATGGGGCGCGAGCGAGCGCCCGGTGGCAACCGGGCCGGCGAAGCCCTGAAGGTTTAGAACACCGACCAGCCGGTGCGCTCGACCAGGCGTTCGAGCGCAAGCGCGCCGACATGCGACGTACCAGCGGCATTGAGGCCGGGCGACCAGACCGCGATCGCCGCCTGCTTCGGCACGATGGCGAGGATGCCGCCGCCGACGCCGCTTTTGCCGGGCAGGCCGACCTTGAAGGCGAATTCCCCCGAGGCGTCGTAATGGCCGCAGGTCATCATCAGCGCCTTGACGCGGCGTGCCCGCGCCGGACGGCAGACCACATCGCCAGTAAACGGATCGACGCCGTCGCCGGCGAGGAACAGGCCGGCGCGGGCAAGCTGGGCGCAGCTCAGCTTGAGCGCGCATTGATGGAAATAGACGTCGAGCACCTCGGCGACCGGGTTCTTCAGATTGCCGAAGGCGCGGATGAAGTTGGCGAGGCTGGCATTGCGGAAGCCGGTCTGCGCCTCCGATCCCGCCACCTCCTCGTCGATTGAGACCGTGCGGTCGCCCGAGCGCTCGCGCAGGAAGGCGAGGATTTCGGCCGCGGTCTTCTTCGGCGTCCGGCCCGTCAGCAGCGTATCGGTGACGACGAGCGCCCCGGCATTGATGAACGGATTGCGCGGCACGCCGCGCTCCTGTTCGAGCTGGACGATCGAGTTGAAGGGCGAGCCGGACGGCTCGCGCCCGACCCTGTGCCAGAGACGGGCGCCGACCCGCTCCAGCGCCAGCGTCAGCGTGAAGACCTTGGAGATGCTCTGGATCGAGAACGGGACATTGGCGTCGCCTGCCTGCGCATGCTCGCCGGAGCAGGTGACGACGGCGAGCCCGAAACGGCGCGGATCGACCCGCGACAATGCCGGGATGTAGTCGGCCACCTTGCCGCCGCCGATATGGTCGGCGATGTCAGCATGAACGGCCGCGACGATGTCCGACAGGTTGCGCAATGTCCGAACTCCGCCACGTCCCAGCCGATAACCGGTCGACCTTGGCATTCGCCCATCCGTGCCGCAATCGCGTCGTCTGGAGCTTGGCAAACTCGGTACCCCCTGCGCATGCTGCGCCCGCGCTGGGGAACCAATTATGACTTATTGCCTCGGGATCCTTTTGCCGTCGGGCCTGATCCTCGCCTCGGATTCTCGCTCCAGCGCCGGCGTCGACCAGATCGCGGTGGTAAAGAAGCTCGCTCTGTTCGAAGTGCCGAACGAGCGCGTGATCGCGATCCTTTCGGCCGGGAACCTGGCGACGACGCAGGCCGTGATCACCATGATCCGGCAATACACCAAGCATAAGCAGGACCTTTCGACCGGCGTGGAGAACCGCGACATCCTGGCGGCGCGCACCATGTTCGACGTGGCCCAGATCGTCGGCGGCGTGCTGCGCGAGGTGCTGCGCGCCAACCGCGCCTTCGTCGAACCCTATGGCGACCCGAACGGCTCCTTCATCGTCGCCGGCCAGATCGCCGGCGAACCGCACCGTCTCTTTCAGGTCTACTCGGCCGGCAACTTCGTCGAAGCCTCGGGGCGCACCCAGTTCCTGCAGCTCGGAGAGACCAAATACGGCAAGCCGATCCTCGACCGGGCACTGCAGGAGGCGAGCGGGCTCGACGAGGCGGCCAAGCTCGCTTTGCTCTCCTTCGATGCCACCGTCCGCTCTAATCTCTCGGTCGCGCCACCGATCGATCTGCTGCGCTACGAGGCTGACAGCTTCTCGACCCGGCACCTCGCCAAATACGACAGCAACCACCCCTATTGGGCCGACATGCGCCAGCGCTATAGCGACGGGCTGACGGCGCTGGTGGCGAGCCTGCCGGCACCGGATTTCCCTACCTGACTACTGCAGCAGCGTGATCATCGCGGTATAGCCACGGCGGCGGGCATGCTCGAGCGGCGTGACGCCGTCGCGATCGGCGAGGTCGCGGCGCGCGCCCGCAGCGACCAGCGCCCTCACCGTCTCGACATGGCGTGGCCCGCCATCGCCGAGGATCACTGCCTCGATCAGGGCGGTCCAGCCGAGATTGTTGACATGATCGAGCGGCGCGCCGGCGGTGACCAACTCGCGGACTACGCCGTCATGGCCGAGATGGGCCGCCGCGATCAGCGCCGTGCCGCGATAGGGGCTGGTGATTGCGCGTGCGTCGCCGCCGATGGCGAGCGCAATGCGCATGGTTTCCAGATCGTCGGCGACGGCAGCGATCGTGATCGCATCATAGGATTGGCCGTCGAGAGCGCGGGGATCTGCTCCCGCCTTTGCGAGCTCGCGCATCGCTTCGCGCTGGCGGGCATGAGCTGCGACGTGCAGCGCGGTGCGACCTCCGCCGTCCAGGGCTTCGAGTCGGTTGCCGGCTGCAACTGCGTGCCGGAGGGCCGCAAGGTCGCCGCGATGAGCCGCAAGATGCAGCGCATCATAGGCCGCGATCTCGGCCGGCGATGGCGGAATTTGGGCTTCAGCAACAGGACACAGGCTGAAGCTCCCGACGATGAGGAGGCTCCGAAACGCGTTTCGGCAAACGTTCGCCCCGCGTCGTTTCGTCCCAGGCATCGGCGTTTACCCACCGTTTTCGCGCGATCGGCGCGATTAAATGCAATTTGCTCAAAATAGGGTCAGCTTTGCTGTCCCTTCCCTCTTGCAGGCCGTCCCGAGCCGCCCTACTTCCTGTGCACCGCAGCAGCGATGTTGCGGCGCCCTCCTTGGGCGTTTCCTCCCTAGACTTGGGCCTGCGCTTCGGCGTGGGCCTTTTTCTTTGCGCGGAAGGCTACGCAGCCGGCATCGGCTGCGCAACCTGAAGCCCGGCGCTCAGTCGATCGCGATCATCACGTCGGACGCCTTCACCACGGCATAGGCTGTCTGCCCGACTGCGAGCTTGAGCTCGTCGACCGCGGCATTGGTGATCGCCGAGGTGACGACGGTGCCGCCGATATCGAGCTTCACATGGGCGGTGGTCGCGCCCTTGACGATCTCGACGATGGTGCCCTTGAGCTGGTTGCGGGCGGAAATCTTCATGCTGGTCTCCTCGATCTGACAAGCTTGCGAGCCAGCTCTTGCCGGACTCGACCTTTGGTCACTCACCGTTATATTCGGCTGCACATAGCGACAGCAACCGCAGCGAGGACCGTCACATGCCATCGAACCGCCGCCATGTTCTCGGTTTCACCGCCGTGCTGCTGATCGGCGTCACCTCCTTCACCGGCCCGGCCTTCGCCCAGGGCAAGGAACTGGTGATCTTCGCCGCCGCGAGCCTGAAGAACGCGCTCGACGAGGCCGCGGCCAACTGGGTCAAGGAAAGCGGCAAGCCGGCGCCGAAAATCTCCTATGCGGCAAGCAACGCGCTGGCGAAGCAGCTCGAAAGCGGTGCGCCGGCCGATCTCTTCCTCTCGGCCGATCTCGACTGGATGGACTACGCCCAGCAGAAAAACCTGATTATCAAGGAGAGCCGCGTAAGCCTGCTCGCCAACCGGATCGCGCTGATCGCCCCCGCCGATGCCACGACCACAGTGATGCTGGCGCCAGGGGTCGACCTCTCCGCCGCGCTCGGCTCAAGCCGGCTCGCCATGGGCAATGTCGATTCGGTGCCGGCCGGCAAATACGGCAAGGCGGCGCTGGAGAAGCTGGGCGGCTGGGACAAGGTCAAGGACAAGATCGCGCAGAGCGACAATGTCCGCGCCGCGCTGCTCCTGGTCTCGCGCGGCGAGGCGCCGCTCGGCATCGTCTACACCACCGACGCCGCCGCCGACCCGAAGGTCAAGGTGATCGCAACCTTCCCTGAGGACACCCACCCGCCGATCATCTACCCGGTCGCCATCACCAAGGATTCCGCCAATCCCGATGCGCAGGGCTTCCTCACCTATCTGCGCGGCAACGGCGCCAAGGCCAGCTTCGAGAAGCAGGGCTTCACGGTCCTGAACAAGCCCGCCTCGTCCTCCTGAGGGGTTTCTCGTGAGCGCCTGGCTGACGCCGGAGGAATGGACGGCCGTCCGCCTCAGCCTGATCGTCGCGACCACTGCGATGCTGGCGAGCCTGCCTCTGGGGCTCGCCGTCGCGTGGCTGCTGGCGCGCGGGCGCTTCTGGGGCAAGTCGCTGCTCGACGCCGTCATCCACCTGCCATTGATCCTGCCGCCGGTCGTCACCGGCTATCTCCTGCTGATCGGCTTCGGCCGGCGTGGGCCGATCGGCCAGCTCCTCTATGACTGGTTCGGCATCGTCCTGTCCTTCCGCTGGACGGGCGCGGCGCTCGCCTGCGCCGTCATGGGCTTTCCTCTGATGGTCCGGGCGATCCGGCTCTCGATCGAAGCGATCGACCGCAAGCTCGAGGATGCGGCGGGCACGCTGGGCGCCGGCCCGTTCTGGGTGTTCCTGACGGTGACGCTGCCGCTTGCCTTGCCCGGCATCCTTGCCGGCATGATCCTGTGCTTCGCCAAGGCGATGGGCGAGTTCGGCGCGACCATCACCTTCGTCTCCAACATCCCCGGCGAGACGCAGACCCTGCCCTCGGCGATCTACACCTTCACCCAGGTACCCAACGGCGATGCCGGGGCGATGCGGCTCACCCTGATCTCGATCGCGATCTCGGTCGCGGCACTGTTCGCCTCGGAATTCCTGGCGCGGCTGGTCGGCCGGCGGATCGCCGTCGAATGAGCGCGGTCATCGAGGTTTCCGTTTCACATCGATTGGGCGCCTTCGCGCTCGATGCTGGGTTTGCCTCGGATGGGCGCCTGACGGCGTTGTTCGGGCGCTCTGGCTCGGGCAAGACCTCGCTCGTCAATGTGATCTCCGGCCTGATCCGGCCGCAGGCCGGCCGCGTCGTCATCGACGGACGGGTGATGGTCGACAGCTCCGCTGGCATCTTCGTGCCGAAGCACAAGCGCCGCATCGGCTATGTCTTCCAGGAAGCGCGGCTCTTCCCGCATCTCTCGGTGCGCCAGAACCTGCTCTATGGCCGCTGGTTCGCGCCGAAGGCGGAGGATGGCGGCAGCAAGCTCGACGATGTGCTCGACCTGCTCGGCATCGGCCACCTGCTGCAAAGGCAGCCGGGGGCGCTCTCCGGCGGCGAGAAGCAGCGCGTCGCGATCGGGCGGGCCTTGCTCGCCAAGCCGCGCTTGCTGCTGATGGACGAGCCGCTCGCCTCGCTGGACGAGGAGCGAAAGGCCGAAATCCTTCCTTATATCGAACGCCTGCGCGACGGCTTCGGCATCCCGATCGTCTATGTCTCGCATTCGATTGCCGAGGTCGCGCGGCTCGCCACCCATCTCGTCATTCTCGACCAGGGCAAGGTGTCGATGAGCGGGCCGACGGCTGAGCTAATGTCCCGCCCCGACGTGCCGATCCTCTCAGCCGCGCCGGAAGCCGGCGCCATCCTCGAGGCACGTGTCCTGCGGCACGAGCCAGAACATGGCCTGACGATCCTGGAGACGGCGGCTGGGCCGTTGCAGATCGCCCGACGCAAGGTGCCGGAAGGGACGGCGCTGCGCGTGCGCATCCTCGCCAGCGACGTGATGCTCAGCCTCAAGCCGCTCGACGGGATCAGCGCGCTCAATGTCCTGCCGGGACGTGTTTCAGCGATCGGCGATCGGCAAGGCGATGGCGGAGCGCTCGAAGTGAGGCTCGACTGCAACGGCGCCGGCCTGCTCGCCCGCCTCACCGTGAAATCGGCCGTGCAATTGCGCCTGGCTCCCGGCAGCCCGGTCTATGCGGTGATCAAGAGCGTCTCGATCGATACGCCGTGAGCGCTCAGGCCTTCTTGCCGGGCTCGCGCGCGGGAGCCGTGGGCGAGACCGCCTCCCGCAGCGCCGCGATCTCGGCCGCTGCAGCTTCCAGAGTCTTCGCCTCGATGGCGCGATAATTCGCGACGATCTCCCGGCCGAGCGGAGTCAGATGCGCGCCGCCGCCCTTGGCCCCGCCGGGCTGAGCCTCGACCAGCGGCGCGCGGAAGATGCGGTTGAGATCGTCGACCAGCAGCCAGGCGCGCCGATAGGACATCTTCATCGAGCGGCCGGCAGCCGAGATCGAGCCGGTCTCGCCGATCGCCTCCAGAAGCTGGACCTTACCAGGGCCTAGGCGTCCGCCCGGCGTGAAGTCGAGCCGAAAGCTGAAGCGCGTCGCCGGCAAGGGCTGGTCAGCCTTAGACATGCCCAGCCCTCCGCGGCCGCGCGCGCTCAATAGAGCCGCAAGCGGTAAGCCTCTTCGAGATTGGCGTCGGCTTCGGCGGCATCGACCGCCTTGGTCTGCTCGGCAACGATGCGGCCGAGCGTCGGGAAGCTCGAGCGCTCGACCTGCGCCTCCTGAGCCCAGAGCTTCGAGCGGAGCAGCGCCTTGCCGCAATGGAAATAGGCTTCGTCGACATCGACGATCAGGCCGAGCTTCGGTGCCTTCTCCTGCATAGCCAGGGGTTCCAGCAGCGCGGCGTCGGTGGTCATCCGCGCCCGTCCATTGACGCGCAGCGTCTCGGTGATCCCCGGCACGAAGAAGACGAGGCCGACGCCGGGCGCGCTCAGCACATTGCGGAAGGAATCGATCCGGTTGTTGCCGCGCCGGTCGGGGATCAGCAGCGTCCGCTCGTCGAGCACCTGGACGAAGCCGGGCCCGTCACCGCGCGGACTGGCATCCACCCCGCCCTCACGGTCGGCGGTTGCCAGCACGAGAAAGGGCAAGAGCGCGATGAAGTCGCGGCAGAATCGATCGAGCCGGTCGAGCACCTTCTTCTGCACGACCAGAGACTCTTCGCCGACGAGTGCGCGCAGTTGGGCTGCATCGTCGACCGTCGTGCCCGGCCTCTCGCTGATCGCGCTCATCTGGTTCTCCAAAGGCATGCCGGCCTAGCCGGCGAAAGACGCATATCACGGCTTCGGAGTCGGCCGAAGCCTCGGTGAACAACCTCAGGTAATGCGCCGCACGCTGTCGGCGATCTCATCCGGCTCGAACAGGCGCTTCCAGTCGGGTCGGAGGATCGTCTCCTTGCCGAAGACGATCGCCTTGTTGCAGGCGTCGGAGAACACGCCCTGCACCTCGCCGAAAGTCACCGCCGCCAGGATGTTCATATGGCCGAGCAGAAAGTCGCGCGCGGCCTCGCGCGGCACGCCGCGGGCGATCGCCTCCTCCATCGCCTCACGCATCGCGTCGAGCAGCGTGGCGCAGACAGTTTCCGAGAGACCTGGTTCGAGGATCGCCATCTGCTCGACGGTGACGCGGTGCGAGCGCATCACCGGCGCCCAGATCGCCCGCGCAACCTCCTCGCCGAGCGCGTAGTGCGCCTCCGGCCCCTGCATCAGCGCGTTGACGATGTGCTGCTTGGCGGCGATGCCGCCGAAATGATCGGCCCGCGCCGCCTCCTCGGTCTCGTCGTTGAAGATCGGCGGATGGCAGGGATGGGTGACGAAATAGGTGATGTCGGCCCGCTCAGGCAGATGACCGGCATGGGGCGCCGCGGCGTCGAGGATGACGACGATCGTCCCGGCCGCCAGCTTCGGCACGAGGCCGGCGGCCACCGCGCCGACGGCGGTGTCAGGCACCGCCAGGATCACGACCTCAGCTCCTTTGATGGCGGTGTCCGGCTCGATGCAGGCGGCGCCGAAGGCGTCGCGGATGCGGTCCTGGCCGGCCGGGCTGATCTCGACATGGCGCGTCTCGAAGCGCGAGCGGGCGAGATTGCGGCCGAGCCGCATGCCCATCTTGCCGCCGGCACCGAACAGTGCGACCACCGTCATCGTCATCCTCCCGGTTCTCGCGTCCGTTGCCGACTCTGCGCGACAAGCTCGCAAAGCTTCCAGCTGGACGTCAACGCCGCTGCCCTACTGCTTGCGTACGCCCGTTGTCCGGCTGGCGCATGGTTCTCCTGCCGATCTTGCATGCAAGATGGCACTTAAGATTGACGCCCTCAGACGATGACAGGATAGTCGGCGCCCCTGTCACGCATCCGGATCATCATGCCTCGCCCGACGCCGTCCACCGCCCTCGAACGCCTGCGCGTGCTCGATCTGACGCGCGTGCGCGCCGGGCCGACCTGCGCCCGCATCTTCGCTGATTTCGGCGCCGACGTGATCAAAATCGAAAGCCCGCCGGGTATCGACCCGAACGAGAACATGAGCGGGCCGCGGCATGGCTACGACATGCAGAACCTGCACCGGAACAAGCGTTCGCTCACGCTCAACCTGAAGAAGGAGCCGGCCAAGGCGATCCTGCGCAAGCTGATCGCCGACGCCGACCTCCTGGTCGAGAATTTCCGGCCCGATGTGAAGCAGCGGCTCGGCCTCGATTTCGAGACGCTGCATGCGCTCAATCCGCGGCTGATCCTGGTCTCGATCTCGGGCTTCGGCCAGAGCGGGCCCTATCGCCTGCGCGCCGGCTTCGACCAGATCGCCCAGGGCATGGGCGGGATGATGTCGGTCACCGGCCTGCCCGGCCAGGGACCGGTGCGCGCCGGCATCGCCGTCGCCGATTCCGCCGCCGGGCTCTATGGCGCGATCGGCGCGCTGGTGGCGCTGCAGGAGCGCGCCGTCTCGGGCAAGGGGCAATGGGTGCAGACCTCGCTGCTCGAAGCCCAGATCGGCATGATGGACTTCCAGGTTGCGCGCTATCTGGTCGAGGGCAAGGTGCCGCCGCAGGCCGGCAACGACCATCCCTATGCGACGCCAATGGGCGTCTATGCGACGCGCGACGGCCATATCAATCTCGGCGTCGGCGCCGAGGGACACTGGCGCTCCTTCTGCGGCGCGCTCGGCAGGCCGGAGCTCACGACCGATCCGCGTTATGACAATATGGAGAAGCGCTTCGCGGCACGCCCTGAATTGCGCGTGCTGCTCGAGGAGATCATGTCCACACGGGACAGCGCCGATTGGCTCGCGGCATTCGAGGCCGCCTCCGTGCCGGCCGGGCCTATCTATGCGGTCGATGCCGTCTTCGACGACCCGCAGGTCCAGCATCTCGGCATCGCGCAGCCGGTCCACCATCCCAAGCTCGGCGACATCCGCGTCGTCGGCGAGCCGGTCAGCCTTTCGCGCACGCCGGCCAGCATCGCGACGCCGACACCGGATGCCGGCGACCATAACCACGAAATCCTCGCCGAGCTCGGTTTCGATGAAGCGGCGATCGCCGGCCTCAAGGCCGAAGGCGCCATCTGAAAGGCATCCAATGAACGACGAGATTCTCTACGACGTCGCCGACGGGATCGGCACGGTGACGCTCAACCGGCCGCAGGCACGCAATGCGCTGACCTTCGCCATGTATGAAGGGCTGGCCGAAATCCTCGGCAATCCAGGAAAGCACGGCGCACCGAAAGTGTTCGTCGTCACCGGCGCTGGCGACAAAGCCTTCGCGGCCGGCACCGACATCGCCCAGTTCCGCGAGTTCAAGACGGCGGAGGACGCCCTCGCCTATGAGAACCGGATCGAGCGGGTGATCACCGCGATCGAAAGCTGCCCGGTACCGACCATTGCGGCGATCGCCGGCGCGGTCACCGGCGGCGGTGCGGCGATCGCCTGCGCCTGCGACCTTCGGATCGCGACGCAATCGGCCCGCTTCGGCTTCCCTGTGGCGCGCACGCTCGGCAACTGCCTGTCGATGGCGAACTATGCCCGCCTCGCCAGCCTGCTCGGCCCGGCCCGGGTCAAGGACATCATCTTCACCGCCAGGCTGGTCGAGGCCGAGGAAGGCCATCGCGTCGGCCTCTACAACGAGCTCGTCGCCGACCATGCGGCGCTGATGGCGCGGGTGAAGGAGCTGGCGGAAACGATCCGCGGCCATGCGCCGCTGACGATGCGCGCGACCAAGGAGGCGCTGCGCCGACTCACGGCAGCGGCGAGCGCCGATATCGACGGCGATGACCTCGTCACCCTCTGCTACACCAGCGCCGATTTCCGCGAGGGCATGGAAGCCTTCCTCGGCAAGCGCACGCCGAACTGGCAGGGCAAATGAGCGAGACCATCGGCTTCATCGGTCTCGGGCTGATGGGCGCGGGCTTCTGCAAGCGCCTGATCGCGACCGGCCGCACGGTCGTCGGCTATGATCTCGACCCGGCCCGCCGGGCGGAAGCGGAAGCGATAGGCGTCGTACTCGCCGCCTCCCCGGCCGAGGTCGCCGAGCGCGCCAACCTGGTCTGCATCGCGGTGACCACCACCAAGGCGGTGCAGGCCGTGATCAGCGGCGAAGGCGGCATCCTCTCGGCCAAGCCGCAACCCGGCGCGATCGTCATCGATTTCTCGACCACCGAGATCGGCGTGACCAAGGCGCTCGCGGCGGCGCTGGCGGAGGCTGGCATCGGCTTCATCGATGCGCCCGTCTCGGGCGGCCCGCCCGCGGCGGAGGCAGGCAAGCTCGCGATCATGGCCGGCGGCACGCCGGAGGCGATCGCGGCGGTGCGGCCGCTGGCCGAGAGCCTCGGCCTCTTCACCCATATGGGCGCGGTCGGCGCCGGCCAGGCGACCAAGCTGGTCAACCAGGCGCTGTGCCTGACCAACTACGTCGTGGTGGCGGAATCGCTGCGGCTCGCCGAAGCCTATGGCGTCGATGCCGACAAGATCCCGGCGGCATTGGCGCCGGGCCTCGGCAATTCGGCGGTGCTGCAGGCGATGATGCCGCGCATGGTCGCGCGCGACTTCGCACCAAAGGGCTATGCCAGGCAGGTGCTGAAGGACCTCGAAATGCTGATGGAGGCCGGGCGCGAGCAGCATCTGGCCATGCCGATGGTGGCGCAGGCGACGACGCTTTACCGGATACTGATCGCGCAGGGCCATAGCGAGCTCGACGCGATCGCGGTGCTCAAGGTGCTGCCGGAGGCGGATCAGGCGCCGCACTGACCAGCAATCAGGCGCTGTCCGGCCTGACCGCCTTGTCCTTCAGGGCCGCGACAAGGCCTGATAGGCCGTTGCGGACATGCTCGCTCAAGCGATGTCTCGCCAGCGCGGCATCGCCGGCGGTGAGCGCCGCCAGGATCTGCTCGTGCTCCTGGATCGCCATCTTCCAGCGCTTCGGCCAGAGATTCGACGAATACCGGGCACGGTCGACCCTGAGCGCCAGCAGCTCCCAGATCCAAAGCAGGACAGGATTGCCGGATAGCTCGACGATGCGGCGATGGAAGGCCTTGTTGGCCTCGAAATAGCCGGGCAGCTCGTCGCGCGTGTGATGCAGCAGCATCCGGTAGTGCAGCATGCCGATCTCGGCGACGGCCTCGTCGCTGACGCGGGCCGCGGCGAGTTCCCCGGCCAGCCCCTCGATCGTCGAGACGACGTCGATCAGCGCCTCGATCTCGCCGACATCGAGCTCGGCGACGACGGACGACTTGTTCGGCAGCGCGCGTAGCAGGCCATCCTGAGTCAGCGTCTTGATCGCCTCGCGAACCGGCGTGCGCGAGACGCCGAGCTGCAGGCAGAGTTCGCGCTCGTTCAGCTTGGCGCCAGGCGCCAGCGCCCCCGTGACGATCAGATTGCGCAATTGCGCGACCGTGCTGCCATGCAGGGCGCCCTTGCGCCGCCCCGGCTGAGGCTGCGGCAACTGGGCGAGAAGCGCTGCGAGTGGGGTCGTATCGGCCGGGCTATCCATGGCTCCCTGTATATCGCGCGCCCGGCTCGCTGTCGAAAAATTCTTGCATACAAGAATTCAGGCACCTAGAACGGAGCCGCCGGGCAACCGGCATCCCCTTCCGTGTTCGGGACATCGCCATGAACATCGTCGACCTCTCCATGCCGATCGCGCCGCATTTCCGCTGGCCGGTGGAGCTTTCGATCAAGGGCGACATCGCCGCGGGCGACCAGTTCCGGGTGTCCAAGATCAACGGCCCCTGCCATGGCTTCTCGCATGTCGACGCCGCCGCGCATTTCGTCGCCGGCGCGCCGACGATCGAGACGACACCGCTCAGCCAGGTGGTCGGCCCCTGCCGCGTGCTCGACCTGAGCGGGCGGCCGGCCAACGAACCCATCGGCCCCGAGCATCTCGCTGCGGCCGATCCCGGCGGCGCCGAGGGCGAAATCCTGCTGCTCGCCACCCAATGGAACGACCGACGCGACTATCAGGACAAGAGCTTCTGGACCGAGGCGCCCTGGCTGACGCTGGAAGCGGCGCAGTGGCTGGCGGAGCGCAAGCCGACCGCCGTCGCCTTCGACTTCCCGCAGGACTATCCGATCCGGCTGCTGCTCGAAGGCAAGGAAGTGCCCAAGCCCGAACATGTGACGCATCACATCCTGCTCAGCCATGGCGTCACGCTGATCGAATACGTCGTCAACACCAGCAAGCTGAAGGCGCCGCGCAACCTGTTCTCGGCGGCGCCGCTGCTCATCCCGAACGCCGACGGCGCCCCCGCCCGCATCTACGCCATCGAGGGCCTGGCCGTCTGACGGCTCCCGCCCTGCCCCATCCAAACGAAAGCTTCCCTAGTGAATATCGAGAACCTGTTCGCGCTGAAGCCCAGCGCTCCCGATCGTATGATCTCCGCCGCCCTGGTCGGCGCCGGGGAGTTCGGCGCGAGCTTCATCGGCCAAGCCCGACGCGCCCCGCATATCGAGCCGCGCGTCGTCTGCGACCTCGACATCGGCCGCGCGCGCAAGGCGGCGCTCGCCGGCGGCCTGACCGAAGGCGAGATCATCGCCTGCCATAGCGCCGCCGAGGCCAAGGCTGCGCTCGAACGCGGACTGGTCGCGCTGATCGGCGATGCCGCCCATCTCGAAGGACTTGCCGTCGACGTCGTCGTCGAGGCGACTGGCGATCCGGAAGGCGCCGCGATGACCGCGCTCGCGGCGATTGAGGCCGGCCGCCATCTCGTCATGGTGACCAAGGAGGCCGAATGCATCATCGGCCCGATCCTGGCGCATCGCGCCAGGCAGAACGGCGTCGTGCATACCCCGGTCGACGGCGACCAGCCGAGCCTGCTGATCGGGCTGATCGGCTGGGCCCGCGTGCTCGGCCTGCCGATCGTCGCCGCCGGCAAGTCATCCGAGTCCGACTTTGTCTGGGATTCGGAGGCCGGCACGGTCACCGCTTGGGAAAAAGCTGTGCCGGCCGCTGATTTCGCCGGGGCTTTCGGCAAGCTCGGCAGCGACCCGCTCGCCTTGCTCGACGCCCGCGCCAGATTGCCCTTCCCGCGCGCCACCGTGCCCGACCTCTGCGAGATGGGCATCGTCGCCAACCATACCGGGCTGATGCCGGACGTCGCGGCGATGCATGCACCGATCGCGCGCACCACCGAACTGCCGAGCCTGTTCCGGCCGGCGGCCGAGGGCGGCCTGCTCTCCGGCACGGGCCGCGTCGACATGTTCAACTGCCTGCGCCGGCCGGACGAGCTTTCCTTCGCCGGCGGCGTCTTCGTCATCGCCGAGACGCCTGATATCGCCACCGGCAAGCTCTTTGCCGGCAAGGGCATCCCGTGCTCGCCGGACGGCCGCTATGTCCTGCTGCACAATCCAGTGCATCTGCTCGGGGCGGAAGCGCCGATGTCGGCGCTGTCGGCCGCCCTGCTTGGCCAGTCGACCGGCGGCGCCGAGGTCCTGCCGCGCGTCGACCTGACGGCGCGGGCGAGCCGCGATCTCGAACCGGGCGAGACGCTGATCATGGGCTATCGTCATGTCATCGAGGGGTTGGAGCCGCAATTGACCCCCGCCCGCCCGCTCGGGCCGAGCGAGCCCGTCCCCTACTACCTCACCTCCGGGCGGCCAATGGTGCGCAAGGTGGCGCGCGGCGCCGTAGTGACTTGCGCCGACATCGCGCTTGACGAGAGCACGACGCTGGTTCGCCTGCGCCGTGAGCAGGACGCGCTGTTCAACCCCGGCGCGCTTTTGACTTCGCTGCAACATTCTGTATGCAGCATACAATAATCGCCTGAACCTAATCGGAAACGGCGATGCTGAGGAAACGATCGGGAGGCAGGGATGACGGGCGCGAGCACCGGACCGGCCGGGCACAGCTTGAATCACGTCAGCCTTCCGCTGCTGCGGAGCTGAACCATGGTTGCGAGTTCCGACCAGCGCGCCCGCTTCCTCGCCTCCGGCGTCGATGACGATCTGCCGATCATCGACGCCCACCACCATTTCTTCGACCTCGCACGCAATTATCACCCCTGGCTGAGCGACCACACAGTCGCCTTTCGCTATGGCGACTACAGCGCGATCAAGCGCGACTTCATGCCGGCCGATTATCGCCGCGTCACCGAGGGCCATCTCGTCGTCGGCAGCGTGCTGATGGAAGGCGAATGGGACCCGCGCGATCCCGTCGGCGAGATGCGCTGGGCCAGCGATGTCGCTCGCGAGCACAGCCTGCCGAGCGCGGCGATCGGCCAGATCTGGCTCGACCGCGAGGATGTCGGTGAGCTCGTCACGGCCTATCGCAACCTGCCTCTGGTCCGCAGCGTCCGGCACAAGCCCAAGGCCATTGCTCGCGGGGAGCATCGTCCCGGCTTCGCCGCGCCTGGCTCGATGCGCGATCAAAAGTGGCGCAACGGTTATGCGCTGCTGGCCGGGGCCGGACTGAGCTTCGACCTGCAGACGCCGTGGTGGCACCTCGATGAGGCCGCCGAGCTCGCCCGCGACTTCCCGGCGACGACCATCATCCTGAACCATGCCGGCCTGCCGGCCGACCGCAGCGCCGAGGGCCTATCCGCCTGGCGCATCGCTCTCGACCGTCTCGCACGCGAACCCAATGTCGTCGCCAAGATCTCCGGCATCGGCATGCCCGGCCAGGACTGGACGCTGGACTTGCAGGCGCCGGTGATAGTGGGCGTGATCGAAGCCTTCGGCGCCGAGCGCTGCGCCTTCGCCAGCAATTTCCCGGTCGACAGCCTCTGCGCCTCGTTCGGCACGATCTTCGACGTGTTCAAGGCCGCGGTCCATGAGCGGCCGGCGGCTGAACGCCTTGCCCTGTTCCATGACAACGCCGCGCGCTGGTATGGGCTCGCAGCCGAGGAAACCGCCTCATGAGACTACGCGGCCTGCTCCTGCGGCTCACCGAGGACCTGCTCATCGCGGGCTTCGTCGTGATGATCGCCATGGTCTTCGGCAATGTCGTGCTGCGTTACGGCTTCAGCTCCGGCATCATCTCCTCGGAGGAGCTGTCGCGCCTGATCTTCGTCTGGCTGACCTTCGGCGGCGCCTTCCTGGTGGCGAAGGACGGCCAGCATCTCGGCATGACCACCGTCGTCACCATGCTCGGCCGCAATGGCCGCTGGTGGTGCCGGCTCGCCGTCGAAGCGCTGTCGCTGCTCTGCATGGGAATGCTGGTCGTCGGCTGCTGGCAGCAGGCCTCGATCAATGTCGAGAACCACCAGCCGGTCACCGGCGTGCCCGTCGCCGTGACCTATCTCGCCGGTCTGGTCGGCGGCATCGGCATCGGCGCGCTCAACCTGATCGCGCTGGCGCGGCTCCTGACCGGCCGCATGCCGGATGACGAACTCGTCGTCGGGGCGGAATCGGAAGAGCTCACCGCCTTCGAGAACCAGCAGGCGGCGGAGAAGCGCTCGTGACCGTCTTCATCTTCCTGGGCTCGCTGATCGGCGCGATGGCGCTCGGCATGCCGATCGCGATGGCGCTGCTGGTCTGCGGCGTCGCGCTGATGCTGCAGCTCGGCACTTTCGACTCGCAGATCCTGGCGCAGAACTTGATCGGCGGCGCCGATTCCTTCCCGCTGATGGCGGTACCCTTCTTCATGCTCGCCGGCGAGCTGATGAATGCCGGCGGCCTGTCGCGCCGGATCATCGCGCTGGCGGTGACGCTGGTCGGCCATGTCCGCGGCGGGCTCGGCTATGTCGCGGTGCTGGCGGCGCTGGTCATGGCGAGCATCTCGGGCTCGGCCGTCGCCGACACCGCCGCGCTCGCCGCGATCCTGCTGCCGATGATGAAGCAGGCCGGCTACAATCTGCCGCGCGCCGCCGGGCTGATCTCGGCCGGCGGCATCATCGCCCCGGTGATCCCGCCCTCGATCGGCTTCGTCGTTTTCGGCGTCGCCGCAGGCGTTTCGATCACCCGCCTCTTCCTCGCCGGAATAGTGCCGGGCCTGCTGATGGGGCTGGCGCTGGTCATCACCTGGTACATCGTCGCGCGCGGCGAGCCGGCGGCTCGCCCCCAGCGCGCCAGCGTGCGCGAGGTCGGGCGATCGGCGCTCGACGGCCTCTGGGCACTCGGCCTGCCCTTCCTGATCATCGGCGGCATGAAGGGGGGCGCCTTTACACCGACCGAGGCTGCGGTCGTCGCCGCGGTCTATGCCGGTTTCGTCGGCGGCTTTGTCTATCGCGAGCTGAAATTCGAGCATCTGCGCCCGGCCTTGCTCAGCGCCCTCAAGACCTCGGCCGCAGTGATGTTCCTGGTCGCGGCGGCAATGGTCTCGGCCTGGCTGATCACCATCGCCGACATCCCGAGCCAGGTTGCAAGCCTGCTCGGCCCGCTGATCGAATCGAAGACGCTGCTGATGTTCGCGATGATGTTCCTCGTCATCGTCGTCGGCACGGCGCTCGACTTCATCCCGACGGTGCTGATCCTGACACCGGTTCTGATGCCGATCGTCAAGCAGGCGGGCATTGACCCGGTCTATTTCGGGGTGATGTTCATCATCAACAACGCCATCGGCCTGCTGACCCCGCCGGTCGGCGTCGTGCTGAACGTCGTCTGCGCCGTCGGCCGCATCCCGATGGACAAGGTCGTCCGCGGCGTCATGCCCTTCCTGCTGGCGCAGGTCGCCGTGCTTCTGCTGCTGATCCTGGTGCCGGAGATCGTCACCGTACCGGCGCGCTGGTTCTACGGGCGCTGACGCGCCGCAACCGCCTGACAGACAACGAAAAAAGGGAGGACACGCTCATGACCATCACCCGCAGGACCGCGCTCACCGGCGCCAGCGCCGGCATCGCCCTCTTCGCCATCGGCCGCCCGGCCCTGGCGCAGGCAACGAAGCTGCGCTTCGCGCATCCGCACCCGGAAGTCGACAGCTGGCACAAGGCGGCGCTGCTCTTCGCCGAGCAGGTCAAGGCCAAGAGCCTGGGCCGCTACGAGGTCCAGGTTTTCGCAAACGGCGCGCTCGGCTCGGACGCGCAGACGATCAGCGCGGTACGCGGCGGCTCGCTCGACATCTGCCTGACCGGCAACCCGTTCTTCACCGGCCTCGCGCCCAAGCTCAACGTGCTCGACCTGCCCTTCCTGATCCAGAGCCGCAAGCACGCCGCCGCGGTGATGGACGGCCCGATCGGCGACGGCCTGCGCAAGGAGCTCGAAGGCTCGAACCTCAAGGCGCTCGCGACCTGGGAGATCGGCTGGCGCAACCTGACCAATAACCGCCGTCCCGTCGCGACCGCTGCTGACCTCAAGGGCCTGAAGATCCGCACCACGCCGAACCCGGCCCATATCAAGGCGTTCCAGCTGCTCGGCGCGATCCCGACCCCGATGGCCTTCACCGAGCTCTTCACCGCACTGGAAACCGGCACGGTCGACGGCCAGGAGAACCCGGTGACGCTGATCCTCAACGCCAAGTTCAACGAGGTGCAGAAGCATCTCTCACTGACGCGCCACGCCTTCACCACCGGCCCGCTGGTGATGAACAAGACCAAGTTCGACGCGATGCCGGCCGATATCCAGGCGATGCTCCCTACCATCGCGGTGGAGATCGCCGGCATCCAGCGCCAGATGAACGAGGACACCGAAGGCTCGAGCCTCACCGAGCTGAAGAAGGCCGGCATGCAGGCGGTCGAGGCGCCCGATCGCGACTCCTTCGCCAAGATCGTCACGGCCGAGGTCGAGAAGGAGTTCGTCGGCAAGTACGGCAGCGACGTGCTGGATGCGATCAAGAAGGCCGCGGTCTGATCGCCATTTCCAGCGATAGATTTATCGCACTTTCGAAACCGGCTGCCGCAGGCAATTTCATCCATCGGCAGCCGGTTCGAGAGATGGTTCTTGGCTTTTTGGCGGTGCCATGGCGCGACGACCAAGGCAGGCATAGCTCAGCATGCTCTGAGCAACCGCCTGCCGAGGCCAGCCATGACGACCGCGCGCCAGCTTCATCTCGGGGCATTCATGCGCCCCGTCAGCATCCATACCGGCGCCTGGCGTTATCCCGGCGCCTATCCGGATGCCAATTTCAACTTCGGCCACCTGAAGCGCTTCGCGCAGAAGCTGGAGGCCGGCAAGTTCGACGCCTTCTTCATGGCCGACCATCTCGCCGTGCTGAACATGCCGGTCGAGGCGCTGAAGCGCAGCCATACGGTGACTTCGTTCGAGCCGTTCACCCTGCTCTCGGCCCTCGCCGGCGCAACCGAGCGCATCGGCCTCGTCGCTACCGCCTCGACCACTTTCGATGCGCCCTATCACATCGCCCGGCGCTTCGCCTCGCTCGACCATATCAGCGGCGGCCGCGCCGGCTGGAACATCGTCACCACATCGAACCCGGACGCGGCGCTGAATTTCGGCCTCGACGCCCATGTCGACCATGGCGAGCGCTATGACCGGGCGCGCGAGTTCTACGATGTCGTCACCGGGCTGTGGGATTCATTCGCCGACGACGCCTTCATCCGGGACCGCGACAGCGGGATTTATTTTGACCCGGACAAAATGCGACGGCTCGATCACAAGGGCGAGCATCTCTCGGTGCGCGGGCCGCTCAACATCGCAAGGCCGCCGCAGGGTTGGCCGGTGATCGTCCAGGCCGGCGCCTCCGAGCCTGGCCGGCAGCTCGCCGCCGAGACGGCCGAGGTCGTGTTCGCGGCGCATGGCACGCTCGCGGCCGGCCAGGCCTTCTACGCCGATGTGAAGGGACGAATGGAGGCGATCGGCCGGAACCCCGACCATCTCAAGATCCTGCCTGGCGTGCTGACCGTCGTCGGCGAGACGGTCGATGAAGCGCGCGAAAAGCGGGCCCTGCTCGATTCCTTCGTGCACTATGACAGCGCGATCGCATCACTTTCGATCGCGCTCGGCCATGACGCCACCGGCTTGGATCCGGATGCGCCGCTGCCCGAGATCCCGGACACCAACCAGAGCAAGAGCGGGCGCGAGCGGACGATCGCGCTCGCCCGCCGCGAGAACCTGACCGTCCGCCAGCTTGCGCAGCGGCTCGGCGGCTATGGCGGGCTCGCCTTCGTTGGTACGCCGAAGACGATCGCCGACGAGATGGAGCAATGGCTAGTCGAGCGCGGGAGCGACGGTTTCAACGTGATGTTCCCCTATCTGCCGGAGGGGCTCGACGACTTCGTCGACAAGGTCGTGCCCGAATTGCAGCGTCGCGGCCTGTTCCGCCGGGAGTATCAGGGGCCGACGCTGCGCGACCATCTCGGCCTGCCGAGGCCGGCCAACCGGCATTTCGCCTGAACATTCCCCGGCCGGCCGTCACTGTGGAGGAATGTAGCGACTGTCATCAGATCTTTGAAAAGCCGTTTCATTGACCCGGGAGCGGCGATTGCGAATGATCTGAACATCGAACCGCAGCGATGCGGGCCGGTCGCGGGATTTGCCGGAGCAGCTTGCACCGCGTCACCAAAGCTAAAAGCGCCACGCTGCTGTCGTGGGCTCCCAACTCGGAGACGCACGATGATCTACGTCCTTTATTTCACCAAGCGGCAGCTGCGGCGGCTCTCCGCCTTCCTGCTTTGGACGCGTAGCTGATCGCCGCTCCGGGCCGGTCATAGCCCTCGCAAAATCCGCTCAGGCGGCGCATATCCAGCCTCGACTTTACGGAGGCAACGATGTTCCAGGCGGTGACGATCTCGGCCAGCGATAAGCCTGGCTTCTACAGTGAGCTCGTCCAGCAACTCGAAGGCCTGCTGCATGGCGAGCGCGACGCGATCGCCAACGCCGCCAATCTCTCGGCGCTGCTCTACGATGCGATGCCGACTCTCAATTGGGCCGGCTTCTACCTGATGCGCGGCGGCGAATTGGTGCTCGGCCCTTTCCAGGGCAAGCCGGCCTGCGTGCGCATCCCGGTCGGGCGCGGCGTCTGCGGCACGGCGGTCGCCCGGCGCGAAACGATGCTGGTGGAGGACGTGCACGCCTTCCCCGGCCATATCGCCTGTGACGCCGCCTCGCGCTCGGAGCTGGTCGTGCCGCTGATCCGTAACGGCGAGGTCATCGGCGTGATCGATCTCGACAGTCCGGAGCCCGGCCGCTTCGACGCCGACGACCAGGCCGGCATCGAAGCGATCGCCAGCCTCTATCTCGAAGCCAGCGACCGCTTCTGACCTTCCGATTTCATCGATGGCCTTTTTCCGAGGTCATCCCGGACGGAGCGAAGCGAAGATCCGGGATCCATGCCCGAGCATGAACCGGAGCGGCTCAGCGTGATCAGCCGGCTACGATCAGCTCGCAGCGGGCATCGCGGATCATCTGGGTGGTCGCGGCAGCCGGCTGCCGATCGGTGACCAGGGTCGAGATCTCGCTGAGATGCGCCAGGCGGGACATGGCGGCCCGGCTGAATTTGGTATGGTCGGCAAGCAGCACCGAGCGCCGCGCATTGCGCAGCATGGTCCGCCCGACCACGGCCTCGTCATCGCGATATTCGAGCAGGTTCCCGGCCGCGTCGATGCCGCCAATGCTCGTCATGTGCAGGTCGCAGCGATAGTTCTCGATGAAGGCGGCAGCGTGCATGCCGCCGCAGGCGCGGTTCGGCCCGAGCCAGTGTCCACCGGTGATCAGGATCGAGATGTCCGGGCATTTGTCGAGGACAGCCGCCGCTGCCGTGCTGTTGGTGACGACGCGCAGGCCGCGCGGGCGGCGCTCGGCGATTGCCTTGGCGAGCGCGTCCATGGTCGTGCCAGGCGTGATGAACAGCGAACTGCCCGGCGTCACCAGCTCGGCGGCGGCCTGCGCCATCGCGGCTTTCTCGATCGCCGTCTCGATGACCCGCAGACCGTAATCGGTGTTCGCGGTCGAGAGATTGGCGCTGGCGCCGCCGTGGTGGCGCCGCAGCAGGCCGCGATCGGCAAGATCCTGCAGATCGCGCCGTACCGTCTGCGGCGTGACGTTGAAGGCGGAAACGATCTCCTCGATCGCGACATAGCCGCGTTTGCCGAGGATATCGAGGATGTCGGCGTGACGTTTGCTCAGCGGTTCCATGGCAGGCCTGCTTCAGAGCCGAATCCGGGCGGCTTCTTAGCCCGATTGGTCGAATGTCTCTACGACTACGGGTTCTCTGGACGCAATGCGCGTTTGCGAAAATGGTGTTGCGAAAGTGAAAGCGTAAGGCATCATCGCGCCGCCGCGCAACCGGATCCTGCCGGCACGACAGAGAACCAGATCCGGCGGGACGAAACATGCTGACCACGCGGCCAGGGAGCCGGCGGATACGCCGCCATGCGCGCCTCATCCAATCGATCGCCCGTCCCGGCAAGGGATGCCGGGCATGAGCGGCCGCCGGATCGTCTGCGTCGGCAACCTCGTCCAGGACGAAGTCTTCGAGGTCGAAGCCCTGCCCTCGGCCGGCATCAAGACCGGCGTGCTGGGTTATGCCGAGCGCTTCGGCGGACCGGCGGCGACCGCGGCGGTGGCGATCTGCCATCTCGGCGGTGAGGCCGCGTATTGGGGCCGCGTCGGCGCCGACGCGGCTGGCGAAACCGGCCTGCGCCTGCTGCGCGGCCATGGCGTCGACTGCAGCGGCGTCGCCATCCTGCCGGAGGGACGCACGCTGCGGGCAATCGTCCTGGTCGACCGGCGCGGCGAACGCAGCATCGTCTCGAACCGGCGCAGCCTCTCGCAGGATGCGAGCGTGCTGCCGAAGGACGGGCTTGCCCAGGCGGGCTCCGTGCTGGCCGATACGCGCTGGCCGGCTGCCGCGGCGGTCGTGCTCGACCGCGCCCATGAGGCGGGCATTCCGAGCGTCCTCGATGTCGACGGTGGCACGCCGGAGGATAATCGCCGACTGATCGCCAAGGCCGACAACATCGTGTTCTCGGCCGAGGGCCTGCGCGATTTCGCCGGCGATGGCCCGGCGGAGGAGTTGCTGCGGCGCTGCGCCAACGGCTCCGACAAGGTCTTCGCCGTGACGCGCGGCAGCGCCGGCAGCCTCTGGCTGATCGGCGGCGATCTCGTCAGCGTCCCCGCGTTCAAGGTCGCGGCGAAGGATACGACTGGCTGCGGCGACGTCTTCCATGGCGCCTACGCGCTCGGCCTCTGCGAAGGACAAAGCCCCGTCGAGGCGGCGCGCCTGGCGGCGGCCGTGGCGGCGCTCAAGGCCGAGCGTGGCAATGGCTGGGACGGCATGCCTGATCGCGCCGCCGTCCAGGCCCTGCTGACGAGCGGCGAAACGTATCCGAATTGAAGTCCGGATCGATTACGCATTGCAACATGATCTATGCTGCAATGCGCGAAAACGATAATATTACTTGCGATAACGAAAACCCCATGCATTGATTGCGAACGTGACGAGGCAGCGGTCCGACCAGCCTCGCCGGAGGCCCGGAAGCCCGCCGATGCTCTCCGTTTCGAAGCCGTTTTCGAAGGTATGACCCATGGCATGCGCCTCGCTCGCTGAGCTGACCGACGACCTCAAGACGATCGGTGTCGATCTTTCCGGTCCCTCACCCGACTTCAGCAAAAGCAAGCGGCCCCCCGAGACGATGATCGACCGCTGGGCGCAGACGGCGGCACTGGCCGAGCCGGAAACCCGCGCGGTGGCGATCTGGGCGATCCGCGAGGCGGCCCATGCCGCCGGCATCGTGCCGGCATCGGTCCAGGAGCTCTATCTCGCCTGCGCCGCCGGCAAATGGTCGGGCAAGACGGTGCCGGCGATGAACCTGCGCGGCTGGAGCTATCACACCTGCCGCGCCGTCTTCCGCGCCGGCAGGGAACTCGATTCCAAGCTCTTCATCTTCGAGCAGGCGGTGGGCGAGGCGCTCTATGCCCAGCAACCGCCGCTGGAGTACGCCGCGGCGGTGCTCGCCGCAGCGCTGCGCGAGGGTCACACCGGCCCGGTCTTCCTCCAGGCCGACCACGACCAGATCAACGCCAAGGCCTATCTCGCCGATCCGAAGGCCGAAGTCCGCAAGCTCGAAAACATCATGCGCGAGCAGGTCGCGGCCGGCATGTACAGCATCGACATCGACGCCTCGACGGTGGTCGACCTGTCGCTGGCGACGGTCGAGGACCAGCAGCGCGTCAACGCGGAGCTGACCGCGCATTTCACCGAGTTCGTCCGGGGCATCGAGCCCAAGGGCGTCTCGATCTCGCTCGGCGCCGAGATCGGCGAGGTCGGCCACGAGAACACCACGCCGGAAGAGCTGCGCGCCTTCATGAGCGTCTATCTCGAGGAAATGGCCAAGCGCAGCGCCAAGCTGCCGATCGTCAGCAAGATCTCGATCAACTCCGGCACCTATCACGGCGGCAAGGTCCTGCCGGATGGCACGCTCGCAGAGGTGAATGTCGACTACGAGCTGCTGAAGACGATCTCGACCATTTGCCGCAAGGATTACAACATGGCCGGCGCGGTCCAGCATGGCGCTTCCACTCTCCCCGGCACGCAGCTCGCCAAGCTCCCCAAGGCGGAGGCGGTCGAGGTCCATCTCGCGCTGGGCTTCAACAACCTGATCTTCGACCACCCGGCCCTGCCACAGGCACTGAGGGACCAGATCCGGGAGTACACCTTCGCCAACCACCTTTCCGAGAAAGGGGCGAGCGAGACCGATGCGCAGTTCTTCTACAATACCCGCAAGAAATCCTGGAAGGTAATGAAGAAGCCATTCTGGGAGATGCCGAAGGAGGCAGAGACCGCGATCATGGCCTCGCTCCAGGAGATGTTCCGCAACATGTTCACCTGGATGAATGTCGGCGGGACGAGCAGACTGGTCGACGAGAACACCACGCTGGTCAAGGTCGCACCACCGGTGCCCGAGGCCCTGCGGAAAGCTCGCGCCGCCTGAAAGCCTAAGCCTGTTCCGGCGCCCGCAACGACGGATGCGCCGCTGACCAAGAAGACTGCCAAAGGGACAACCAACGGGAGGAAACGCATATGGATCAGCATCGCAGGTCTTCCTTGCTGAAACTCGCCGCGATGACGCTCGCCGCGATGACCAGCCTGCCGACGCTCGCACTTGCCCAGCAGAAAGAAGTCCGCTGGGGCCAGTGGAAAGGCACCGAGGTCGGCGAGAAGTTCATGGGCGAGCTCAAGGCCGCCTTCGAGAAGGACCATCCCGATATCAAGCTGACGCCGGTCGACTCGCCGTTCACCGGCTTCCATGACCGCGCCATCGTGCTGCACCAGGCCAAGAAGCTGCCGGATGTGCTGCTGGTCCAGGTCGACTGGGTCGCCGAGTTCGCCGATCTCGGCATGATCGAGCCGCTCGACAGCCGCATCGCCAAGGAGCCGAAGGAGTTCTTCTCGAACATCCCTGAGACCTTCCACGCCAAGTGGAAGGGCAAGCAGTACTACCTGCCGATCGAGAGCGGCGCGGTCGCGCTGTTCTGGAACACGGACCTGTTCAAGGCCGCCGGCCTCTCCGGCCCGCCCAAGACCTGGGACGAGTTCGCGGAATACTCACGCAAGCTGACCATTCCCGACAAGCGCCAGTTCGCGGTCACCGGCACGCTCCAGGCCGAGCCGCCGACCAACATGACCTACGACATCTACCCGCTGCTGCTGCAGAGCGGCGCGACGATCATGGACGCAGCCACCAACAAGGCCGTGTTCAACAGCCCCGAGGGCGTCGCCGCGATCGAGTGGTACATCGATCGCGTCAACAAGGACAAAGTCTCGGTGCCGGGCGTGCTGAGCAATGGCGAGAAGGAGAAGCGCGCCAATTTCGCCTCCGGCAACGTCGCGATGATGTTCGAAGGGCCGTGGGGCGTCGCCATCCAGAAGCAGCTCAACCCGAACCTCAACTACGACATCGCGCCGCTGCCCAAGGGCAAGAGCACCGGCACCATGGTACGCGGCTCGCTCAACACCATCAGCAGCCAGGCGCAGGATAAGGACGCAGCCTGGACCTTCATGCGCTGGCTCTCGGGCCCGAAGGGCATCGAGATGTGGGCGAAGGGCACCGGCGGCTTCCCGGCGCGCACCGACGTCTCGAACCAAGACTGGTTCAAGGAGCGCAAGCTCTTCCAGGCCTTCGTCACGCAGATGGCGCAGCCGAACGCACAATCGCCGTTCCTGTCGATGCCCAACGCCGTTCAGATGAACAAGGTGATGAGCACCGAGATCCAGAACGCAGTGCAAGGCAAGAAGACCGCCAAGCAGGCGCTGGATGACGCTGCCGCCGAATGGAACAAGGTCCTGTCGGCGGCCAAGTGACCAGCTGACATCATAGTCTCCGGCCGGAGCTTTCCTCCGGCCGGCTCCTCCCCCTCGCGCAGGACCGGCCGCCCGCAAGACGGCGCGGCCGCCCCGCAACGATCGGCGAGTCATGCTGCTGACGCTCAAACGCAAATACCGCGAGGAACTGCTGGCCGCGTCGTTCCTGTGGCCGTCGCTGCTGATCCTCGTCGCGCTGCTGATCTATCCGCTGATCGACGTGGTCCGCCTGAGCTTCCACGACAGCAACCTGCAACGCGAGGTCTGGGTCGGCTTCGGCAACTATATCGCGCTTGCCAACGACCCACTGTTCTGGCGCGCCTTCTGGCAGACCGTCGTTTTCACCTTTTTCAGCGTCCTGCTGCATCTGGTGATCGGGCTCGGCCTCGCGCTGCTGCTCAACATGAATCTCGACCCGGCCTTCCGCACCGTCGCGCGCGGCCTCCTGATCGTGCCCTGGCTGCTGGCGCCGACCGTCGCCGGCATGATCTGGGTGCTGATGCTGCAGCCCTTCGGCGTGCTCAACGGACTGCTGGCCTCGCTTGGGATCATCGACACCAACTCCACCATCTCCTGGCTCGGCGACCCCTCGACGGCGCTGGGCTCGGTGACGGCGATGAACGTCTGGCGCGCCTTCCCCTTCTTCATGGTGATGCTGCTCGCCGGCCTGCAGGCGATCCCGAAGCAACTCTACGAAGCCGCCGAGATCGACGGCGCCTCGCTGTTCCGGCAGTTCTGGCACATCACCCTGCCGCAACTGCGCAGCGTCATCACCACGATCGTGCTGCTCGACTCGATCTGGACCTTCCGCGCCTTCGACCCGGTCTATGTGATGACGGGCGGCGGGCCGGCCCATTCTTCCGAGGTTCTGGCGACGGCGATCTATTTCGACGGCTTCCAGAAGCTGAAATTCGGCTACGCCTCGGCCGAGGCTGTGGTCATGTTCATCGTGCTCTTCATCGTCAGCGCCATCTATGTCCGCCGAACCATGAGCAATCAGCAATGACTGTCGCCCTGCCCGGCGCCGCTGCGCACCCGCGCCCCTATCTCGGCCGGATCGGTACGCGCGGCCGCGAGCGCCTGATCAACCTTGCCGCCTACCTCATGCTGCTGGTCGCGATCGCGATCGTGTTCTTCCCGCTCGCCTGGATGCTGACGGTCTCGGTGCGTCCGAACATCGAGGTGATGCGGATGCCGCCGGAATGGCTGCCGCAAGTGTTCACGCTGGAGGGCTATCGCAAGATCTTCGCGAGCAAGCGCTATCTCGTCGTCTTCCTCAACACGATGGTGGTCTCGCTGGTCGTGACCGCGCTCTCGCTCGTCCTCGGGGCGATGGCAGCCTATGCGCTGGCGCGCTTCAAGTTCGCCGGCCAGCGCGCGGTGCTGATGTTCCTGATCACCACGCAGATGTTTCCGCTGGTGCTGCTCTGCATCCCCTATTTCCGGATCTTCATCACGCTCGGGCTCTACGACACCCGGACCTCGCTGATCGTGGTCTACCTGACCTTCACCTTGCCCTTCTGCATCCTGATGCTGCGCAGCTACTTCATCAACATCCCGCGCGACATCGAGGAGGCGGCGATGGTCGACGGTTGCTCGCGGCTGGGCGCGATCTTCCGCACGCTGGTGCCGATGTCCTATCCCGCCTTCATCGGCGCCGGGCTCTACACCTTCCTGCTCGCCTGGAACGAGTTCCTGTTCGCGGTCGTGCTGATCGAATCCTGGGAGAACCGGGTGCTGACCATGGCGATCTACAGCCTGATGGCCGAGTTCGTCACCGACTGGAACACGATGATGGCCTTCTCGGTACTGGCGAGCCTGCCTCTGGTGATGGCCTTCATCTTCCTGCAGAAGTTCATGGTCCAGGGTATGACGGCGGGCGCTCTGACGTCATAAAAACGCCGGCGCCGTTCCATCTCGTCATGCTCGCCCTTGTGGCGAGCATCCACGTCTTGAACACCGCATCCGCCGAAGGAAGACGTGGATGGTCGGGACAGGCCCGACCATGACGGCAAGGGTGCTGCGCGTCACCCCACGGGCACCGTCAGCCCAGCCTTGACCCGGTCCATCGCGACGAAGGTGCGGAACTTGCGGATATTGGCATCGGCGAAGAAGAGCCGGCGGGTCAGCGCCTCATAGGCCGTCATGCTCGGCACCAGCACGACCAGCATGAAGTCGACCTCGCCGGTGACATAGTAGCATTGCTGCACCTCCGGCGCGGCGAGGAAGGCGCGCTTGGCGGCGTCGATGTCCTTCGCGGTCTCGCTGACCAGTTCGATCTCGACGAAGATGGTGATCGGGTGGCCGAGCGCCGCCGGCTCGACGATCGCGACATTGGCGGTGATGACACCGTCCTTCTCCATCCGGCGGATGCGGCGCTGCACGGCCGGCGCCGAGAGGTTGATCTTCTCGCCGATCACACGCTGCGGCGTGGTGTTGTCCTGCTGCAGGATGGCGAGGATGGCCCGGTCGAACGCGTCGAGGCCGGCAGCGGTCGCTTCGCTCAAGCGCGGCTCCATGAAATAAACTTGCAAGCTCCAGGGGCGATTGCAGCGCCTTTTTCGCTGCTCTTGCAATATCTCTTCACTTCGACACCCCCGACGAGGCAAGCATGTTCCTGCTCAACCAGCTCCCGGACTTCCGCCAGCCGCTCCATCCAGTCGATGCGGAAACGCTCGGTCCCGCCGGGGCTGACGCGATCGAACGGCACCTCGCAAGCCGAGCCGAGCATGTGCCGACGCCGCTGCGGGCCCTGCCCAGCCTCGCCGCTGAGCTCGGCATCAACGCGCTGCACCTCAAGGACGAAGGCCAGCGGCTCGGCCTCGGCAGCTTCAAGGCGCTGGGCGGCGCCTATGCCGTCACGCGCCTGGTGCTGGAAGCGGCAACCGAGCGGCTCGGACGCACGCTCGACGAAGCAGATCTGACCTCGCCCGAGGTTCTCGCGATAGCGGCCGAGATGACCTTCGCCTGCGCCACCGACGGCAATCACGGCCGCTCGGTCGCGCAGGGCGCACAGCTTGTCGGCGCCCGCTCGGTGATCTTCATGCATGGCGGCGTCAGCGAACCGCGCGCTGCGGCCATCGCCCGCTTCGGCGCCGAGATCGTGCGCGTCGACGGCACCTATGACGATTCCATCATCGAAGCCGCCCGCGTCGCCAATGAGCGCGGCTGGACGACCGTCTCCGACACCTCCTGGGACGGTTATGAGCGCATCCCCGGCCTCGTCATGCAGGGCTATACCGCGATCATCCGCGAGGCGCTGCGCCAGCTGCCGGAGCCGCCGACCCATGTCTTCGTCCAGGCCGGCGTTGGCGGCATCGCTGCGGCGATCGCAGCGCAACTGTCGCTTCTGCTCGGCGAGGACAGGCCGATCTTCACCGTGGTCGATCCCGCCCGCGCCGCCTGCCTGTTCGAGAGCGTCCGCGCCGGGCGGCCAACCAAGATCGCCCATGGCGCGCCGACGGTGATGGCGATGCTGGAATGCTACGATCCCTCACCGCTCGCCTGGCGCGTGCTGTCGCGCGCGGCCGATGCTTTCATGACGGTCGAGGATGCGGTCGCGGTCGAGGCGATGAACCGGCTGGCGCGCCCGGCCGGCAGCGACCCGGCCATCGTCGCCGGCGAAAGCGGCGCGGCCGGTTTCGCCGGGCTGCTCGCGGCACTGCGCGATCCGCAGGCGCGCGCGGCGCTGAAGCTCAACGCCTCTTCGCGCGTCTTCGCCGTCGTCACCGAGGGCGCGACCGATCCGGAGCGCTATGCCGAGCTGGTCGGCCTGACGCCCGCTGAAGTCGCCGGGACGGCGTGATGTCGGACAAGCTCACCCTGCTCTACCAGAGCCATTCGCCCTATGCCCGCAAGGTGCTGGTCTGTGCCCACGAGCTCGGGCTGGCCGATCGCCTCGATGTCGTTCATCACGAGACCAGCCCGACCAATCGCAACGATGCCGTCTTCGCCCAAAACCCGCTCGGCAAGGTGCCGGTTCTGCTGACGCCGGATGCCGGCGCGCTCTTCGATTCCGTGGTGATCTGCGACTATCTCGACCGCCTCGCTGGCACGGGCTCACTGATTCCGCGCGAGGGGCCGACACGCTACGAAGCCTTGCGGCTCCAGGCGTTGGCGCAGGGCCTGTGCGATGCCGGCATCGCCGTGCGCTGGGAAACGGAGCGTCGGCCGGAGGCTTTGCGTTACCCGCCGCTCGCCGAAGGCCAGTCGACCAAGCTCGTCGAAGCCTATGACTATCTCGAAGCGCAGGTCGATCTCGACGGACCGGTCACGGTCGGCCAGATAGGGCTCGCGACGGCCCTCGCCTGGCTCAGCTTCCGGCGCCTGCCGGATTTCCGCGCACGGGCGCCGCGGCTCGCCGGCTGGTACGACCGTTTCAACCAGCGTCCGTCGATGCGCGCCACGCCCTATGAGGGCGAGACACACGACTGATCGTCAGCCCTCGGTCGGCACCATCGCGGCGACGGTGAGGTCGCTGGCGCGCTCGCTCGCGGCCAGCCCCTCAGCAACGCCGACGCGGTCGGCCAGCGGGCGGTTCTGGCTCATCTTGCGCTTGCCTTCGAGCCGGGTGATCGGGATGCGCAGGCCGACGATGCCGCGCAGCTGCGCCTGGACGAAAGCGGGCGGCGCGTCGTCGACCGCCCAGGGCTCGGCCCGCGTGCCCTCATGCAGGTTGGTGAGACGCGTAACCGCATCGAGCAGCCGCTCGGGATCGTCGAAGAACTCGGCCGGGCCGTAGGCGTGCACCGCCTGGTAGTTCCAGGTCGGCACGACCTTGCCGGTCTCGCGCTTGGTCTCGTACCAGGACGGCGTGACATAGGCGTCGGGTCCGTTGAACAGGACCATGGCCTCGCCGATCGCCGCCTTCTGCCATTGCGGATTGGCACGGGCGAGATGGCCATGGAGCACGCCGAACTCACCCTCCTCCTCCGCCAGGATCAGCGGCAGCGGCGTCGCGAGCAACCCCTCGGCCGTGGCCGTGACGAGGGTAGCGAGCCGGCAGGCGCGCATCATCGCGTGGATCTCGGCGCGGTCGTCGACGCGGAAGGCCGGCGGCGTGTACATCGAACAGGTCTCCTTGCGGTCGCCGCCGTCATGCCGCTAATCTGGCCCGCGTGAAACGACCAGTTTCGAGCATTCCAACTGGACCAGTCGAGCACGATGTCGGCGCCCAACGCCGTGTCGTCGCAGCGATCAAGCGCGAGATCGCGGCCGGTGTCCATGCACCCGGCTCGCGCCTGCCATCGACGCGGGCGCTCGCGGCCGAATGGGGCCTGTCGCGCACCACCGTCACGGCCGCCTTCGAGCAGTTGGCGGCGGAAGGTTATCTCGAAACCCGCCCCGGCGCGCGGGCGCGGGTCGCGGCTGGGCTGGCTCAGGCGGAGTTGGCAGCGAGAGACACGCCTTCGCCTCGCACGACCGAGCTCTCCGCCTATGGTCGACGGCTGGCGTCCGCCGCGCCCATTCCCTGGACCCCGCAGCCCTTCGCGCTCGATTTCCGCTATGGCGAGCTCGCCGGCGGCGATTTCCCGACGCTGGCCTGGCGGCGGGCGCTGGCCAATGCGGTGACGAGGCGGCCGGCCCGCCTGCGCTATGGCGATCCGCGCGGCCTGCCGGAGCTGCGCGTGGCGCTGCAAGGTTATCTCTGGCGCGCCCGCGGCCTGCGCTGCGAGGCCGACGACATCCTCGTCGTCAACGGCTCGCAGCAGGGCTTCGATCTCTGTACAAGGCTGCTGCTCGACCCCGGCGACCGCGTCGTCATCGAGGACCCCAGCTACAATCTGGCGCGCCAGGCCTTCCTGGCGGCAGGCGCCGAGCTTTCGCCGCAACCGGTCGATCGCGAGGGTATGCAGACAGCTGCCCTGCCACCGGCGCGCCTCGCCTTCGTCACGCCCTCGCATCAATTGCCGCTCGGCAGCATCCTGTCGGCGCCGCGCCGGCAGGAATTGCTCGCCTGGGCGGCGCGCCATGGCGCCTTCATCATCGAGGATGATTACGACGCCGAGTATCGCCATGGCGTCGGCCCTGTGCCACCGCTGAGCTCGCTCGATCGGGTCGGCAGCGTGATCTATCTCGGCACTGTCTCCAAGACGCTCTCGCCGACCCTGCGGCTCGGCTATCTCGTGCTGCCACCGGCGCTGCGCGAGATCTTCACCCGGGCCAAGCGCATGGTGGATCGCCATACCCCGGAGCTGGAACAGGCTGCCTTGGCCGAGCTGATCGCGAGCGGTGCCTATGAGCGGCATGTGCGCCGCGTCAGACGCCGCAATGGCGAACGGCGTGTCGCTCTCTTGAAGGCGCTCCACGAACACCTGCCCGAGCGCGTCACGATTTCCGGCACCGATGCCGGTCTGCACGTGCTCGCCTGGATCAACGGACTACCGCAGTCGCGCGAGAGCGAGCTGACGGAGCGGGCTACGGCCGCCTCGCTCGGCCTCTATGGCGTGAGCGGGCTCTATGACCGGCCGGACGATCCCGACCGCCGCGCCGGCCTCGTCATCGGCTATGCCGCGCTCGACGAGGCGCAGATCATCGCTGGCGTCGAGCGACTGGACACCTTGCTCCGGCAGCTCGGTGCCTAGGCCTCAGTCGCGATAGACCGGCTCTTCGGCATCGAGCTGGCGGCGGATCGAGGCCAGGTGCAGGCGCGCCGATTCCGGGTCGCCCTCACGCATCTGGCGATAGGCCGCTTCGGCGATCTCCGGCTTCACCGGCAGCACCTGCCGGCCGGTCGAGAGCGCCAGCGCCTGCACCTCGCAGGCGCGCTCGAGATAATAGAGATCGTCCCAGGCCTCGGCGATGGTCGGGCCGAGCACCATCACGCCGTGGTGCTTCATGAAGACGATGTCGGCATCGCCGACCGCGCCGGCGATACGGTCACCCTCGCGCTCGTCGAGGGCCAAGCCGTTATAGTCGCGGTCGAACGCGGTGCGGCCGTAGAACTTCAGCGCCGTCTGCCCGGCGAAAATCAGCGGATCGCCTTCGGTCATCGAGAGCGCCGTCGCATAGGGCATGTGGGTGTGGAAGGCGACGCGGGCGCGCGGCAGGTTCTTGTGAACGCGGGCGTGGATGTAGAAGGCGGTCGCCTCGGGCTGGCCTTCCCCGGCGACGACATTGCCGTGGAAATCGCAGATCAGCAGCTTCGAGGCGGTGAGTTCGCGAAAAGCCCAGCCATAGGGATTGACGATGAAGAGGTCGTCATAGCCCGGCACCAGCGCCGAGAAATGGTTGCAGATGCCCTCCTCGAAGCCGTAGCGCGCCGCCATGCGGAAGCAGGCGGCGAGATCGCGCCTGGTCTCCCAGACCGCGTCGGAATCGAGGTTCGGCTGGTTCATGCCGGCGGAGATTGCCGGCGCCGCGCCAGCCTTCAGGGAGTGTGCCATGCGCCTAGTCTAGGGCCGGATCGGCGCCGGGCAAGCGGGCCGTCCTGCACCAGGTGAACAGGCCCGCGGTGACGGCCGCATGGCGGCTCTCAATAGACGTCGGCCTGATAGCGGCCGGCCTTCTTCAGTGCCGCGACATAGGCCACGGCATCATCGACCGAACGCCCGCCATGCTCGGCGACGACATCGACCATGGCGCGCTCGACATCCTTGGCCATGCGCTTGGCGTCGCCGCAGACATAGAAGTGGGCGCCCTGCTCCAGCCAGGCGAAGAGCTCGGCGCCACGCTCGCGCATCCGGTCCTGGACGTAAATCTTCTCCTTGCCGTCGCGCGACCAGGCGAGGGTGAGGCCGGTGAGCACCCCCTCCTGCTTCATCGCGTTAAGCTCATCCTCGTAGAAGAAGTCGCTGGCGCGGCGTTGATGGCCGAAGAACAGCCAGTTCTTTCCCTTGGCGCCGGTCGCCTTGCGGTCGTGCAGGAAGGCGCGGAACGGCGCGACGCCGGTGCCAGGGCCGCACATGATCACCGGCGTCTCCGGGTTCGACGGCAGGCCGAAGCCATGAGCGCGCTGGACATAGACCGGGACCTTGTCACCGCGCTGCACGCGCTCGCCCAAAAAGGTCGAGGCAACGCCCCAGCGCGGGCGCGAGCCAACCTTGTAGCGGACTGTATCGACCGTCAGCGAAATCCGCCCCGGCGTGGCGTTGCAGGAGGAGGAGATCGAGTAGAGCCGCGGCTGCAACGGATCGAGCGCCTCGACGAAAGCTTCCGGTGAGAGTCGCGCCGCCGAGAACTTGTGCAGCGTGCCAAGCACGTCGAGCCGGTCGAGATCGCTATCCGGATCCTCGCCGGCCGCCAGTCGCTTGGCCTTCTGGCGGGTCTCGCCGCCGGTGACATAAGAAATCAGCTGGAACAGCGCGTCGGGCGCCGGCCCGAGCCCGCAATCGGCCAGCAGCTTTTCGCGCAGGCTCTTGCCCCCGAGATCGGCATCGGGCCGCGCACCGAGCAGCGCGATCACCGCATCGACGAGACGCGGATCATTCTGCGCGACGATGCCGAAGGCATCGCCGACGATGTAGTCGAGACCGCTCTCGCTGAGGTCGAACTCGACATGCCAGGTCTCCTTCTCGGAGCCTTCGCCATTGAGCTTGTGCCGCGACAGGAAAGTGGCGAGCGCCGGGTTCTCGCGGCTACGCCCGATCGGACCAACTGGCGCGCTGGGCACGACCTCGGTGGGTGCGGCGGCCGGCGCGCCACCTTCTTCCATCAACGCCTTGAGCTGGCGCAGCGTTTCCTTGCCACCGGGCGCGCAGAGGTTGAGCCGGCCTTCCTTGCCCTCGGCGATCGCGGCCGAATAGGTCTCGCAGACATAGCCGCACTGGCCGCAATCCTGCTGCGCCATGGCGGCGAAGAGCTTGCGCGGCAGCGGCTTGCCCTCGGCAAGCTGCATCCGGTCGGTGATCGCCATCGCCGGATCGTGCCAGGGCGCGCCGTCATCGGCCTCGCCCATCACGGCAGCATTCTCGGCGGGTGACAGCGCGGTGACGCCGGCATTGTCGAGCGAGAGCAGCCCGGCGAAGAAGCCGTTGAGCCAGGAGCGTTGCTCTTCGCTGAAGGGCGCGGTCTCGGGCAGGACCTGGACCAGCGGGTTCGGCGCCTGGACGGTCATGCCGCCTCTCCCGTCTCAGCGACCAGCGCCTGAAGCGCCGCGATCTCATGACGGCGAGCGAAGGCGACGAAGCTTTCATCGGGCGCAACGCGATGCGCCTGCCAGGTGCGCAGGATCGCCTCGACCAGTGCCGGCGCCTCCTCGGCCGTGACCTTCTCGCGGAAGGGCCGGGCCATGCCGCCATCGACGCCGTAGCCGCCGCCGACGAGGAGGTCATAGCCCGGCACGGTGTCGCCCTCCTCGTTCACCGGCACCTTGGCGCCGATCAGGCCGAGATCGCCGATATAATGCTGGGCGCAGGAATGATGGCAGCCGGTGAGATGGATGTTGACCGGCTGGTCCAGCGTGATGCGCGGTTCGCAATGGGCGGCGATGGCGAGCGCATCCTCCTTGGTATGGGCGGCGGCGAACTTGCAGCCGGTCGCGCCGGTGCAGGCGATCAGCCCGGCGCGCAGCACGGAGGTCTCGGCGGAAAGGCCGCACGCCGTCAGATTGGCGATGACGTCGTCGACCTTCGCGTCCGGTACGCCGGAGATCAGCAGGTTCTGCCAGACCGTCAGGCGGATATCGCCGTCGCCGCATGCTTTCGAGATCGCCGCGAGGGTCCGCATCTGCGCGATGGTGAGCTTGCCGACCGGCAGGGCGACGCCGATCCAGTTCAAGCCGGGCTGAGCCTGCCTGTGCACGCCAATATGGGCGAGCCGGTCGTAAACCGGGCGCGGCTTCACGAAGGATGCATCGACCCGGATCAGCCGGCGGCCGAGCCTCTCCTCGACGGCGGCGAGGAACTTGTCGAAGCCCCAGGCATCGAGGACGTATTTCAGCCGCGCCTTCGCGCGGTTGGTGCGGTCGCCATTGGCGACGAAGACGCGCACGATCGCATCCGCGACCGCGACGGTATCGGAGGGCGCGACGACGATGCCGGTATCGCGGGCGAGGTCGTGATGGCCGGTGATGCCGCCAAGCGCGAGCCGATACCAGATGCCGGGCTCAACCGGCTGCCCCTCGAAGGCCGCGCCCTCGCCGATCTCGATCGCCTGGAAGCCGATATCGTTGGTGTCCTCCAGCGTCGCGATCGAGCCGGCACCATCGAAGGCGACGTTGAACTTGCGCGGCAGGCCGTAAAGCGAGCGGTCGTTGAGGATGTGGTGGTGCCAGGCACGGGCATGCGGGCGCGTGTCGAGCAGTTCGAGCGGATCGATGCCGGCGGTCGCCGATCCCGTGACGTTGCGGATATTGTCGGCGCCGGAGCCCTTGGCGGTGAGGCCGAGATCGGCGAGGCCTTCGAGCAGCAGCGGCGCGTTCGCGGCTGAGATTTCGCGGACCTGCAGGTTGGCGCGGGTGGTGACATGGCTGTAGGTGCCACAGAGCTGCTCGGCGAGATCGGCGACGCCCTCGAACTGCCAGGCCTTGAGGATGCCGTTCGGGATACGCAGCCGGCACATATAGCTGTCCTGTGCCGGAGCGACATAGAACAGGCCGTGGTAGCGCCAGCGGAAATTGTCTTCCGGCTTCGGATAGGTGCCCGACGAAGCCTGGTCCTTGAAGCGGGCATAGGCGTCGAAGGGGTGCTCGGCCGCCTTCCACTTCTCCTGGTCGACCAGCTTGCCGCCGCCGGCAACGATCTTCGCCTGCGCCTCGGCATGCTCCCTGTCGGGGCCAGACGGCGCAGCACAGCCCTGCCCGCCTGCTCCGCCGAGCGGCCCGAGGCCACGCGCGGCGCGAGCCGACTGCATGCCGCTCATGAAGCCTTCGAGATAGCGCTTCTGGTCGGGAGAGAAGTCGTTGCTCATGGCCGGTGCCGTCACGCCGCCTCGACGAAGCGGTGGCGCTCGTAGAGGAATTTCAGCACCGCTTCGCGGGCGGCGATGTAGGTGCGGTCGGAGACGAGATCGAGCCGCTTGCGCGGACGTTCCAGCCGGACATCGAGCACCTCGCCGATGCGGGCGGAGGGGCCGTTGGTCATCATCACGATCCGATCCGAGAGCAGCACGGCTTCGTCGACGTCATGGGTGATCATGATCATCGTGTTCCCGAGCGCGGCGTGGATCTGCATGATCGAATCCTGCAGATGGGCGCGGGTCAGCGCGTCGAGCGCACCGAAGGGCTCGTCGAGCAGCAGGATCTTCGGCTCCATCGAGAGGCCGCGGGCGATGCCGACACGCTGCTTCATGCCGCCTGAGATCTCGGCAGGGCGCTTGTCCTTCGCATGGGCCATCTGGACGAGGTCAAGATTGTGCATGATCCACTCATGCCGCTGCGCCTTGCTCTTCACGCCGCGGAAGACCTTGTTCACGGCAAGCGCGACATTGTCGTAGACGGTCAGCCATGGCAGCAGCGAGTGGTTCTGAAACACGACCGCGCGTTCCGGGCCGGGCGAGTTGACCTCCTTGCCCTCGAGCAGGACCGCACCGGCGCTCACCGGCGTCAGTCCGGCGACGATGTTGAGCAAGGTCGACTTGCCGCAGCCGGAATGGCCGATGACGGAGACGTACTCGCCCTTGTCGATGACGAGATTGATGTCCTTCAGCACGTTGGTCGAGGCCGCGCCGCGCTGGAAGGTCTTCTCGACATGGTCGATCTTGAGATAGGGGCCGGTCATGCTCGTGCTCCTCACTGGACGGCGGTGCCGCGGGTGACGATCGTGCCGACGAAGGCGACCAGCCGGTCGAGCACGAAGCCGACCACGCCGATGTAGACGAGAGCCACGATGATGTCGGACAGGCGCGAGGAGTTCCACGCGTCCCAGATGAAGAAGCCGATGCCGACACCGCCGGTCAGCATCTCGGCCGCAACGATGGCGAGCCAGGACAGGCCGACGCCGATCCGCAGGCCGGTGAAGATGTAAGGCGCGGCCGACGGCACCATCACCTTGAAGAAGAATTCGACCTGGTTCAGCCGCAGCACCTGCGCGACGTTGCGGTAGTCCTGCGGGATGTTGCGGATGCCGACGGCGGTGTTGATGATCACCGGCCAGATCGCGGTGATGAAGATCACGAAGATCGCCGAGGGCTGGCTGTCGCGGAAGGCCGCGAGCGAGAGCGGCAGCCAGGCGAGCGGCGGCACGGTGCGCAGCACCTGGAAGACGGGATCCAAGCCCCGCATCGCCCAGACCGACTGGCCGACGAGCGCGCCGAGGAGGATGCCGACGATCGCGGCGAGGCCGAAGCCGATGGCAACCCGCTGGAGCGAGACCAGGATGCGCCAGCCGAGGCCGATGTCCTGCGATCCCGCCCAGAAGAACGGCTCGGTGATCAGGTCCTTGGCTTCGGTCCAGATTTTCGTCGGCGGCGGCAGCGAGGATTGCGGGCCGGAAGCCGCGATCTGCCAGAACAGCAGGATCAGCGCGACCGTGATCAGCGGCGGTATCACGCTGACGAGCACCGACTTCGCCAGCGGCGCCAGTCTCTCGCGCAGCGACTTACCGGTCCCCTGGGGCAACGCCACCACGCCCGCGCTCGCGGCCGGCAAAGCGACGACCTTTGCGCCCGCACCGGCGTCCTTCAAGGCAGCCTGAGCCATTCCGTCTCTCCCATGATCGATCGGTGCGTTCATGCCGGCACCTCCACGCGCTGCTGCGCGCCGATGCGGCGGATTTCGGGAAGGCACGAACCGCAATTCGTGCCGGCCTTGAGCTTGCGGCCGATATCCTCGACCGTGATCGCGGCGCCCTCGGCGAAGGCGGCACGGATGGCATTCAGCCCGACGCCGAAGCAGGCGCAAACCGTCGGACCCCGGTCGGCGGCACCGTCGAGGCTGCGGCCGGAGAGGAGTGCGAGGCGTTGACGCGGATCGACCGCATCGCCGGCAAAGACGAGCTTGACCGCATCCCAGACCGGGGCGTCGTGGTCCGGCCCAAGGAAGAGCGCGGCAGCGAGCCGGCCATCGCGGATCAGAGCACAGCGATAGAGCCCGCGCTCGGCATCGACCATCTCGAGCAGCCCCTCGGTGCCAAAGACCTCGTGGGCGAGCTGCATGATCTCGGCAGCATCGGCCCGCGTCGCGAAGAGCCGGCCCTGCCCGCTCTCGACGGCGACGCGCGTCCACCAGCTTCCTTCCGGCAGGATGAAGCCGTCGCCACCAAGCAGGAAGCCACGCGAGCGGAAGGAAACCGGCGTGATCGCAGCCGGCGTCGCCTTCATCTCGGGCTGCCCGGAGAACGGATCGACCAGCGGCTGGACGGCATCGCCGACGCGAGCGTCCGAGGCGGTCTCGGCCGACCAATGGATCGGGGCGAAGATCGAGCCCTTTTGCGCACCGGGATCGAGCGCGACCTTGAGCACGACAGCGCCATGTGCAGTCGTGGTCCGTGCGAAGCCCCCGTTAGTGAGGGCAAACCGCTCTGCATCATCGGGATGCACAAGCACCGTCGGCTCCGCAATATGAGCCGAGAGACGCGGGCTCAGACCGGTGCGCGTCATCGTATGCCAATGGTCGCGGACACGGCCGGTGTTGAGCAGCAGCGGGAAGGCCTCGCTGGTCGACGCTGCGAGCGCAGGGATCGCGAGCGGCTGCATCGTCGCTTTGCGGTCGGCGGTGAAGAAACCGCCTTCGGCGAAGAGGCGGGCCGTGCCTTCCGGCTTGCCCACGGGAACGGGCCACTGCACCGGGGCCAGCGTGTCGTAGGCCTGGCGCGTCAGCTCGGCGTGGGCGCCGATATCGAAGTCGCGGCTGCCCACGTTCTCGAAAGCCGACAGCGCGGCGTGCTCGGCATAGATCTCGTGCGGGCCGGCATAGTCGAAGGCCTCCTCGAAACCGAGGCGTTCGGCGACCTCGCAGATGATCCACCAATCGGGCTTGACCTCACCCGGCAGCGGCAGGAAGCCGCGCTGGCGCGAGATGCGGCGCTCGGAATTGGTGACGGTGCCATCCTTCTCGCCCCAGGCGGCGGCGGGCAGAATGTAATGCGGGCCGGCGGCGAGCGTGTCGTTTGAGAGGACGTTCTCGGAGACGACGAAGAGATCGAGCCCGCGCAGCGCCGCCTGAACCGCGTCGGCGCGCGGCAGCGAGACGGCCGGATTGGTCGCCATCACCCACATCGCCTTGAGGCGACCGTCGGCGACGGAGTCCATCATGGCGACGGCCTTGAGGCCCTCGGCCTGCGCCATGCGTGGCGCGCCCCAAAAGCGGCGGACGCGATCGATCTCAGCCGGCGAATAGCCCATATGGGCAGCGAGCATGTTCGCGAGGCCGCCGACCTCGCGCCCACCCATGGCGTTGGGCTGGCCGGTCAGCGAGAACGGGCCGCAGCCCGGCTTGCCAATGCGGCCGGTGGCGAGATGACAATGCAGGATCGCCGCGACCTTGTCGGTACCCTGCGCCGACTGGTTGACGCCCTGGCTCCAGGCCGTGACGACGGCGGGCGTGCCGGCCCAGAGCGCGTAGAAGCTGGCGATATCCGCCTGCGACAGGCCGGTTAGGCTTACGACGGCGGCAATGTCCGGCGCGATCTCGCGAGCATTGGCAAGCGCGGCCTCGAAGCCGGCGACATGACGCTCGATATAGCCACTGTCGAGCAGTCCGCAGTCGGCGAGATGGACCAGCAGACCGGCAAAGAGCGCGCTGTCCGAGCCCGGCTTCAGCGGCAGGATGAGATCGGCGTCCTCCGCAGTCGCGGTGACGCGCGGATCGATCACCACCACCTTGGCGCCGCGATCACTCCGGTTCTGCTGGATGCGGCGAAACAGGACCGGGTGGCACCATGCGGTGTTGGAGCCGACCAGCACGATCAGGTCGGCGCTGTCTAGGTCCTCGTAATTGCCGGGCACCGTATCGGAGCCGAGCACACGGCGGTGGCCCGCCACTGTCGAGGCCATGCAGAGCCGCGAATTGGTGTCGACATGGGGTGAGCCGATGAAGCCCTTCATCAGCTTGTTGGCGACGTAATAGTCCTCGGTCAGCAGCTGGCCGGAGAGATAGAAGGCGACCGCCTCGGGGCTGTCACGCTCGATGATCGCCTTCAGACCATCAGCGACGGCATCGAGCGCCTCGTCCCAGGACACCCGGCCGTAAGCGCCGCGGGCGTTGCGCTTCAGCGGATGCAGGACACGGGTACCGAGGCCGAGCGTCTCGCCGAGCGCCGAACCCTTCGAGCAGAGCCGGCCGCGATTGGCCGGATGATCCGGGTCGCCGGCGATCGCCACACCGCCCTTGTCGTCCGGGGTCGCGAGCACGCCGCAGCCGACCCCGCAATAGGGGCAGGTCGTGCGTGTCCCGATGAGGCCGGCGAGCGGGGCGTCGTGGCGCATGATCAGGCCGCCCTCGCGCAATAGGCTTCGCCAAAGGGCAGGTCCGCACGGATCGGCGAGATGTCCTGCTGCGAGCGGATCAAGCCGAGATAGAACAGCGCGCCGGTGGTATCGCCGACCAGAACACAGCCGGCGAGCCGGCCCTCGCGCAGCACGAACTTGCGATAGACACCCATGGCCGGGTCGCGCAGCAGCAGGACTTCGTCGCCCTCTCCCGGTTCGACGGAGCTGGCTGAGAAGACGCTGACACCGCTGACCTTGAGATTGGTCGCCAGCAGCGAGCCCGTATAGCGCGCCGTTCCGCCAGCAAGTCGCGTCGCCAGCACCCGGGCCTGCTCATAAGCCGGTTCGACCAGGCCATAGACCAGGCCGCGATGCTCGGCGCATTCGCCGATGGCGAAGATCGAAGGATCGCTGCTGGCAAGACCGTCGTCGACGTCGATACCGCGATTGACGTCGAGCCCTGCCGCGACCGCGAGATCGACCCGCGGGCCCACGCCTATTGCGACGACGACGAGATCGGCCGGGATCACGCTGCCATCGGTCAGCTCCACCGCCTCGACGCGCCCCTCGCCGACGAAGCGCTCGGCCGTGCAGTTCAACCGGATGTCGATGCCGCGGGCTGTGATCTCGGCTGCGAGCAGGCCAGCGCCCTCGCGGTCGAGCTGGCGCTCCATCAACCGGTCGGCCAGATGCAGGACCGTGACCTTGGCACCGATCCTGGCGAGCCCGTAGGCCGCCTCCAGTCCGAGCAGGCCGCCGCCGATCACCACGACGCGCGCACCGGTTGCGGCGACTGTGCGGAACAGCGCGACATCGGCGACATCGCGGAAGGTCGCGACGCCGGGCAGTTCGAAACCCGGCACCGGCGGCATCAGAGGGCGCGAGCCGGTGGCGAGAACGAGCTTGCCATATGGCAGAGCGAGGCCATCGGCCAGCGTCACCGACTTCGCCACCCGGTCGATGCCGGTGACCGGCTTGCCGTAGAGCATCGAGACGCCGCGCGCCTGCCACCAGGCGGCGGGCTTCAATTCGATCTCCGGCTCGCCGATCTCGCCGGCGAGCAGCGGCGAGAGCAGCACCCGGTTGTAGGCGAGCCTGGGCTCCGCCCCGATCACCGCGATGGAATAGCGGCCGAGCGCCCGCTGGCTGAGCTCGTCGACCAGCCTGGTCGCCGCCATGCCCTTGCCGACGATGACGAGCGGCTCGGCCATCGTGTCAGGCCACCCGCTTGATCTTGAGCGCCTTGAGATAGTCGAGCGGCGCCGCCGGATCGAACTTCACGCCGTCGAAGAAGGTCTCGACACCGCGCGAGTCGCCGGTCGGCGCGCCGGCCACGCCGAGCGTCTTGGCCGCTTCCGACCAGAGGTCCGAGCGGTTGGTCTTGTCGACCAGCGCCTTGATATCGGTATTGGTGTCGAACTTGCCCCAGCGGATGTTCTCGGTGACGAACCAGCTGTCGTGGCTCTTCCAAGGGTAGGAAACGGTGCCGCCCTCGCCCCAGAACTTCATGTAGAGGTTCGTGCCCTTTACCTCGCGGCCATTGCCGTAATTGATGTCGCCTTGCAGGCGCTTGTTGATGTCGTTGACCGGGACGTTGAACCATTGCCGCTTGCCGACGATCTCGGCGAGTTCCTGGCGGTTCTCCATCTTGTCGGCCCACATCTGGGCCTCCATCACCGCCATCAGGATGGCCTGCGTCGCCTTGGGATTGGCGTCGACGAAATCGGCGCGCATGCCCAGGATCTTCTCGGGATGCCGGAACCAGAGCTCGCCGGTGGTCAGCGCGGTGTAGCCGATGTTCTGGTTGACGAGCTGCTCGTTCCAGGGCTCGCCGACGCAGAAGCAGTCCATGGTGCCGACCTTCATGTTCGCCACCATCTGCGGCGGCGGCACAACGATCACCTTGATGTCGCTGTCGGGGTCGATGCCCCCGGCAGCCAGCCAGTAGCGGATCCAGAGATCATGGGTGCCGCCCGGGAAGGTCATGGCGGCAGTGAGTTCCTTGCCGGCCGCCTTCTTGCGCTCGAAGGCCTGCTTCAGCGGCGAGGCGTCTTTCTGGACGTTCAGGTCCTTGTATTCATTGGAAACCGAGATCGCCTGCCCGTCCTGGTTCAGGTTGAGCAGCGTGTACATCGGCAGTGGCTGGCCGTTCTGCATGACCTTGCCGGTCGAATAGAGATGCGTCTTGGGACGCAGGATGTGGCCGCCATCGATGCCGTTGTTCTTGAAGCCGAGCGCCATGTTGTCGCGCGTCGCGCCCCAGGAGGCCTGCTTGGCGATGTCTATGTCGGGCAGGCCGTATTTGGCGAAGAGGCCCTTCTCCTTGGCGATGACCAACGGCGCCGCATCGGTCAGGGCGATGTAGCCGAGGCGCGTGCCCTTGACCTCTGGGCCAGCGGCCTGCGCGAAGGCGCCGCTCGGAAAGCTCAGCTTGGCAGCGGCGGCGACCGCGGCCGCCCCGGTCAGATTCAGGAAGTCGCGACGGCTCGGCCCGGTCTGGAGAACTGCTACCGTGGTCTTGACGGTCTTGGTCATCGATCGCTTTCCCTCGTGAACGGTCTGGTGTCCGCGAAAACGAAAACGCCGCGCGAAAGCGCCCCTGCCGGGCTCCCTTCGACAGCGGCGTTGCTGTGCGTTCCGATTTCGAACTTGCTCGCGGGCAACATTGGCCGCGGTCGAGGCAAGCGTTACAAGGACCGTGCCAACTCAAAGGCTGGCGGCAAGCATTTGAATTATTTCAAATTACCTCGATATGCGGAGGTAATCGGCGCCCATCATCCACTTTTGTGCGCCGCACAATTCTATCGCATCTGCACAATTTTAAGGCATGCCTAGAATTTCATCCCTGCAGCGCTTCTGTGACGAGCGGCCTGAAGACCGCCCGCGCCCGCTCGGTCAAATCGGGCGTAACCACGACCTGCCCGGCCCGCGCCATTGCGGCGAGCAGGCGGTCGGCCTGAGCTGGATCGGGATGGATCGCAGCGCTGTCGAAGCGGATATAGGACGGCACCTGCCGGAGCGGCCGCCCGCCGCCCTGGACGATGTCGCCACGCAGGATCGCTTCGATCAAGGCGGCGGGCGCCGCGAGGCGATCGGGGGCCGCGAGCAAGCGGGCGAGGCTAGGCCAATTCGCTTCGTCCGAGACCCAGCGACTCGCTTCTATCAACGCCGCGTTCAGGCGCGAGACTGCCTCGCTTCGCCGATCGACGTCATCGGCGCGCCAGGCCAGCACCTTTTCCGGCAAATCCGGCATGAGATCGACGCCGCAATGCAGGATCGCGCCGGCGCCGGCCTCCACTGCCAGGGTGTTCCAGGGCGCGCCGGCGCAGAAGCCGTCGACCTCGCCGCTGGCCAGCGCCTCGACCGTGCGGACCGGCGGCACAATCTCGAGCCGGACATCCTCGCCGAGGCGGATACCGGCGAGCGCCATCCAGTCGCGCAGCAGATAGGTGTGGCAGGAGAAGCCGAAGACCGCGGCGAAGGCGAGCGGTGGCAGGCCAGACGCCTTGCGGGCGGAGATCAGCGTCGCGAGCGCCTGCGCTGAGACCAGCGGGTCCGCCAGATCGCCTGTCGCAACGCGCGCCATCTCATCGAAGCGGCGCGCCGATACGGTGAGCGCATTGCCGTTCAGGTTCAGCAGGATCGGGGCCGCCATTGGCGCGGTGACGCCACCGATGCCGAGCGTCGAGGCGATTGCCGCCGGTGCCAGCATATGCGCGGCGTCGAGCAGGCGCACATGCAGGCGGTCGCGCAGGTTCGACCAGGACACGTCGCGCACGAGTTCGAGCGCGAGCCCGTGAGCGTCGGCGATTCCGGTATCGGCGACAGCGACCAGCAGGGCCGCATCGACCAGCGGCAGGAAGCCGATCCGCAGGCGCAGGGTCATTTCAACACCTCGGCGGCAGTGATGATCGAACGGGCGATGTCGGCCAGCTTGCGCTTCTCGTTCATCGCAGTGCGGCGCATCAGGGTGTAGGCCTCGTCCTCGCCCAGCCCCTTCAGGCGCATGACGATGCCCTTGGCGCGGTCGATGAGCTTGCGCTCGTCGAGCTGCGAGCGGGCCTCGTCGAGCTCCTCGCGCAGCTTGCTGAAGGCGTTGAAGCGGCTGATGCAGGTCTGCAGGATCGGCTGCATCCGCTCCTTCCGGAGGCCGTCGACGATATAAGCCGAGACGCCCGCCTCGACCGCGGCCTCGATCTGGCCGGCATCCGACTGGTCAACGAACATGGTGATCGGCCGCCTGACATGGCGGCTGACCTGGAACATGTCGGCGAGCGCGTCGCGGCTGGGGTTCTCCAGGTCGATCACGACGACGTCCGGGTCGTGCTGCACGATGGCAGCGACCAGCCCCTTCGTCTCGCTAGTTCGGACGATGGCGCTGAAGCCGGCCTCGCGCAGCCCCTCTTCGATGATGGCCGCCCGGATCGGGTTCGCATCGACAACCAGGATCTTGATGTCTGACGTCATGCTCTGTGAATGCGCATTGCTTCAAGACGGGAAGCAGGATTCGAGCCAGACCTCCTGATCCTCCGCGGCGCCAACATTGACAGCGAGTTTCGCATCCTTCTAAATCATGCACGATCCAAGATGCAGGATGTAGAGTTTTGAACGGCGCACGCAAGATCGAGCGGGTCGTGCTCGGCGACCAGGTCTACGAGGCGATCAAGGAGCGCATCCTCGACCAGGCCTATGCGCCGGGCGAAAAGCTCATCGTCGACGGGCTGGTGCGCGAGCTGGGGGTCTCATCGACGCCGATCCGTGAGGCGCTGGCGCGGCTCGTCGCCGAGGGGCTGGTCAAGGCCGAGGCGTTCATCGGATTCGCCACCGCGCCCCTGCCCGATCAGCGCTATTACGAGGATGTCTACAGCTTCCGCGGCGTGATCGAGCCCTGGGCCGCAGCCGAGGCCGCGCGGCGCAAACCCGGCCCCGATGTCATCAAGGCGCTGCGCGACGAGGTCGCGATCATGAAGGCCGGCGCACCCTCGCGCGAGTATCGCAGCCACCGCGCCTTCACCGAGGGCGACGACCGCTTCCACCGCATCATCCTGCAGGCTGCCGGCAACCAGGTCGCGCTGAAGAGCTATGACGACCTGCGCTTCCACCTGCACATCTCGCGGCTCTACCTGAGCCGCGAGCAGGATGTCGGCCTGACCCATCAGGAACATTTCCGCATCGTCGACGCCCTCGAAGCGGGCGATCCCGATGCGGCGGCGCAGGCCATGCGCCTGCATCTCGAAGGTTCCTACGAGCGGCTGATCAAATAGCCGCAACGCCCCCGAGGCCGAAAACGGCCCGGTCCAACATCAGGGAGAAAACGCATGAGTTTGAGACGCATCGCCGCCGCGGCACTGATCGCCGGCAGCTTCCTCGCCGGCGCAGCACAGGCGCAGACCCTGCGCTTCGGCCACGCCAACACCACCGCCGAGATCGCCGGCGAGCTCTTCCAGGAATTCGCCGATCGGGTGAAGAAGGGCACGGGCGGCGCAGTCACCATCAACGTCTTCCCGGCCGAGCAGCTCGGCAAGGAGGTCGACCTCTTCAAGCAGGTCAAGGAAGGCGCGCTCGACCTCTCCGCGCCGTCGATGGCGGCGGCGTCCTCGCTGGTGCCGGCGCTGGAAATCCCGAGCGCGCCCTTCCTCTGGAAGGACTGGACCGAGGCCGAGGCGGTGATCCGCTCCGACGCCTTCGATCCGGTCTTCGACGAGCTGCGCGACAAGCACAACATCGTGCCGGTGACCCGCATCTGGTACTGGGGCTGGCGCAACATGACGACGCTCGACCGCGCCGTGAAGAAGCCCGAGGACATGCACGGGCTCAAGATCCGCGTGCCGGAGAGCCCGGTCTGGGTCGAGATGATCAAGGCCTATGGCGCTGCACCGACGCCGGTACCCTTCGGCGAGGTCTATACCGCGCTCCAGCAGAAGACGGTCGACGGCCAGGAGAACCCGATCCCGACGATCTTCTCGCGCAAGTTCTATGAGGTGCAGGGCTATGTCGCGATGACCCGGCACATGCTTCAGAACAACATGATCGTCATCAACAAGGACAGTCTCGCCCGGCTTAAGCCGGAGCATCGCGAGGTCCTGTTCGCGGAAGCTGCCCGCGCCTCGGCGATGAACACCTATCTCCAGCAGAAGCGCGAAGCCTCGATGCTGGAGGAGATCCGCAAGTCCGGCCGCTCGAAGATCATCGAGGACGTCGATCGCGACGCCTTTGCCGCCAAGTCCAAGGTCGTGGCGACCGCGATGGAAGGCCGCTGGGGCAAGGCCCATCTCGACCGCGTCGTCGCGGCGATCGACACCCAGCGCAAGCGCTAGTCGTAGCGATGACCGGCCTCACCCTGATCCGGCGGCTCGACGACTGGTCGAGCCGCGTGGAGAATGCCTTTCTCGCGGTGCTGCACGCCGCAATCGCCACGCTGGTCTGCGCCGCCGTGGTTTTCCGCTACGTGCTCAGCGATCCGCTGACCTGGTCCGAGGAGCTCATCCTGATCCTGTTCGGCTGGATGATCTTCCTCGGCATCGCCAACGCCTTCCATGCCCGCACGCATATCATCATCGACGTCGTCGTGCTGTTCGCGCCGCGCTGGCTCTGCTTCGCCTTCGGCCTGCTCGCCTTCGCCGCGACCGCGATCGTGCTGGGCACGCTGACCTTCTTCTCCTGGCGCTATCTTCAGCGCGAGATACCGAACCTGACGCCGATGCTCGGCATCTCCGCCGGCTGGGCGATCGCACCGCTCTTCATCGGCAGCGTGCTCTCGCTGCTGCATCTCCTGCGCAACCTGATCGATGAGGGCGTCACCGGCGTGCTCTGGTCCGACATCACGACGCGGGACTAGCGACCATGGTGACAATCCTCCTCGTCTCCTTCGCCGTCATGCTCGTGGTCGGCACGCCGATCTGGATCGCCATGGCCGGCTCGGCCCTGCTGGCGATCTCGATGGAAGGCATCCCGCTCACCGTGGCGGCGCAGCGCATCGTCGCCGGCGTGCAGTCCTTCCCGCTGCTGGCGATCCCGCTCTTCACGCTCGCGGGCTCGCTGATGAACGCGTCGGGCATTTCCGAGCGCCTGTTCAGCTTCACCAAGGCGCTGGTCGGACACATCCGCGGCGGCCCGGCCCATACATTGGTCGTCGGCGAGGTCTTCCTTTCCGGCATCTCCGGCTCCTCCGTCGCCGATACCGCCGCTGCCGCGGGTCTTCGTGCCGCAGCTCGAGAAGATGGGCTATCCGCGCGCCTTCGGCGCGGCGCTCTCGGCCGTCGCCGGCACGCTCGGGCCGATCATCCCGCCCTCGATCCTGATGGTGGTCTATGCCTGGCAGGCCAATGTCTCGCTCGGCAAGCTCTTCGTCGCCGGCATCGTCCCCGGCCTGGTCATGGCCGGCTGCATCATGGCCACGATCGCGATCCTGGCGCTGACGCGCGACTTCCGGCCAGCCGGCGCCTTCTCGCTCGGCAATCTCTGGAAGGAGTTCAAATACGCCGCGCTGGCGCTGCTGATGCCGGTGCTGATCATCGTCGGCTTCCGCGCCGGTTTGTTCACCGCGACCGAGATCGCCGGCGTCGCCGCCGCCTATTCGCTGGCCGTCGGCATGTTCGTCTACCGCTCGATCCGGCTCGCCGACCTGCCGGCGATCCTGGTCGGCACGGCGCGCGAAACGGCGGTCATCCTTGCCATCGTCGCGGCGGCCTCCCCGTTCAGCTGGATCCTCGCCGTCGGCCAGGCGCCCCAGCTCGTCACCAGCTATATGAGCTCGATCTCGACCGATCCCCTGGTCGTGCTGCTGATCCTGAACATCGCTTTGCTGATCGCCGGCATGTTCATGGAGACGATCGCCATCATGATCATCCTGGTGCCGATCCTGCTGCCGCTCTTGATGTCGCTGCAGATCGACCTGGTGCATTTCGGCATCGTGCTCCTGGTCAACCTCGTCATCGGCCAGGTCCACCCGCCGGTCGGGGTGCTCTGCTTCGTCGCCATGGCGATCACGAAAGTCAGGCTCGGCCCGCTCTTCCGCGAGCTCTGGCCCTTCCTGATCGCCCTCGTCGTCGCGCTCGCCATCATCACCTACGTGCCCGCCTTAAGCCTCTGGCTGCCGCACGTCGCCGGTTTTTAAGGGAATTCACATGACCAGGGTCAGCGAAGTCGAGATCGTCGAGTTCTCGTTCAAGAGCAGAAATCTCGGCCGTTCGGCCGAGAATGCGCGGGCCATCTACAATATCGGCTACAAGCCGAACTCCGAGCTGGAGCTGACCAAGTTCGCCGTCGTCATCCGCAGCGAGGACGGCGCCGAGGGGCAGTATGTCATGCACTGGGGCGGCACCCGCGCCACCATGGCGCAAACGCTCTCGCTCGCGCCCAACATCCTCGGCCGCAATCCCGATCACCGCGAGGAGATCTGGAACGACATGAAGCGGGAACTCCGCCAGCATGACGGCATGGGCATCGGGCCGATCGACATCGCGCTCTGGGACCTTGCCGGCAAGCGCTTCGGCGCCTCGGTCTCGCAATTGCTCGGCGGCTTTCGCAGCAGGCTCAAGACCTATGCCTCGACCTATCACGGCGACCGCAATGGCGGGCTCGATTCCCCGCAAGCCTTCGTCGAGTTTGCCGAGCAGTGCTACGACCTCGGCTATCGCGCCTTCAAGGTCCATGGCTGGCACGATGGCGATGCGCGCGAGGAGGCCGCAAACGTCCTGCATGTCGCGAAAGCGGTCGGCGACCGCATGACCCTGATGCTCGACCCGGCCAACGAGCTTCGCACCTTCGCCGACGCGCTCTATGTCGGGCGCGCCTGCGACGAGGGCAATTACTTCTGGTACGAGGACCCGATGCGCGATTGCGGCGTCTCGGCCTTCGCTCACAAGAAGCTGCGCGATGCGCTGAAGACGCCGATCCTGCAGACCGAATATCTGCGTGGATTCGAGCCCAAGGCCGATTTCCTGATCAATGGCGGCACCGACGCACTGCGCTCCGATCCGGAATACGACCTCGGCATCACCGGTGCGATGAAGATCGCCCATCTCGCCGAAGCCTTCGGCGTCGACGTCGAGATCCATGCCTGCGGCCCGGCGCATCGCCACTGCATGGCCGCGACCCGCAACACCAATTTCTATGAATTGGCCTTGGTCGGGCCCGATTGCCCGAACGCGGTGCCGCCGGTCTATGCCTGCGGCTACAGCGACCAGCTCGACGGCGTCGACAAGGATGGCTGCTTCCCGGTCCCGGCCGGCCCCGGCCTCGGCGTCACCTATGACTGGGATTATATCCGCGCCCATGAGACTGCGCGGGAGGTGTTCAAGCTGTAGGCAAGTCCGCCGCACGGCAAATCCGATCGCGGCGCGGCCTGCGTCGTTAATCAATTCCTTATCGCCGCCGACTGTTCGGTGAACGGCTGTCAACAATTTCGTCGGCCAGTGCTTGCAGTGCAGCGGTCTCTGTTGAATCGTCCACTCAGCCGGATCGTCAGGCCCACCGTCGAGGGGGCGACCCGGCTGACCAGGACATCACAGCTGATGGATGCGACACCTCGTGAGCGGCTCGTCATCGTCGAGGACGATCCCGTCACTCGCACGGTCATTTCAGGATATTTCGTAGATCAGGGGTTTCTGGTCGAGGAGACCGAGACCATTGCCCAGGCCAGGCAGACGGTCCGGCGCTTCAGGCCGGATCTGATTTTCATCGATGTCGTCTTGCCGGACGGAGATGGATTCGAGCTCGCGAGAGAGCTTCAATCGGTATCCGATGCCGGCATCATCTTCGTGACGCAGCGCGATGCCGATATCGACCGGATCGTCGGGTTGGAGCTCGCCGGCGACCACTATGTCGGCAAGCCCGTCGACCTGCGCGACCTGCTCGCCCGAGCCCGCTCGCTGCTGCGCCGGCGCAAGATCGAGCGCGACATGGCGCGCCGCAACATCACGGTCACCTTCGGCCCCTTCAACATGGACTTGCGGCGCCGCGAGCTGGCGACGATCAACGGCGATCCGATCCGTCTGACCCGCGGCGAGTTCGACCTGCTCGCGGCCCTTGTCGAAAGCGAAGGCCACCCTCTGACCCGCGACTACCTGATCGAGGTCGTCAGCAACCGCGATACCTCCGTCGATGCGCGCAGCGTCGACGCATTGGTCGCGCGCCTGCGCAAGAAGCTGGGGGATACGGGCAAGGCGGGCCTGATCAGGACCGTCAGCGGAACCGGCTACAAGCTCGGCGTTCCCGTGGAGCGCGACATCTAGGGCACAGCCGCCTCGGCGATCTGCTGCCCATCCAGCCCGGCGAGGGCGTCGAGGGCTTCGGTGCGGGCTCGGCCGAGCGTGTCGAGCGCGAGCGTCAACGCCTCGACGCTTGCACCCGTCGCCTGGCGCTCGAGCGCAGTGGCCAGGGCGAAGACACGTCCAAGACCGACAGCCCCTGCCGAGCTCGCCAGTTGGTGAGCCAGCCGGCCCAGCTCGACACGGTCAAGGCGCTCAGCGGCCTCCCCCATGCCGTTCAGAATGGTCGTGGACACGGTCGCAAAGAGCGCCAGGAGTTGCCGCGTACGTGCGTCGCCGATCAGCCCATGCTGGGTCCGGAAGAACGTGAGGTCGACGGGCTGATCCGGCGACAGGGCCACGATCGGACCTCGGCCGCTGCGGCCTCCCCTGCGGCCGATCATCTGCAGGAGCGCCGCGGAGGTGATCGGCTTGGACAGGATGGTCGCCAGTCCCGCCGCCCGCATCCGCCGCATCGTCTCTGGCGAGACATCGGCCGTCAGCGCGACGATCCGGGGCTGCGCGATGGCCGGTAATGCACGGATCGCCCGTGTGGTTTCGATGCCGTCCATTCCGCCCATGTGCATATCGAGCAGAACAAGATCGAACGTGCGCTTGCGCAGGGTTTTCACAGCCGCCTCGCCCGAGGCCACGGCCTGAACCTTGTGGCCGGCCTTGCCGACCATCAGCCGGGCGACCTCGCGCGTCACGGGGTCGTCGTCGACAACGAGAATCCGCTGCAATTGCTCCGGAGGCGCCTCGCCGGGCCGGGCCGCGGCCTTGGCTGCAGTCAGTGGCAAGCTGACCGAAAAGGTGCTGCCTTGCCCTCTGACGCTGGCGACGGAGATCGAGCCGCCCATCAACTCGACCAGCTTTCTGCAGATCGCTAGGCCGAGACCGGCCCCGCCGTTGCGACGTCCCGTTTCCGGGTCGACCTGAACGAAGTCGCGGAAAATATGATCCTGCACAGCGGGATCGATGCCTATGCCGGTGTCGCGCACCGTTAGTGTCAGCCTGGCACGCTGCGAGGCTGACGAAGGCTGCAGAGCGGCGCCGAACTCGACCTCGCCTTGCTCCGTAAAGCTGATCGCGTTGCGCAACAGGTTGACGATGACGCGGTGAATCTTGCCGGAATCGCCGTGCAGGCGCAGGCCCTCGGGCGGCGGCTGCAGCCTCAGGACCAGTCCTTTCTGCTCCGCCAGCGGACGCATCAGCGCCGCGGTTCCGGTCATGAGGGCGCCAAGCTCGAAATCGCGCAGATCCAGGCTTTCGGTTCCAGCTTCCAGCCGGGACAGGTCGAGCGTCGCGTTGGCGAGATCGACCAGCGCCTCTCCGGAGGTCGCGGCCATGGCGAGAAGACGGCGATCACGCTGGTTCAGGCGTCCGCGATCGATCAGCTCCAAAACCCCGAGCACACCGGACAATGGGGTGCGGATATCGTGCCCGACCACGGCCAGGAACCGGGATTTGGCACGCGTCGCCTCTTCCGCCGCCTTCTGGCCGGCCGAGGCAAGCTCGAGCGCCGTCTTCAGGGCCACGGTGCGCTCCGCGACCTTGTCCTCCAGGACGGCGCGGCTTTCTGCGAGGCGTTCGGCCATCAGATTGAACTGGTCGCCGAGCTCTTGCAGCTCGTCGCCCGTGTGGATGTCGATCCGCTCGTCCAATTCGCCCTGGCCGATCCGCGCAGCGCCAGCGCCGAGCGCCTTGATCGGAGCGACGAGTTTGCGGCTGAGAGCGATACCGACCAGCACAGCAACAAAAAAGTGCGACGGCCAGAAGCGTCAGCGAGCGCAGGATCGAAGCATGGATCGGCGCGAAAGCCTCGCTCTCCGGCAGGTCGACCACGACGTTCCAGTCGAGGTCCGGGACGGCCGCCATGACGGACAGGACGCGCCGGCCCTCGACATCCGTCATTGAAAGCCCGGCGCCCGGGCCGCCAGCCGCCACATGCGCGCTTACCAGATCGGCAAGGTTGGTGCTCCGGAGGACGAAACGCAGGTCGGGATGGGCGATCAGCCGGCCGGCGCGCGTGACGATATAGGCGCGGCCGGCCTCGCCGACCTTGAGCCGGGCCACGACATCGCGGATGAACACGAGATTGACGGTCGCTCGCGCAACCCGGTGCGGAGCGAAGGCCGAACGCCGGAGCAACACCATATGGGGCTCCGAGCCGCGGCGGAACTCGACCTCGCCATAGAACCTGCCCTGTGCAAGCGCAATCTGGAAGCCCCGGTCGGCGGACCAGTCCATACCGCTGCCAGCCCGGTCGCGGGCGAAACGCGAGAGGAAGAGCTGTTCGCGCCCCTCCTGATCGATCTGGCGCAAATCGAGGATGGCGGGAACCTGCCGCAGCAGCCTCAAGCCATCGAGATGACGCTCTTCGGGCGAATCGTTGCCAGTGCCGTTCTCAGAAGCCAACTCAAGGTCGCTCATGATGTCGGAGACGAAGGCGCCGATCCTCTGCGCCGCCGCCCGGGCCTGTTCCTGCTGGACGCGGACGAGAAGAGCCCGCTGATCCGAAAAGGCGAAGAGAGCTGCAATTGCCGTATTGAGCCCGAGAGCCAGGCAGATCGCGACGACGACAAAAACCGTATATTTGCGCGTGAGGCCAACACGCGGCCGCGATGCGCTGTCCTGTTCCGCGGCGTCGTGCAGCGTCACGATACGATCCGGGTCGCGCGGATACGCAAGGAAGGCGGCAGGTCAAGCCCAAGGGCCGCGGCAGCGGTTCGATTGATGACCAGCTCGAAGCTGCGCGAGAACTGCACCGGCAGTTCGGCGACGTTCGCCCCTCGCAAGATGAGATCGATATAGGAGGCGATCAACTCGGCCGTCTCCTCTCGCGCGCCGGTATAGGAGATCAACCCGCCCTGCAGCGTGAAGGTGTCGAACGGGTAGATCGCCGGCAATCGTTGCTGCGCCGCGGCAGCCACGCAGGCCGCGGCATTGCGGAAAGTGAAGCTGTCCGGCAGGAACACCAGGCCACCTCCACTCCCTTTGGAGGCGAATGCCGTGATCTCGCGCGCGATCTGCGATGCCTCGGTCACGTGAATGATTTCGAAGGCAAGCTCTTCACCCCGAATGCTGGTCTGCAGACGTGCGAGGTAGCTCTTGCCTGCAGCCGGCGTCGTATAGGGGTTGAAGACCACGCCGATGCGGCGGGTCGCCGGTGCGATCTCGGTCAAAAGCTCGACCCATTTCTCAGAGATCGCCGGGTCGTTGTTGCTGAACCCCGTGGTGTTGCCGTCAGGGCGTTCCAGCGAGCGCACGAAGCCGCTGCCGACGGGATCCGACGCAGTCGAGAACAAGACCGGGATCTGCCGGGTTTGCTCCAGGACAGCCGCAGTCTCTGCGCTGGAGCCGACGACGATGACGTCCGGCTTCTCGCGGACCACCTCGGCGGCAGCCCGCGCCAGATCATCCTCGCTCACACCCGAGAACCGCCAGGTCAAACGCAGATTCCGGCCCTCGACCCAGCCTCTCTCGGCCAGGAGCCGGCTCAACTCCACCATCCTGGCGCGCAGGATGGGATGGTCGAGCGGCACGCCGACCATGGTCATGATCCGCCTGACGGGCTCCGCCGCCACAGCCCGCCGATCAGGGATCGCGAGCCCTGATGCTCCCAAGGCGACCAGAAAGGAACGACGATGCATCATGTGAGCCGGGTCTAAGAGGCGACACCCCAGCCGCGCCCCTTGCGGCAAGTTTCGCATGGTCCGCCACGGTGCGTCGAGAGCAGCTCGCGCGAGCATTCGTCCCTTCCAGAACCTCGCCCGGGCCCTGCCGCAGATTCACGAACCGCTCTGTCAGGAACTGATCACCCAATCAGCATCAGCGGCGAGAACCGTCTGCTGGAATCGTACGCGAAAGGTCTCTCCGAGCGCGTCGCCAGCGATGATTGCCGACGCCTCGTCGTCGGCGACGACGGCCCCGCCGTTCATGACGACGATGCGGTCGCAAAAGCGTGCGGCCAGGTCGAGGTCGTGCATGATCACGACCACCACCGCCTGAAGCGACAGAGTCCGCAAGCGGCGCACCAGGTCGAGGCGGTGGCGGATGTCGAGGCTGGCACCGGGCTCGTCGGCCAGAATGATGCTCGGGCCCGGAGCGACGGTCGCCGCGAGCATGGTGCGCGCCCGCTCGCCACCGGACATGACATTCCAGCGGCGCCCGGCAAGTTCGACAAGCCCGTGCTCGGCCAGAAGTTCAGCGACCGGCCGCGGGTTGGGAGAGCGGCTCGCGCCAAGTGTGACGATCTCCTCGACCGAATAGTTCCAGGCCGGCTCGAGCTGCTGCGGGAGATAGCCGCCCACCGCACCGCGCTCCGCCGCCCGCCAAACGGAGAGATCGCGGCCCTGCCAGAGCACCTGCCCGGCATCCGGACGGCGATAGCCGGCGAGCACGCGCAGCAACGTCGACTTGCCCGCCCCGTTCGGCCCGACAAGCCCGGTCAGCGTGCCGCTGGTGAACGAGAGAGAGATGTCGTCGAGCAGGCGTTTTCCGCCGGCTTCGACACGGATCGAGCGGCATGCGATCCCGGTCATGCCCTGAGCCTCCGCGCCAGCAGCAGCAGGAAGAAGGGCCCGCCGAACAGGGCGGTGATCAGCCCGAGCGGGATCTCTGCCGGCGGCAGCACGGAACGGGCGAGGCCATCGCAGGCGCAGACGATTGCAGCCCCGATCAGCGCGCTCGCCGGCAGCATGACGGCATGGCGCGGCCCAGCCCACCAGCGCGCCAGATGTGGTGCGATCAAGCCGACGAAGGCGACGAGCCCGCCATAGGCCACTGCGGCGGCGACGATGCCCGCGCCGACGAGCACCGCGATCCTGACGAAGCGCTGCGGATCAAGCCCGAAGGCGAAGGCCTGCTCCTCGCCGAGCCCGAGCAGATCGAGCCCGCGCGCCAGCCGCAGGGACAATGCGAGCGCAGCGACGACCAGCCCGGCGAGCAGCAGCAGGCCGGCCGTGTCCGGCGTCTGGATACCGCCTAGCGTCCAGCTCAACACGACCTGGAGATTCACCGTATCGTCGGAGAGGGCCAGCATCAGGAAAGAGCGCAGCGCGCCTAGCATCGCCGCGATGGCGACGCCGGCGAGCAACAGCCCGGCCGTGTCCGGTCGCCCGTGCAGGCCGGCGATGGCGAGCACCAACCAGGTCGCGCCCCAGGCGCCAAGGAAGGAGAGACCCGCAAGCGCCGGTCCGGCTGGCAGGCCGAGCGGGACGAGAAGCGCGACTGTCGCGCCGATCGCGGCGCCACCGGCGGAACCGAGTAGGTAAGGCTCGGCTAGCGGGTTGCGAAACACACCCTGGAAGATCGCGCCGCCCAGGCCGAGCAGCGCGCCGACCAGTGCCGCGGCTAGCACGCGCGGCAGCCGCCAGACCATCAGGAGCTGGCTTTGCAGCGAGGCATCGCCGGAGAGTGCCGAGACGAGGCGAGACGGCGAGGCCCAATCGTGGCCTGCCATCGCGCCGAAGGCGAGCGCGATCAGGACGACGACAGGAAGAAGCAGGGAACGCTTCATGGCGCAGCGGCACGACGCAGCAGCGCCGCCAGCTTCTCGATGCCGTTGACCGTGCGCGGCCCCGGGATCAGGAACTCGGCGCGCGCGACGAGATGGGTATTGCCCGTCCTGACGGCGCGCAACAGCCGCCAGCCGGGCTGGGCAATCAGTGCGTCGAGCTCGTCCTTGCGCCCGGCAAAGAGCAGGATGTCGGGATCGGCAGCGATCACCGCTTCCGGCGAAACCTGCGCGACGACGGTACGCTCCAGGGCATGGCGCCCACCGGCCTTGACCATGGCATCGCCGGTGTAGCTGTCGGCGCGCGCAACCAGCACCAACCCGTTGCCGAGGCGGCCGGTGATCATCACAACGCGCGGCCGCTTGGCAGGAGCAGCTGCGTCAACCGCGGCGAGCCTGGCTTCGAGCGCCTTTGCGACCGTCTCGCCGCGCTCGGGCTGTCCCGTCGCCCGGCCGACCACGCGCAGATTGGCCATGACCTCCGCCACGCTGCGGCTGAGCAGCACGATGACGGGTATGCCGAGGCGCGTCATCGGCTCGATCAGCAGGTGCATCGCCTGGCGCGACGGCGTGACGATCAGCAGCTCCGGCCGCTGTGCCACGATCGCATCGACCGAGAAGCCGAGCCTGCCGCCAACCTGCGGCCGGTCGAGCACTTCGGGCGGGTAGCGCGTATAGGCCTCGATCCCGACGACGCGATCGGCGAGACCGAGCGCTGCCACCAGCTCGGTGTTGGAAGCGAAGATCGGCACGATGCGCTCGGGCGTCCGTGCGATCTCCACCGCTCGCCCGAGCGCATCGGTCAGCCGGATCGGCTCGGCGACGACCGCCGTCACCGCAATGGCGAGCAGCGACAGAACCAGACCCTTTAGGAGCAGGCGCCTCATCCAGCTCAGAACCGCGCCTGCAGGCCCGCCTGGACCTCGAGCCCCGACATCGAGGTGCCGGTGCCGCCATTGGCGAAGCGGGAATCGAGCTTGTAGGGCTTCTTGTCGAGGCCGATGAAGATCGGGTGCTCGTTGACGTTGAACAGGTTGTTGACCAGCGCGAACAGCTTCACGCCCTTGGTGATCTCGACCTCGCCGCGCACGTTCCAGACCCAGAATGGGCTCTTGCGGTGGATGAACTCGCGGAAGGGCTCGGCCGAGGCAATGAGGTTCTCTTCGGTGTTGTACCACATCGGCCCGCGCAGGATGCCCTGGACCTGGATCGACCAGTCGTACTGCCCGCCGCTCTGGCCGAAGCGCGTGCCGATCGCCGCCTGGTATTTGTACATGCGCTCGGCATTGTTGCTGTTAGCGGTGACGGGCGCGCCCTTGTCCTTCATGTCGAAATTATAGGCGCCATTGGCGAAAACCGACCAGCGCCAGCGCGTATCCTCGAAGCGCGCAAGGCGCAGCAGGTCGCCATCGAGCTGCAATTCCAGACCGCGCACGATGATGTCGCCGCTGTTGTTGGCGTAGTCCGAGGTGTTGGCGACGCCGGGCCGCAGCCGGGTGATGATGCGATCCGAGATGACGTTCTGGAACAGCGCCGCGTCGACGCGCCAGCCGTCTCCGGCATAGGTGGCGCCCGCCTCGACCTGCCGGCTCGTTTCGGGCTTCAGCGACGGGTTGCCGAAGATGCGTCCGCCGCCCAGCGTGTTGAAGTCGGCGGCAAGCTCTGTTGCTGTCGGAGCGCGGAAACCGGTGGCGTAGCCGACACGGAAGGTGAGCTGGTCGGTCGCCTTGAAGGTCGCGCCGGTCGAATAGGTCGTCGCCTGGTAGTCGACGTCACGCGGCCGCTGACCAGGCAGGTTCGGGGTATATTCGAAGCTCGTGGTGCCGAAGGTCCGGCGGATGCCGCCGCGCAGGGTCAACCGGTCGTCCAGCAGCTTCTGCGAATCCTCGACATAGAAGGCGTTGACGGTCTCGGACTGGTTGTTGTCCTGAGGCGAGACCGGCGCCAGCGGATTGCCGGGCACACCGATGCGGTCGCGGATCGAGCGCAGCTTGCTGGTTTCCCAATCCCAGCCGGCGAGCAGGTCATTGCCCTGCCACAGCGTCGCGCTCGGCTGGAAGCGGGTGCCGAAGACGTTGAGTTCGCGGCGGTTGTAATCGGCCGCGGTACCCAGCGCCGGCAGTCCGGTGCCACCACGGATGACCGGCGAGGCCCAGCGGAAATTGTCGACGTCCTGCACGGCGTAGCCCTGCAGCATCCAGCGATACCGGCCGCCCGGGAGCTGGCCCTTATAGGTGACGTCGAAGGAGTTGTTGTACCGATCCTCCTGGCTGATCGTATTGGCACCGGAGCCGCGGAAGCCGACATCGTAGATGCCGTCGGTGCGTAAGCTCGTCTCGATGCGGTGATCCGGATTGATCTGGAGGCCGAGCGCGCCGGTCAGCCCGAAGCGCTGCCAGCCGGTATTGGCCATGGTCGTGCCGCCGCGGCCGGAATGGTAATCGTCGCGCTTGCCGCCGGAAACGCCAGCATACCAGTCGATGCTGTCATAGACGCCGCCGGTCTGGGCCTTGCCCTGCAGCAGGCCCCAGGACCCGCCGGCCGCCTCGATCATCGTGCCCGGCGCGGTCCGGCCGGTCTTCAGGATGATGTTGATGACGCCGCCGATGTTCTGGCTGCCATAGATCACCGAGGACGGTCCGCGGACGATCTCGATGCGCTCGACATCGGCTGCCGAGAGTTTCGAGAGATTGGCCGTGCCGGCGCGGCGGCCATTCATCAGCACCAGCACCTGACTGCGGAAATCCTTGCCCTGGCCGTCGGTGGAGCCGCCGCGGATGTTGATCGAGGTCTGACCAGGCGTCCATTCGCTAAAGAAGCCGACGGCATTCTCGGCCAGGAGATCGGTGATCGACTTGGCCGAGGAGTGCTCGATCTTGTCACGATCGATCACCTGCACGGTGCCCGGAATCTGGCTGCGCGGTTCGGGCCGGCCGGTGACGGTGACGACGAGCTCGTCGAGCTTGATCTCGGTCTGCGCGAGGGCGGGCGCCGCCAGAAGCAGAGCGGGAAGCGCCGTGGCGGCAAGCAAGAAACGGCGAGCGATCATGACAGGGTCCAGACGAGGATGGCCGAGCGGCGATGGCAGGAGAGGCGCCAGCCGGCCTCGGCCGGCACGGCTTGCTTCATGAGGTGGTCTAGGAGTTGAGGGCGGCGCGGATCGTCCGGCGTCCAGCCGAGCCGGTCGGCCTGGAAAGCGGCGAATTCCGGCAGGTCGCGGAGCACCAGCGAGAAGGTCCAGTCGATCGCACCCATGCGGTCGGGCTCATTGCCTTGGAGCTTCGGCAGGACGAGGTCGATACCGGGCGTCTCATCCTCGCCATGCCATTCGCGCGGCAGGCAGGCGGCGAGAATAAGGCCGCGTGGGGCGTTCTGCGCCGGCACGGCCCAGATGATCTGGCGGCGCGCCCATTGCCGGCAACGCGCGAGGAAGGCGAGCGGATCGTGGAAATAGCCCGGCATCGTCGCGGCCAGCACGGTGTCGGCGGGCTCGCAGGAAACGCGCTCGTCGTCCCAGCCGAATGGAATGATCTTCGGCCGCTCGGTTCGCGCAGCTAGCCGCGCCTGCATCACCGGTGCGGGTTCGATCGTAGTCCAGCGCCGGCCTCTGCCGAGCAGGGCTGCGCCGAGCTGCCCGCCCCCTGCCCCGACATCGACGAGATCGCCGATGTCCGCCGCCAGGTTGCGAATGAGCGGCGCCACGCGCGCCGCATAATCCGATGTGTCGATAGCGCTGGCGTAGAGTGCCAGCGGGTCGAGCGAGCTGGCGCGCGGCAGCGCGGCGGGAGGCGAAAGATCCGTCATGCCGCGCCTATGAATGATATGTTATATCATTACAAGATGACCTGCCTGACTTAGGCCTCTTGTCCGACGGCGCGGCCGGTTTTTCCACGCAGCTCATGCGGCGCGAAGTTACGTGCATTCTCACCGTCGTCCGCCCCTCGCTGTGCGGAGCAGGGCTACTCGGGAGCGCGACAGGTACGGCAGCAGAAGCGGCCAAGACGTGCCAGCGACCCGCCGGACACCCCGCCCGCGCGACATCAATACGCCGTCGGGGCAGGTCTCCTGGCTCGCGGATCAGCGTCTTCGACCGTCTTCCCAGCGCGAACGCCAGTGACATCGTGGTCGAAAACTCACCGCTTACAGTTGCGGGGGCAGCTCCGGATTGCGCGCGAGAGCCGGATCCGATCAGGTTGAATCAACCTGATCGGTGAATCCGTCTCTCACTTTGAGTTTAGAGACCGTTTTACCGATCGGCTTGCCATGCAAGCTGATCGGACGGGCTCTAGCGCGGCACCGGATTCCCTCTTAGCTTCGGATCGCTCCGAAGACCTCGACGCCGGTCAACCTATATGGCGAGATTGTGGCGTCAACCTGCGATCCGGGTTGCGCCACGCAGGCTGTGGATGGCGGCGATGATCGCCTTCAGAACTCCCGCGTGCAAGAACTGCTTCTTGCCGGTCGGCTCATAGGCGAGATCCTCCACCGGCCGCCGAGGAGGTGACCCGCGATGATCCGGTCGACCGCACGCTCGTCGACGCCACCATAATACGTGCCCTCCGGCCAGATCTGCACGACCGGCGCCAGATTGCACTGGCCGAGGCAGCTCGTCTTGGCACTCATGCAGCCCTCGCCGGAGGTGCGCAGCGACGGGCGATCCTGCTCGTTGCGGAAATGCCCCCAGATCACCTCTGCGCCGGCGACATTGCAGGGCCTGCCCATGCAGACGAGGACGCGTCGCTTCTGGGCCGGCACCAGTGAGCCTTTGGGCGCCGACTTTGCCGATGACTACTCGAAGCTGGCGCGCGTGCCTGACTCAGCGAATTCCGCCGATTGCGTTCGTCGGCAAAATGGACATCACGGGCCGCCGCTGGGACAGGCCGGAACACAGGCTTCTCGCAGAACCTGGATTGCCGGATCGATGAGATCGAGACTGCCCTCGCTTTCCGCTTGCCCTGGCCGTTCCGCTAGCTCTTGCGTCCAGCCAGTAACGAGAACGCCAGCAACGCTGCGCCGGGCAGCAAGGGCACGAGGAAATAGACCGCGCGGAAGATGATGAGGCCGGCGATCACGCCGACGCCAGGCAGTACCAGCACCACCACGGCTTCGATGACACCTAGTCCGCCAGGAACGTGGGCGATAAGCGACGCGATGTTGGCCAGCACATAGCTTGCGGCGACATCGGGATAGGAGACCTCCCCAAGGCTGGCCAACGCCTGATGCAGGCATGCGGCGACCAGGGCAAAGTTCAAGGGCCCGACGACGAACTGCGCGGCGGCCAGCCGCGGGCGCGGCAATTCGACGTCCCAGGAGCCGATCCGCCACTGGCCGCGAACGCAGATGCAGAGGGTAAAATACGCCGCCAGCGCAAGGACCAGACCGGCCGCCAATCCGAATACGGCACTGCCTGGCAAGCCAGTCAGCTTCATAGCGAGTTCCGGCCGCAGCAGGAGCGCCAGCGCTGCGAGCGAGCCGAGGCCAATGCCGACGGTCGCGCCGCAGAACAGGATCACCTTGGCGACATCTCCGGCGGTGAGGCCGCATCGCGCATAGAAATGATAGCGGATCGCGCCGCTGCTCAGCGCCGCCAGGCCGATATTGTGGCCAAGCGACAGGCTGGTGAACGAGGCCAGCGCCGCCTGCCGATAAAGGAGCGGCTTGCCGGCGTATCGCAATGCGAGAAAGTCAAACAAGGTCAGGCAAGCATAACTGCACAGGGCAAAGCCCAGCGCCGCCGCGACCCGGATCGGATTTGCCGAGCGCAGCAAGCCACTGAGCTGCTCATAGCTATGACCGCGCAAGGTCCGGTACAGCAGGTAGGCCGCAAGCGTGATGGCTGCCAGCGCCAGGGTGGCCCGGAGAATAGCCGGCCATCGTCGACGAGAGGGCTGGTCCTCGCCAAAGGCGGCTTCACGCTCCATCGACAGCAGCAAGGCTGCCCTTGCCCTCCTCGACGGGGACGTGCAGGCGAACGACGAGCGGCAGGTGGTCCGACGCAAGGCTGGCAAGCGGCGAGCGCACGACAGCGGCGCTTGCAACGTCGATATCGCCCGAAGCGAAGATGTGGTCGATGCGCAGCAGCGGCCGACGGGACGGGAAGGTCGGCGCAGCCCTACCCTGTGCCCCGGCGATATGGGCATCGCGCATGCGTGCCGCGAAGCTGCGATAGACCCGGCCGCCCGGCAACGAGTTCAGGTCTCCTGCCACGACAAAGGGCGCGGGACATTGGCCGATCCATCCGGTGCCTAGCAAGGCCGCCGCCTGGTCCCGTCGTTCCCGACGGCCGAGCCCGAAATGGGTATTGATCACCTGCAGGCGGGCGCCGTCGATGACCGCCTCGACCCAGATGGCGCCGCGTGGCTCCGAAGGCCAGAGATTGCGTGGGCTGGGCAGGAAGCCGAACTTGACCAGGCGAGACCGGCCTCGCGTCAAAATCGCGTCGCCGTATTGCTCCTCTTCGATCCGCAGCGCCGGGTGGAAATGGCTCGAGAAGCCGAGCCTGTCGGCAATGACGCCTGCCTGATCGACACCCCCGCTGCGCAACCTGCCGACATCGATCTCCTGCAGAGCGACGATGTCGGCGTTCGACTCAGCGATCACATCAGCAATACGCTCCGGCGACAGGCAGCGATCCGTCCCGAGACAGCGGCGGACATTGTAGGTCGCAAGGGTGATCGAAACCGCGGCGGGAGGCTGCGCAGATGAGGTCATCTGCAATAAATGCCGGAGCAGGGCCGAAGTTCATCGGCGCCGCCTCGACGATCTGCGCAAATCAGCTTCAGGCTGCGTCGCCTGCGCGGCTTGCAAGCAGCTCGACATAGCGGCGGCGGGTTTCGGCCGTGTTGGGCAGTTCACGCGCTTCGAGCCATTCAAGGAACGGCTTTGGGCGAATGGTCACAAGCTGCAGTGCCTTACCTCTGCTCAGCCACACATTCATGACCGCGACCGCCGTCTGATGCCAGATCTCGTACTCCGGCGGCATCTCGTCCTTGTCGTGTGCCAGGCCCCAGAGCTCGGCGAAGTCCTCCGGTTCGTACCAAGGCAACGCGATCGTATAGTGCTCGACTGTAGGCTTCATGACGCGCCCCCATCTCGCGTGCGACGGGCGGTGGCGCTGGATGCCCGTCTCAGCAAAATGACACACGTTCGAATTAAAGCTGTCAAGCGCGAGCGGAACCACCCCAATGGCTCACCCCGCCCTATGCCGCCCTCTTCGCTGGCTTGCGCTTCTGCACCTCGGGAGCGTTCCGCCCGACACTCGCGCGAAGCGCCTCCATCAGGTCGACGACCTTGGGCGCCTTCGCCTTCTTCGCGAGCTTCACCGGCTTGCCGGCGAGCTTTGCTTTGACCAGCTCGGCGACGGCCGCCTCGTAGCGGTCGTCGAACGTCGATGGATCGAATTCGCCTTTCTTGGTCTCGATGATGTGCTTGGCGAGTTCGAGCATCTCCTTCTGGATCTTCAGCTTGGAGATGCCCTCGAACGCCTCGGTCGCGGAACGGACTTCGTAGTCGAAGTTGAGGGTGTGGGCGACGAGCCCGCGCCCATGGGCACGGATCATCAACGCGCGATAGCGCCGGAACAGCACGGCATGCGCGAGCGCGCCGACCTTGCTTGCGCGCAGGGCGTCGCGGATCACCGCGAAGGCGTCGTCCGCGATCTTGCCGGAGGGAACGAGATAATACGGCTTGTCAAAGAAGACCGTGTCGATCTCGCCGCAGGGCACGAACGCAGAGACGGCCAGGGTCTTGTTGCTCTCCGGAACCGCCTTCACGATCTCGTCGGGTTCTATCTCGACATAGCGGTTCTCGCCGATCTCGAAGCCCTTGACCTGGTCATCGCGCTCGACGGGCTCTTCTGTCTCGGGGTCGATGAACTCACGGCGCACGCGGTTGCCGGTATCGCGGTTGATCGTGTGGAAGGAGATCCGCTCCGAGGTGCTGGCCCCGGTATAGAGGGCGACCGGGCAGCTGATCTCCCCGAACTTCAGATAGCCCTTCCAGTTCGCACGCGCCGCAACCATGACACTTACTCCCAACGCAACATCGGCGATTCAATGCGGCGCCGGGCGGCAAGTTCCGGGCCTTGGGAACTGAATCGCCCAAGCCGCATTGAATCGGCAGTTTTGTTGCCGGAGTTGCGTCGTCATGCCCGCCAGAACCTATTGGAAGGGCTACCTCAAGCTCTCGCTGGTGACCTGCCCGGTCGCGATGAGCCCGGCGACCACCGAGGGCGAGAAAGTCCGCTTCCACACACTGAACCGGGAAACCGGAAACCGTGTCGTCAGCCGCTATATCGACGCCGAGAGCGGCAAGCCGGTTGATCCGGATGACCAGGCGAAAGGCTACGAGGCGGAAGCCGGCCGGCTCGTCGTGATCGAGGACGAGGAGCTCGAGGCGGTCAAGCTCGACACCGTCCGCACGATCGACATCGACGCTTTCGTCCCGCGCGATACCATCCCCTGGATCTATCTCGACAGCCCGCATTACCTGGTGCCGGACGATGAGGTCGGGGAGGAGGCGTTCTCCGTCATCCGCGATGCGATGACGGCGACGAAGATGGTGGGGATCTCGCGCGTCGTGCTTTATCGACGCGAGCGCGCGGTCATGCTGGAGCCCCGCGACAAGGGCATCGTGTTGTGGACGCTGCGCTATGGCGACGAGGTTCGCGACGAGAAGGCCTATTTCACCGAGATCGACAAGGACAAGCCGGAGCCCGGGCTGCTCGACCTGGCGCAGAAGTTCATCAAGGCGAAGACGAAGGATTGGTCGCCGGAGATGGTGAAGGATCCGGTGCAGGAACACCTGCTCAAGCTCATCGCTTCGAAGAAACGTCGCAAGGGCGTGCGAATCTCGGCGAGCAAGGACGCCAAGGAGCGGCCCGGCAATGTCGTGAATCTGTTCGACGCGCTGAAAAAGAGCCTGCAGGCGGACAAGTCGCTGCGCTGATGGCCCACCGAATCCGGGGAGGCTCGCCTGTCCCTTGTGAGTCGTCCTCGATCCGAACGTGCCGCCGAACGTCCTTCAACTCGCGCTCGCCGGCCAGGCTGACATTTCGCTCGACCTCGTTTATGAGAACACAATAAGAACGCGCTTGTCGAGCGAGCCAACACTGACGCCATCTTCCGACATTGCGTGGGAACGCCGCCCCGTGCTGCGCTCAGGTGGTAGCAGATCGAATCAATCATGAACGCGCACGTCTATCTCGACAGCCTCAACGCGGCGCAGCGCCGCGCCGTATCCTTCGGCGACGGCGCCCTGCCCGCGCCGCCGCTGCTGATCATCGCAGGTGCCGGATCGGGCAAGACCAACACATTGGCGCACCGCGTCGCTCATCTCCTGGTCGGCGGTGCAGATCCGCGGCGGATCCTGCTGATGACTTTCTCGCGCCGCGCTGCCTCGGAGATGATGCGCCGCGTCGAGCGCATCGCCCGGAAGGTGATGGGCGATGGCGCCGGCGTCGCGGTGGATGCACTGAATTGGGCCGGCACCTTCCACGGCGTCGGCGCGCGGTTGCTGCGGGACCTCGCCGAGCAGATCGGCCTCGACCCCTCCTTCACGATCCATGATCGCGAGGATGCCGCCGATCTGATGAACCTCGTCCGGCATGAGCTCGGCTTCTCGAAGACCGAAGCCCGTTTTCCGACCAAGGGCACCTGCCTTGCGATCTATTCGCGCTGCGTGAACGCCGAGCAGCCGATCGAGAATGTGCTGAAGCTGTCCTATCCCTGGTGCATCGCCTGGGCGGCCGAGCTGAAGCAGCTCTTCGCAGCCTATGTTGAGGCCAAGCAGCAGCAGAACGTGCTCGATTACGATGATTTGCTGCTCTACTGGGCGCAGGCGATGATGGATCCCGATCTGGCAGCCGACGTCGGAGCGCGCTTCGATCACGTCATGGTCGACGAGTATCAGGACACCAACCGGCTGCAATCCTCTGTGCTGCTCGCCCTCAAGCCGGATGGCCGGGGACTGACCGTCGTCGGCGACGATGCGCAATCGATCTATTCCTTCCGCGCTGCGACCGTCCGCAACATTCTCGACTTTCCACTCGCCTTCTCGCCGCCGGCCGAAATCATCACGCTGGACCAGAACTATCGCTCGACCCAGGCGATCCTTTCCGCCGCCAATGCGGTGATCGACCTCGCCAGCGAGCGCTTCACCAAGAACCTCTGGACCGATCGCGCGGCGGGAACGGCGCCGGAACTGGTCAACGTCCGGGACGAGGCCGACCAGGCCCGCTTCATTGCGGAGAAAGTGCTGGAGAACCGCGAGGCCGGCGCGACGCTGAAACAGCAAGCGGTGCTCTTCCGCGCCTCGCATCACAGCGGGCCGCTCGAGATCGAACTGACCCGCCGAAATATCCCCTTCATCAAGTTCGGCGGGCTGAAATTCCTCGACGCCGCGCATGTCAAGGATCTGCTGGCGCTGCTGCGCTTCGTCGAGAACCCGCGCGACCGGGTCTCCGCGTTCCGGGTCATGCAGCTCCTGCCCGGCGTCGGCCCGACCTCGGCGCAACGCGTCATCGAGCATCTGGCGCAGGCGCCGGATACAGCCGGTGCCCTCCGGGCCGCGCCTGCGCCCGCCAGGGCGGGTTCGGACTGGCTTCAATTCATCGAGACGATCGAGGAATTGCGGTCCGGCCGCTCCGGCTGGCCCTCGGAGATCGAGCGGGCACGGCTCTGGTACGCGCCGCATCTGGAGCGCATCCACGAGGACGCGACGATGCGGCAGGCCGATCTCGTCCAGCTCGAGCAGATCGCCGGCGGCTATCCCTCACGCGAGCGCTTCCTGACCGAGCTGACGCTCGATCCGCCGGACGCCACCAGCGACCAGGCCGGCGTGCCGCATCTCGACGAGGACTATCTGATCCTGTCGACGATCCATTCCGCCAAGGGCCAGGAGTGGAAATCGGTCTTCGTCATGAACGTCGTCGACGGTTGCATCCCGATCGATCTCGGCGCTGGTGCGAAGGACGAGATCGAGGAAGAGCGACGGCTGCTCTATGTCGCCATGACCAGGGCCAGGGACGACCTGCACCTGATGGTGCCGCAGCGCTTCTTCACCCATGGCCAGTCATCGACCGGCGACCGTCATGTCTACGCCGCCCGCACCCGCTTCATCCCGACCAACCTGCTGCAGCATTTCGGGCGTCGCGCATGGCCGCTGGCAGCCCCTTCGGATCAGCGAGCCCCTTCCAGCGGACCCAGGGTCGATGTGCGGGCGAAGATGCGCGGGATGTGGCGATAGGGCAGCGTGATTACACCCTTGGCGGAGTGTCGGGAGAACTGACGAGAGTTTTTGTCGGTTCCAGGCGCTTGAAGAAGTAAGGGGTTCTGCGAACTAACGCTGGCCCCGCTTCAGCTCGACACCTTGCGCAGTATGGCCCAGGCCGGAGCATGATCGCTTGCAGCCTCCCGGCCGCGCTCGTCGCGGTCGACACCCGCATCGACGAGGCCGTCCGCGAGGTCCGCGCTCAACAGGATATGGTCAAGGCGCAAACCGGCGTTCCTTGGCCAGCGGTATCGCTTGTAATCCCAGAACGTATAGACGCGCTCGTCGGGATGGATAGCACGGATGGCGTCCGTCCAGCCTTGATCCAGCAGCCGCGCAAAGGCGGCCCGGCTCTCCGGCTGGATCAGCGCATCGTCGTCCCAGGAGCTGGTCGGGTAGATGTCGGCTTCGGTTGGAGCAACGTTGTAATCGCCGGCAAGCACGACAGGCACTCCGGCGCTTTTGAGCGAGGCTGCATGACGGATCAGCCGCTCAAACCAGGCCAGTTTGTAGTCGAATCGGGGGCCTGGCTGCGGATTGCCGTTCGGCAGATAGAGGCAGCCAATCACCACGCCGCGAACCGCGGCTTCGATGTAGCGTGCCTGCTTGTCATCGACATCGCCGGGCAACTCGCTGCGGATCAACACTGGATCCGAGCCTTTCGCGAGGATGGCGACGCCGTTCCAGGTCTTCTGCCCCTGCCAGACAACGCCATAGCCAGCGCCGCGAATCTCCGCTTCGGGGAATTCTCGATCCGTGCATTTGAGTTCCTGCAGGCAGACGATGTCCGGTCCGGCGTGATCGAGCCAGGCGAGCAGGTTTGCGAGGCGTCTCCGGACGTTATTGATGTTGTAAGTTGCGATGGCCAATCGCTCCTGGCGGCGCCGAGCTCGACGAGCATTCATGGCGCCGAAACCGCAAGGGGCTACCGCGAGTTCCACAGGACATGACGGGGAAACGGATATCTGCGCCACAAGCGGGGCCAGCCCGGTCCGCGGAGGGCTCTGGCGAGATCGCAGTCAGCGCTACGGAGGCCGGTCCGGGTGCGCTCGTGTCGTTTCCCTTCGATGCCGCAACGGTCGAACGTTTCAAGGCGGAATTTCCGCGGGCCCGCTGGCGCGAGGACCAGACGGCATGGTCCGTGCCGGGCAAGACGGCGCAGAAGCGCGTCGCGCGTTGGCTGGAACGGGAACTGGCGGCGTTGAAGAATTTCGAGGATGAGCGCGGCCGCGACGCCTTCAGTTTCGAGCCAATCGACAGTCCTTATCTTTCGGTTGCCGACGGGCTGGTGGTGAGAACGCCATACTCGCAGTCAGTGATCGACGAGCTCCGTGCAGTTCCTTTCGCTCGCTGGGATCGAGAACGGCGCGCCTGGATTGTCCCGTTCCGCTCCTACGATGCGCTGCGCGCCCGCTGGCCTCGGATCGAAGCAGCTGCGGCTCGGGCCGAGCCGACCGAACGTGCCGGGCGCCGCAGCCAGCCCCTATCCGAGGAGCAGGCGAGAACACTCGAGCAGGCACGCGAGCGTCGGCGGCGGCGCTATCCGATTTCCATGGGCGACGTGCCGCCGGAATGGCCGGTGATGACGGCGATCGGGCCGATCGTCGTGACTGGCAGCCACGGCGAACTCGTCGACAGGGCGCAGTTCGTTGGGCTCTATCCACACCTCGCCGCAGAGGAGACTTATCTCTGGGTCAGCTGGCGGTCTCCTACGCTCGAAGAGCTGGTTCGTAGCTGGCCGGCGCGCCGTCCCGCGACCAGCGACGAGCGGCAGCGGGGTTGGTGGCAACCCACACTGGAGGAGTTGCGCCCAGCCCGCCGCAAAGCCCGCTCGATCGAGCGGGCGGCTGCGACCCGCAAAAGCGCACGCGGCTAAACCGTCCTGACCTCGGCGCCGAACGGAAGAGCAGAGAACTCGCGGCATCGCGTCGGAACGAAGCTCGCCATCAGATGTTGACGACGGTCATCGACCTGAGGCGGGCGTCCGACAATGTTTGAAGGTTTCACTCTCGACTTCGTCCGGCTCAGCGACGCCACCCTGCGCGTGCGCCATGGTGGCGAGGGGCCGCCTTTGCTGCTGCTCCACGGCCACCCAAGGACGCATGCGACCTGGCACCGCGTCGCGCCTTTGTTGGCAACGGAATTCCATGTCGTCTGTCCGGACCTGCGAGGGTTCGGCCAATCCTCGCAGCCGCCAGACCTGCCCGACCACTCTGGATCATCGAAGCGCGCCAAGGCTCTCGACTGCCTGGAGTTGATGGCGCGGCTGGGATTCGAGCGCTTTTACCTCGCGGGCCACGACCGCGGCTCATACACCGCTTTTCGGCTGGCGATGGATCATCCCGCCTCGGTTGAACGGCTGGCTGTCATGGACGGGGTCCCGATCCTGGAAGCACTTGAGCGCTGCACCGAAAAGTTCGCGAGGCGCTGGTGGCACTGGTTCTTCTTTTGCCAGCCGGACAAGCCTGAGCGGGCAATCCTGGCCGATCCGTTGAAGTGGTATGACGCCGACCCGACGATGATGGGGCCTGAAAATTACGCCGACTTCCTCACGGCGATCCAAACTCCGGACGTAGTCCATGGCATGATCGAGGACTACCGCGCCGGCCCGGCGATCGACCGTTTCCACGATGAGGCTGACCGCGAACAAGGGCGCAGCTTGCGATGCCCGCTGCTATGCCTTTGGTCGGAACGCGATGATCTGCCTGACCTCTATGGCGATGTCCTGGATGTCTGGCGCCCCTGGGCGCCGGATCGGCGAGGCCACGCGATCGCGAGCGGCCACCATATGGCGGAGGAGGCGCCCGAAGAAGTCGCCCAGGCGCTTCGACAGTTTTTTGTCGGCTGGTAAAACGTGAACTGTGGGTGGAGAACCCATCGCCTCCTGCCGCGTTGTCTCAGCGCTTTAGGAGGATGCGATGAGCCGTCACCCTGCAGAACTCGTAAGCGTCGCCCTTCCCATCAGCCACCGCGCTCCTCCCAGCGGCAAGGCTTTACGGGAACGGCTCCTGCTTCGATTAAGCGATGATGCGATGGTCGAAGCGCTCGCTCGGCTGTCTGGGCGAAGCGTTCCATCCGTCGCCTGGCTGCTGAAACAGGACATGATCGTCCCGGGCGGACTGCTTCGCGCAGCAGTGCTGCTGGAAGCGGACAAACCGAATTCGTGACCAGGTGCGGCTGCGGCTTGCTGCACGCTCGGCAGGTGCCAGGCCCGGAGCAGGAGAAGCTGGGACGCAGCGGCCACAAGGCCCGGGCACCGAATGCGGGCGTCCGCGCGACCACCAGTAAGGCCACGAGCGGCGCAGCGACGTTCATCAGCACGAGATGGCGGGTCATCTGCAGGGACAGCTTGCCCAGATCGCTCAGCGCACCAGGAGACCTGCGGCGCACACCACCGCCACACTTACGCGATCAAGCCGGACTATGGCTCGGCTCGCATACCGCCTCTCTCGGCCTTGCCTTCGTCACCCGCCCGCCGGCTATCGCGTCATCTTCGTCCGGTTCGAAGGCGGCAAGCCGACAGGGCGGACGGAAACGCTTATGGGCGGCCTTCTCAATGGAGCCGGCGAAGCGCGCGGGCGGCCTGTTGGCGTGCTTCCGGATTCTCGTGGTGGGCTTCTGGTTGCCGACGATGTGGGCAACGTGATCTGGCGTATGGTTCGCGGTTGATCGGCCCGGTCGCTGGGGCCCTTTTCACCGCTCTAGTCCACGAAGCGCACGGGCACGCCCGGCTTCACCATGGCGGCGAGATGCTCGGCGTCCCAGTTCGTCAGCCGGACGCAGCCATGCGAGGAGTTCTTGCCCACCCGCGAGGGGTCGGGCGTGCCATGGATGCCGAAGGTCGGTTTCGAGAGCGCGATCCAGACCGTGCCGACCGGGTTGTTGGGGCCTGCTGGCAGGACGAGCTTCCTGGTATTGTTGCCCTGCTGGAAATTCTTGTCGGGATCGTAGTGGTAGGTCGGGTTTTTGACGACCCGTTCGATCCGGAATTCACCCTCCGGCGATGGCGTCTCGCCTGAGCCGATCGTGGCGGGATAGCTCGCGAGGATACGATCCCCCTCACCATAGACGACAACCATGCCCGTGCCCTTGACGGCCTCGACGCGTTGGGCGCTGCCCGGCGGGTCGACGCGCGTCGCGGCGATAACCGAGATCGTTCCGCCCGCCTTGCGAAGGCTCGTGCGACGATTGAGGGCGACGAGCAGCTGCTCGCTCATGTGAAAGCGCTCGGCGAGCATCTCGCGTGCGCTCGTATAGGCCAGTCGCTTCATGGCGGCCTGCCTAGCGTAATCGCGCGGAATCCGCTTCGCGAAGTGGTGGGCGCTGTCCTTGGCGGAAATCTCGTACTCGACCACGATATCGCCCGCTGCATCGGATCCCAGCGCCTGCCAGGTTCTTGCGTCCATTGCGTCGGCCTCTCCCAGCATCTCCTGCCGGCGGAACTGGGCGATCGCCTTGCGGTAGTTTTCCCCATCGAGGCCATCGATCAGGCCGGGCGAAATCCCGCGCCGGCTGAGAAGGACCTGGGCCTTGAGGATGGAGGGGTCCGGCCTGGTGGTCTTCTTGCGGAGATCGCGCCCCATCGCCGCCTTGTTCACCTCATCCGCGGTGAGCGCCGAGGCCGGCTCTCCTCCGCCGATCAGGGAGAACGCCGCGAACTGCGCCAGAAGGAGCGCGAACAGCGGACTGAATTTCATCGGCCACCAGTGAGTTACGCTGCGATATCCCTAATACCGCGGACTGCGCCGCTTGTTCCCGTTCAGGAGAGGCGGAGCGATGGCGGCCTATCGACCCCGATCGTGTGGCCGCGCCGCGAGTGACGCCCGCAGCCTGCATCCTGCTTGGCAGCGAACCGACGGGTGCCGTCCGCCGGGCACGCAAAAAGATCCAGCGGGGAGGAGCACCGTTACGATGATCGTCGATACCGCTCGTGTTACAAATTGTTTCAATGAGGAACCGCCTGCGCCTCCTCTCGTTCCCGTCTACCGGCAGCCAGCGGGAGCCAGAGCGTTGCCCGACACGGCCAAGACGGCGATCGCCCGAGCGCGACGATGATGTGCGGGATCACGGACGCGAGTTCCTTCCCGCGCCACCAGCGGTAGTGCTTGACCGCGCCGGCGCGCCAGCCGCCCAGAGGATTGTCGGATCGCGCAATGGAACTCCCGGCAGCAGGAGAGGTTGGCCTCAAATCAGGAGGCGGGGCAATGACGATGAGACAGAACGAGTCAGCCGGAACCGGCCAGGAGCTGGCGCTCAAGATGGCCAAGCAGTTTCCCGGACATGACTGGGTGGCCGAGTTGGCCGCGCATTCCGGCAAGAGCCGCGACTTCGTGGAATGGCACCTTCAGCAGGAGATGCCGCCACCGGCGGAGATCGCCTCGGCCGCCGTCGCCATGCTCGCCGCAGCATCTCGACCGGACGAGCGCGAACCGGATCGCAGCGGAGCGCTGCTCACGGAGGACGATCTGCCCTTCTCCGGCTTGCCCGGCAATCTGGGGAAGCTGCATCGAGACTGACGGCGGCGGATGGCGCGTAGCACTGTTCGGGCCGCGAAACCGCTGCCGGCCCGCTGGCAACTATAAGATTTCTCTTTAAATCAACCACTTGGGGAAGTGGCTGGGGGACTAGGATTCGAACCTAGACAACCAGAGTCAGAGTCTGGGGTCCTACCGTTAGACGATCCCCCAACGGGCGCGTTTGGTGCGACGCGTCGGATGGGCGCGGTCTAAACAACCTCACGCGCGGTTGCAAGCCTTCTGTGACGATTTCGACATGCTAGGCGGTCACAGCGCCTTGCATGTCCGCCCGAAACGAGCGCCGACGCCATGCGGCAGTGGCATTCACGCGCAAGAACGCTTCAACCGGAGCTGAGCGTGCGCCTGACCGCGTCGCGCCAGCCCGCGACATGGTTGCGGCGCGTTTCCTCGGCGAGGCTCGGCGAGAAGCGCCGTTCCAGCCGCCAGCGATCGGCGAACTGGGCCGGCTCCGGCAGCAGGCCGGCATCGAGGCCGGCGAGATAGGCGGCGCCGAGCGCCGTCGTCTCAAGCACCTGCGGCCGGTCGACCGGGGCAGCGAGGATGTCGGCGAGGCGCTGCATCGTCCAGTCGGAGGCGACCATGCCGCCATCGACACGGAGCACGGTCTGCGCGCCATCGGCTTCCGGCCAGTCGGAACGCATCGCCTCGAGCAAATCGAGCGTCTGGAAGCAGACCGAATCGAGCGCCGCGCGGGCAAATTCCCGCGGGCCGGTGTTACGCGTCAGTCCGAACATGGCGCCGCGGGCATTGGCGTCCCAATGCGGCGCGCCGAGGCCGGTGAAGGCCGGCACCAGATAGACCTGCTGGCCGGGATCGGCATTGGCCGCGAGCGGGCCGCTATCCGAGGCCTTCTCGATGATGCCGAGGCCATCCCGCAACCATTGCACCGCGGCGCCGGCGATGAAGATCGAGCCCTCCAGCGCGTAATGGCGCACGCCGTTCAGCTGGTAGGCGATGGTCGAGAGCAGACGGTTCTGCGAGACGACGGCCTTGGTGCCGGTGTTGAGCAAAGCGAAGCAGCCGGTGCCATAGGTCGACTTCAGCATGCCGGGCTCAAAGCAGGCCTGGCCGACGGTCGCAGCCTGTTGGTCGCCGGCGATGCCTCGGATCGCGATCGCTCCCCCGAGCAAGCCGGGCTCGCTATCGCCGAAATGTGCGGCGCAGTCGCGCACCTCAGGGAGCATCGCGGCGGGAATGTCGAGTAGCGCCAGCAATTCCTCATCCCACTGCCCCTTGTGAATGTCGAACAGCATGGTGCGCGAGGCGTTGGTCGCGTCGGTGGCGTGGACGCGCCCACCGGTCAGGCGCCAGAGCAGGAAGCAGTCGACCGTGCCGAAGGCGAGCTCGCCGCGCCGGGCACGCTCGCGAGCGCCGGGCACCTGGTCGAGGATCCAGGCGATCTTGGTGCCGGAGAAATAGGGGTCGATACGCAGGCCAGTGCGCTCAGCGACGAGCTTGCCGTGGCCCTGCGCCTCCAACGCGGCGCAGCGCTCGGCGGTGCGCCGGTCCTGCCAGACGATGGCCCGGTGAATCGCCTGGCCGGTCCTGCGATCCCAGACCAAGGTCGTCTCGCGCTGGTTGGTGATGCCGATCGCCGCGACCTCTCCTGCCCGTGCCTCAGCCCGTGCCAACGCCTGCCGGCAGACCGCGAGCGTGCTCTCCCAGAGATCCTCGGCCTCGTGCTCGACCCAGCCCGAGGAAGGATAATGCTGCGGAAACTCCTGCTGGGCGCTGGCGACCGGTTGCAGATTCTCGTCGAACAGGATGGCGCGGGAGGAAGTCGTGCCCTGGTCGATCGCCAGGATCATGCGCCGCGCCGCCATGCCGTTTCTCCCGATCTATCGCTGCCTGGCTCGCAATGCCGGCTCGCATCGAGCTTTGCCGCGAAGGCCCGATACAGGCAAGCGCGAGAGCCCCGCCGCAGTTTCGCCACAGGTTCTGCTTGGCAGGCGGCGTGTGCTGTTGTTACGCTGCTCACGAATGGAAACGTTCCAGCCCTGTGCTGGACTCCCGGCAGCCGCCGAAGCGGCATGGCCGGCGAAGGGTTAGCGAGTGACGGTCGAAGACCGCCAGGATTCCGACCGCCCCCTCGTGGCGGCGGTCCCCCTACCGGGCGAGCGGCCCGCGCCGCCGGACGCCGTTCGGTTTGCTCCGGAGCCGTACCAGCGCCCTCATCCCACGACTTATGCCGCGCTCGATCTCGGCACCAATAACTGCCGCCTCCTAATCGCGCGGCCGGCCCAGCACGGCTTCCGGGTCGTCGATGCCTTCTCGCGAATCGTGCGGCTCGGCGAAGGGCTGGGCGCCAGCGGGCGGCTCTGCGACGACGCCATGGACCGCGCCGTCGAGGCTCTTAAGATCTGCAAGAGCAAGATGGAGCATCGCGGCGTGACGCGGGCACGCCTGATCACCACCGAAGCCTGCCGGGCGGCGACCAACGGGCTCGACTTCGTCCGGCGTGTCGGCGAGGAGGCACGGCTTGCGCTCGAGATCGTCGACCAGAGGACGGAAGCCTCGCTCGCCGTCACCGGGTGCGCTGCCCTGGCGGCGCCTGAAGCCGGCGCGGTCATCGTCTTCGACATCGGCGGCGGCTCGACCGAAATCGTCTGGCTCGGCGGGCGCGAGGCTGGGCGCGATCCGGCCTCGCGCATCCGCGAATGGGCCTCGCTGCCGATCGGCGTCGTCTCGGTGGCGGAACGCTATGGCGGGATCGAGGTCGGGCGCGAAAAGTTCGAGCGCATGGTCACCGATTGCGGCGAAGCGCTGGCGCCCTTCGCAAAGAAGGCGGCAGCGGCACGCGACGCACCCAATTTCCATCTGCTCGGCACCTCCGGCACGGTGACGACCGTCGCCGGCATCCATTTGCGCCTGCCGCGCTATGACCGGCGCCAGGTCGACGGTTTGTGGATGCGCCAGGAGGATATCCTCAGCGTCATCGACGAACTCGTCGCGATGGACTATGCCGAGCGCCAGGCCAATGCTTGCATCGGCCGCGAGCGGGCCGATCTGGTACTCGCCGGCTGCGCCATCTTCGAGGCGATCCGGCGGGCCTTCCCGAGCCCGAAGGTGCGCATCGCCGATCGCGGCCTGCGCGAGGGCATTCTGCTCAGGATGATGCACGAGGATCGCGCCTGGTGGCGCAGGCGGCAATGACAACGACAAAATCCGGCGGCGGCGCACGCGACCTGCGCATCAAGGTCAAGAAGCCGGCCAAGCGCAGCCATTCCTCGCAGCTCTGGCTCGAGCGCCAGCTCAACGACCCCTACGTGAAACGCGCACGCGAGATGGGCTATCGCTCGCGCGCCGCCTTCAAGCTCGCCGAGATGGACGAGCGCTACAAATTCCTGAAACCGGGCCAGAAGCTGCTCGATCTCGGCTGCGCGCCCGGCGGCTGGTGTCAGGTTGCGGCGGCGAAGGTCGGCCTCGACAATGGCAAGGGCCGGATTGTCGGGATCGACCTCCTGCCGGTCGATCCGATCCCGCATGTCGAGCTGATCGAGCTCGACTTCATGGCGGAGGAAGCCCCTGCCCTGCTGACCGAGAAGCTCGGCGGCAAGGCCGATGGGGTGATGTCGGACATGGCAGGCAACACCACCGGCCACAAGAAGACCGACCATCTCAGGATCATCGGCCTCGCCGAGGCGGCGCTCGAATTCGCCAATGACGTGCTGGCGCCGGGCGGCTTCTTCCTGGCCAAGCTGTTCCAGGGCGGCGACACGGCCGGGCTGCTGGCGGAGCTGAAGCGCGACTTCACCCAGGTCCGCAACATCAAACCTGGGGCAAGTCGGGCCGATTCCTCCGAGCTCTATGTGCTGGCCACGGGCTTTCGCCGCAAGGCAGAGCCGGCCGCGGAAGACTGACGCAGAAGCCCCACCTCAAACCTCGGCCACTCGGCCATCGACCAGATGGATGCGCCGGCTCGCTCTCGCAGCCATGTCGGTATCGTGGGTCACGGCGATAACGGTCTTGCCGCGCTCGCGCACCAGCGCGTCGAGAATGGCGAAGACCTGCTCGGAGTTCTTGCTGTCGAGGCTGCCGGTCGGCTCGTCGGCGAGGATGAGCGGCGGGTCGTTGGCGAGCGCGCGGGCGACCGCGACGCGCTGGCGCTGGCCGCCCGAAAGCTGGTCCGGCCGCTTGTCGAGATGGTCGGCGAGACCGAGCGCGCCGAGAAGCTCGGTCGAGCGCTCGCGCATGGCGGCAGTCCCGAGCCGGCCGAGCCTGCGCATCGGGATCTCGACATTCTCGCGGACGGTGAACTCCGGCAGCAGGAAGTGGAACTGGAAGACGAAGCCGAGCGTCGCCAGCCTGATCTCGGCGCGCTCACGCTCGCTGAGCCCGGCGGTATCCATGCCCGAGATGGCGAGCGTGCCGGCCGTCGGCCGGTCGAGCAGGCCGAGAAGATAGAGCAGCGACGACTTGCCCGAGCCGGAGGGACCGGTGATCGCGACGAACTCGCCCTCACCGATGGTCAGGGTGATGTCCTGGACCAGAGTCACCGGCACGGCGGCAGGCAGCACGCGGGTGAGCCGGGCGGTCTCGATCAGCGCGCTCATGTCGCGCCCCGGATGATGTCGACCGGGTTGAGCCGCGCCGCCTGCCTTGCCGGCAGGTAACCGGCGACCCCGGCCGAGACCAGTGCGAAGCCGGCAGCGATCAGGTAGTGCCAGATGCTCCAGGCCAGCGGCAGCCGGGTGATCTCCTGCGCGACGCTCGCGCCCGACAATTCGAAGCGGACGAGCGAGAGCGCAAAGCAGAGCGAGAGGCCGACCACCCAGCCGACCAGCGAGCCGCCGGCGCCGAGCGCCAGCCCTTCGAGCAGGAAGAGGCGGCGCATATCGGTCTCGGTGAAACCGAGCGACTTCAGGATGGCGATGTCGCGCGCCTTCTCATGGGTGATCGTCGAAATGATGTTGAAGATGCCGAAGCCGGCGACGAGCAGGATCGCGCCGACGACCGTGTACATGATGACATTACGGATCACGAGCGCCTCGAGCAGCGACTCGTTCGCCTCCTGCCAGGCGACCGCCTTGTAGCCGATCTGCGCTTCCGCACGGCGCGCGACCTGCGGCGCGGCGTTGGGATCGTCGAGCTTCAGCCTGATCTCGTTGATCGCATTCGGGCGCTCGCTCAGGATCTGGGCGTGCTTGAGCAGGACATAGCCCTCGCCCTCGTCGCGGGCGGTGGTGCCGGTATGGAACAGGCCGACGATCTTGAAGGCGCGGCTCTGGCCGGTCGCGGAGACCACGGTAACGGTGGTGCCGAGCTCGGCGCCGAGGCGCTGCGCCAGCCGGTCGCCGACGACGATGTTGTTGCCGCCGGCAATCAGCGAGGTGAAGCTGCCCTGGCGGAAATCCTTGACCAGCGCGGAGACGCGCATCTCGGCCTGCGGCTCGATGCCGATGATGGCGATGCCGACATCCCGCCCGGAATAGCGCACCACCCCTTGCGTCTTGAGGCTGAGCGCCAGTCTACCCGGCACCCAGGCGCGTAGCATGGCCGCCGCCTCGGTGGGGTTGAGGATGCCGCGTCGGTCGTCCTTCGGGCGCAGGCCGGCGATCCGGGCCGCTGCGAACGCGTCCTGCACCGGCTGGCGGCGGGCCGTGCGATGTTCGTCGGTGATGTCGACATGCGGCATGGTGTCGACCAGCCGTGCGACGAAATCATCCTCGCCGCCCTGCATCAGCGCCGCCATGGCGATCGAGAAGCCGACGCCAAGCGCGACGCCGATGATCGCGACCAGCGTCTGCCGGCCGCGGCCGCGGATATGCGTCAGCGCCAGTGCGAGGATCAGCCGCACGGCTCACCTGCCCTGCGGCGCGACGCGGGCGCCGTCGCCGAGCTTCTCGGGATAGGGCGCGATCACGCGCGCCGCCTCCGGCAGGCCGGAGAGAATCTCGACATCGCCCGTGCCGCGAATGCCGATCACCAACTCGTGGCGGCGGGCGCGATCGCCTTCGACGACGAAGACGGCATTGCCCTGCACCGCACCGACTGGCAGCAGGAGCGCGCTCTGTGCCATCCGTACGATGATGTTGAGCTCGACCGTCATGCCGATGAGCAGCGGGGTATCGTTCGGCAGAGCGAGATAGACACGGTAAGTCTTGGCGATCGGGTCGCCCTTCGGCGTGATGCTGTCGACGGTTCCCTCCAGCGTCCGCCCCGGAAAGGCGTCGGCCCGGATCAGGACGCGATGGCCCGGCTTGACCTGCGGGATATCCTCTTCGTTGACCTCGGCGACGACGCGCAATGGCTTCGCCTCGCCGATCCAGAACAGCACGGTGCCGGGCTCGGCGATCTCGCCGACCTCACCGTCACGGCGCAGCACGGTGCCCGCCATCGGCGCGCGCAGCACATAGTTCTCCAGGCGCGCGCTCTGACCGGCGATCAACGCCGAGGCCTGACCCATCTCGCTACGGGCCCGGTCGAGCGCCTGCAGGCTCATCACATTGCGCTCGACAAGGACCGCGAGCCGGTCATGCTCGGCGGTGGCGAGCTTCTGACGCGCCTTGAGCTCGGCGAGCGCCGCTTCGGCCTGGGCGCTGTCGAGCCGGGCGAGAACATGCCCCTGCTGCACGCGCTGCCCTTCGCAATCGCAGCGCTCGATAACGCGCTCGCGCACCAGCGCCGCGACCTTTGCCCAAGTGCGCGGTTCGACCGTGCCGGTGGCATAGACGACCTCCGCCGCGTCGCCGCGCTTTGGCGAGACGGTCGCGACCGTGATTGGCTTCGACAGCGACCAATAGGCACCAGCGGCAACCATCACGGCCGTGACGGCAAGCAGACTGCGAGCGAACTTCACGGCATCCTCCATAGGAGCCATCGCGCCGGCGTGCTCGGCCCTGGACGATCAGGGGCCCTGAAGCGTTGCGCCGGCTGCGTCTTACGCGCACAATCGCGAAAGACCGACCGTCGGTCATTTTACAGACCGACGGTCGGTCGTCAAGGGAAAGCCCGTTGCATGCCCCGTATCGTAAAGTCCGCGGATGATCGCAGGAACGAGATCCTCGACGGTGCGCAGGCGCTGTTCTTCGAGCGCGGCTACGAGCGGACGACGGTCAACGACGTCATCGCGCAGATCGGCATCTCGAAGGGCGGCTTCTACCACCACTTCACGGCCAAGGAGGACTTGCTGGAAGGGATCACCGCCCGCCTGTCGCAGGACGCAGTCGCGCGCGTCCGGGATATCCTCGATGATCCCGCGCTCAGCGCACTGGAGCGGCTGAACGGCTTCATGGCGCGCTCACGGAGCATGAAGCTGGCCGATGCGCCGAAGTTCAGGGCCGCCTTCGACGTGGTCTTCCGGCCGGAGAATCTTATGCTCTACCACCGGATCAATGCCGCCTCGATCGCGGTCATGCGGCCGGTCCTGACCGGGATTATCGCGCAGGGCAAGGCCGAAGGTGCCTTCACTGTGCCTGACCCCGAGGCTGCGGCGGAGATCCTCCTGCATCTCAACGCCAGCACCCACGACGCCGTCGCACGGACGATCAACGCGATGGGAACCGCCGAGGAAGACGCTGCGATCAAGGCGCTGGATCAGCGCTTCCAGTTCCAGGGCATCGCGATGGACCGTATCCTCGGCCTGCCCGATGGCAGCCTGACAATCGTCGAGCCGGGCTTCACCCGCGCCGTGATGACGGCGCGCTGAGCGCGCCGTCGGCAGGCAGTGCCTCGGGTCAGTCGAGCTGGAACTTCGAGAGCTCGCGGTGCTCACCATAGATGCGGCGAACGGTGCCGGTAATCGAGCGATAGACAATCGTCTCGGTCTCGATCACCTCCGGCCCAAAGCGCACGCCCGAGAGCATGCCGCCATCGGTGACGCCGGTGGCGCAGACGATGACGTCGCCCGAGGCCATCTCGGCCATGTCGTATTTGTGGTTCGGATCCTTGACGCCCATGGTCGCGGCGCGAGCCCGCTTCTCCTCAGTGTCGAGGATCAGGCGGCCCTGCATCTGGCCGCCGACGCAGCGCAGCGCCGCGGCAGCGAGAACACCCTCGGGCGCGCCGCCGATGCCGAGATAAAGGTCGATGCCGGTCTTCTCAGGCTCGGTGCAGAAGATCACGCCGGCGACGTCGCCATCGGTGATCAGGCGGATCGAGGCGCCGGTCTTGCGGACTTCCGCAATGAGCTTCTCATGGCGCGGCCGATCCATGATCAGCGTGTTGATCTCGTGCGGCTTGACACCCTTGGCCCTGGCCAGCGCGTTGATGTTGTCGGCGGCGGAGGCGTCGAGATCGACGATGCCGGTCGGATAGCCCGGGCCGATCGCGATCTTGTTCATGTAGACGTCGGGGGCGTAGAGCAGCTGGCCGGCGCCGGCCATCGCCATCACCGCGATCGAGCCCGGCATGTCCTTGGCGCAGAGCGTCGTACCCTCGAGCGGGTCGACGGCGATGTGGACCTTGGGGCCCTGCTTGTTGCCGACCTTCTCGCCGATATAGAGCATCGGCGCCTCGTCGCGCTCGCCCTCGCCGATGACGATCTCGCCGTCGATCGGCAGGCGGTTGAGCTCGCGCCGCATCGCATCGACCGCGGCCTGGTCGGCCGCCTTCTCGTCGCCATGGCCGCGCAGGCGGGCGGCGGCAACGGCGGCACGCTCGGTGACGCGCACCAGCTCCATCGAGAGATAGCGCTCGATGATCTGGTCGGGCGAGATGCGGAGATCGACGGACATGGGGGACTCCCTAAACGCGGTTAGCGGATGGCCGAGGCAAATAGCATGCGGGTTGACGAGGATATGGCGAAGCCGTGGCCGACCGCACCATTCACCTCATTCCCGCTCGATACGGATGACTTGCGGCGCTTCTGCGATGTGGCCGTCGGCGCTGACCTTCTCCAGCGCGGCGCGGATCGCCCGCTCGCTGGTGGCATAGGTGATCAGCACGACCGGGACCGGCGCGCCGGAGCGCCCGCCGGGATCGCGCTGGGCGGCGATCTCGGAACGGCGCTGGACGATGCTTTCGAGCGAGATGTCGGCCTCGGCCATGCGGGTCGCGATTGCGGCGGCAGCGCCAGGACGATCGGCGACGGCGAGGCGGATATAGTAGCCGCCCTCATGACGCTGCATCGGCGCCCGCGTCGGCTGCTCGAGCCTGGAGACCGGCATGCCGAAGGGCTGGCCGGCAGTGCCACGGGCGACGTCGGCGATGTCGGCGATCACGGCAGAAGCGGTCGGCCCGCCACCGGCACCGGGGCCGACCAGGGTGATCTCGCGCACCGCGTCGGCATCGATGGTCACCGCATTGGTCACACCCATCACCTGCGCGATCGCCGACGACTTCGGCACCATGGTCGGGTGCACGCGCTGCTCGATGCCGGTCTTGGTCCGCTCGGCGACGCCGAGGAGCTTGATCCGGTAGCCGAGCTCGTCGGCCATCTTCAGGTCGAGCGGCGTGATCGAGGAAATGCCTTCGACATGAATCGCTTCGGCGTCGATCCTCGTACCGAAGGCGAGGCTGGTCAGGATGGCGAGCTTATGCGCGGTGTCGAAGCCCTCGACGTCGAAGGTCGGGTCGGCCTCGGCATAGCCGAGGCGCTGGGCGTCCTTCAGACAGGCCTCGAAGGTCAGCCCTTCGAGCTCCATGCGCGAGAGGATGTAATTGCAGGTGCCGTTGAGGATGCCGTAGAGCCGGCTGACATTATTGCCCGAGAGCGCCTCGCGCAGCGTCTTCACCACTGGGATGCCGCCGGCCGAGGAGGCCTCGAAGGCGAGTGCCGCGCCGTTGCTCTCGGCGAGCTCGGCGAGCGCAACACCATGAGCGGCAAGCAACGCCTTGTTGGCGGTGACGACGTGCTTGCCGGCGGAGAGCGCGGTCTCGACCGCTTTTTTAGCTGGCCCGTCCGAGCCGCCGATCAATTCGACCAGGCAGTCGATATCAGGAGAAGCGGCGAGCGCGACCGGATCGTCGAACCAGGCGAAGCCGGAGAGATCGATGCCGCGGTCGCGATTGCGATCACGCGCCGAGACCGCCGTCACCCGGATCGGCCGGCCGCAACGCGCCGCGAGCGCGTTCTCCTGGCGTTTCAGAATGCCGGCGACCGCCGCGCCGACTGTGCCCAGGCCGGCGATGCCGACGCGCAGGGGCCTGATCTCGGAGGGAGCAGCGTGCATGGTCATGGTCGGCGGGGTCGCATGAGGCGCGCGGGGGAGTCAACGGCGAAGGGGTGGATGGAACCTGTGCCATCAGGCCGGATTGAGCGTTCAACAGGAGGTACCCGAAATGCTCAAGGTCGGCTCGATCGTCTGGGGCGTGCGCGACGTGCCGCGCGCGATCGCATTCTGGACGGAAGCGCTCGCCTACAAGCCGCTACGGCCGCCCTCACCCGACTGGGCGATCCTGGTGCCGCGCGAAGGCACCGGCGTGCAACTGGCGATCACGCAGGTCTCATCCCAGGCGCGGGATCATCAGCGCCACCATCTCGACCTCTATGCCAGCGACCGGAAAGCCGAGGTCGAGCGACTTCTCGGCATCGGTGCGAAACGGGCCGAGTGGCGCTATCCGGAGGGCGCCGACTACATCGTGCTGGAAGATCCGGACGGAAACCGCTTCTGCGTCATCGAGAAGTGACGGTTCGCGCCGTTCACTCGAAACGGCAGACGACCTCGGCGGCGAGCTTGTGGACCTTGCCGTCCTCGAAGCCGAGATAGAGGCGCAGCAGCTGGTTGCCGAAGGCGGTGATCTTGATGGTGCGCAGCGCCTCGACGCTGTCGCCGTCTGCCAAAGTGGAATTCTCGTCGATAGGCTTCCAGAACCAGGGCTTCGGCGCCCGGATCACGGTCTGCGCCAGGAGTTGCTCCGCTTCGGCGCGGCTCATGCCGTTCGGGAAATACTTCGTCACGATCTCGGTGGCGTCGCGGCCGCATTCGCGGGCTCGCGTCGCGGTCAGCACCTCGGCGATCAGGGACGAATCGGTGTCTGCGCTGCGGCCGCGCGAAAAATCATAGGTCGCGAACAGGCAGACCAGCGCGAACAGGCCGAAAACGATCCCGATCAACCGGCCCTTAGAGACCATGGCGCACTCTTCGTCCCAGCTATCCGCCCCGCCGCCTGCGTTCCCATGTTTTGACGGCTCGGTCCAGTGCCAGCGCGCAACACCATAGGCCGTCTTTCCGGGGCGCTGCTGAGCAGCGAGCCCGGAATGACAGCCGCCGTCCCCTACCCTGCCTTCGGCATCTGGATGACGTTGTGCAGGGTCTGGTCGGCGCTCTTCAGGAAGCGCCCGACATTGCGCGCCGCCTGACGGATGCGCTGCTCGTTCTCGACGATGGCGATGCGGACGTAATCGTCGCCATGCTCGCCGAAGCCGATGCCCGGCGCGACCGCGACCTCGGCCTTCTCGATCAGCAGCTTGGAGAACTCCAGCGAGCCGAGATGGCGGAATTTCTCCGGGATCGGCACCCAGGCGAACATCGAGGCCTGCGGCGCCGGAAACTCCCAGCCGGCCTTGCCGAAGCTTTCAACCAGCGCGTCGCGGCGCTTGCGATAAATCTCGCGCATCTCGCGGATGCAGTCCTCCGGGCCGTTCAGTGCCGCCGCCGCCGCGACCTGGATCGGCGTATAGGCGCCGTAGTCGAGATAGGACTTCACCCGCGCCAGCGCCGCCAGCAGCCTCTCGTTGCCGACGGCGAAGCCCATGCGCCAGCCGGCCATGGAAAAGGTCTTCGACATCGAGGTGAACTCGACGGCGACGTCGATCGCGCCCTGCACCTGCAGCATCGAAGGTGGCGGATCGTTCTCGTCGAAATAGACCTCGGCATAAGCGAGATCGGAGAGCAGAATCAGCTCGTGCCGCTTCGCGAAGGCGACGAGGTCGCGATAGAAATCGAGCGAAGCGGTATAGGCTGTCGGGTTCGCCGGATAGCAGGTGACCAGCGCGATCGGCTTCGGCACTGAATGCGCCATCGCCCGCTCCAGCGCCGGGAAGAAGGCCGGGGTCGGCTCGGCCGGCACGGAACGGATCACGCCGCCCGCCATCAGGAAGCCGAAGGCGTGGATCGGATAGCTCGGATTGGGCACGAGCACGACATCACCCGGGCCGGTGATGGCCTGCGCCATATTGGCGAAGCCCTCCTTGGAGCCCAGCGTAGCGACCACCTGCGTGTCAGGATTGAGCGTCACGCCGAAGCGGCGCTGATAGTAGTGGGCCTGGGCGCGGCGCAGCCCCGCAATGCCCTTGGAGGCGGAGTAACGGTCGGTGCGCGGCTTGCCGGCCGTCTCGACCAGCTTCTCGATGACGTGCTTGGGCGCCGGCAGATCGGGATTGCCCATGCCGAGATCGATGATGTCGACGCCCTTGGCGCGTTCGGCTGCCTTGATCTTGTTGACCTGTTCGAAAACGTAGGGCGGCAGGCGTTTGATGCGGTGAAAGTCGGTCATCTCGGCAACAGGTCCTTGCGGATCGCCTCCCCGCAGGGGGGTCGATCACATTCTTGCGTTTCGATGCCTTACCACCGCAGCTTTCGCCCCGACAGAGCAAAATAAGCAAGATTCATCGAAAGCATTCCGGTGTCGCCGCTGCGTGACGTTTCAGGCCGGCGGAATGAAGGGCTGGCTGATCGCCTGGAAGACATCGAGCGCCTCGCAACGGGCAGAGTGCGCCGCCAGGGCGGGATAATCGCTCAGGACGACAAGATCGGCGTGCGCGTCGCTGGCGAAGCGCAAGGCGCAGGCGAGCGCGATATCGGCGTGGCCGATACGGTCGTCGAACCACCAATCGCCGGCGCGCTCGGCTCGTTCCCGCTCCAGGGCAGCGAGGACACCTTTGATCTGGCCGCGGCAGCGCCCGGCCCAGGTCTCGGAGACCTGATCGTGCAGTCGCAGCTCGTAGAACAGGCTGACCGCCTTCTCGGCCAACCCCATCGCCAGCGCGGCTACGCGCAGCGCCCGATGGCGCGCCGGCTCCTGCCGAGGGAATAAGGCGCGTTCGGCTGGAACCAAGCTGTCGAGGTAGTCGAGCATGGCATGGCTCTCGGCCAGTACGAGCCCGTCATCGAGCGCGAGCGTCGGCACCCGGACCAGCGGGTTGAGCGGCGTGATCCTCTCGCCGTCGCCGAAGACCGACCAGGGCCGGTGCTCGAAGGGCAGTTCGTAGAGCGTCAGCGCAATGCCCACGCGGCGCACGAAGGGCGAATCATATTGGCCGATCAGGATCATTGCAGGGGTCCCAGCGCGAGGACCGCGATTGGAGCTGCCCGGCCGATATCAGGCAAGCCACCTCGCGCGCAGCCGTCCCCTCATTCTTTCGGCAGCGGCGGTGGAGCAGGCGGCGGTGCAGGCGGAGGCAGGACCTTGCCGAGGGTCTGCGCCTGCGAGCCGGCAGCCTCGTTCGATGTCCGCTTGGCTTCGAGCTCGGCTTCGAGCTTCTTGAATTCGTCGACGGTCTTGCGCTTGGCCTGGCGCGAAACGGTGGTGCCGATCGGGATGTATTTCGGATCCTGCGGACGGGTCTCGACGACGAATGGCTTGGGCTCGCCCGGCGTGGTGGCGAAATCGGTCATCTCGGCGACGCCGCGAGGCGGCCCCGCAGCCGCCCAGCACAGCTGCGACGAGCAGGACGAGTCCGGCCGCTTTGAGCGAGATTTCTGTCCGCCTGTCAGCCATTGCCCTGCTTCCGCAAAATTTCTTTGTCACTCATACCGGTTAGGTCCTTAATGGGTCCAAAATGGGGAGTGCAACTCCTGCGTAAGGCTACCGAGGGGAGCGTCGCCATGTGTCCGCCTGCTGACGAGAAGGGCAAAGCCGGCCACAAGGCAACCGAAACGCCGTTCACCGACCTGCCGCCCGTGCCCGACTTCGAATCGATGGCGCAGAACATGGGCAAGATGGTCGAGCAGGCCGGCAAGGTGACGGCAGCCTATCTGAAACCGATCCGAACGAGGCGAGGCCAAGACCGGCCAGGCCGACGAGGCGAGCGAGATGGTCAAGGTGCTCGGCCGCGTCGCCGAACGCTGGATCAGCGATCCCCAGAAGATCATCGAGGCTCAAGGCGCGCTCACCAGCGACTTCCTCAACCTGTGGAGTTCGACGCTGAAGCGCCTAGGCGGCGAGCAGGTCGAGCCGGTGATCGCGCCTGAGAAGCGGGACGCCCGCTTCGCCGATCCCGAATGGAATACCCACCCGGTCTTCGACTTCGTCAAGCAAGCCTATCTTCTGACCACGCGCTGGGCCGAAGGCATGGTCGAGCAGGCCGAGGACCTGGACCCGCATACGCGCAACAAGGCCCGATTCTACGTCAAGCAGATCGCTGGGGCCCTTTCCCCCTCCAATTTCGTCGCGACCAATCCCGAGTTGCTGCGCGAAACCATGGCGCAGAACGGCGAGAACCTGGTGCGCGGCATGAAAATGCTGGCCGAGGATGTCGAGGCCGGTGGCGGCGAACTCAAGATTCGGCAATCCGATGCCGGCGCTTTCCAGGTCGGCGTCAACATCGCGACCACGCCGGGCAAGGTCATCTACCGCAACGACATTATCGAGCTGATCCAGTACGCGCCATCGACCGAGACGGTCCTGAAGCAGCCGCTGCTGATCGTGCCGCCCTGGATCAACAAGTTCTACATCCTCGACCTCAACGCCGAGAAGAGCTTCATCCGCTGGTGTGTCAGCCAGGGGCTGACCGTGTTCTGCATCTCCTGGGTCAACCCGGATCACCGCCACGCGCTCAAGGATTTCGAGAGTTATATGCGCGAGGGCATCTTCGCCGCGCTCGAGGCGGTCGAGCAGGTGACTGGCGAGAAGCAGGTTTCGACGATCGGCTATTGCGTTGGCGGAACGCTGCTGGGCGTCACCCTCGCCTATATGGCCGCGGTGAAGGACAAGCGCATTGCCAGCGCGACCTTCTTCACCACGCAGGTCGACTTCACCCATGCCGGCGAGCTCGCGGTCTTCGTAGACGAGGAGCAGGTCCGCGCCGTGGAGGAGCAGATGGCCGAGCGCGGCTATCTCGACGGCGCGCGCATGTCGGGCGCCTTCAACATGCTGCGTCCGAACGACCTGATCTGGTCCTATGCCGTCAACAACTACTTGAAGGGCAAGGCTCCAACGGCCTTCGACCTGCTCTACTGGAACTCGGATTCGACCCGGATGCCCGCCGCCAACCACTCCTTCTACCTGCGCAACTGCTATCTCGAGAACAAGCTGAGCAAGGGCGAGATGCGCCTCGGCGGCAAGCTGCTCGACCTCAAGAAGGTGAAGATCCCGATCTACAATCTCGCGGCCCGCGAAGACCATATCGCGCCGGCGAAATCGGTCTTCCTCGGCTCGCAGAGCTTCGGCGGCCCGGTCGACTACGTCATGGCCGGCTCGGGCCATATCGCCGGCGTGGTCAACCCGCCGAACAAGGTCAAGTATCAGTTCTGGACCGGCCCGAAGCCCGAAGGTGACTTCGATGACTGGATGCAAAAGACGCAGGAGCATCCGGGCTCCTGGTGGCCGCATTGGCTCGCCTGGCTGGAGAAGCAGGCGCCCCAGCGCGTCAAGCCGCGCATCCCCGGCGACGGGGCCCTGCCCGCGCTGGAGGACGCGCCGGGAAGCTATGTGAAGATCAGGGCGTAGCGACCGAAGGATATCGGTCGCTGGCCGGCCGTCATTCCGGCGTCCAGCGACACCGCGCCAGCCTTGACGCGACATGGCCCAACGCAAAAGAGCCGGCCCGAAGGCCGGCTCTTTCGTTGTCGGCGGAGATGCGGATCAGTTCTTGCGGACGACCGGGCGGACCGGGATCGTCTCCGTCGGGTCGTCCCAACGATAGGTCAGGCCGGCCGAGACGATGTGGATATAGGGCTTGGCCTCGGCGGTGTAGAACACCGCCTGCTGCTGCGGATGGGCGCCGGTGTAGCTCACGGAAGCCTTCTTCACGTGGATATAGGTGTAGCCGAGGTCGAGCTTCAGCTTGTCGGTGAGCTGATAGCTGCCACCGGCCGAGAGCCAGAGCCGGTCATTGTCCGAGATGAAGACCGTGCGGTTGCGATCGTTGACTGCAGACAGCTCGTAACCGACACCGGCGCGCAGGGTCAGGTCGCGATTATACTTGTACTCGGCGCCGACCGAGAAGAACCAGGCGTCGTCATACTGGAAATTCAGGCTGGTGACCGGCACGCCATTGAGCTGGCTGACGACCGGGATATTGCGGAAGCGGCTCCAGTTGGTCCACTCGACGCCGGCATGGACCTGCCATTGCTCGTTGATCTCCTGCGAGAGGCCGAACACGACAGAGTCGGGCAGGTTCAGGTTCGCCTTGACCGGAACGACGCCGAGCGGCGTGCGGAAGGTACCCTCCAGCGTCTGACGCACCGCAGAGCGATAGGCGATGCCGATATTGGTGCCCTTGAACGGCGTCAGGTTGATACCGAAGCGATAGCCGAAATCGATCGTGTCACCCTCGATGATGACAGGCGCGGCGGTCGGGGCGACGCCGGATGCGGTCTTCAAGGCGGCGTTCAGCCACTGGATCTGCACGGCAGCGCCAACCGAGAGCCAGTCGTTGACCTGATAACCGATGGTCGGCGAGACGTTGATCGTCGCGACCTTGGCGGAGCGGCCATAGACCTGCGCGGCATGCGCCTGATTGTCCGGCTTCGAGCGCAGCCCGTAGGGCGCGCCGGTGGACAGGCCGATCCAGAAGCGGTCGGTGAGCTGCCAGGCCGAGGCGGAAGCGGGGACGAAAGCGCCGTTGCCGCCGATGTTGCCGGTGCCGTTCTGCAAAGGGCTCGCCGGTCCGTTGGGCGCACCGAGCCGGGTCACCGAGGTCGGATCATAGCTCGCATTGGCATTGATATAGGTGAAGTTCCAATTGCTGTTACGACCGGGGAACATGGTGATCGTCGCCGGGTTCCAGGCCATCGAGCCCATGCCGATGCCGCCCGAAGCCGCGCCGGCATAAGCCATGCCGAGACCCTCGGCACTCTGGCCCGAGCGGATCGCGAAGGAGCTCGCAGAAGCCGCGCCGGCAGCCAGCAGCGCCGCAAGCGAGACAGTGGCGGCGGCAGAGAATTTCAGGAGGCTCTTCATCGCGGCGTCTTCCCCGGGCTGAGGTTCTTGTTGTGACGGCTGCGGCAAATCACGCCGCGGAATCTGTCCACACCATGCCGCCTGCCTGTTTCCGCCGCAATCCCGCCCAGATCGCCTCCAAATCGCCACGCTCGCCCCATCGGTCGCGGCAGCATCAGCAAAACCGTCCAAAATCGGCACGTTTTGCGTGTCCCGCCGCGAGGCGACGACGGAAAATATGGTTTACATACGAACTATCGTGGATTTTGCTATTGTGCACCGCAACATAGGCTTATCCACCGGCGTGAAGCGATGGGGCGGTTTACCAAAGACCGTTGCATAAGCGCCACAACTCCGGGTGCTCCCGCAGGCATGGCATGCGTACCGGCGGGCTTGCATCATGGCGGCAGTCCGCACAGGATCGCCGCGACCTCAGGTCTTGTCTCACATTGTGTTTTAAACGTTTGAAAAAGGGGGAAACGACGTGAAACTGGTTCGTTACGGCGCACTCGGCCAGGAGAAGCCCGGCCTTGTCGACGCCGCCGGCAAGCTCCGCGACCTGTCGGCCCATGTGTCCGACATCGCTGGCGCGGGATTGAAGTCGGCCTCGCTCGCCAAGCTCAAGGCGCTGTCCCCCGAATCACTGCCGCTGGTCGAGGGCGCGCCGCGCATCGGCGCCTGCGTCGGCGATGTCCGCAATTTCATCGCCGTCGGCCTCAACTTTGCAGATCACGCTGCCGAGACTGGCGCGGCGATCCCGGCCGAGCCGATCCTGTTCAACAAGGCGCCGAACTGCATCGTCGGCCCCAATGACGACGTCATCATCCCGAAGAACTCGAAGAAGACCGACTGGGAAGTCGAGCTCGCCATCGTGATCGGGGACGGCGGCTCCTATATCGACGAAGCGAACGCGATGGCGGCGATCGCCGGCTTCTGCGTTTGCAACGACGTCTCGGAGCGCGAGTTCCAGACAGAGCGCGGCGGCCAATGGGCCAAGGGCAAAGGCTGCCCGACCTTCGGCCCGCTAGGCCCCTGGCTGGTGACGCCGGACGAGATCTCGGACGTGCAGAACCTGGCGATGTGGCTCGAGGTCGACGGCGAGCGTGTCCAGAACGGCTCGACCAAGACGATGATCTTCGGTGCCGCCTATCTCGTGCACTATATCAGCCAGTTCATGCAGCTCGATCCGGGCGACGTCATCACCACTGGAACGCCGCCCGGCGTCGGGCTCGGCTTCAAGCCGCCGCGCTTCCTCAAGGGCGGTGAGACGGTAGCCCTCGGCATCGAGGGGCTGGGCACGCAGAAGCAGCTGTTCAAGCCCTACGCGGGCTGACGAAAAAGCGCTGCCGGGGTCGTTCGACCACCCCCGGCAGCGCACGCAATCTTGCAGAAGCAAGACCGCTTTAGTCTCGGAGGAGCCTGTTGGAGCGCGGGAACGCGATCACCTGTGCCGACATCGGCAGCTTCATCTCGGATTCGGCGGCCTGGGTCTCGATATCGCCTTGCTCGGCGCCTTCCAGGCCTTCTCGCACGATCGTCATCGCGACAGTGGCGCGCTCGCGCTCCAGCCGGCGCCGACTGCGAGCCAGACGCACTCCCAATGTGTCGAATCCTGGCATCGAATCGCCCCCGCCCTCAGCCGCCAACCTCAGCTATGGTCTCGAGCATGAGCGGCTGCATCCCCCATTTGGGGGGTGCAGCCGCTGTTTCGTCACGGATTGAGGGGTCGGTGCGCTTTGAGGTTCGCGATGTGAACGGCTGTCAACTTTCGGGGAGGCCGAGCATCAGGCGGATGTTCTGGACGGCCGCGCCGGATGCACCCTTGCCGAGATTGTCGAGCCGGGCGACGAGCACGGCCTGGCCAAGATCGGCATTGCCGAAGACGCGCAATTCGAGCTTGTTCGTGTCGTTGAGCGCCTCCGGCTCGAGCTTGCCGCCCGCATCCGCCGACAGAACGCTGACATAGGTCGAGCCGGCATAGCGCTCCGCCAGCGCCGCCTCGAGATCGGCGGGCTTGGGCTTGCCGGGCAGTGTATCGAGATGCAGCGGCACGCAGACCAGCATGCCTTGCCGGAAATTGCCGACCGACGGCACGAAGATCGGCCGCCGCTCCAGCCGCGAATAGACTTGCAGCTCGGGCAGATGCTTGTGCTTGAGGCCAAGGCCGTAGAGCTCGAAATCAGGCGCGGTACCGGCCTCATAGGCCTCGATCATGCTCTTGCCACCGCCGGAATACCCCGAGACCGCGTTGACGGTGACCGGATGGTCGGCCGGCAGCAGCCCGGCATCGACGAGCGGGCGCAGCAGCGCGATGCCGCCGGTCGGATAGCAGCCCGGGTTGGAGACGCGGTTGGCGTTGGCGACCCTCCTGGCGAAGCCCGGCTCGAGCTCGGCGAAGCCATAGACCCAGTCCGGCGCGACGCGATGGGCGGTCGAGGCGTCGACGATCTTCGGCGCGCCCGTACCGAGCTCATCGGCGAGCGCAACCGATTCCTTGGCCGCATCGTCGGGCAGGCAGAGCACGACGAGGTCGACGCCCGCCATCATCGCCTTGCGGGCGGCCGGATCCTTGCGCTTGTCCGGGTCGATGCTCTTGACCACGACCTCCGACACATCGGCCAGGCGCTCGCGGATGCCAAGCCCTGTCGTGCCGGCTTCGCCGTCGATGAAGATGGATTTCAGGTTCTGGCTCATCGGACCCTCGCAAGGCGTCTGGTGGAGGCTGTGGGAATTACTTGGCCGGCTTCAGGCATAAAAAAACCGCGCTCGGGGCGCGGTCGCGGGCGTTCGGACTACAAGCCGAGCGTCATCGCGGGCGCGCCAGGGCGGCCTGTTCACTGCGACGTCGGGTCGGGTTTGTGATCATGGTCCCGTATATGTTCCGTGCTCGGGTCGCTGTCAATCCGCGCTGCGCGCCAGCGATGTCAGGCGAGTTTCGATCAGGCGCAATGCGTCCTCGATCGAAAGAACAGCTGTGTCGACGACCAGTCGGTCACCCGTCCAGGGCTGATAGACATGTGCCTCGACCGCGGCCCAGTCCGGAAGGGTAAATCCCGTAATATCGGACTGTCGCTGCTCGACCCTGCGGCGATGCTCGGCCTTGTCGGAGCAGACGACCTCGATGTCGAGATGCGGCACAGCCGAGGCGCTGGCCACATCGCGCCAGGCCGCCCTGCTCTCGGCGACCGGGTTTACGCAATCGGCCACGACAGTGATGCCAAGCGACAGGTTTCCGCCTGCGATCGCAAGAGCTGCGTCATAGCCCGCCGCACCGATGTCGTTGCCCGTCAAAGCCTTGCGCAACGCATGCTCGATGCTGTCGATGCGCAGATAGGTCGCTGACCGTCCTGCCGCGAGTTTGCGAGCAAGGGTCGTCTTGCCGCTACCGGGGAGTCCACTGAAAACGATCAGCACGTATGCCTCCGGTTGTCTGGTTGATTTAACCCGCATTTCGAAGCGCTTGGCGGGCTCACCTGCCGCGGAGATTCAAGCGCCTCGCAAAGCGATTCAACCCGCCTTCTTAAGCGCCAGCGCCTGGAGGTAGTGCTGCGCCACCGCGGCGCCGGCGATCGCGGTCGCGTCGGCATGATCATAGGGTGGGGAGACCTCGACGATGTCCATGCCGCGGAAATCGAGATCGCGGATCGCCCAGACCATCCGCAACGATTCTGCCGAAGAGAAGCCGCCGGCGACCGGTGTGCCGGTGCCGGGCGCGAAGGCCGGATCGAGCGCGTCGATGTCGAAGGTGAGATAGGCCGGCCCCTGCCCGACCCGCTGCTTGATCCGGGCCGCGATGCCGTCGACGCCGAGTGCATGCGCCTGATAGGCGTCGATCACGGTGATGCCGCAATCGCGCGGCGCGACGGTGCGGATGCCGATCTGGATCGAGCGCTCGGTATCGATCAGCCCCTCGCGCACGGCCTCGAGCACGAAGGTGCCGTGGCTGATCGCGCCGACGCCGTCATCCCAGGTGTCCTGATGCGCATCGAACTGGACGATGGCGAGCTTGCCGTGGCGGGCGACATGGGCGCGCAGCAGCGGCAGGGTGATGAAATGGTCGCCGCCGAGCGTGACGAGCTGGGCGCCGCTCGCGATGATCGCGGCAGCTTCGCTCTCGATCGCCCGGGCGCAACCCTGCAGGTCGCTGCGCGGCAGCAGGCAGTCGCCATAGTCGACCACGGCAAGCGTCTCGAACGGGTCGATCCGCGAGGGATATTGTGCGTCGCCGTCGAAGATCGTGCTGACGCGGCGCAACGCCTGCGGCCCGAAACGGGTGCCGGGCCGGTTCGAGACGGCGAGGTCGAAGGGCACGCCCCAGACCACGGCATCGCAGCCGGCGACGTCCTTGCTGTAGCGGCGGCGCATGAAGGAGAGCGCGCCGGCATAGGTCGGGTCATGCGCCGGGCCCTTGCGGTCGCCGGTGAAGGCGTAGTCGATCGGCGGGATCTGGGCAGGTTCGGTCATCTTGAAAAAGTCCGTCAGGAGGTCAGCGCCGGCCGTTCAGCCAGACATAGAGGCACCAGGGCAGGATCAGAGCGAGCCCGGTCAGGACCAGCCTCAGCGTCGTCCAGGCGACAGGATATTGCAGCGCCCTGCCGTCGAGCTCCGGCACGCCATGGATGAAGCCGAGCGCGAAGGCCGGCGCCAGGAAGACGATCAGCGCGTTGACGATGCGCCGGCCGCGCGGCAGGTCGCTGCGCGCCAGTGCCAGCAGCGCCGGTACCGCGACCATGCCGAAGGCGATCAGGATGAGCAGGACGCGCATGGCGGCTTCCGGTTGAACAGGCTGGCAGCCGATTTAGCACGGACGGGCTGCGGCTCCAGCCGTCTGCGGCTGTTCTCGCAGCCGATTCTGTCGTTCGAACGCCCGCCGGGTCTCAGCGGCCGCCGCCGACCCGGATGATCGAGCCGACCATGTAGGACGCCGCCTCGGACAGGGCGAACAGCACCGCTTCGGCGATCTCCTCCGGCTCGGCGACGCGCTTCAGTGGGATCGTCGGCGCGATGCGGTCGACACGGCCGGCATCGCCGGTCGAGAGCGCATGGATGTCGGTCTGCGTCATGCCCGGCGCCACCGCATTGACGCGGATGCCGGCCGGGGCGAGCTCGATCGCCAGGCCTATGGTCATGGAATCGACCGCTGCCTTCGAGGCCGCATACCAGACATATTCATTGGGCGAGCCGAGACCGGCCGCGATCGAGGAGATGTTGACGATCGCGCGGTTCTTCGCGCCCTCATTGGCGAGCAGGGCCTGGGCCGCCTCGCGCGCCACCAGGATCGCGCCGGTGACGTTGAGATCGATGCAGGCGCGGATGACCTGCGGATCGGACTTGGCGAGCGGGCTGCTCTTGCCGGTGATGGCGGCGTTGTTGACGACCGCGGTCAGCGGCCCCAGCGCCGCCTTCGCCTCGGCGAAGACGCGCGCGATATCGGCAAGGTTCGCCATGTCGCCCTGGATCGCGACCGCCTTGGCCCCTACCCGGCCACAGGCCGCGACGACATCGGCCGCCGCCTGCGCATTGCCCTGGTAGTTGACGGCGACGTCATAGCCACGCTCGGCGGCGAAACGGCAGATCGCAGCACCGATGCCACGGCTGCCGCCGGTGACGAGAAGGACGGGACGTTCGGACATAAGGACGGCGCTCCTCTGAGATCAATGCGAAGTTGGATGGCAGCAAAGCCTCAGGCGCTGCTAGCGATCGCCTCGATCTTCTCGAGTCCGCCGAGCTTCGGCGCGAAGGAGGCCCAGACCTTGCGCGCACCGGCCTCCCAGCCGGGCCGGTCCTCCGGCTGCACGACCTTGCCGCCCTCGGCCTTCGCCTTGGCCATCGAGGCGTCCTCGTCGGCGATGATGAGCTCGTCGAAATACCCTGCTCCCTCGGCAGCCGCAGCCGCGAACGCCGCCTTGTCCTCGGCCGAGAGGCCCTTCCAGAAGCTGGCAGAGACCGCTACCACGCCGGCAGCCCAGATATGGCCGGTCTCGATCAGATAGGGCACGACCTCATGCAGCTTGAAGCCGACATAGGCCGACTTGGTCAGGTCCATGCAGTCGACCACGCCGGTCTTCAGCGCGTTATAGGTCTCGGGGATTGGGATCGGCGTCGGGTAGGCGCCCAGGCCTGACCAGAGCTCGGTATGCAGCGGGCTCTGGATGACGCGGATGCGCTTGCCCTTGACGCTGGCAGGCGTGGTCAGGGGCTCCTTGGCGAGGAGATGGCGGGCGCCGTAATTGACGAAGCCGAGCACGACGAAGCCCTGCGCCTCATATTTGCGCTTGAGCTCCTCGCCGAGCGGCCCGGCGAGCACGCGCTTCAGATGCGCGCGATCGCGGAACAGGAAGGGCAGATCGAGAAGCTGTCCGTCCGGCACCCATGAGGAGAGCGCCGAGATGGTGAACAGCGTGGCCTGGACCGAACCGAGCCGCAGGCCCTCGGCGACCTCCTTCTCGCCGCCGAGCGCGGCATTGGGCACGACGCGCAGGTCGAAACGGCCGGGCGCGCTCTGCGCCAGCTTCTCCGTGACGCGGCGCCAGATCTTCGTCTCGGGCTTGTCCTCGCCGAGCAGCGAGGCGATCGTGACCGGCCGGCCGGCGGCGACCGCGCGGCTCGTGAGAACGGCTGGCGCGGCGATCGTGGCAACGGCGAAGGCGCGGCGGGTCAAAACCATCGGAACAGCTCCTTGAAGGAAACAGGTAGCGACGGCCAGGCCGCCACCGCAAGGCAGAGGATGAAGAGCGCGACGAGCAGGCTCGCCAGCAAGGGCAGTACGGCCCGGAACACCGCGGCCGGCGATATCCGCATGATGCCGCTCGCGACATAGACGAGGATGCCGAGCGGCGGCGTCAGGCCGTGGATCATCAGGTTGACGACGAGGACGACGCCGAACTGGATCGGATCGAGCCCGGCGGCGATGGCGGCCGGCAGCAACAAGGGTGCGAGCAGCAGGATTGCCGCGCCGATATCGAGGAAGAGGCCGGCGACGAGCAGGACGAGGTTGGAGAGCAGCATCACCGCCAGCGGCCCGCCGCCCAGCGCGGTGACCAGCCCGGCCATCTGCTCGGAGACGCGGTCGACGGCGAGCAGGAAGGCGAAGGGTGCGGAGGCGCCGATCAGGAGGCCGACCGCCGCCGCCTCCCCCGCCGCCTTGCGCAAGGACGCCAGCACGGTGCCGGCGTTCAGGCTGCGCAAGAGCAAGCAGGCGACGAGCGCATAGGCGACGGCGAGCGCAGAAGCTTCCGTTACGGTGACCACGCCAAAGCGGATACCGACCACCACGACGATGCCGAGGCCGATCGCCGGCAGCGCGCCGACGAAAGCCCGCGCCCTCTCGGTCCCGTTGGCGCGCGGCGCAGAATCGACCACGCCGCGGACACTGAGATGGATGCCGATGGCGAGCGCCAAAGTCAGCACCGCCCCCGCCACGAAGCCGCCGACCAGCAGCGACCCGACCGAGAGATTGGTCGCCGCCGCCAGAATCAGGAAGGCGATCGAGGGCGGGATGATGTTGTCGAGCATCGAGACGCCGGCGACGATCGCGGTGGCATTGGCCGGTGGATAGCCGCGCGCCACCAGCGCCGGCGCCACCACCTTGGCGCCGAAGGCGGCGTTGGCGACCGAGGAGCCGGAGGCGCCGGAGAACAAGACACTGGCGACTAAAGCGGTCTGCGCCAGCCCGGCCCGAAAATGCCCGACCAGCGCCGCGGCGAAGCGCACCAGCCGCTCGGCGAGACCGCCCGCGGTCAGCAATTCGCCGGCGAGCAGGAAGAACGGGATCGCCAGCAGCAGGAATTTCGAGACGCCCGCCACCGTGTTCTGGACGATGGCCGGCTCCGGCAACAGGCCGCCGAACGCACCCGAGAGCGAGACGCCGGCCAGCAGCGCAAAAGGCAGCGGCGCGCCGAGCAGAAGCCCTGCTGCGGCGGCGAGCCCCGCGACGAGGCTCGGCGTTTCGACGAAGAGCCCCGTCGCGCTCTGCGCCAGGGCGTAGAAGCCGGCGCCGAGCAGCAGTGCCGCGAGCGCCGCGGGCCAGGACAGGTTCAGCGCTGCGCGCCAGAGCACGACGACGAGCGTCAGCCCGCCGCCGATGGCGAAGACGGCGAAGCGCAGGCTCTCGGGCAGGCCAAGCACGGTCGAAGTGCCGCCAACCATTGCAGCGACGCTGGTGCCGCCGAGGGCCAGAACCAGCGAGCCATGAATGGCGATCGCCTCGGCCAGGATGGAGGCAAGGCGTCGTCCCTTCGGCGGCAAGAGGTTCGCGACGACATCGAGCCGCATGGCGAGCGCACTGGTCGCCGCCAGCGGTGCGCCGACCGCCACCAGCGCGACATTGAGCCAGATCGCGAGCTCGTCCGACCAGACCAGCCCGCCGCCGAGCAGATAGCGCCGCGTGACCGCGGCCATCACCACGAGGAAAAGCAGAGCGAGGATTGCCGCGCCGAGCCATTCGAGACCCGCCACGAGCACGGCGAGCACGCGTCCGCCGATGAGGCGAGCGGATGGCTGGGTCGGCGCAGCGATCATGGCAGCGCCCTGCTCCGCATCAGCGCAGCGGCGAGAAATGCGTCGGCCTGAGGATCCGGCTGCGCATCTCGAGGACGTAAGGGGCAGCCTTGGCGCGGAAGACCTGCCAGCGCGGGTCGGCTTCCATCGCAGCGCGCCGGCGCTCGCGATCGCCGGCATCCTCGAAGCGCCACATGTGCACGACTTCGTTGACCACGCCGGTATCGGTGGTGAACCAGCCGATCAGATGACCGAGATGGGAGATCTGCAGCTCCATCCCCTCAGCGACATAGAGGTCGAGATAGTCGCGCACATGCGCAGGTTTGATGGCGTAGGTACGCTCGTCGAGGATCATCGTGCCCCTCATGGCAAAACAGCGAAGCCGCGCTGCGGCCCAGCGATCAGATAGCCGTCTTCGCGCCAAAGCCCAACCGGCACGGCTTCAGTCTTGGCCACGATCGATGCATGACGGATATCTCTCACGCGCCCCGCCAGCCGGTGGCGACGGGCGCAGCACGCAAGAGCAGCCTGACGGAGAAGAATGAGCTGCAATCCGGCGCAGAATGAGCAGCTTTTTGCTTTTTGTGCTGGCGACGCCGTCAGGCTCCGCGCAGGTAGAGATCGTTCCCGGCACCACAGTCATGGCCCGGCTCGGCGAGCACGAATCCCGCCAGCCGCAACAGATGAATCGAGGCGCGGTTGGCTGGGTCGACCGTCGCCCTGATCGGCGCGATGCCGCGCTCTTCGGCAAAGGCGACGAGGCCGGCAAGCAGTTCCTTGCCCAGGCCCCTGCCCCAGCTCGCGCGCCGGAGGCCATAGATCACCTCCTCGGTGCCGTCGCCCGGCCGCGCAAACCCGGCCCAACCGATCAGCTCGCCGCTGGCGCGCTCGACCACGGCGCCGGTGCCATAGCCGAAGCGTTCGAGATTGGCCGCCGAGCGTTCGACCCAGAGCGCCGCGACATCCGGCGTCAGAGGCTGGCCGTCATCGACGAAGCGGTGGACGTCAGGGTCGGCGAAAAGGGCGACGAGCAGCGGGGCGTCGGCCTGCACGAAAGGCCTGACGACGAGCCGCACCGTCTCGAGCTGCGAAGCATGGATCATGAGCCTGACTGAACAGTCTGAAGCGGCACGAATCCGGCAGGAGCGGAACCCCACGCCCGCACCGCTCAAGCGCCCTGAGACCGGCGGCTATTCCTCTTCGGAACCGTAAGGTCGTTCGGGGCGGGACGGTCGCTGCCCCGCCTGGCGGTCGTAACGACGCTCACGATCGCGGTCCTGCGTCATGACGCAGTTCGCGTAGGCGTCGGTGCCGCGCTGGAAGCCATAGGCGTCGCAGCGCGAGCGGTCCTCGACGATCGGGTTCGGCGTGCTCGCGCAAGCGCTAAGAGCCAGGGTGAGTGCTGAAGCGGCTATGATCCTCATGACGCGAGGATGGAAGCGCTGCATGGCTGCTTTGTGACGAGAATCCGGCGCTGATGGAGACGCCAGCTCGCCCTAAACCGTCAGCGCTCGGCGTCCTCGGCGGCATTTTCGAGAATCCTGACAGTCTCTTCCAGGCCTTCCTTCACACCCAGCTGGAAGTCCTTGCGGAAGGCGATGATGGTGTCGGGCGGCTGGCCCTTGAAAGTGTAGACGACGCTGACCTGATCGGGATTGACGTAGATCGGCTTGCCGTCGCTGGGCGAGGTGAACTTGCAGAGTTTTGGCATGTGACCTGTCTCCGGAACAATCCGAGCGATTCCGTCATCATACCCTAGCAAAGCTACAGGCCCCGCCACAGCCGTGGCGAGGCCTGCGCAGGATCAATACAATGATCAGCGCGCGATGCGGGCGCGCCCGCCGCAGAAGCGCTGCTCCATCGCACGCTCGTAACCGAGCTCACGGTCATAGACCATGACAGTGCGGGTCAGGCAGTCGCCATCCTGGACCACGCCGGTATTGACGAGAGTACCATCGGGGGCGGCCACGATGGTTGGGCCGCAAGCGGCAGCGGCGGCCGCAAGGCCGAGCGCGATGGTGAACTTTGCGATGCGGTTCATCTGCAGCCTCCTAGAAATAGAGGCCGCGGCCGCAGCGGCGCACCCGCCGGTTCTCGTAATAGCCGGTGTAGCGGTTGAACACGCGCACCGTCTTGTAGAGGCAGTACTTGCCGTCGTTGCGACCGTCGTAATAGGTCCGGCCGGTATCCATGTCGACGCCAAGGAATTCGTCCTTGCCCTTCTTGCCCTGGGCGAAGGCCGGAGCCGCCGCGAGGCTGAGAGCAGCGAACCCCGCTGCGGCGATGGCTATCTTGAGCATGGCATTTCTCCTGTCTTGCGGCGGAAATATGTCCAGCACCGCTTGGCGGGCCTTGCGTCGGTCAGTGGAATTTTCGCGCGGCTCTACGAGATTATCCATGGTGAACGGCCAGATCGGCAGGCAGATCACCGCATTTCACCCTGAACCCATAGCAGAGCCGCGCTCGGTTTTGCTACCCGCCCCGTGACGCAATCTGGCCACGATTGTACCGAGAGCCTGGAACGGCGATCCACCGCGGACCTACTAGAAATGAGCGAGATAGCCGCCGTCGACGGGCAGCGTGACGCCGGTGATGAACGAAGCCTCGGGCGAACAGAGGAACACGACCGCGCCCACCAGCTCCTTCGGCACACCCCAGCGCCCGAGCGAGGTGCGATGCGACAGTCGCTCGGCGATGGCCGGGTCCGCGACCAGCGCCGCATTGGCCTCGGTCGCGAAGAAGCCAGGCGCGACCGCGTTGACGGTGATCGCGCGATGACCGAGCTCGGCGGCGAGCGCCTTCGTCAACGCGTCGAGCCCGCCCTTGGTGGCGATATAGCCGGGATCCCCGGCGCGGGCGATCCGCCCTGCAATCGAGGTGATGTTCACGATCCGGCCGCCATCCGGCATATGCGGCGCCAGCTGCCGCACCAGGTCGAACGGTGCGATCAGGTTGACCTCCAGCAGCCCGCGGAAGGCGGCGCGGTCGAGCTGGTCGAGCGGGCGCCGGTCGCGCGCGCCAGCATTGTTGACGAGGAAGTCGATGCTGCCGCGGTCGTCGACGAGCCGGCGGCACGCTACAGCGGTCGAGGCCTCGTCCGCCAGGTCCGCGACGAGGACGGAGACGCCGGCACCGGCTTGCTCCAACGTATGTTTCGCTTCGTCGAGCTCGGCCGGCTTGCGCCCGTGCAGCACGACATGGGCGCCGTTCTCGGCAAGGCCGCGGGCGATTTCGAGCCCGAGGCCTTTGCCGGCACCGGTGATCAGGGCCGTCTTACCTGCCAGCTTCATCACAGTCCTCGGCGGGATCGGTGTCGCGGACCGCTCTCCTACCCTCAAGGCACATCGATACGCCAGCCATGGTGATCGCGACCGGCCTGGGTATGGAGCGTGGTGATCTCCCGGTAGAGCTTCGCGGTGGTCGGGCCGGTCTTGCCATCGGCGACCGTGACCGTCTTGCCGCGATAGGTCAGCGCCCCGATCGGCGAGACGACGGCCGCCGTGCCGATCCCCCACATCTCCGAGACGGAGCCGTCCTCGATGCCAGCGATGAGCTCGTCGATGGCGATGTCACGCTCGCTGACCCGCTCGCCCCAGTGGCGCAGCAGGTCGAGCGCCGTGAAGCGGGTGACGCCGGGCAGGATCGAGTCGCTCAATGGCGGGGTGACGATCTCGTCCCCGATCCTCAGCATGACGTTCATCGTGCCGACCTCCTCGATAAAGCGGCGATGCGTCGAATCGAGCCACAGCACCTGGGTATGGCCCTGCGCCTTCGCCTCCTCCGAGGCCAGCAGGCTCGCGCCGTAATTCGCCGCTGCCTTCGCCGCCCCGATGCCGCCGCGCGCTGCCCGGACATAGGTGTCGGAGACCAGGATCTTCACCGGATCGGCGCCTTCCGCGTAATAGGCGCCGACCGGGGAGAGGAAGATCATGAAGGTGTATTGCTTGGCCGGCCGGACGGCCATGAAGCCTTCCGTGCCGATCATGGTCTCGCGGATATAGAGCGCCTGGCCGGGCCGCTGCGGAACCCAGTCGCGGTCGAGCCCGACGAGCGCGACCATCGCCTCGAGCACGTCCTGCGGATCGACGGCGGGCATGCACAGGCGCGCCGTGGACTTGTTGATACGTTCGAGATGCGCATGCGGCCGGAACAGGCGGATGACGCCGTCCTCGCAGCGATAGGCCTTGTGACCATCGAAGATCGACTGGCCGTACTGGATCGCCGAGCAGCAGGGATGGATCGAGATCGGCCCGAACGGCACGATGCGCCGGTCGTGCCAGCCCCTCTCCTCATCATAGTCCATGAGGAACATGTGGTCGGTGAAGTAGGCGCCGAACGTGCCGGAGACATCCTGCGGGATGGGCTTCGGTGCGGTCGTCCTGGTGATCGCAAGCGTCATGATCGTCTGTCCGTGTGCTGCGGAAGGCGGTTCGGAAGCGGGCTCAAGCCCGCGCTGGGGCCGCGTCCGCCGTCGACGGCGTCGTGCGCAGCAAGGTGAGGGCTGCGATGCTGATCACTGTCGCGATCATCACATAGATCGCCGGGGCGAGCTTCGATCCGGTCGAGGCGATCAGCCAGGTCGAGATGAACGGGGCGAAGCCGCCGAAGATCGTGACCGCGAAGTTGTAGGCGATCGAGAAACCGGAGGAGCGGACCTCGACCGGGAACATCTCGCCCATCAGCGACGGCGCAGGGCCGGTATAGATCCCGACCAGCGCTCCCATGAAGAGCTGGACCAGGATGAGGCGTTCGAGCGAAGGGGCCGCCGTCAGATAGGCGAAGGCAAAATAGGCGGAAAGAGCGATCGCCGCGGCCGCCAGGATCATCGGCGGGCGCCGGCCGACCTTGTCGGAGAGTGTGCCCGACAGGTAGGCGAAGACGCAGACCGCCACGAGGCCGAGCGCATTGGCGAGCAGCGACTGTGCCGGCAGCAGGCCGAGCTCGCGCACCGAGAAGGTCGGCATGTAGATCAGCAGGCAGTAGGTGCAGACCGTCCAGGCGATCGTCACACCGAAACCGGCGGCGATCTTGCCGCCATGCAATGAGACCACATCCCTGATCGGCTGTTGCGACGGGTTATCGCGCTTGGTGAAGGTCTCGCCTTCCTTGACGTTGGCACGCAGATAAAGACCGATCGGGACGATCAGCAGGCCGATCAGGAACGGGATGCGCCAGCCCCAGGCGACCATCTGCTCCTGGGTCAGCATCGCGGCGAAGGCGGCGCTGACGAGCGAGCCAAGCAGCAGCGAGCCGGCCTGGCTGACCTGCTGCAGGCTGCCGATGCGGCCGCGCTGGTTCTCGCCGGCATGTTCGAGCAGGAAGGCAGTCGCGCTGCCAAGCTCGCCGCCGCCGGAGAAGCCCTGCAGCAGCCGGCCGACGACGATCAGCAGCGGCGCGGCGACGCCGATCGTCTCATAGGAAGGCGCCAGCGCGATGATGCCGGTGCCGAGCGCCATCAGGCTGATCGTCAACGTCAATCCAGCCTTGCGGCCGGCCCGGTCGGCATAGCCGCCAAGCACGATCGCGCCGACCGGACGCATGAAGAAGCCGACGCCGAAGGTCGCGACCGTGAGCAGGAGCGAGGTCAGCGCATCGCCGGTCGGAAAGAAGACCTTGGCGATGTAGATCGCGAGGAAGCCGTAGACGGCGAAATCGTAGTATTCGAACACCGTTCCGGCGACGGCGGCGCCGATGGCCGCTGCCTTCCCTTGCTTGCCCTGCCCCGATCCGTTCGACATGCCGATACCCTCTTGTCGGTTCTTGGAAGTGTTGGATTGCTCGCCGGTCAGGGCGTGGTGTCGCGGCCGAGATGGCCGAGGCAGTCGCCCGGCTTCACCTTGGCGAAGGTGCGGATGCAGAGCGCCAGGCCGCCTTCCTTGAAATGCACCTTCAGCGGCTCGTTCCACGGCGTCGACGGATCGTGGATCAGGCCGGCCAGCGCGCCTGCCTGCAGTTCGTCGCCGAGCCGGAAGGCCGGCTCGAAGATTCCCGCCACCGGCGAGAAGGCGAAGAGGCCGGGCGAGGCGATGTCGAGATGGCGAACCTTCGCGGGCGGCGTCGTCGCGGTCTCGCGCGGCAACACGCCGATATGGCGAAGCACGCCGAGAACGCCGTGCTCGGCGACCAGCTTGCCGTCGAGGTTGACGGTCGAGCCGCCACCGAATTCGCCGGTGAGGAAATGGCAGCCATTCTGGTCGGCGACGTTGCCGAAGACGCGGTCCTCGCCATCGAGTGCCGTCAAGCTGTCGAAATAGGCGACGCGCGGCGGCGCGAAGGCCTCGACCAGACTGGCGATCACGGCCTTCTTCTGCGGATCCGCCCAGCGCGGCGCGAACAGGGTCGGCAGGTACTGCAGCGATGAGCCGCCGGCATGCATGTCGATGGCGTAGTCGGCCATCGCCAACAGCACAGTCGAGACGTAATGGGCGATAACCTGCGTCGGCGAGCCATCGCGGCTGCCGGGGAAGGAGCGGTTCAGGTTGATCTGGTCGAGCGGCGAGACGCGCGTCGCCGACAAATAGGCCGGATGGTTGACCGACGGGACGATGATGATCCGGCCGGAGAGATCGAGCTCTTCGAGGCGCCGCATCAGGTCATAGAGGAAGAGCGGACCCTCATACTCATCGCCATGGACGCCGCCGGTGAGCAGGACAGTCGGGCCGGAGCCACGCTTGGCGACGGCGACCGGGATCGGGATATGGCCATAGGCTGAATCGTGGACGGAGTGAGGCATCCGCAGATAGCCGCGGTGGACCCCCTCGTCGTCGAACGGAATCGACGACGAGATCAACGATTTCCGGCTCATTGCATTCCCCCGTTTTACCGACTCCGCTGCGTTCTTTCGCCACGGCGTCGTTGCGGAAAAAGCCTCGGTCTTTCGGCGCGCAACAACAACATCTGCAAACGGGTTTGACTTCACGATTGAGCAATATTCTTTATGCTGGGAGCCGATCTTGGAGAGAAAATTGCCGACCTGGGCAATTTCAGTTTCGGCAGGTGACCCTGAAAGGCTCGATCGAGATGTCCCGCTCCAGACCGACCGTCATGCTCGATGCGCTTGATCTGAAGATCGTCGAGGCGCTGAAGCGCGACGCGCGCATCTCGAACATCCGGCTGGCGGAGCAGATCGGCCTCTCGCCGGCGCCTTGCCTGCGTCGCGTCAAGGAGTTGGAGCGGATGGGGGTGATCGTCGGCTATGAAGCCCGCCTCGACCGCACGCTCCTTGGCCTGAGCGTCATGGCGTTCTCGGAGATCCAGCTGAAATCGACCGCCGCACAGGCGATGGACGATTTCGAGAAGGCGGCCTCGACGATCCCGGAGGTCGCCCGCTGCTACATCACCTCGGGCGGCTGGGACTACATGCTGGAAATCTATACCGAAAGCCTCGCCGCCTTCGAGCAGCTCAGCAATCGCCACCTCACCCAGCTGCCGGGGGTCAAGCGCGTCAGATCACGCTTCGCCCTGAGGGAGCTGGCCCAGGGCAGGTGACGCAACCCGTTTTTCAATGCTGAGATCGAAGTCGCCGTTCCGTTTCGACAATCCCGGTCGTGCGGAATTGCGCATAGCGCTCCCTTTCCGGTTTCGCCTTACTCACGAGTACGCTCAGGAATATCGAGTAGAGCTGGAGATACCGCGGCGGCCAACGACCGCGGACTCGCAGGGGAACGTCATGGACCAGGCCGAGAGCCCGGTGCTGCTCACGATCGAGCAGGCCGTCGCCACCGTCACGCTCAATCGTCCGCGCGTGCTCAACGCGATCGACCCGCACATGGCGCGCAGCCTTGCAGATGCGATCGAACGCATCGCGCAGGATGGCACGGCGCGCGTCCTGCTGTTGCGTGGCGAGGGGCGCGCCTTCTGCGCCGGCGGCGACGTCGCCCGCTTCGCCGTGGAAGACCCGGCAGCCGCGGTCGAGGCGATCATCGACCCGTTTCATGCTGCCTTGCGTGCGCTGGACGCGTTGAAGCTGCCGACACTCGCTGCGGTGCAGGGGCCAGTCGCCGGGGCCGGGTTCAGCCTCGCCTTGGCCTGCGATCTCTGCATCGCGGCTGATGATGCCGTCTTCACCATGGCCTATTCGCGCATCGGCGCCTCTCCCGACGGCTCGGCGACCTACCGGCTGCCTAGACTCGTGGGCGCGCGCAAGGCGCTCGAACTCGCCTTGCTGGCCGAGCCGGTCGATGCCGCCGGCGCGCTGGCGCTCGGACTGGTCAACCGCGTGGTGCCTGCCGCTTCGCTGCAGTCCGAAGCGGCGTCGCTGGCACGCCGGCTCGCGCAGGGACCGACGGCGGCCTATGCCCGGATCAAGCATCTCGTCGGCCGCTCGCTCGGCAACGACCTCTCCGCCCAGCTCGATCTCGAGCGCGAGGCTTTCCTCGCCGGCACGCGGACGGCCGACTTCAGGGAAGGTGCGCAGGCCTTCCTGGCCAAGCGGTCGCCGCAGTTCGAGGGGCGTTGAGATGGCAGCTTCGCCCATTCTGGAGGTGTCGGGCGTCTCGCTCGCCTTCGGCGGGGTGCGCGCCCTCAGCGACGTCTCGTTCACGGTGCCGGAGGGCGCGATCACCGCCGTGATCGGCCCGAACGGCGCCGGCAAGACCTCGCTGTTCAACACGATCTCGGGCTTCTACCGGCCGCAGGCCGGCACCATCTGCTTTGCCAGCGAGAGCTTGGAGGGCGTGCGCGCGCCGCAGCGCGCCGCACGCGGCCTCGCCCGCACCTTCCAGAACATCGCGCTGTTCCGCGGCATGACCGTGCTCGACAACATCAAGCTCGGCCGCCACGCCCATATGCGCACCGGCGTACTCGACGCGCTGTTCTATTGGGGCCGCGCCCAGAAGGAGGAGCTGGAGCTGCGGGCCGAGATCGAGGAGCGCATCATCGATTTCCTCGAGATCCAGCACATCCGCAACGCCTCGGTCGGCACGCTCTCCTACGGACTGCAGAAGCGCGTCGAGCTGGCGCGGGCTCTCGCCATGCGCCCGCGCATCCTGATGCTCGACGAGCCGGTCGCCGGGATGAACCGCGAGGAGACCGAGGACATGGCCCGCTTCATCCTCGACGTGAAGGAGGAATGGGGCGTCACCATCCTGATGGTCGAGCACGACATGGGCATGGTGATGGATATCTCCGACCATGTCGTGGTGCTGAATTTCGGCCAGGTCATCGCCAGCGGCACGCCGCGCGACATGCAGGGCAACGAGGCGGTGGTCGCCGCCTATCTCGGCTCCGGCGATGTCGGCGCGATCGCGCGCCGGATCAAGGCGGAGGCGGCGTGATGGACACCCTCTTCCTCGCTGAGGTCACCCTCGCCGGCCTCGGCGCCGGTGCGCTTTACGCGCTGACCGGCGTCGCCTTCGTGCTGATCTATAAGGCGACGCGCGTGGTGAACCTCGCCATCGGCGAGATCCTGATGCTCGGTGGCTATGCCTTCCTCGGCTTTGCGGCCGGGCTCGGGCTCTCGCCCTGGCTCGCCCTGCCGCTCGCCATCGCCGCCGGTGGCGCCTTCGGCTGGCTGGTCGAGCGCGCCCTGATCCGGCCAATGCTGGGCGAGAGCCCGATCTCGGTGTTCATGGTCACGATCGGCCTCGGCTCGATCCTGGCCGGCGTGGTGCAACTTTGCTGGGGCGCCGACCCGTTGCGCCTGCCCGAGTTCATGCCGTCGACGCCCGTCTTCATCGGCGAGGCCTATCTCGCGCCGAAGGTCGCGATCGGCTTCGTCGCCGCGGCGGTGGTGATCGGGCTTTTCCTCGCTTTATTCCGCTTCTCGCGCGGCGGCGTCGCGCTAAAGGCGACGGCGGCCGATCAGGGCGCGGCCTATTCGGTCGGCATCGATGTCCCGCGCGTCTTCTCGGTCGCCTGGATCCTCGCCTGCGCCACTGCCGCCGGCGCCGGCGTGCTGATCGGAGCGATCGGCGGGATATCGCCGACCATGGGCGTGTTCGGCCTCTCGGTCCTCGTCGTGGTGATCATCGGCGGACTCGACTCGATCGCCGGCGCGCTGGTCGGCGGCCTGCTGATCGGGCTGGTCGAGGCGCTCGCCGGTGCCTTTCTCGGCGGCGAATTCAAGCTGGTCGTCACCTTCGCGCTGCTGCTCGTCTTGCTGATGGTCTGTCCCTACGGACTGTTCGGCACGCATGAGATCGAGAGGCTCTGAGCCATGCGGATCGGCACGCTCAAGACCAGCTATGCCGCCGACGAGGCGCTGTTCGACACGCCGGTGCAGCGCGTCCTGCTGGTGCTGCTGGCGCTTTGCGCTATCGCTTTTCCCTTCGTTGCCAGCCCGTACTGGCTCTTCCTGGCCTGCCTCTGCGCGATCAACGTCGCGAGCGCGACGGGCCTCAACCTGCTTACCGGCTATACCGGCCTCGTCAGCCTCGGCCAGGCCGCCTTCATGAGCGTCGGCGCCTATGCCGTCGCGGTGCTGGAAATCCGGCTCGGCACGCCCTTCGCGCTCAATCTCCTGATCGGCGCCGGGCTGGCGGCGGCGATCGGCATCCTCGTCGGCATTCCCAGCCTCAAGGTGAAGGGGCTCTATCTCGCCATCGCGACCATCGCGGCCTCGGTCATCCTGCATTTCCTGTTCGCGCACTGGTCGCTGACGGGCGAGTCGCGCGGCCTGTCGATGCCGCCGGCACGCCTGTTCGGGCTGACGCTCGACCAGCCCTTCTCGCTCTACTGGCTGATCATGCCGGTGACCTGCCTGATGGTGCTCGGCGCGGCCAACCTGCTGCGCACCAGGATCGGCCGGGCCCTCATCGCCATCCGCGACCGCGACATCTCGGCCGAGGTGCTCGGCATTCCGCTGCTGCGCTACAAGCTGACGAGCTTTGCGATCTCGTCCTTCTATGCCGGCCTCGCCGGGGGGCTCTGGGCCTATTTCTTCCGCGTCGTCACGCCGGAAAGCTTCCCGCTGGTCAATTCGATCTTCTATCTCGCCGCGATCATCGTCGGCGGGATGGGCACGATCCTCGGCGGCATCCTCGGCGCGGTTTTCATGACGCTGGTGCCGGAGCTGCTGAAATTCGTCGCGAACTGGGCGACGCCGATCTATCCGGATGCGCTGGCGGCGCTGGCGCCGGTGCGCACCATCGTCTTCGGCGGGCTGATCGTCGGATTCCTGGTCTTCGAGCCGCGCGGCCTCGCCGAAATCTGGCGGCGCCTGCGGCGCTTCTTTCATCTCTGGCCGTTCAGGACCTGAGCATTTCGCCGAAACGGCTGCCGGCAAGAGCAGTCAAACCTTGGGGAGGATGAGATGACGAATACGAGACTCGACAGGCGCCAGCTTCTCGCCGGCACCGCAGCGCTTGCCGGCGGACTGGCGCTCAGCGTTAGGCCGCTCGCGGCGCAGGACGGTGGCGACATCGTGCTCGGCGGCTCGATCCCGCTGACCGGCGTCTTCGCCTTCGCCGGCGTCGGCATCCATGCCGGCATCCAGGACTATCTCAAGATCCTGAACGATGGCGGCGGCATCAAGGGCCGCAAGATCAAATACGTCGCCGAGGACACCGCCTACAAGGTCGACGCCTCGGTCGCCGCCTTCAACAAGATCACCAGCCAGGAGAAGGTCTCGCTCTATTACGGCGACTCGACTGGCTTCTCGAAGACGATCAATCCCGAGCTCGACCGGCGCGGCAGCATGATCATGGCGGGCGCCTCCTTCGCGACCGAGCTCAACGACCCCAAGAAGTTCCCACTGCAGTTCATGGCCGGGCCCGACTACACCGAGATGTTCGGCATCCTCTTGCGCTACATCGCCAAGGAGAAGCCCGGCGCCCGCGTCGCCTTCGTCTATTCCGACAGTGAGTTCGGGCGCGACCCGATCGTGCCGAGCGAGGCGGTCGCCAAGGAGCTGAAGCTCAGCGTCGTCGAGAAGATCGTGACCCCGCCGGGTAGCGTCGACGTCTCGACCGAGGTGCTGAAGCTACGCCGCGCCAATCCCGACTTCACGATCTTCCACGGCTATGTGCTGGCGCCGATCCCGGAATTCGTGGCGCAGGCGAAGCAGATGGGCATGAAGAGCCAGTTCATGGGCACGTTCTGGACCATGGACAACTCAACCGTGCAGCGCATGGGCGACGCTGCCGACGGCTTCATGGGCGTGATGCCCTACCGCTACTACTACGACAAGGAAGGCACCGCGCCGATGCTGGAGAAGATCCGGCAAATGCGCCCCGAATACCAGTCGACCGGCTACCTGCAGGGCTTCGTCACCGCCATGCTGATGACCGAAGCGGTGAAGCGCACCCTCGACGCCGGCAAGGAACTGACCGGCGTCAACCTCAAGGCCGGACTCAACAGCATCAAGGATTTCGACACCGGCGGGCTGTTCGGCGTGCCGATCTCGATCCCCGGCAATTCCGTGCCGGTCGGGCGCATCTACCGCTTCGACGCCAAGGCCAAGCAGATGCAGCCGGCTTCCGACTGGATCAAGCTGTGATGGCAACTGCCGGATGAAGGGCTAGAGGTCATGGCCGGTCCCGCGGTGCTCGACGTCAACAATGTCGAGGTAGTCTATAACCGGACCGTGCAGGTGCTGCGCGGGCTGTCGCTGCAAGTGCCGGAGGGCGAGATCGTCGCCCTCCTCGGCTCGAACGGCGCCGGCAAGTCGACCCTGCTGAAGGCGGTGTCGAACCTGCTCTCGCTCGAGGATGGCGACGTCACCGCCGGCGCCATCCGCTTCCGCGGCGACGACATCGCCAGCCTGACCCCGCATGGGCTCGTCCGGCGCGGCCTGTTCCACGTCATGGAAGGGCGGCGGATCTTCGAAGACCTGACGGTCGAGGAGAACCTCACCGCCGCGACCTTCGCACTGACCGGGCGCAAGCTGCCCGCCGCCGATTTCGACCTGGTCTACAGCTACTTCCCAAGGCTGCACGAGCGCCGCAAGGGGCTGGCCGGCTATCTCTCCGGCGGCGAGCAGCAGATGCTGGCGATCGGACGGGCGCTGATCGCGCGGCCCTCGCTGATCCTGCTCGACGAGCCCTCGCTCGGCCTCGCGCCCAAGCTGGTCGAGGAGATCTTCGCGATCATCGCCCGCATCAATGCCGAGCAGAAGGTCTCGATGCTGCTGGTCGAGCAGAACGCCGCGGTCGCCTTCGCGGTCGCGAATTACGGCTACATCCTCGAAATGGGCAAGGTCGTGATCGATGGCCCGGTCGAGAAGCTGATGCGCGATCAGGATGTGCGCGAATTCTATCTCGGCCTCGGCGGCGCTGGGGGTGAGCGCAGCTATCGCGACATCAAGCACTACAAGCGCCGCAAGCGCTGGCTCTCGTGAGGATGGCAGCGATGCGCGAGCTCCCCAATCTCACCTTGCCGCAGATGCTGCGCGAGAATGCGCGGACGATGCCGGAGCGTATCGCGCTCAGGCAGAAGGATTTCGGCATCTGGCTGCCGATCAGCTGGGCGCAGTACGACCGCCGCGCCCGCCATTTCGGCCTCGGCCTGCGCGCGCTCGGGCTGGGCGAAGGCGGCCATGTCGGCATCCTCTCCGAGAACCGGGCCGAATGGGTCGTCGCCCAGCTCGGCGCCGGCATGGTCAGCGCCGTTGCGGTCGGGGTCTATGCGACGAGCCCGGCCAATGAGGTCGCCTATGTGCTCGGCCATGCGCAGGTCGAGATCGTGGTCTGCGAGGACCAGGAGCAGACCGACAAGGTGCTGGAGCGGCTGGCGGAGCTGCCGCAGCTGAAGCGCATCGTGGTGATCGATCCCAAGGGATTGAGGGGCTATGCCTCCGAGCTGGTCGTCGCCTTCGCCGAGGTGCTGCGCCTCGGCGCCGAGCACGAGACCGCGCATCCCGGGCTGGTCGAGGCCTGCCTCGCCGCGCAGACGCAGGCCGATGTCGGCCTGATGGTCTACACCTCCGGCTCGACCGGCAAGCCCAAGGGCGCAATGCTGAGCTATCGCAACATGCGCGCCCAAGCCGCTGGCGTGGTCGAGCGGCTCGGCTATGACGCCACGACGACCAACCTGTCCTATCTGCCGCTCTGCCATGTCGCCGAGCAGATGCTGAGCACGATGGCGCCGATCTATTCCGGCGCCTGCGTCTCCTTCGGCGAGTCGCTCCGGACCGTGCAGGAAGACCTGCGCGAGATCGCGCCGACGCTCTTCCTCGGCGTGCCGCGGATCTGGGAGAAGCTGCACGCATCGATCCACATCAAGCTGATGGAGGCCGGCGGCTGGCGCAGGCGCCTGTTCGAGGCCGGCCTTGCCGCCTGCGAGCCCTTCGCCACCAAGCCCAGGGCCGCGCGCAGCCTGCGCGAAAAAGCGCTGGCGCTGTTCTACCACCTCGTCATCTTCCGCCCGCTGCAGAACTTCATCGGCCTGCGCAAGGCGAAGGTCGCGCTCACCGGCGCAGCGCCGATCCCGCCGCGCATCGTCCAGTTCTTCCGCACGCTCGGCGTGCCGCTGGTCGAGGTCTACGGGTTGACCGAGACCTCCGGCATGGCGACCGGCCAGCGCCTTGAACACCTCATCCCCGGCTCGGTCGGCGAGGCCGTGGCAGGCGCCGAGGCCAAGCTCGGCGAGCAGGGCGAGCTCCTGCTGCGCGGCGACATCGTCTTCGAGGGCTATTTCCGCAATCCCGAGGCGACGGCAGGCGTGCTGCGCGACGGCTGGCTCCACACCGGCGACGTCGCCGTGATCGAGGGCGGGCAGGTCCGGATCGTCGACCGGCTGAAGGACATCATGATCACCGCGGGCGGCAAGAATCTCAGCCCCTCGGAGATCGAGAACACGGTGAAGGGCAGCGCCTTCATCAAGGAATGCATCGTCGTCGCCGACGGCCGCCGCTACCCGTCCGCCCTCATCCAGATCGACGGCGAGACCGTCGGGAAGTGGGCCGAGGAGAACCGCCTCCCCTTCACCCATTTCCGCAGCCTCGCCGAACATGCGCGGGTGCGTGAACTGGTGGCCGCCGAGATCGAGCAGGCCAACAGCCAGCTCGCGCCGGTGGCGCAGCTCAAGCGCTTCCACCTCCTCGTCAAGGAACTTGACCATGACGATGACGAAGTCACGGCGACGATGAAGGTGCGCCGGTCCAACATCGCGCAGAAATACGCCGCCGAGATCGAGGCCCTCTACAGGCCCGAGCGGCAGGCCGAACCAGCCTGAAGGAGAGAGTTCCATGAGCCGTCATGTCGTCATCACCGCGGGCGTGCGCACCGCGATCGGAACCTTCGGCGGAGCGCTCTCCGGCCATGCGCCGACCGCTCTCGGCGCAGCTTGCGTCGCCGAGGCGCTGCGCCGCGCCGAGCTGCCGGCTGCCGAGGTCGGCCATGTCGTGTTCGGCAACGTCATCCTGACCGAGTCGAAGGACGCCTATCTCGCCCGCGTCGCGGCGATCGAGGCCGGCATTCCGGTCGAAGTCCCGGCAATGACGCTGAACCGGCTCTGCGGCTCCGGCGTTCAGGCGATCGTCTCAGCCGCGCAGGCGATCATACTCGGCGATTGCGACACGGCCGTCGCCGGCGGCGCCGAGACGATGAGCCGCGCGCCGCACCTTCTGTCGACCGCCCGCTTCGGCCAGCGCATGGGTGACACGGTTGCCTCAGATCACCTGACCGGCATCCTGACCGACCCGTTCGGCAACGGCATCATGGGCATCACCGCCGAGAACGTCGCCGAGCGCTACGGCGTCGATCGCGAGGCGCAGGACATCTTCGCTGCCGAGAGCCAGCGCCGCGCCGCCGAGGCGATCAATGCTGGCCGCTTCAAGGAGCAAATTCTTCCCGTAGAGGTTCGCAAGGGCCGCGACACGATCAGCTTCGACACCGACGAGCATCCCAAGCCCGGCACGACGGCGGAAACGCTGAAGGGCCTGCGCCCGACCTTCAAGAAGGACGGCACGGTCACGCCCGGCAACGCCTCGGGCATCAATGACGGCGCCGCCGCCATGGTGCTGATGGAGGAAGGTCGCGCCGGCCGCGAGGGCAAGCCAATCCTGGCGCGTATCGTCGGCTATGCCCATGCCGGCGTCGAACCGGGAGTGATGGGCATCGGCCCGGTGCCGGCGGTGCAGGCGCTGCTCAAGCGCACCGGGCTCTCGCTCGCCGATTTCGACGTGATCGAGTCGAACGAGGCCTTCGCCGCCCAGGCCTGCGCGGTCGCCAAGGAGCTCGGCTTCGATCCGGCCAAGGTCAATCCCAATGGCGGCGCCATCGCGCTCGGCCATCCGGTCGGCGCGACCGGTGCGATCATCACCCTGAAGGCGGCCTATGAGCTGAAGCGCACCGGCGGTCGCTACGGGCTAGTGACGATGTGCATCGGCGGTGGCCAGGGCATCGCGCTTGCGATCGAGCGGGCCTGAGCCGGCCATGGCGACAGCCCTCTGGAAGACGCCGGCGCAGCGCGAGCGCGAACGCGCCCTCAAGCGCGAGGCCGTGCTGCGCGTCGCGGCGCAGGCCTTCGCCGAGCAGGGCTTCCACCGCACCTCGCTCGACGATGTCGCCGAGCGCCTGAACGTCACCAAGCCGACGATTTACCATTACGTGCGTAGCAAGGACGAGATCCTGTTCGAATGCGTGCGCATCGGGCTGGAGCGGCTCGATACCGCCGCCGCCGCCGCCGAGGCCAGGCGCAGCGGCGGCAGCGGCCTCGACCGACTGATCGTGCTCTGGACCGAATACGCCCATATCGTCACCGAGGATTTCGGGCGCTGCCTCATCCTCGTCGGCGAGGATCCCCTGCCGGCCGAGACCCGCAAGGAATTGCGCGCCCTCAAGGGCAAGATCGACAAGCGCTTTCGCGGGCTGATCGAAGCCGGCATCGCCGACGGCTCGATCCGTTCCTGCGACCCCAAGCTGCTCGCCTTCGCCGCGGCCGGGGCGCTGAGCTGGATCGCCCGCTGGCACGATCCGGCTGGGCCGCTCTCCGTCGACGATATCGCCCGCGAGACGATCGGGCTCTTCGTGAACGGGATCGGGGCGCTCGAGCACAGCGCGCAAAGCGCCCGCCGCGTCAGCTCCTAGCCGGGGGCTACACAGCAAGGCGGGGCAAAGATGAAACGATGTGAGGGGCTGGAGCGGGTGGAGGGAATCGAACCCTCGTATTCAGCTTGGAAGGCTGCTGCTCTACCATTGAGCTACACCCGCGCCGGGCCGCCAAATTCCGCATCCGGCCGGTAGGTGTCAACCCATCGCAGGAAAGAAGATGGCGTCATCCACCTGCGGCGCGGCACGTGGGCGCATTTACGTATCGCTCAACGCCAGTCGGCCGAGCCAGATCGCGGCGCCCGTGAACGCGCCGAGTGCCGCCCCTCCGGCGAGCGTGCCGAAGGCCAGGGCGCCGGCTGCGGCCACCGCCGTGCTGAAAAGTGCGATTCCCATAGTCCCTCTTCCCCAACGGCAAGCCTAGCAAGGCCTTGCCGCGCGACTGCCCCCATTTGGGGGTGAAAGAGCGAAATTCGAGCCCACTGCGACAAAATCCCCCAAATGGGGGGTGAAGGCGAAATGGCGGGCCGCTAGCGTGACGTTGGGGGAAGCGACATGTGCGAATTCGACGATCTGCGCTGTCCATGCAGAGCCGAGGTCCTAGCCGCGGTGCCTGTCTGGCAGATGATGCTGGTCCATGGCGCGGGCACGCTCGCTTTGCTCATGATGCTGCGCTGATCTCCTTCCGTCAGCGCCGATATGCCTCCCGCCCGGGCACCGGCGAGCGCCGGGCATCTGGCCTGGCTTCGGTTTCGAGACTAGCCTTCCGATCGAAGGGCGAGGAATCGATGCCGAGCTATGTGGCCTTGTTGCGCGCGGTCAATGTCGGCGGCACCGGCAAGCTCGCCATGTCGGATCTGAAGGCGATGTGCCTGGAAGAGGGCTTCACGAAGATCACGACCTACATCGCCAGCGGCAATGTCGTGTTCTGCGCTGAAGGTAGCGCGGCGCAGGTCAAGGCGGCGCTGGAGCGCCGGCTCCTCGACTATGCCGGCAAGCCGGTCGGCGTGATCGTGCGGACGGCCGATGAGATGGCCGCCGTACACCGCTTCAATCCGTTTGCCGATCAGCCGCCGAACCGGGTCGTCGCCATCTTCCTCGACGAGCCGCCGCCAGCCGATGCGCTCGACGATGTCCGCGGCCGCGGCGACGAGGAACTGCGACTCGGCAGCTGCGAAATCTACGTCGCCTACGGCACGGGGATGCGCGATTCCAAGCTCAAGATCCCGGCCGCCGCGCGCGGCACCGCCCGCAACATCAATACCATCGCGAAGCTGTCGGAGATGGCTGCTTCGCTCTGATTCGACTTGGTCTGACCTGCGCGTTTTTCTCATCGGAGCCGCATCTCGCTTCTCCGTCCCGCAGGTGAGTAACCGATCTGAACCATGAGGGCTTGATCGCGATCCGATTTGCGGGTGTCCTACGGACCAATCCAGCCGTTCCCTTGCGGCCTGACGGACGCCGCACGCTGCGCCTGAAAGCCCTGGAAGCAGCTTGCCGCGCCCAAAAGCCGGCCACTACGCGACACGCATCGATGCCGATGACACGCCTGGGAGGGACAATGAGACAGAGACATGTGGAGCTTGCGAGCGCCAAGCGCCTCGGCGGCCCGGCCTGTGGCCTGCTGCTACCGCTTCTCCTGGCCGGCTGCGGCGGTGGCGAAGGCCTGTCGTCGTCGGGCGGGAGTGCGGCGAGCGCGCCTCCTCCATCCGGCATCTCGCGAGACGCCCTGGTCGGGCGCTGGGGTATCGCCTCCTTCCATACCGACAAGGATCGCAAGCGCACCGAGGCGGAGGCGCGGGGGCAATGCAAGCAGCCCTATGTGATCAGCAACGGGCCGAATGACGGGGTGATGATGCACGTCGCCGACGATCCCAAGCCCTATGAGCTCAGGCTGAAGTCTGGTGGCGGCAAGACCTATGTCGGCTTCGAAGCTCCGGCCGGCGATCCGCAGGACCGCGAGATCCTGTCGCACAGCAAGTCGATGCTGGTGATGCGGTTCGTCGATCCGGATGCGAGCCGCCGCTACGGCACCTTCATCTATTCTCGCTGCGGCTGACCGGAGGCGATGCCTATGAGCACCACTCGTATCGTCCTGCGCAGTCTCCTGGCCACGTCCCTACTCGCCTTGACCGGTCTTGCCACGGCCCAGCCGCGCCCGCCCGCCGGGTTGCAGGAAACGATGGACATCGGCGACGAGCCCGGTCGCGTCTCGACCGAGGAGGTCAGCATCACCGAGGGCCCTTATGCCCGCCAGATGGTGCTGTTCCGCTCGAACGAGGCGCCGGGCACCGTCGTGATCCATTCGGGAGAGCGCTTCCTCTACATCGTCCAGGGCAATGGCCGGGCGCTGCGCTACGGCATCGGCGTCGGCCGCGAGGGCTTCACCTGGTCGGGCCAGGTCCAGGTCAGCCGCAAGGCCGAGTGGCCGGACTGGCGCCCGCCGCCAGAAATGATCCAGCGCCAGCCCTATCTGCCGCGCTTCATGGCCGGTGGTCCCGGCAACCCGATGGGCGCGCGGGCCCTCTATCTTGGCTCGACCGTCTTCCGCGTCCACGGCACCAACCAGCCCGAGACGATCGGCCAGGCGATCTCGTCGGGCTGCTTCCGTCTCGCCAATGGCGATATCGTTGATCTCTATGACCGCGTCCCGGTCGGGACCAAGGTCATCATCCGCCACAAGGCGACGCTATGACTGGCCCCGCCCTCCCCGACCATAGCCGCAAGGAGATGAGAGCCATGTCGAAGGCCTCACGGGTTCGCTCACGCAGTCTCCAGTTCGCCGCCCTCGGGGTGCTGGCGAGCCTGTCCGCAGTGCCGGCCAGCGCCGGGACGCTCGACACCGTGAAGCAGCGCGGCACGCTGCAATGCGGCGTCAGCGAGGGCGTGACCGGCTTCTCGGACAAGGATGCACAGGGCAGCTGGCGCGGATTCGACGTCGATTTCTGCCGCGCCACCGCGGCGGCGGTGCTCGGCGATGCGAGCAAGGTCGCCTTCACGCCGCTGTCGGCCAGCGAGCGTTTCGAGGCGCTGAAGAGCGGCAAGGTCGACCTGCTGGCGCGCAACTCGACCTGGACGCTCGCACGCGAGGCGCAGCTCGGCCTCGCCTTCACCGGCATCACCTTCCATGATGGCCAGGGCTTCCTGGCCAAGCGGGCGCTCGGCGTCGACGGGGCGCTGGCGCTCGACAAGGCGAAGATCTGCGTCGAGGCCGGCACCACCACCCAGCTCAACCTCGCCGACTTCTTCCGGGCCAATTCGATGGCTTATGAGGAGAAGGCCTTCCCGGGCGCGGCAGAGGCCCTCGCCGCCTTCCAGTCCGGACAATGCGACGTGCTGACCCGGGACCAGTCGGCGCTGCACGGCGAGCGTCTCAAGCTGGCAAAGCCGGCGGAGGCAGTGGTGCTGCCGGACGTGATCTCGAAGGAGCCGCTCGGCCCGGTGGTGCGCAGCGACGACTTCGCCTGGTTCAATCTGGTGAAATGGGTGAACTTCGCACTGGTCAACGCCGAGGAGCTCGGCATTGCGGCCGCCAATGTCGACGAGGCGCTGAAGTCGCAGAAACCGGATGTGCGCCGCTTCACCGGCGCCGAAGGGGATTTCGGCAAGGCGCTCGGCCTTGACGCCAACTGGGCGATCCGGGCGGTCAAGGCGACCGGAAACTATGCCGAGATCTACGAGCGCAATCTCGGTACCGGCTCGCAGCTCGCCATCCCGCGCGGCCTCAACCAGCTCTGGAACATGGGCGGCGTCCTCTACGCGCCGCCATTGCGATAACGCGCCGAGCAAAGGCGAATGTTTGCTCCCGCACCTGACGTCGGGTGCGGGCGTGGCGCCGAAAGGCTGAGAAAACCAGCGCCAAAAGGCAAGGTGGTGGGGGAAGCAGGACTCGAACCTGCGAAGGCATAGCCAGCGGATTTACAGTCCGCCCCCTTTGCCGCTCGGGACATTCCCCCCGCCTTGCCGCAGGCTGACCCGAAGGTCGGCCGCAACCGCCTGTTTCACTTTTGTGAAGGGCGGCAGGCGCGGGCGGACTTATGAGGAGAGGTCAGCCGGCTGTCAACGCCAAAAAGCCATCTGGCGACAAGCAATCGCACTCGTACCCCGCTCAGCCCTGGGGCCAGTTGGCGCGATGGCGCCTGCGCCAGGCGAGCGCAGCGGGGACGAAGGCCTGGAACGGCGTCGCCTCCGGCCGCTCGATCGCGTCGGCGAGATCGGGCGGCGGGTGAACCAGGCTGCGCACACCATGGCGGTGCACCCAGACCGGCAGCTCTCCCTGGCGGGCGAACATGGCGATGACCTGCCTGACCAGCGAGCTGCGCAGCGCCCGCGAGCCTGCAACGGGCCGCGCCACGACGCAGAAGCGCGCGAACGGATTCGCGTGTCCCTCATCTCCCTCCAGGCAGAAGATCACACCGCAACGATCCGGTCGCGCCTCGTCCGGCATGGCATCGATGCGGCGCCACAGGCAGAACCAGCTCCGGCAGATATCCGGCCGCGTCGCATGAATGCCGCAGCCCTTGCCGGTGTTATGGCGGCACATCACGCCGGCCGGCTTGCCGACCTCCGGATCGACGATGCGCAGCACCTCGCAGCAGGCGACGCAGTCGCCGCAATCGCGCCCGGGCACCAGATGGTTCAGCGTCCGGCCCGAGCGCATCGTGCCGGCTTCGGAGCTCTCAGCCATGACGCGCCTCCCGGAGCTGCGGCGAAGGGGCGAGCCTAGCGCGGAAACTTACCTATCGGAAGCAAGGCGTCGCACGCGTTCCAGCACGAAAGCGACACGCCTCTCAACATTCACACGCGGGAGCTCCACCAGTTCGTAGCCGTGCTCGCGATAGGCTGCAGTGACTGCATCGTAAGTGCGTTCGGCTTCGGCGAAATCCTGCTTGCGTTCGGCATCCTGGGCGTAAATCTCGCGCCAGGGCGGCGCGGCGAAGACGATCGAAGCGTAACGGAACGCGCGAGCCGCGCGGTCGAGATGGCCCGGCACCTCGAGCCCGCAGAGCCGCAGGTAACCGATGGTGTCGGGAATGCCGCGGTCGAAAAAGACCGCCGCCATGCTCGTCTGCGCCTCGCCATGGGAGCGCATGTCGAAGCCGAGCATCAGCTCGGCGAACAGCCCCCGGTCGCGCCAGGGCAAGGCCGGTCCGTCGATCGCGAGCTGGTCGCGGATGATCGCCCGCCCCGCCTCCGGCGCAATCCGGTGACCTTCGGCGGCCAGCGCGGCGAGCAGCGTCGTCTTGCCGGCGCCGGGCCCGCCGGTCACCACGAACAGGCGTTCATTCGGTTTCGTCATCGGCATAGTCTCCTTGCAATGAACCAAGTGAAAATCCCTCGTCCCGGCCTTCGGGCTGGCCAAGCCGGCCACGCCATGGCAGGGCATGGCATCACGTTTCCGGAGCCATGATGTCCGCCCCGTCCCGTCCCCGTCCCCAGAGTCGCCATGGCCGCCCGCATCGCGACGGCCCGCCGCCGCACCGGCCGGGCGAGATCGACGAGGCGATCCTCTACGGCGCCCATCCGGTGATCGAGGCGCTGCGCAATCCGCAGCGGCGCTTCCGAAAACTCCTCGCCACCGAGAACGCGCTGAAGCGCCTGGCCGAGGAGATCGGCAAATTGCCGATCGAACCGGAAATGGTCCGGCCCTCGCAGATCGACCGGCTGCTGACGCCCGACGCGGTGCATCAGGGGCTCTATCTCGTCTGCGATCCCCTGCCCTCGCCCGAACTCGACAGCCTGCCGGACGATGCGATCGTGCTGGCGCTCGACCAGATCACCGACCCGCACAATGTCGGGGCGATCCTGCGCTCGGCCGCCGCCTTCGCCGTCGCCGCCGTGATCGTCACCATCCGCCATTCGCCGGCAGCGACGGGCGTGCTGGCGAAATCGGCCTCCGGCGCGCTCGAACACGTGCCGCTGATCGCAGTTAAGAATCTGGGGGATGCGCTCGATAAGCTCGGCGAGCGCGGTTTTCTGCGGCTCGGCTTCGATTCGGAAGGGGACGTCTCGCTCGACGAGGTCACCTTGCGCCGCCCGCTCGTATTGGTGATGGGCGCCGAGGGCAAGGGCCTGCGCCAGCGCTCGCGCGAACTCTGCGACCAGCTCGCCCGGCTCGACATGCCCGGCGCGATCAAGAGCCTCAACGTCTCGAACGCCACCGCGATCGCGCTCTACGCCGCGACCCGGCGCGGATAGAGCTCAGCTCAGCGACGCGCCACCCGGCCGTCGCTGCCAAAGCGCATGACCCGCACGACCGGGCGCCCGTTACGCTCTTCGATCCGGTAGAGCACCGGATCAGCCACAGGCGGCCGCGGAATGCCGATCGCAACGGGTATCGAGGGCTCCTTCGCCGGCGGCGGCTCGCTGGCGTCCGGCAGCACGATCACGGCCTGCTGGCCGGCGGGCCAGCCATAGAAGCCGGGATAGCCACCACCATAATATCCAGCATGGCGGCGATGGACATGGCCGGGCCGCGCAATCGGCCGCATCGGCGCAAACCGTGGAGCGGGAGCCGATGCTCCGGACGCCGGGGCCGCCGCGAAGCCCGGCGCCGCAGCAGCCGGGGAAGCGACAAGACACAGCCCGGCGAACAGTGCGGCGAGCGGCAGGCCAGCATCGCATTTCATGACCGACACCTCCTGCATCATTCGCGGCCGGACGGCGCGACATGGTTAGCGGAAGGTTAATCGCTCGGCTCGCCCATGGCGAGTCATGGGGCCGCATCGGCCCGGCCGAACGCTCAATCCTTCGTCTTACGCCTTTCGGTGCAAGACCAAGTGCTCGGTTGAAGATTCCCGGGGGTGGCAGCATTCGTAACCCATCAAACTTGGCTTTTCCAAGGCCTTTATCCTGAGTCGGCCCAGCGCCGGCTCCAAGCGAAGAACCGCCGGAAAGGCGGCACGAGGGCGCAGCAGATGGTCTGCGGCGCCTGGGGGAACGAAAAAAACGGGAGCGCTTCATGAGCATGGCACATGCATCGGCGGCCGCAGGGCCACGACCGATGACCAGAGAGGAAAAGAAGGTCATTCTGGCCTCCTCGCTGGGCACGGTCTTCGAATGGTACGATTTCTACCTCTACGGTTCGCTCGCCGTGATGATCGGCGCGCATTTCTTCTCGGCCTTCGACGCCAATACGCGCGCCATCTTCGCCCTGCTCGCCTTTGCCGCCGGCTTCCTCGTGCGCCCGTTCGGCGCGCTGTTCTTCGGTCGGCTCGGTGATCTGATCGGCCGCAAATACACCTTCCTCGTCACCATCCTGATCATGGGCGCCTCGACCTTCCTGGTCGGCCTGCTGCCGAGCTACAACAGCATCGGCTGGATCGCACCGGTGATCCTGATCGCGCTGCGCATGCTCCAGGGCCTGGCGCTCGGCGGCGAATATGGCGGCGCGGCGGTCTATGTCGCCGAGCACGCTCCTCCGGGACGGCGCGGCTTCTACACCTCCTTCATCCAGACCACGGCGACGCTCGGCTTGCTGCTCTCGCTGATCGTCATCCTCGGCATCCGCACCGTCCTGGGCGAGGCAGAGTTCGCTGCCTGGGGCTGGCGCATTCCGTTCCTGGCCTCGATCGTCCTGCTCGGAATCTCGGTCTACATCCGGCTTCAAATGCAGGAATCGCCAGCCTTCCAGAAGATGAAGGAAGAAGGCACGGGCTCGAAGGCGCCTCTCGGGGAAGCCTTCGGCCAGTGGAAGAACGCCAAGATCGCGCTGCTCGCGCTGTTCGGCCTCACCGCCGGCCAGGCGGTGGTCTGGTACACTGGCCAGTTCTACGCCCTGTTCTTCATCCAGAGCATCCTCAAGGTCGATCTCTACACCTCGAACGTGCTGATCGCCTGGGCGCTCATCCTCGGCACCGGTGGCTTCATCGTCTTCGGTTCGCTGTCCGACAGGATCGGCCGCAAGCCGATCATCCTGGCCGGCTGCCTGATCGCGGCGCTGACCTATTTCCCGCTATTCGGCGCTCTCACCAAGGCGGCCAATCCCGGCCTCGCCGCGGCCCATGAGAACGTCAAGGTCCAGGTCGTCGCCGATCCCGCCACCTGCGGCTCGGTCTTCGATCCGGTCGGCTCGCGCACCTTCACCCAGCCCTGCGACATCGCTCGCCGCACGCTGGCCGCGCAGGCGATCCAGTACACCCAGGCGCCGGCTCCCGCCGGCACGCCTGCCAAGGTCACGGTCAACGGCAAGGACGTCGCGATCGACGCCACCTTCGCCGCCAACATCGGCAAGGAAGCGATCGCGGCCGGCTATCCGGCGCCAGGCGATGCCCGCATCGTCAAGACCGGCTTCCTCGGTGCGTTGTTCAGCGCGCAGTCGCTGACGATCATCGCGATCCTGACCGTGCTCGTGATCTACGTGACCATGGTCTACGGCCCGATCGCGGCGGCGCTGGTCGAGCTCTTCCCGACCCGCATCCGCTACACCGGCATGTCGCTGCCCTACCATATCGGCAATGGCTGGTTCGGCGGCCTGCTCCCGGCGACCTCCTTCGCCATGGTGGCCGGCACCGGCGACATCTTCTACGGCCTCTGGTACCCGATCGTGATCGCGATGATGACCTTCGTCATCGGCATGCTCTTCGTGCCCGAGACCAAGGATCGCGACATCCTGACCCACGACGGCGGCTGATCCGTCAGCCAGGACCGGCTCAGCCGTTCCACGAGCCCCGCCCGCAAGGGCGGGGCTTTTTCATGAAAGGCCGCCTCCTCAGGCGCGCCGCAATCCGGCGGTCCCCCACTCCGTCGCGAACGTCGCCAAGGTCGCAAGGCCGGATTGCGGGTTTCGGACGTCATCGACGGCGCGGAACTCGAACACGGCGCGGTCGCGTTCGAAGGTGCAGCGCGTATAGCCATGGCGCCGGGCATCGACGAACTGGATATGCGGATTGTCCGGAAGCGACGCAACGTAGTTGTCGTGATCACCGAGGCGTGAGCTGATCGCGCCGCATACGACATGCGCCGCCACCGGTTCCGAACGCAGATCGTCGCCCCGGCGGGTGACGTTGCATGCGACGAAGCCGTGGATGTCGCCGCCAAGTATCACGGTGTCCCGGCGCGGGCGCGCGGCGATGAGATCGACCGCCCGCTGGTAGGCGGCAGCATAACCGCTCCAGCCATCGGTATCGAAACCGCTCCCCGAACCGAGCTTTCTGGCAAAGGGCGAGAACATCAGTTGCTGCCCGAGCACCAGCCAGCGCGCGCGCGGCGCTTCCGCCAGGCAGTGCCGCAGCCAGCTCTCCTGGTCCAGGCCGAGCATGGTGCGGGCAGGATCGCTCGCATCCGGGCAATCGGCAGCGGAAACAAGGCGGCTCCGATCGAGCTGCGGCGGTGTCGGCGGACAAGGAAGCGCCGACCGATACTGGCGCTCGTCGAGCATCACGAGATCGATCAGATCGCCGAATGCCAGGCGTCGGTAAAGCAAGGCGTCCGGCCCGAGCGGCCGCTGCGCGCCGCGTAAGGGCATGTGCTCCCAATAGGCCTGATAGGCGGCGGCGCGCTGCTGGAGAAAGGCAAGCTTCGAGGGCCGGGCCGGCGCATGGCTGCCAGAATAGTCGTTCTCGACGTCGTGATCGTCCCAGATTGCGATCCATGGGAATGCCGCATGAGCCGCCCGGATCGCCGGGTCGCCCTTGTACAAGGCGTGCATCCGGCGATAGTCGCCCAATGTCTTCGGTACATCGAATGGGACGTCGCGGACCTTCTGCTTGACGGCAGCCGCGCTGGACGAGGGCGCTTCGTAGATATAGTCGCCGAGATGCAGCACGAAATCGAGGTCGTCCTCGATCATGCGGTGATAGGCCGCCCAGTTGCCGTACATCCAGTGCTGGCAAGCGGCGGCAGCGAAGCGCAGGCGCTGGACCTGGCTGCCCGGTGCCGGTGCGGTTCTGGCGCGGCCGATCGGGCTTTCGGCCCGTTCCGCCTTGAAGCGATACCAGTAGGTGCGGCCGGGCTCGAGCCCGCCGACTTCGACATGCACGGAATGCCCGACGTCCGGCATCGCCAAGCTGACGCCGGATCGAACCAGATCCTGCATGCGCTCGTCCCGCGCCATCTCCCAGCTCACCTCGATCGGGGCGTCGCTCATGCCCCCATCGGCGGCGAGCGGATCACGGACGAGCCGGGTCCACAGGACGATGTTGTCGGGCCAGGGATCGCCCGAGGCGACCCCGAGCTGGAAGAGATTGCTGGAATCAGCCCGCCCCGGATTCAATCCGAGTGACGTCACCACCCCGATGCCTGCTGCTCCAGCAAGCATGTCTCGTCGTGTCTGGGACACCATCGCACCACTCCTATCGCAGGTAGGCTTTCCGCTTCCCGGGAGCTCTGTGTTTCCGCCCTGATCATCGCGATCGATCGACGAGGATGGCTATCGGCCGAGTGCAGCGAAGATCGCCTCGGCCAGGATCTGCTCCCCTTGCGGGTTCGGGTGCACACCATCGTATGCATGAAGCGCCGGATCGAAGCGCGAACCGACATCGATGTAGCGAAGGGCCGGGTTTCGATTAACGAGGTCCCGATACGCCTCGTTCAGCTCCGCGATCTTCGGCAAATCGGCGAAGTCCGGCTTCGTTGGCAGGACCGAACAGAGATAGATCCTGACCTTGGGGTTGTCGGCGACAATCGCGTCGACGATCGCCTGCATGTTCGCCTTGGTAGCGGCGACGCTCGCCCCGGTCGCGATACGAATATCGTTGACCCCGAGCAGGACGATCGCCGTATCAGGCGTATAGGCGGCAAGCCAATCCGATAGCTTGCCGATGCCCGTCCCCGGCGTACGCGTCGGCTGAGTAAGGCCCAGAACGTCGGAGGTCTTCCAACCCCAGTGCCCTTCATTGTCAGCGTCGAAAGCCATGCCGGCGTTATCGGGATACGTCGTGACCGCGCTGGTCGATGACGTATTCGACGCATCGAAATTATGGCGCAGCGATCCCACGAAGTCGAACTGGTAGCCGGCGTCGACGAGCCGCTTCCAGAGCCCGTAGCGATACCCCTGATTGCCGGCGGCAGCCTGTGTGATCGAGTCACCCAGAAGCATGACGTTACCGAGATTCTTGGAGGGTTGCTCGGCAGCGGCCCAGCCAGGGGCGAGCAAGACAGCCGACGAGAACAGCAGTCGGACAATCATAGATGAAGTGGACATGCGCCCTCCAACGTCCCGGATGATTGGGCATTCGCCTGCGCCCAGACAGGTAGAACCGGTTCCAGCCGGAGCGGCTGATCTGATGGGTTTGAGCCACCCTCACATTCGAGCGAGAGACAATGTGTGCGCCTTGCGTGCCAATCAGGACGAAATCGAGGTTTCAAGACCGTCGATCGCGCCCGATGACCGCCGCGATCCATCAAACTGTGCGGCTACGTCGGACAGCGCACAAATAGTTCTTATCGTCGGAATCCATAGAGAAATGCGATGGATTTGCGCCGGAGATGCACACGCCGCCCGCGACAGACTGCAGCGCGGAATGCCTTCATCAGCCTAAACAGGCAGCACGGTGACCGGCGTCCCCAGCGCGACGCGGGCGTAGAGGTGGATGATGTCCTGGTTGATCATCCGGATGCAGCCCGAGGAGACATTGGTGCCGACGGTATAGGGCTCGGTCGTGCCGTGGATGCGGTAGCCGAGATCGCGCCCCTCGCCGAAGAGATAGAGCGTACGTGCGCCGAGCGGGCTCTTTGCACCGCCGCGGACGCCGGGACCGCGCGGCGTCGGCTCGAGCTGGGCCCTGATCTGCGGATCGCGCTCGATCATCTCCTGCGGCGGCACCCAATCAGGCCAGTCCCGCTTCATGTTGATCTTCGCCACCCCCGTCCAGCCGAAACCCTCGCGGCCGACGCCAACGCCGTAACGCGTCGCGACGCCCTGCGATTCGACGAAATAGAGATGATAGGAGCCGGGATCGACGACGATCGAGCCCGGGGGCTCGGCCCGGCGGAATTCGACGGTCTGGCGCAGATAGCGCGGCTCGATGCTGGCATAGTCGATCGCCGGCACCGGAAAGCGCTCGCCCGGATATTCGATGTAGACCTGAGCATAGTTCGGGCGCGCCAGCGTGCGCGTCAGGCTGCGCCCGGTCGGAGCAGATATCTCCGGCAGCGCCACGATACTTCCGCTGCCGCAGCCGGCCAGGCCGGGGGCGAGGAGCGAAAGGGAGGACAAGGTAAACGAACGGCGGCTCAGCATGGGCACATCTCAGGCAAGGCTTTTGAAAAAGCATCGACTTAGATGGTTACAGAGAGGTGAACGCCGCCATGTCCGGCAGGCCGGCACTCCTTGTCAGAACTTCATCTCGACCCTGCCCTTGAGGGCGTGGTCGCGTGAGCGTTCGCCGATGGCGGCGGAATAGGTCAGGCCGAGCGCGGTGGCGGAGGAGATGCGCCAATCGAGCCCGGCCTCGGCGGTGAGGGCGTCGCGGTCGATCGGTGCGGCGAAGACCCGGGCCGGGGTGGTGCCGAGCGCGAAGGCAGTGCGGGCTTGCGGCGTGAGTTCGCCGAAGCCGTGACGCCAGCCGAGCATGGCGCGGGCGAACAGCGGCATCGCTCCGATCTGTGCCTCGGCGCGCAGGCCGAGCGTGCTGAAGCCGAGGGCCTGCTCGGAGGAGAGCACCCGCAGTGCCGCGGCGCCACCCTGCTCGGTGCCGGCGTCGGTCGAGACCCGGATCAGGGCGAGCTGCGCGAAGGGTTCGAGCGCGAAGCCCTGGAAGGCAAAGCCATAGCCGAGCTCGGCGAAGCCCTGCGCCACTGCGCCCGGGCGCTGCAGGCGCAGGCTGTCGCCAAAGCCGCGGATCTGGACCTGGCGGCGGATGTCGCTCTCGCTCCAGCTATAGGCCAGGCCGGCGTCGAGACGTAAGGCTCCGAAGCGGGCGCCGGCATAGAGCGCGGCATGGCCGCTCTCCAGCTTGCCGGATGAGCGGCGGGCGTCGAGGTCGAATCGCGACTGGCTGTAGCCGCCGGCGACGCCGACCTTCAGTGACGAGCCGGGCGCGTCGTAGAGCATCAGATCGGCGCCGAGCAGGGCGCCACCCGTGCGGCGCGACTGGCTCGCGGCATTGCCGTCGGCGTCGCTGTTGCCGGCGCCGCCGAACGCCTCGCCCCAGAGGGCGTAGCGCGGCTGCGGCGCGTTCATCAGCACCGCGCCCCTGCGGCCGGGCAGGTCGGCGCTGAAGGCGGCCGCGACCTGCCCTGCCGGAGCGGTCAGCAGCGGCCCGCGCAGGCGGTTGAGGATGGTCTCGCGCACCAGCCGGCTCTCGTCGATCATGACGCTGACGGCCTGAGCATGCGCCTCGCCCGAGAGCAGGTCGAAGCCGGCACGGGCCTCGGCCGCCGTGCCCGAGAGCAGCGTGTCGTAGACCGGATTGCCAGCACCGAGACGCTCAGCCGCATTGGCGATGAAGCCCTGGTTGCGGGTCGCGGCAACGGAATCGCCTGCCGCACCGCCTTCCGGACCGAAGCTGGTCGCGTTGCGGGTCATCGTCAGAACAACATTGTTGCTGTCATAGACGAGCGACGGCTCCAGGAAGACCAGATTCGAGGTCGCATCGGCGAAGCGGCCGGTCACGCCGCCCGCAGCGGTCAGAATGGTGTAGGTGGTCGAGGCCGCGTAGTTGCCGTTCTCGGCCAGGACCTCGACCCTCCCACCGTTGAGCGTCGCCGCGCCCGAAGCGACGATCCTGTCGCTCTGGCCGGCGGCGTTGACCTCGACCTGGTAGGTCGAGCCCGAGGCGAAAGCGACGTTGCCCGAGACCTTGAGTGTCCCGATCGAGTTGCCCGGCGCGACCGTCCCACCGCTCACGACCGCCAGCTCGCCGACTGTGCCGGAGCCGCCGAGCGCGCCGCCACTAAGCGTCACCGCGCCGGTGATCGAGCCGTTCACCACGAGCTTGCCACCCGACACTGTCGTACCGCCGGTGTAGGTGTTCGTGCCGGTCAGCGTCAGCGTGCCGGTGCCGGTCTTGTCGAGCGCGCCATTGCCGCTGATCACCCCGGAAAAGATGGTCGAGGCGTTGGTCGCGCCGGCCTTCAGCGTTGCGCCGGAGCCGAGCTGGACGGCGCCGGCGCCGGCGAGCGAGCCGACCGTGGCAACGATTCCCGGCACGTCACTGACTTCGAGCGTCGCGCCGGCTGAAACAATGAAATTCGAGCTCGCCGAGAACGCCGTCGACGAGCTGCCGACCAGCGTTCCGGCCTCGACCAGCGTATCGCCTGAGTAGGTGCTGGTGTTCTGCAGGGCGAGCGTACCACCGCCGCTCTTGCTCAGCCCGCCCGTGCCGGTGATGGCGCCGGTCCAGAGCACGCCGCGGCCGGCATCGACCTCGATCCCGCCGCCGCTGCCCGACAGCGTCACCGTCCGCGCCAGGGTGATGCTGTTCGTCACCTGCAGCGTACCACCAACCAGCGTCAGCCCGCCCGCCGCATCGCCGAGATTGCCGTTGGACGACACCGACAGCTTGCCGCCCAAAATCGTCGTGCCGCCCGTGTACGTGTTCGCGCCCGTCAGCGTCAGCGTGCCGGCACCCGACTTCTCGAAGGAACCGGAGCCGGAGAAGGACTGCGACACGATGAAGGTGTTGCCGGCATCGGCGATATCGAAGCCGCCGCCATTGGCGCCAAAGAAAATGCTCCGCGAGAGGCTGGTCAGCGCCGTGCCGGTCACCTGCAGCACACCGCCATTCAGGGTCAGTGCCCCCGAGACATCGCCGAGATTCGCGTCGGCTGAGATCGAGAGCTTGCCGTCGGAGATCGTCGTGCCACCGACATGGGTGTTGGCGCCCGACAGGGTCAGCTGGCCGGTTCCGGCCTTGTCGAGTCCGCCACTGCCGCTGATCACACCCGAGAAGGTCGTCGAGGCATTGCTGCTGCCGGCCTTCAACGTTGTCCCGGAACCGATCTGGACCGTGCCGGCGCCCGCGATCGACCCCGCTGTGACGGTGCCCAGCGTACCGTTGATCGCCAGCCCTGCGCCGCTCGCGATGGTGTAGTCGGACGCCGCCGACATCGCCTGCGAGCCGGCGATGTCGAGCGAACCAGCCGCGACCGTCGTCGCCCCGGAATAGGTGTTCGTACCCGACAAGCTCAATTGCCCGGCGCCCTGCTTGGTCAACCCGCCGCTGCCGTCGAAACTGGTCGCCACGCCGATGACGAAGCCGTTGGTGTCGAAAAAGGCGCCGTTCGCGCCAATGGTCAGCGCCGAAAAGCCGGACAGGAAATTACTCCGGTCGGCCCTCGCGCGCAGGATGCCGCCGTTCAGATTGAGGGTGGCGGTGCCGAGGCCCTTGGAGATCTGATTGGTTTCGAGCACGCCGCGACCGCTTGCGGCGTCGCCGAGCAGATTGAGTGTGCCGTTCGATGCGAGGGCGTTGGCCATCGATGTTGTTTGCGTCCTGACCTCACCGCCCGCGGCGATGGTCAGGCTGCCGGTCCCGCCATTGTTCGCGATACTGAGGGTGCCCGAATTGCGCCAGTTGGAGCCGGCGCCGGTCACCGTCACCGCGCCGTTGGCGCCAGCCGAACGGCCAATATAGCCGGAGACGCTGGTGACGCTGCCGCCAGCCGCGATGGTCAACGTCCCGGTGCCGGAACTCCCGACAGTGAGAATGCCGCTATTGGTCCAGGCTGAGCCGACGCCGGTCACTGTCACCGTGCCGACACCGCCAGCAACAAGCCCGACAGAGCCGTTCGCGCTGGAAACACCACCGCGATCGGCGACGATCAGGCTGCCTGTGCCCCAGAGCCCGATGAGGATGTCAGCCGCATTGGTCCAGCTGGAGCCGGCGCCGGTGACCGTCGCCGTGCCGTTGCTACCGGAAACGAAGCCGAGCGCGCCAGAGTTGCTGCTGACGCTGCCACCACTCGAAATGGTGATGCTGCCTGTGCCACCGTTCCCGACAAGGAGCGTACTGCCCGACAAATTCCAACTGGCAAGCGGCGGCGCTGGAATGCCCGGATTGAGATCGCCCGTTCCGGTCACCGACTGGGCGTCGGCCAGCGAAGTCGCGGCGACGAGCGCGAGCCCTGCCGCCAGTGTCAAGATTGCCGAACGCCGCCACGCGGCCCGCCCACCAACGAGCAGGACAGCGGCCGCGCGCACCTCGATGGAACCAGGGTACCGCAGCGCGAGCAACTCCCGACTCGCGCTTGTCCTCGATATGTCCTGCACGTTTTCCACCCCGGCCGTGGCGCAACTTACGTCACGGCGCTGCTGGCGCAATGAATCGCTTTTGAGACCGTGACGAACAGGCGCAGTGTTGCAGATCGGTCGCAGCATTCGGGCTCAGCCCGAAGATCGGACAAAATCCCGGATTGGAGGTCCTGCCCGATCGCTTCGGCTGCGGCCTGCCGAGCGCCGATCTTGCCCTCGCCGCATCAGCCTGATACCGCAGCGCAAGGGCCGGCGTAGCACAGCGGTAGTGCAGCGGTTTTGTAAACCGAAGGTCGGGAGTTCGATCCTCTCCGCCGGCACCACCCTGATCCCTGTGGCCTGTCGCTTGCTAAGGCATGCCGCCGCGACGGAGACGATCGGAGCCTGCCGAGCGATGACTTCTGCCGACCAGCGCGACCAATTGCTCGCCCTCGCGCAACGCTGCGAGCACACCGGTCGTCCCGACCGCAATCTCGACGCCGACATCTATGAGGCGCTCGGCTTCACCGTGCGCCGCAAGCCGACCAACCTGCTCGCCCCGCGCACCCCGCCCGGCGGCATTTACCAGCAGGGCTCGCTCTGGAAGGCGATCGGCCGGGTCAGCGCCGAGATCGACGTCGCGGTCAGCATCATCCGGCAGAAGGCACCGGAGTGGAACTGGAGCCTGCAATCGGTCGCCACCGAGGAGCAGACCTTCGAGGCGCTGGTCGCCGGTTGCTCGGGCCAGGGCGCCCTGGCCTCGCTCGCGCTCTGTGCCGCTCTGCTCAAGGCCTTTGCCAGGAGCCGCGCCGATCAGCCGAGCACGCAGACCGAGCGCTAAAAAGAGTTTCCATTTCAAAGGCGAAGCCGATTCACCGGACAACTTGAGTCAACCAGCCTGGCTGAAGCCCCGGCAGGAGCGGCAGGCTCACGGAAAGTTGACCCATGGCAACCACACGAGGGTTGAAGGCATTGTCGCGACAGCTAGTTTGACCCTGGGCCGAGCCGAGGCCCAGGGCATGATGCCGGCTGGCGGGGCGCCATCCGGGGGAGGTCGTGCCCTTCTCGTTGTTGGAGCCTGATCATGGCCCGTTTCGAACCCTCGCGCCGCACCGTGATGGCGGGGGCCGGTGTGCTCGCCACTGCAGCCGCGCTCGACCTGCCCGCCGGCATCGCGCCGGCCCACGCGCAAGGAGCTGCCTTGAACCAGAATCCGGGTTTCTATCGCTACAAGGTCGGCGACATCACCGTCACCGCCCTGAACGACGGCTTCGCCAAGCGCCCCCTGGAAGGCTTCGTCCGCAATGCCGAGCTCGCCGACGTCAAGAAGGCAATGGAGCAGGCCTATCTCCCGGCTGACGCGCTCTCGATCACCTTCACCACGCTGGCGCTGCAGATCGGCGACAAGCTCACCCTGATCGACACCGGCAACGGCGATTCCGGCGCGCCGACCTCGGGCGCCTGGATGAAGAACTTCCAGGCAGCCGGGCTCGACCCGAAGAACGTCTCGACCGTGGTCTTCAGCCATTTCCACGGCGACCACATCAACGGCTTCCGGCTGAAGGACGGCACCGCCGTGTTCCCGAACGCCGAGGTCATGGTGCCGGCGGCCGAATGGGCGTTCTGGATGGACGACGCCAAGATGAACGCCGCCCCCGAGGCGATGAAGGGGGCTTTCGCCGGCGTGCGCCGCGTCTTCGGCCCGGTTGCCAAGGATGTGAAGCAATACGAGGCCGGCAAGGAAATCCTGCCGGGCGTGACCGCGATCGCCGCGCCTGGCCATACGCCGGGCCACACCGTCTATGCCGTCTCCTCCGGCAGCGGCAAGCTGATGGTGATGTCGGACACCACCAATCACCCGGCCCTGTTCGTGCGCAATCCCGACTGGTCGGCCGTGTTCGACATGGACGGCCCTCAGGCAGCCGCGACCCGCCGCAAGCTGCTCGACATGGCCGTGGCCGACAAGATGCAGGTCTGCTTCTACCACGCCCCCTTCCCGGCCACGGGGCATATCGCCAAGGCGGGCAATGGTTTCGAGCTTGTACCGGTGCAGTGGAGCAGCGCGGTCTGAGACCCTCGCGCCATCTACTGGAGAAAGGCCGGGGCACGCGCCTCGGCCTTTCTTTTTTGCGCCCCGCTTCCGGGCGGCTCGCGATCAGCCCCACCAGCGTGCTAGACCGGTTCGCATCATGCCTATCGGATACCAGCGATGACCGAGCGCTTCGCCGCCATCTCCTTCGTCGCCAGCGACACCGCCGAGGCCCAAGCCGCGCGGCTGAAGCTGGTCGAGCGCTATGGCGACGCCGATCCGGCTGAGGCCGAGGTGGTCGTCGCGCTCGGCGGCGATGGGCTGATGCTGCAGACGCTGCATCGCTTCATGGGTACCGCCAAGCCGATCTACGGCATCAACCGCGGCTCGGTCGGCTTCCTGATGAACGAGTTCCGCGAGCGCGGCCTGCGCCAGCGGCTCGAGGCGGCGCACCGCAGCGTCGTCCACCCGCTGACGATGACGGCGGTCGACTGCAACGGCAAGCGGGTCGAGGCGCGCGCGATCAACGAGGTCTCGCTGTTCCGCCGTTCCTATCAGGCGGCGAAGCTGCGGCTCTCTGTCGATGGGCAGGTGCGCCTGTCCGAGCTCGTCGCCGATGGCGTGCTGCTCGCGACCCCAGCCGGCTCGACCGCCTACAATCTCTCGGCCAACGGCCCGATCCTGCCGCTCGACGCGCCGTTGCTGGCGCTGACCCCGCTTTCGCCCTTCCGGCCGCGGCGCTGGCGCGGGGGCGCTGCTGCCCGACCATGCCAAGGTGACGATCGCGGTCATGGAGGCCGACAAGCGCCCGGTCAGCGCCGTCGCCGACCATACCCAGATCGACAATGTCGTCTCGGTCTCGATCGCGATCGATCGCTCGCTCGACCTCGTCATGCTGCACGATCCCGGCCACAGCCTGGACGAACGCATCCTGCGCGAGCAGTTCGGCTATTGAGACCGCGCCGGTGGTCGTGCCTCGCAGCAAGCTCGGCCGACGGCCTATAGCCAACTCCGCTCACCGGCCTTCGAAGGGCTCGAATCTTTGTCGGGGACAAACCTCGGAAAGACCTTGAACAAAACATGAACATCATTGATAGTGCCCGCATGGCCGGCTAGGGTCCGGCTCCGGTCGATCGGCCGGGTTTGTAGTGAAGTGCGCAGGAAACGGAGCCTGTCATGGCTGGTAGCGTCAACAAGGTCATTCTGGTCGGCAATCTCGGGCGCGACCCCGAGGTGCGGCGCCTCGGCAGCGGCGAGCCGGTGGTCAATCTCAGGATCGCCACCTCGGAAACCTGGCGCGACAAGCAGTCGGGCGAGCGCAAGGAGCGCACCGAATGGCACTCCGTGGTGATCTTCAACGAGAACCTCGCCAAGGTCGCCGAGCAATATCTGAAGAAGGGCTCGAAGATTTACATCGAGGGCCAGCTGCAGACCCGCAAATGGCAGGACCAGCAGGGCGTCGAGAAGTACACCACCGAGATCGTGCTGCAGCGTTTCCGCGGCGAGCTCACCATCCTCGACAGCCGCGGCCAGGGCGGTGACGAGGCCGGTGGCGGTGGCGGCTATGGCGACGAAGGTTCGTCGGGCGGTAGCGGTTCCTTCGGCCGGTCGAGCCCGGTCGGCGGCGGCTCACGCCAGCCGGCGATGGCGAGCGGCGGCAGCAGCAGCGGCGGTTCGCGCTCGTCGAGCCATCTCGACGACGACATCCCGTTCTAGGACGACTGCCCGGCGAGACCGGGCGTCATTCCGGACGAGCCGCGAGAGCGGTGCGCGCCGGGATCCATCATGGGCTTCGTGCTCCATGATGGATCCCAGCGTTTGTTTTAGTCTGGCCCTACGGCACTTCGCCCTCGAAGCGCACGCCGAGCGAGCCGAGCGCGCGCCAGTAATCCGGATAGGTCTTCGCCACGCAGCCAGGGTCGAGGATGGTGATGCCACCGATCTTCAGCCCCGCCAGCGCGAAGCTCATGGCGATGCGGTGATCGGCGAAAGTATCGATCTCGGCGGGAAGCGTCTGGCCGGCCAGCGCCGGATCCGAGGCGACGAGGAGATCGTCGCCCTCCTCCACGCCTAGACCCGGACGGATACGTGACAGCCCCTGCGACAACGCCGCGACCCGGTCGCATTCCTTGACGCGCAGGTTGGCGATACCGGTGAAGCGTACCGGCGTCCGGTTGAAGGCGGCGAGCACGGCCAGCGTCGGCACCGCGTCCTGCATCTGCGAGCCGTCGATCTCAGCCGGCAGGTTCGGGAAGGCGGCGATCAGCGCATGCGCCTTGGCGTCGGGCTGGGTGAAGGCATCCGCCGGCACGCCGAGATCGATCGCGCCGCCGGTCAGCACTTCCGCCGCCCAGAGATAGGTCGCGGCCGAAGCGTCCGGCTCGATCAGGTAGTCGGTCGCAGTGTAGCCGGTCGGCGCGATCCGCCAGCCGCCGCCCGCCGGCTCGGACACCTCGGCCCCAAAGGCGCGCATCGTCGCCAGCGTCAGGTCGACATAGCCGCGCGCGCCGATCTCCTGGCCGGTCAGCACGACATCGACCGGATTTCGCGCGCAGGCGCCGGCCATCAGCAGCGCCGAGACGTATTGGCTTGAGAGGCCGCCATCGACCTCGACCAGCCCCCCATCGAAACCGCCCTGGCCCTCGATCGCGACCGGCGGACAGCCGCTCGGCGCGCTGATCGCGACGCCGAGCCGGGTAAGCGCTTCGACCAGCGGCAGGATCGGCCGCTTGCGCATATGCTCGTCGCCATCGACGACGACCGGGCCGTCGACCAGCGCCGCCGCCGCCGTCAGGAAGCGGGTCGCCGTGCCGGCATTGCCAAGGAAGAGCGGCGCTTTGGGCGCCCGCAGCCGGCCGTCGCTGGTGACGATGAAGCTGGTTTCGTCGGGCTCGGCGATCTCGACGCCCATGTCCCTGAGCGCCTGCGCCATATAGCGGGTGTCGTCGCTCTTCAGCGCGCCGCTGAGCCGGCTCGTGCCCTTCGCCAACGCCGCGACCAGCAACGCCCGGTTGGTGATCGATTTCGAGCCAGGCGGCATCACCCGGCCGGCCAGCGCCGCCGTCGTCGGCAGGATGGTGAGTTTGCTCAAGGCGGATTGGGTCATGGCAGGCTCTCGGCTCGGTCGCGAGGGTCTTAGACCGTGCGGCCGGCGAGCGGAAGGCGGCTGCTGGTGTGACCGCTGCCCTCAGCCCTTCACCAGCCCGAACCCGCCGACCGGCTCTGTGACGACATGGCTGTCGAAGCCGGCGATGATCGGCTTGGCCTTGGCGATCGCCGCCTGCACGGCCGGCAGAGCGAGCGAGGCCTTGTGGCTCTCCTCGCGATCCCAGACCTCGGTCACCCAGATCGCGTCGGCATCGTCCGGATCGCGGGCGACCACATAGCTCAGGCAGCCGGGCATGGTGCCGCTGCTCTCGAGGATGTAGCCGATCAGCGCGTCACGCTCGCCGGGCTTGGCTCGCATCTTCCCGATCAATCCGTACATGGCAGCGCCCTCTCGTTTCGGCCGGCACCGTGCCCAAGCGCCAAGCAGGGCGCAACCGGGCGACTGACCGAATCCGTCAGCAGCCTCCGCTCACGCTGGCGGCCGCCGTTCCCCCAGAATCGCCTGTGCCATGCGGTCGAGCAGGATCGCGAGCGCGACGATCGCAAGCCCGCCGACGAAACCAAGGCCCGGATCGGCACGCTGCAGGCCGAGCAGCACGACTTCACCCAGCCCTTTCGCCCCGATCATCGAGGCGACCACCACCATGGCGAGCGCCAGCATGATCGCCTGGTTGAGACCTTGCAGGATGACCGGCCGCGCCAGCGGCAATTCGATGAGCAGAAGCGTCTGCCGCGGGCGAAGGCCGAGTGCCTGGGCGGCCTGAACCATGCCGATATCGATGCCGCGCAAGCCGAGCTCGGTCAGGCGTGCGAAGGGCGGCAGGGCGTAGATCAAGGTCGCGAGCAGCGCCGGCGCACGTCCCAGCCCGAGCAGCATCGCCACCGGGATCAGGTAGACGAAGCTCGGAATGGTCTGCATCAGGTCGTAGACGGGCGCGAGCACCCGCCCGAGCCGTGGCAGGCGCGCCGCGGCGATGCCGAGCGGCAGGCCGAGGACGACGACCAGCACCACCGCGACGGTGACGAGGGCGAGCGACTGCATCGCTTCGGTCCAGAGGCCGAGGCCAGCGAGGACGAGTGGGAGGACCGCCATCGCGAGCGCGAAACCGACCTCGCGCCTCGAGAGCCAGGCACCTGCGGCCACAGCCAGAACGAAAACCGGCACGGGGATGTGAAGCAGAGCCGTCTCGACGGCGCGTACCGGCGCCGTCAGCAGCCTGCTGAAGCCGTCGAGATCGTCGCCATAGCCTGTGACGACGGCATTGACCGCCTGGTTGACCAGCCTTTGCAGTGCCTTGCCAAAATCCGGCAGCCAGTCCGGAGTCACAGGCCGGACGCGACCTTGCTGGCGACATCGGCCGGCAGCCACGCCTTCCAGACATCGGGCTGCGTCTTCAGGAAGACGAGCGCCTGCTGCTCCGGCGACTGGCCCTTCTCACGTGCCTCGGCGAGCATCCTGGAGGTCAGCTCGCTGGTTGTGGTGTACTTCCTGAAGAAGCCGGCGAGCTGCGGCGCCTTCTTCGCGAGCTCGATATTGGCGCCGATGACGACCCGGCTCACCGGATAGGCGCTGGCGCGCTTGGGCGCATCGCTGGCCTTGAGCTCGTCCCAGATCGCTTGATCGAAGGCCGGCTCGTCGAGCTTGACCAGATCATAGGCACCGAGCAGCCAGCTCGGCCCCCAATAATAGAACACGACCGGCCGCTTGCGCTTCAGGGCGGATTCGACGGCGGCGACGATCGCCTCGCCGGAGCCGCCGCGGAGATTGTTGAAATCCCCGGCCAGCCCATAGGCGACGAGCTTCTTGCTGTTGATGCCCTCGCAGACCCAGCCCGCCACGCAATTGTAGAAGCGCCCCTTGCCGGGCTCGTCGGGGTCGGCGAACAGGTCCTTGTAGCGCTTGAGGTCCTGCACCGATTTCAGCTCGGGCGCCTTGGCGTCAGCGCCGGAGACCAGATAGCGCGGCACGAACCAGCCTTCGTTGGCATCGGGGAATGTCGTGCCGAGCGGCTCGACCTTGCCGGCGGCGGCCTCCTTGACCCAGGCCTCGACCGGGTTCGCCAGCCATATCTCCATGACGATGTCGACATCGCCGCGGCCGAGGCCGTTGACCAGCGGCGCGATCACGCCCGGAACGCGTTCGACCTTGCAGCCGAAGCCCTTCTCGGCGATGGCGCTGGCGACGGCGGTGTGGAAGGCGGCAGAATCATAGTCGAGCCCCGCCATCTTCAGCGGGCGGTCGAGCTCGCAGGCGAAACCGGGAACGGCCAGGCCAAGGCCGAGCAGCAGCGCGGCCCCTCGCAGAACGGCTTTCATCGTGAGATCCCCCGCTGGCTGCAGTACCCGATCGTGCACCCGGACGATCGGTCATGTCCACGAACCGCAAAAGGCCGGGAAATGTTCCGCCCTGAAGGGCGTCTCGGACTCCGGCGATTGCACCGGAGAGCAGGCGGGTAGGCTCCTGCCCTGACCAGGCCTGTCAGCAGCGCAGTGAAGCCGAGCGCAATCACACACTGAGCCCTCATCCTGAGGAGCCGCGAAGCGGCGTCTCGAAGGATGGTCCAGCTGGTTCCGGAGCCTCCTGAAGCATCCTTCGAGACGCAGCCTGAAGGCTGCTCCTCAGGATGAGGATTTTGGTTCCGAATGGCGATCGGCCAACGTTCCGAGAGATCGCAGCGCCTTCAGCGTCTCGCGCAGGCCGCGATGCAATGGCTTGTCCTTGCGCAGGACGAGGCCGAGCGTGCGATGCACGCGCGGCGACAGGGAGCGCACGACCAGCCCGTCGCTTTCGCCGCGCACCGCCATGCCCGGCAGGATGGCGCAGCCGAGACCGGCACCGACCAGCCGCTTGATCGCCTCGACGCTGCCGAGCGACATCACCGGGCGCAGCGTCACGCCGGCGCGGGCGAACCATTCGTCGGCGATGCGCCGGGTGATGCCGCCCGGCTCGAACAGGAGCACGGGCAGCCGCGCCAGCGCCTCCGGCGTCAACCGCGCCGGCAATTCCATGTCCGGCGGCGCGATCACCGCGAACTCGTCCTCCAGCAGCGGCGTCACATCGAGGCTGCGGCCGGCGGCCGGCAGCGAGACCAGGCCGATATCGATCTGATTGTCCTCGATCGCCTTGACGATGTCGGAGGTGTTGCCGGTGCTGACGGTGATCTCCAGTGTCGGATGGCGCTGGCGCAGTTCGCGCAACACCGGCGGCAACAGGAAGATGCAGGCAGTCGCCCCGGTGCCGATCCGGACACGGCCCATGGCCCCGGTCGCGTGCCGCGCCATGGCTTCGCGCGCCGCCGCCACCGCCGCCGCGATCCGCCCGGCATGGTCGAGCAATTCGACGCCCGCCGCCGTTGGCTGGGCGCGGCGCCCGACCCGCTCGATCAGCAGCGTGCCGAGCCGGCGCTCGAGCTCGCGGATCTGCAGGCTGACCGCTGGCTGGCTGAGGCCCAGTCTCTCGGCCGCCGCCGAAAAGCTGCCGAGCGCGATGACCTGGCGGAAGCTGTCGAGCTGGTCAAGGCGGAGGTCACGCATCTCAAAGAATCTCTTATGCTCTGCATAATTCCGAGAAGCTTCATTTATGAGACGGCAAAGCGCAAGCTGGCCTCGCGGCTGAACCCGGCCGTGGCGAGACGCGGGGATATTTCGAGCCCGTTCCTCTAACCCTCATCCTGAGGAGCCGCGTAGCGGCGTCTCGAAGGATGGTTCAGATATTTCCAGAACCATCTGGAGCATCCTTCGAGACGCAGCCTGCGGCTGCTCCTCAGGATGAGGGCTGAAAGAGATTTTTGCCGTCACGCCGATATCGGCGTGACAAGATGGAAAGGCGGCCCTGCCGGGCCGGAGCGATGACGATGACGATCTCTGAATTCGCCGGCGTGGCGCCGCTCATCCTTGTCCGCGATGCGCAAGAGGCGGACATGGGCGCGATCCAGGCGATCTACACCCACCACGTCCTGCACGGCCTCGCCAGCTTCGAGGAGACACCGCCGAGCGTCGATGAAATGCTGGCACGCCGGCAGGCGGTGCTGGGGCTCGGCCTGCCCTATCTTGCGGCCGAGCTCGATGGCCGGATCGTCGGCTACAGCTATGCGACGGCCTATCGCCCTCGCCCGGCCTATCGCCACACCATCGAGGACTCGATCTATGTCGCCGACGGTCTTGGCGGCCGCAAGATCGGCTCGACCTTGCTCGGCGCACTGATCGACCGGTGCGAGGCCGGCCCCTGGCGCCAGATGCTCGCCAATATCGGGGACAGCGGCAATGCCGGCTCGATAGGCCTGCACCGCCGCTTCGGTTTCGAGCCCGTCGGTACCTTGCGCTCGACCGGCTTCAAGTTCGGCCGCTGGGTCGACGCTGTCCTGATGCAGCGCAGCCTCGGCCCCGGCGACGAGACGCTGCCCAGCGGGGCGAGGTAGTGCCATCGAGCCCCAAGCTCGGGTCATCCCGGACGCAGCGAAGCGGAGATCCGGGATCTATGCCTGATCCCCGGAGGAGGTTCCTCCGCGAAAGCATGCGAGACGCTAACCCCTCCCCCTTGTGGGGAGGGGTAGGGGTGGGGGCGAAAAGTCAAAGTGACCCGCTTACAGATCAATCCCGCCGGCCAGTACAAGCAGCGTTGTACCCGGTCGGCCGCCCCCATCCCCATACCCTTCCCCGCAAGGGGGGAAGGGAGGCGCCTCCCCTCCGCCGCGGTTGTCCAGGACCAACCGCCGATGAGCCCCACATGATCCCTCGCAGCACCGTCTTCTGCCTCGGGCTGGCGCAGCTCATCTCCTGGGGTATCTCCTATTATCTGGTCGGCGCCTTCGGCGAGCGGATCGCAGCCGAACTCGGCTGGTCGCAGGCGATCATCCATGGCGGACTCTCGGCCGGCCTGCTGGTGATGGGGCTGACCTCCGGCGCGGTCGGCCGATTGATCGACCGCCATGGCGGCAGGGCGGTGATGTGCGCCGGGTCGCTGCTCACCGCCGCCGGCTGCCTCGGCCTCGCCTTTGCGCAGACGATTCCTGCCTACTATGCCGCCTGGGTCTGCCTCGGCCTCGCCATGCGGCTCACGCTCTACGACGCCGCCTTCGCCGCGCTCGCCTATATCGGCGGCAGCGCGGCGCGACGGCCGATCGCGCAGATCACTTTGCTCGGAGGCCTCGCTTCGACGGTGTTCTGGCCCCTCGGCCATGCGCTCGCCGAGCAATTCGGCTGGCGCGGCGCGCTCATCGCCTATGCCGGCTTCGCGCTGCTCACTTTGCCCTTGCACCTGACGCTGCCGGCCGGCTCGGCACGGCCTTTGCCCAGTGCGGCCACAGCGAAACCCAGCACCACACTCAGCCCGGCGGATACCCGCTTCGCCGGCATCTTGTACGCGCTGATCGTCACCTTCGCCGGCATCCTCAACGCCGGCATGTCGGCGCATATGATCGGCATCCTCGCCGGGCTCGGCCTGCCCGCCGCTGCTGCGGTCTGGATCGGCGCGACGCGCGGCATCGGCCAGTCGCTGGCGCGGCTCGGCGAGGTGCTGTTCGGCTCCCGCACCAGCCCGTTCGACCTCAACCTCGTCGCCTGCCTGGTGCTGCCGCTCTGCTTCGTCGTCGGCCTCGCCGGCGGGGCGAGCGCCATCGCGGCACTCGCTTTCGCCTTTGCCTATGGTGCCGGCAATGGCGTGCTGACGATCACGCGCGGCACGCTGCCGCTGATGCTGTTCGATCCCAGGAGCTATGGCGCCTATGTCGGCCGCCTGCTGGCGCCGGGCTTCTTCCTCTCGGCCGCTGCGCCGCTCGGCTATGCGCTGCTTATCGAGCGTTACGGAGCCTCGGCGGCGCTGATCCTCTCCGGGGTGCTGGCGCTCGCCATGCTCGTCGCAGCGATCCTGCTCCGGCAGCGCTTCCGCAGCCTGCCACGCTCCTGACAACCGCTGTCAGCACACCGCACCGGAACAATGCGGCAACATCCGCGGTTGCGTGCTACTCATGCCGGCCTCCCGCCCGGCCGCACTGGCACGGCACGGCGATTGCCCTATCTGTACGGCTTAGCTCAATTCGGACACCACCATGGCTCGCAAGACCACGCTCGCCGAACAGGCCGCGACGCTGGAAGACATGTTCGACCGCAACCGTGCGGCCGATCCGAACGCCCGCGTCATCTCCGTGCGCGGCGCGCGCGAGCACAATCTGAAGAATGTCGATCTCGCGATTCCGCGCGACAAGCTGGTGGTATTCACCGGGCTGTCCGGCTCGGGCAAGTCCTCGCTCGCCTTCGACACGATCTATGCGGAGGGCCAGCGCCGTTATGTCGAGTCGCTCTCGGCCTATGCCCGCCAGTTCCTCGAGATGATGCAGAAGCCCGATGTCGACCAGATCGACGGGCTCTCGCCGGCGATCTCAATCGAGCAGAAGACGACCTCGAAGAACCCGCGCTCGACGGTCGGCACGGTCACCGAGATCCACGACTATATGCGCCTGCTCTGGGCGCGGACCGGCATCCCCTATTCGCCGGCGACCGGCCTGCCGATCGAGAGCCAGACCGTGCAGCAGATGGTCGACCGGCTGGTCGAACTACCGGAGAAGACCCGCGGCTACCTGCTGGCGCCCGTCGTCCGCGGCCGCAAGGGCGAGTTCCGCAAGGAGATGGCCGACTGGCTGAAGCGCGGCTTCCAGCGCGTCAAGGTCAATGGCGAGTTCTACGAGATCCCGGATGCGCCTGTTCTCGACAAGAAGTTCAAGCACGACATCGACGTGGTGGTCGACCGCATCGTCATCCGTCCCGATCTCGGCGCCCGCCTCGCCGACTCGCTGGAGCAGGCGCTCGACCTCGCCGACGGCATCGCCGTCTTCGAATATGCCGACGAGAAGCAGGAGAACGGCGAGGCTCGCCGCGTCACCTTCTCCTCCAAGTTCGCCTGCCCGGTCTCCGGCTTCACCATCCCCGAGATCGAGCCCCGGCTGTTCTCGTTCAACAACCCGTTCGGCGCCTGCCCGGTCTGCGACGGCCTCGGCCACGAGATGCGGATCGATCCCGAGATGATCGTCCCGGATCATGGGCTCAGCCTGAAGAAGGGCGCGATCGCGCCCTGGGCCAAGTCGACCTCGCCCTATTACGGCCAGACGCTCGATGCGCTTGCCAAGCATTTCGGCTTCTCGACCACCAAGCCCTGGAGCGAGCTGCCGCAGAGCGCCCGCGACGCGATCCTGTTCGGCACCGGCACCGAGGCGGTGCGCATGGCCTACAACGACGGCCTGCGTGCCTATGAGGTGAAGAAGCCCTTCGAGGGCGTGATCACCAATATGGAGCGGCGCTGGAAGGAGACCGAGAGCGACTGGGCCCGCGAGGAGATCGGCCGCTTCATGTCGGAGACGCCCTGCGCCGCCTGCGCCGGCTTCCGGCTCAAGCCCGAGGCGCTGGCGGTCAAGATCGACATGCGCCATATCGGCGAGATCTCGCAGCTCTCGGTCAAGGACGCGCTCGCCTGGGTCAGCGCCCTGCCCTCGCGCCTCTCGCACAAGCAGAACGAGATCGCCCCGCGCATCCTGAAAGAAATCCGCGACCGGCTGACCTTCCTGCTCGATGTCGGCCTCGAATACCTGACGCTGGCGCGGGGCTCGCGCACACTGTCGGGCGGCGAGAGCCAACGCATCCGGCTGGCGTCGCAGATCGGTTCGGGCCTCACCGGCGTGCTCTATGTGCTCGACGAGCCCTCGATCGGCCTGCACCAGCGCGACAATGAGCGCCTGCTCGGCACGCTGCGCCGCCTGCGCGACCTCGGCAACACCGTGATCGTCGTCGAGCATGACGAGGACGCGATCATGACCGCCGATTATGTCGTCGATGTCGGCCCCGGCGCCGGCATCCATGGCGGCGAGATCGTCGCCAAGGGCACGCCGCAGGACATTTTGGACGACCCGAACTCGCTCACCGGCAAATACCTCACCGGCGAGATGAGCGTCCCTGTCCCGCTGAAGCGCCGCAAGCCGCAGAAGGGCCGCTCGCTAAAGATCGTCGGCGCCCGCGGCAACAACCTCAAGGACGTCACGGTCGACATCCCGCTCGGCCTGTTCACCTGCATCACCGGCGTGTCGGGCGGCGGCAAGTCGACGCTGATCATCGACACGCTCTACAAGGCGATCGCGCGCAAGCTCAACGGCTCGATCGAGCATCCGGCGAGCCATGACCGCATCGAGGGCATGGAGCATCTCGACAAGGTCATCGACATCGACCAGTCGCCGATCGGCCGCACCCCGCGCTCGAATCCCGCGACCTATACCGGCGCCTTCACGCCGATCCGCGAATGGTTCGCCGGCCTGCCCGAGGCCAAGGCGCGCGGCTACCAGGCCGGCCGCTTCTCGTTCAACGTCAAGGGCGGTCGCTGCGAGGCCTGCCAGGGCGACGGCGTCATCAAGATCGAGATGCATTTCCTGCCCGACGTCTACGTCACCTGCGATGTCTGCAAGGGCAAGCGCTATGACCGCGAGACGCTCGAGGTGAAATACCGCGACAAGTCGATCGCCGACGTGCTCGACATGTCGGTCGAGGAGGCCAAGACGCTGTTCAAGGCCGTGCCCTCGATCCGCGAGAAGATGGTGACGCTCGCCCGCGTCGGCCTCGACTATGTCAAGGTCGGCCAGCAGGCGACGACGCTCTCGGGCGGCGAGGCGCAGCGCGTCAAGCTCTCCAAGGAGCTCAGCAAGCGCGCCACCGGCCGCACCCTCTACATCCTCGACGAGCCGACCACCGGCCTGCATTTCCACGACGTCGCCAAGCTGATGGAGGTGCTGCACGAGCTGGTCGAGCAGGGCAATTCCGTGGTGGTGATCGAGCACAATCTCGAAGTGATCAAGACCGCCGACTGGGTCCTCGACCTCGGCCCCGAAGGCGGCGATGGCGGCGGCACGGTCGTGGCGCAGGGCACGCCGGAGGACATCGTCCGGATCGGCAAGGGCCACACCGCGCGCTTCCTCAAGGAGGTGCTGGAGCGGCGGCCGTTGAAGGGCAAGGGGGCAAGGCAGGCGGCGGAGTGACATGAAAAGGCGGCACTGACAGACTTTGGCCCGTCCAAGCGGTCTGTTCGTGTCTCAGCCCAGCTACCTATAGCGCACTTCGTAGTCAGGCTCTAAGCTGGAGCGCTCACGTCTAAATCCGTCTATCTCAGAGCGAGAAGTTGATGCCGACCCGAATTCTCCTTTTTAACCACAAGGGCGGGGTCGGCAAGACGACGTCTGCCTATAACATCGGCTGGAAGTTAGCTCAGCGCGAACACCGTGTTCTCTTGGTTGATGGCGACTCGCAGGTCAATCTTACAGCACGATCGCTGGGTGACAGATTCGAAGACTATTACGATGAAGGAAGCCCTACTCGACTCAACAATATTTACGATGCCGTAAGGCCAGTATTCGAAGGCCGTCCGACGCCGATTGAAGCTTTCGACTGCCCTGAAGCTGAAAATGGGAGCAATCTATTTGTTCTTCCGGGCCACCCTGACCTGTCGTCTCTAGAAGGACAAATCAGCCTCGCGCAGGAAACGCGCGGCACGCTGTCCGTGACGAAGAATTTGCCGGGCGTCCTGCACCGATTGATCGCCCTTGAGGAAGAACGTCACGGTATCGATTTCAGCATCATCGACATCAACCCTGGCCTCGGCGCTCTGAATCAGAATTTCTTCATGATTAGCGACGCCTTCATCGTCCCGACCAACCCCGACCCCTTCTCGCTTATGTCACTCAAAACCTTGGGCCTTGAGATAGAACGATGGGTCAATTGGAAGGAGACATTTGGCTCAGCTTTCAAAGATGCAACTTATCCATTGCCAACAGGCGTCACGAAATTCCTCGGAGCGCTTCATTCCCGTTTTAACCGCCACAAGAGTAAGGCGGCCGGTCGCTACCACGATCGGATCAGCCAAATCGATAACCGTATCGAAGCCGAGCTCGTGCCCGCGCTCCGCATGTCTGGATGCCTTTTCCCTCTAGCGGCCTACGAAGCTGCCGCGAATGTTGCTCTGCCCGAGGCTGCGACCGACGCGGATAAGCGACGGCTCTATGCGCTTGCTCGAATCCCCGACTTTGCTCAGGTGAGCCACATCGCTGCAGAGTTTGGAAAGCCCGTCTTCAACATCGATGACGACGACCTTCGAGAAGCGGACTTGCGCGGTAACGTCAAAACTAGCGTGCAGGATAACATCGCGACATTTGACGCGATTTTCTCGGCCATCTGTCAAAAAATCGAGATCATTTCCGGATATGACGGAGGCTAAGGCGCGATTTGATCGACACGTGGCCGAGGCCCATGAGTGCCTCTCCACTTTCGACGCTACCGGCAATGTGTCTGCGCTCCGGCACGTATGGAGCCGACGGAACGACTTCTTTTCTTCAAGGACCGTATCTACGCGACGGTTCAATACAAGTCATTCTACAAACCTGACAAGGTGTCAGAGGCTCTAAGCTATATCTGGACATGCCCTCCAAAGGAAAAATGGGCAAGAATATTAGCTCGATTGAAAGAAACAGGCCGACACGTCGGGCGTACTGAAGAGAATGTGAGGGATGAGCTAACTCTGATTGGAGACCGGCGCGACCTGATTGCCCATTCGGTCGATACGCCTCCAGGTGCCGAAGGGCCAAATCCAGTCGAGCGCGCAGATGCGGTCAGTGTAATTGAGTTTATCGTCGATCTTGCGACGGGTGTTGACCTTGAAACAGAAGCGCAGTTCGCTTGATCCCACTCGTCCTCAGGACGTATCCAAACGCGGGCCTTCCGAAGGTCCGCGCCTGCGGGCAGGGGTTACGCCGCTCCGGGGAGGCTTCGGGGCACCGCACCTTCAGGATAAAGCGCCGGGAACCCCTCTCCCGAGTGGGCGAGGAGCAGGAGTGAGCGCCCGCCGCTGATTGCTAAGGGCGCAACGGAGCCCGCCGCGCCCTTCTACAGTAAGAACAGGCCCTCATCCGGCGCTCCGCGCCACCTTCTCCCATCCGGGAGAAGGCTAGGTCGTGGTTGCCTCGCCTTCCCGTCATGCTCGGGCTTGTCCCGAGCATCCACGTCTTGGGACGCGCATGGTCGGTGCAGCCCGCAAAGCGCCGCTCGCCCGGTCGCTCCGTCACGAAGACGTGGATGGTCGCCACAAGGGCGGCCATGGCGGAGGAGCGGCTATAAAGATAAGGAGCTGTCCGATTGGTCAGGCCAGCTCGTCGTAGAGGTCGTTCCAGTCGGGATTGCGAGCCATGATCGTGCGGGTCTTGTAGGCACGGTACCAGCGCTTCATGGAGGTCTCGCGCTGGATCGCGCCTTCGATCTCGTCGTGCCATTCGTACCAGACGAGACGTTTCAGCCCGTAATGCTTCGTAAAGCCGGCAATCAGGCCTTCGCGATGCTCGTGAACGCGCCGACCAAGGTCGCTCGTCACGCCGATATAGAGCGTGCCGTTCGGTCGGTTCGTCATGATGTAGACCCAGCCGCCCTTCTGCTTCATGGCGTCAGGATGCGGTGACGCCAAGGCATCGACAAGGGCTCCATCGTCATGGTCGGGCTTGTCCCGACCATCCACGTCTTGCGACGCAAACGGCAGGCGAGGCCCTGCGACGCGCCGCTCGCCCGGTCGTTCCAACGCGAAGACGTGGATGGTCGCCACAAGGGCGACCATGACGGGAGAGGCTAACTTATCCCCGCCGCCAAAACCTCCCGTATGATCCCCTCGCCCATCACCCATACGGGGCGGCCGTCCGGAGGTATGCCAGAGGCTGGGTGAGGGTCGGCGCCTGCGGGCGGGGGGTTACGCCCCGCTCCCGGGAGGCTTCGGGGCACCGCCCTGGGGACATTACGATCCCTGTGCGAGGAGCTCGCTAGATGGACGGCCCGCCAGGTGCCGCCCTGCTCAACCGCCGGCGCGACCACCCGTTGAGGGGCACTGGCGCCGGCAGGAACGGGACGGACGGGCGGGCCAACCGCAGAAGCGCGGCCCGGAGACTTGAAGAAGCCGAAGGCGGAGCGCCACGGGGCGTGCGGATGGGGACCATCCGCGCCGCTTCCTGGCTCAACGGAAGCGGATACGACAACGCGCCTCGCGGCGCTCCGCCAGCCCCGTATTGGTTAGCGCCCGCAGGCAGGCCTGCGGGCGGGGTTGGCGCGTGCGTGAAGCAAGGGCGCGGGATCCCCTCTCCTGTAAGGAGAGGGGGTAGGGGTGAGGTGTTCGGACTGGAATCGTTGGCCTGAACCCGACCGCGGTCGGCGCTCGCGGAACTGGTCCAACGGCCTACACCTCACCCTGCTTTCTCCTTACAGGAGAGGATTCCCCGCGGTTCGCTCGCCTTCTTTCATCGACGAGAAGGACGCCCCCGCGCCCTTCCGTCGCACGGCATTGTGAGGGTCTTGTTTACGCCTTGTTAAACCGCTCTTGGACATCCCTGCGATGCAAACAGGAGATGAACCGATGATCAGACTGGCGCTTCCCGCGGTCCTGAGCCTTCTCGCCGCCTCGGCCCCGGCTTTCGCCGCTCCGGCCCAGCCAATGGGCCAGTTCAAGCAGTGGAATGCGGCGGCCTATGACGGCAGCAATGGCAAGCGTTGCTATATCGTATCGTCACCTGGCACCGAGAAACCTGATACCTTGCGTCATGGCGACGTGTTCTTCTTCGTGCAGACCGCGCCGAGCGCCCAGAGCCGCACCGAGTCGAGCTTCCAGACCGGCTACGATTTCGCCAAGGATTCGACCGTCACCGTGACGATCGGCGACGACAGCTTCCGCATGCTGACCTCGGGCAACAATGCCTGGCTGCAGCGGCTGGAGCGCGAAAGCGAGCTGCTCGCGGCGATGAAGGCCGGCGACGAGATGGTGCTGGCGGCGCGCTCGGCCCGTGGCAACGAGACCAGCTACACCTTCTCGCTCGAAGGCGTGACCGCGGCGTCACGGCTGCTGGAGCGCTGCAGCTGACGCGTCGCTACAAGACGCCGTGGCGCTCGAAGACCGAGCGCAGGCTTTTCCCGGCTAGCAGCTCCTCGCGGGTCGAATCCTCGGCCTCGATCTTGGCCAGCGCCAGCCGGATCGCCTCGGGCGCGATCGCCCGCGGCACGATGACGACGCCGTCGACGTCGCCGAAGATGAAATCGCCCGGCGCGACGCGGGCGCCGCCGAGCTCGACCGGCTCGTCGGCGGCCATCATCTCGGCCCGGCCCTTGGTGTCGAGCGGGCCGATGCCGCCATGGAAGACCGGGAAGCCGAGCTCGCGGATGCGGCGGACATCGCGCACCAGCCCGTCGGTGAGGCAGCCGGCGGCGCCTCTCACTGTCGAGGCGGTGGTGAGCAGTTCGCCCCAGGGCGCGATCCGGTCGGTCGGCCCGTCGCAGGCGAGCACCGCGACCTCGCCGGCTTTGAGGCTGTCGATCAGGTCCATCTCCAGCGCATAGGGGTTGTGCCCCTCAGGGAGATGGTAGCGTTTCATGTAGAGCCCGGTGCGGGCGAAGCCGCAGAGCACCGAGGCGTCATCGAGCGGGCGCACGAAGGGCTTCACCGCCTGGTCGGGATAGCCGAGCTCGTCGAGCACATCGGAGAGCACGGCCGAATAGAGCCGGCCCTTCAGGCTGGCGAGATCAAGTTCCTGGGCCGGATCCGGCATGCGCGCTTCCCCTCTCTTTATTATAGGGGAGCTTCCGGGCGCATCGGCGGCGGGTCAAGCCATCGCCGCTGCGTGGGATGGAACGGCGCTCAGGGCGTCATGTCGTCGAGGCGGGCATAGCTCGCCTCCATGCCATGCTCCATGCCGCTCGCAAGCATGGCCTCGCGGGTGGCGGCGTCCGGCACAGTCATGCGCATGGTCATCAGCGTGCCCTCGCCATCGGCTTCGAAGCGGGTCTCGACGTGGTTATCCGGGCACGGATCGGGCAGGTGCATGCGCTCGACATGCTCGATGCGGCTGAACGGCTCGAGCAAGACATATTCGCCGGTGAGGTGGAAGCCGTTGCCCTGCCCGTCGCTCCATTCATAGCGGATCCTGCCGCCGGGCCTGGCTTCGTTGATGCAGACCGGCATGGTCCAGCCTTCGGGGCCGAGCAGCCACTTCTGGATCAACGCCGGTTCGGTATGGGCGCGGTAGACCGCCTGCGGCGAGGCCTTGAAGCGGCGGGTGACGACGACATGCGTATCGCCCTCGGTCTGCAGGGTGAGCCTGGTCATGTCTGGTCTGTCTCCTTGCCTGGTTCCATCTCGGCCAGAAGCTGGTCCAGCCGGTCGTAATTCGCTTCCAGGGCCCGCCTGAGCATGGCGAGCCATTTGTCGATCTCCTCGAGCGCGCCGGGCGCGAGCCGGCAGGGCCGCTTCGTCCCTTCGATCCGCCTTGCGATCAGCCCCGCCTCCTCTAGCACCTTGAGGTGCCGCGACACCGCCGGCTGCGACATCGCGAAGGGCTCGGCGAGTTCCATCACCGTGGTTTCGCCCAGCGCCAGCCGCGCCAGGATGGCCCGGCGCGTCGGATCGGCGAGAGCGGAGAAGGCTGAGTCCAATCTGTTCATGTCGATGTTCCTATATATCCTATATGTTATATAACTAAATAAACATGGTCAAGCGCCTTTTCCGACGCCCCCGCAAAACGGTGATGAGGTTTAGGCGCGCGGCGCGAGGATGGCTGCCCGCAGCAGTAGATAGAGCAACAGCCCGTTGAGCAGGTGCCAGCCCCAGTGTAGGCCCAACGGAACCGCGCCACACAGGACGGAATCGAGCGAACGGAAGCTCAGCGACACGGCAAAGACGAAGCCGGTGACGGCGATTCGCCTGCCCGCGATGACATCACCGCGCAGCCTTGCCGTAAGCGCGACGCCGGAGAGGCCGATGAGGAAGCCGGCATAACCGGCCGAGCCGCGCATGCCGGCCGGCAGCAGCGGAGCAAGGCCGGAGGCTAGACCGAAGCAGGCCGCGAGGAAGAGAAGCGCCCCTATTGAAGCCAATAAAGGCGACAGTCCCAGGAACCGGTTGAGCGCCAGGCCGAAATAGCAGAGCGCGAAGAGCTGGATTGGCACGACATCGGCCAGCAGCGTCCAGCGCTGCGGCATGGTGTGGAACAGGAAGGAGCCGACGCCGATGATCGCGACCAGCGCCGTCAGCGCTTCGGCCGGCCAGTCTCGGCGTCCCTGCCAGCGCAGCAGGAGGAATGCCGTCAGCGCCGCCAGCAGGAAGGCGGCATTGCTGACCGCATTGAGCGGCTCGGCCCAGAAGGCGCCGCTCAACCGCTCGCAATAGCCCGCGCCCTGCATGCCCTGCTCCGCCTCGCCGGAATCATCGAATCATGCCGCTTGCGGCGCTGCAGCCGCGTGACAGCCTCATCGATGAAACGGACCCAATTTTCCGCGAATCCACGCATGGTGAACAGCCCGTTACACCCCGCTTCGGCCCGGCAACCAATGTTGCGGTGCAAACCGCATGGCAAACTGCATCGATTCTGCACGAAATCGCGGCATTTAATGAAGCCACACGAGAGCGAAGCTTCAATCGCCTAAAATTTAGGCCAAATTTTCACTGTTCTGACAAAATCGTTAAGCGCTCTGCGCGGGGCAGCGGCTCTTTCCAAACGATCTCTTAATTTGTCATGCGCAAGAAGCATAACAGAACTGACGCCGCGCCCCTGTGATAGGCACTATGGTCGCTCTATATGCAGTGCACAACGAATTCATCGCTGTCGGGGCCAAACCCCGAAAAACCAAAAGGTTATCGCCATGTTCCTGTCCATGATCGCTTCCAAGATTCGCTCCTATCTTCGCTATCGCGAGACCGTCCGCGAGCTGTCCCGCCTCACCGACCGTGAGCTTGACGATCTCGGCCTGTCGCGCTCGGACATCCAGTACGTCGCCCGCACCCACGCGACTGCCTGATTTCTGCTCGACTAGTTTCTCCTAGGCCCTGTGTTCCTCCCCTCAGGGTCTGGTCGAAGAGCGAATGCCCGCTTTCGAGCGGGCATTTTGCGTTTCTGGAGCTGGATTAGCGTTGCACCCTTGACCTTGGGCGCTGCCGCGGACACATCGCGGCCATGACAATCGCACCCATCCACATCGTCGGCGGCGGCCTCGCCGGGTCGGAAGCCGCCTGGCAGATCGCCGAGGCCGGCGTTCCGGTCGTCCTGCACGAGATGCGCCCCGAGCGCGGCACCGACGCGCACAAGACCGAGAGCCTCGCCGAGTTGGTCTGCTCGAACTCATTCCGCTCGGACGATTCCTCCTCCAACGCCGTCGGCCAACTGCATTGGGAGATGCGCCAGCTCGGCTCGCTGATCATGGCCAAGGGCGATGCACACCAGGTTCCGGCAGGCGGCGCGCTCGCGGTCGACCGAGACGGCTTCGCGGCCGCGGTCACCGCCGCGCTCGAAGCCCATCCCAACGTCACAATCGAACGCGGCGAGATCGCCGGACTGCCGCCGGCCGATTGGGACAAGGTCATCGTCGCGACCGGCCCTCTCACCTCGCCAGCGCTGGCCGAGGGCATCCGTTCGCTGACCGGGGCGGGCGAGCTCGCCTTCTTCGATGCGATCGCACCGATCGTCCATTTCGATTCGGTCGACATGGACGTCGCCTGGTTCCAGTCGCGCTACGACAAGGCCGGGCCCGGCGGCACAGGCGCCGACTACATCAACTGCCCGCTCGATCGCGACCAATACGAGGCCTTCATCGACGCGCTGCTGGCGGCGGAGAAGACCGAGTTCAAGGAATGGGAAGGCACGCCCTATTTCGATGGTTGCCTGCCGATCGAGGTGATGGCCGAGCGCGGCCGCGAGACGCTGCGCTGGGGGCCGATGAAGCCGGTCGGGCTGACCAACAAGCACAATCCGACGGTGAAGGCCTATGCCGTCGTCCAGCTCCGGCAGGACAATGCGCTGGGCACGTTGTTCAACATGACGGGCTTCCAGACCAAGCTGAAATATGGCGAGCAGGCCGCGATCTTCAGGATGATCCCGGGCCTGCAGAACGCCGAGTTCGCCCGGCTCGGCGGCATCCACCGCAACACCTATCTCAACTCGCCGGAGCTGCTCGATCCGCAGCTGCGGCTGAAGGCCGATCCACGCCTGCGCTTCGCCGGGCAGATCACCGGCTGCGAGGGCTATGTCGAGAGCGCCGCGATCGGATTGCTGACCGGCCGCCTTGCCGCGGCGGAGCGGCTTGGCCGGCCGATCGAACTTCCGCCGGCGGCGACGGCGCTGGGCGCGCTGGTCAACCACATCACCGGCGGGCACATCGTCACCATCGACGAGGGGCCGCGCTCCTTCCAGCCGATGAACATCAATTTCGGCCTGTTCCCGCCTATCGAGGGCGTCGCGACGCAAGGGCCGGACGGCAAGCGCCTCAAGGGCCCGGCCAAGAGTCTCGCCCGCAAGCAGGCGCTGACGGCGCGGGCGAAGGTTGAACTCGATGGCTGGATTGGCGAGGCGAACGCGCAGGCGGCGGAGTAATCCGCGGGATTCCCTCTCCTGGAAGGAGAGGGGTAGGGGTGAGGTGTTCGGGGGAAATCATAAGCCTGAATCTGGCCGCGTGGTGAGCGCCCGCGGAACTGGTCAAACGGCCGACACCTCACCCTGCCCTCTCCTTACAGGAGAGGGTTTCCCGCGCCTTATTCCATCACGGTGAGGCCTACCGCCCTGCCATCCGAGCCGCTCGCCACAGCGTCCATTGCCGCTTGAGCGGCGACAGGCCGATGATCGTGCGATAGGGGTCGTAGCCACGTCGCTCCATCTGCCCGAGATAGGGCTCGACCAGCGCAGCCGGGAGGAAAGCTGGCCTGATTGCCGCCGGCACGGTGGCGCTGAGATCGTTGAGCTTGCGCAGATGGATGCGGGCCAGCGCCCGCATCTCCTTCAGCGAATAGATCAGGCCCGGCCCGCCGCGCCCACGCACAATGTCCTCGCGGGTGACGCCGTTGCGGGCGAGCAGATCGGCCGGCAGATAGACTTGGCCACGGGCCGCATGCCAGGGGAAGGCGCGCATCAGCCCCGACAGCGCATAGGCGACGCCAGCATGGCCGGCAGCGGTGGCGCCGCCCGGATCGCGGCCTTGTGCCAGCACCAGACAGGCGAGGCGGATCAGCGCGCTCGAGGTCTCGCCGACATAACCTTCAAGGTCGGAGAGCGACGGCATCGGATCGTCGTAGAGATCGAAGACGCGCGCCTCGATCAGACCAGAAAGCGGGGCGATGGGCAGACGAAAGCGCCTGACGGTATCGAGCAGCGCCTGCGCGACCGGATGGCCCGGCGCGGGCGCGTCCGGCCCGGTCTCGAGCACGTCGCGCCACCATTGCAGGCGGACTTCGCCCGGCAGCGGCTCGCTGACCTGCTCGCGCACGCGCGCGACCTCATGGCTGAAGGCATAGAGCGCGAAGAGTCCGGGCCGCAGCGCCTCGGGTGCATAGAGCGAAGCGATATAGCGGTCGGGATCGTGCTCGCGCACCAGCGCCAGGCAATGGCCATAGGCCTGCGAGAGCGGGCCCGGCGCAGTGCCGGCGCGGTGCTCGGTTTTCGTGGTCATGCGTCCTCCCCGCTCCCGTCGTCACACGGGCCGAAGCGCCGGCAGTCTAGGCCGGGTCGGCAGCCTTGGCTACGCGGGAGCGACATGGGTGATGGGATTTGATCGACGCTAGTCGACCGCGATCAGCGCCGCGGCGACCCGCCGCTCTTCGCCGACGAGGACGTTGTAGGTGCGCGCTGCGGCCGGCGTCGCCATCGCCTCGACGGTAATGCCCACGGCCTTGAACGGGTCACGCAAGGCAGCCGGCAGGAAAGCGATCTCGCGGCCGATGCCGAGGATCAGGAAGTCGATCGCCTCGGCTTCGTCGAGAACGGGTTGCAGGCTGGCGAGGCTCACCTCGGCGAAGGACGCAACCGGCCAGATTCTGACACCCGAGGGCGTCGCGAGGATCGAGCCGCGATGGCTCATCTCGGCGAAGCGAAAGCCGCCGGCGCCAAAGGCATCGATCTGGTGCCGGCCAGGGACGAAGCCGTCGAAGCGCCTCTCGACCATCAGCGCATGGCTCGGAAAAGTGGAAACCGGTTTTCCGACAAAGCCATGCGAAAAACCAAGAGCCCTAAACCCGTGCCTTGGCCTCGGCCAGTTCCTCGCTCTGGTCGAGGCGGCCGGCACGGACGTCGAGATAGAGCAGCACCGGCGTCGAGACGAACATCGCCGAATAGGTGCAGACCACCACGCCGAACAGCATGACGAGCGCGAAGCCTTCGATCGCCGAGCCGCCGAAGAAGACCAGCGCGATCAGCGCCAGCACGGTCGTGGTCGAGGTGATCGCGGTGCGCGACAGGGTCGAGTTGACCGAGAGGTCGAGCAGTTCCGGGATCGGCATGGTCTTGTAGCGGCGGAGCAGTTCGCGTGTGCGATCGAATACCACCACCGTCTCGTTCAACGAGTAGCCGACGATTGTCAGGATCGCCGCGATCGAGGTCAGGTTGAATTCGAGCTGCGTGATCAGGAAGAAGCCGAGCGTCAGTACGATGTCGTGCATCGTGCCGACGATCGCGCCGATGGCAAGCTGCACCTCGAAGCGGAACCAGAGATAGACCAGCACGCCAATGATCGCGAGCACGACGCCGAGCGTGCCGGCCTGGACCAGTTCGCCCGAAACGCGCGGGCCGACCGTCTCAACCCGGCGGAATTCATAAGCCTCGGAGAAGGTCTCGCGCGCCTTGGTCACCACGCCCTGCTGGGCGATCTCGCCGCCCGGCTGAACAGCAAAACGCATGGAGAGCTCGCCGGCACTGCCGAACTCCTGGACCTCGACCTCGCCGAAGCCGAAGCCATTGGCGGTCTGGCGCACCTGAGCGATGTCGGGCTTGCCGCTCTTGGCCTGCATCTCCATCAGCGTGCCGCCGCGGAAATCGATGCCGAAATTGAGGCCGACCGTCAGGAACAGCACCAGCACCAGCACGGAGTAGGCGGCCGAGAACGGATAGGCGAGACGCCGCCAATGAACGATGCGGAAGCGGGTGTTGTCGGGAACGATGCGAAGCAGGCGCATGGTCTGTTATCTCCTGGCCTGCGGCCTTAGCATGTTCCGCAAAAGTGGAAACCACTTTTGCGACAAGAACATGCTCAGCTTTTTAGTTGCGCGAATTCTTATCGTTCGGCCGATTCCGGCCGAACGGAAAGCGCGCTAGAAAGGGAGGGCCTTCGGCCGCGCCCAGCGATACCAAAGCGCGATCAGCATCCGCGTCAGTGTCACCGCGGTGATGACCGTGGTCAGGATACCCAGGATGAAGACCACTGCGAAGCCGCGCACCGGACCGGAGCCGAGCGTGAACAGGGCGACCGCCGCGATCAGCATGGTGGCGTTGGAGTCGATGATCGTGGCGAAAGCCCGCTGGAAGCCGGCCTCCAGTGCCGAGACCAGCGATCGTCCCATGTGGGATTCCTCGCGCATGCGTTCGTAGATCAGCACGTTCGAGTCGACAGCCGTGCCGATGGTGAGCACGATGCCGGCGATGCCCGGCAGGGTCATGGTCGCGCCCAGGAGCGACATCAGCCCGAGGATCAGGCAGACGTGCACGAGCAGCGCGATGCTGGCGATGATGCCGAACAGCCCGTAATTGCCGATCATGTAGAGGATGACCAGCACGGTCGCGATGATGGTCGCCATCTTGCCGGCCTGGATCGAATCCTGGCCGAGGCCGGGACCGATCGTGCGCTCCTCGACGATCGTCATCTTCGCCGGCAACGCGCCGGCACGCAGCAGGACGGCAAGATCGTTGACCGACTGGACCGTGAAATTGCCCGAGATCTGACCCGAGCCGCCGGTGATCGGCGACTGGATCACCGGAGCGGAGATCACCTTGTTGTCGAGAACGATGGCGAGCTGGCGGCCGAGATTCTCGGTTGTCGCCTGGCCGAAGCGCTGGGCACCGCGGATGTTGAAGCGGAAATTGACGATCGGCTGGCTGGTGCGTTGATCGAAGGCAGCCTGAGCATCGACGAGATCTGCGCCTTCGACGATGACCTGCCGGCTGATCGGGATCGGCTGGCCGCCCTGATCCTGCGAGGGCAGCATCTCGACATCGCTGGCGTTCTGGTCGGCCACCAGGCGGAACTGCAGCTTGGCGGTTTGACCAAGAAGGCGCTTGATCTCGTCCGGATTGCCTCCTGGTACCTGCACCAGGATGCGATCCAGGCCCTGGCGCTGGATATTGGGTTCGACGGTGCCGCCTGGATCGATGCGTCGGCGAACGACTTCAATCGCCTGACCGGAAACGCGGCTGATCCGATCGTTGATCCCCGCTTCGCTGATCGACACCTGGACGAGCCCGTTGGGCTGCTCGGAAATATCCATCGTCGAGCCGCCGGTACCGCCCAAGGCACCAAGCGCGCTCAAGGGCTGCGCGAGTTCCCGCAGTTTCGGCAGAAGTTTGACGCGATCTGCCTCGTCCGGCACCCGCACCTGCACACCACGCGCCGTTGTCGCAATGCCACCCTGAATATTGATGCGCTCATCGCGCAGAATGCGGCGAACATCGTCGCGCAATTGCGTCACCTGGCTGCGCAGCAAATCGGCTCGATCGATCTCGAGCAGAATATGCACGCCGCCCTGCAAATCGAGGCCGAGCGTCATCGCATGGATCGGCAGCAGGAAGCGCGGAATCCAGGCCGGGGCGCCCTGCTCGATCGCCTTGCGGGTCTCGGGCGAGAACAGGTTCGGCACGGCGAGCCCGCAGCCGAAGACCAGCACGAGCAGAACGAGAATGACCTTGCGGGCCTGGAGACGAAGCATCTTTATGGACAGCCTTGTTGGCGGGCGCGGGCGCGTTCAAGCCCCCGCGCCTCACGGCCTTCAGCTCTTGACCGGCTCGCCCTTGGCGCGCACGTCCTGGACCATGCCCTTGACGATGCGCACGCGCACGCCGTCGGCGATCTCGGCCTCGATCTCAGTGTCGTCGATCACCTTCGAGACCTTGGCGATGAGGCCGCCCGAGGTGACGATCGTGTCGCCGCGGCGCACGTTCTTGATCAGCTCCTGATGCGATTTCACCCGCTTCTGCTGCGGCCTGATAATCAGGAACCACATGATGATGAAGATCAGGACGAACGGGACCAGCGACATCAGGATGTCGTTGGTGCCGCCGCCTCCAAGGCCCTGGGCGAAAGCGGGGGTGATCACGGGAAGGCTCCTTCACGTCGCCGCCGATTGACGGCCGGCCGGCGCGGGGGTTGGTAAAATCGCGCGGACTATAGCCAGCGATGTCGTGAAATCAATCGAAAGCGGCCGGTTTCCCGACCGCCTCCCCCAGCTAAGCTGTCCCTGCCCCGCGCGCAATGGCCTTGCCTTCGCATAGGCAGCGGCGTTATGAGCGTACCGTACCGTTCGGTACACCATTATCATGCGGACATGCCTGCGATGACCGACACCGCCCCCGATCCGACGCTCGCCACCCTGCTGCGCATCGCCGACGCGCTGGAGCGCCTTGCTCCGCCGGCCCGGCGCGCTGCCGATCTCACTGCCGCAGACGCCTTCGTCTGGCACGCCGCCGGCCACGAGCTTGCGCCGGTCGCCAAGGTGAACCGCGTGGCGCTCTCGCTGCTGCGCGGCGTCGACCGCGTCCGCGATACGCTGGCCGAGAACACCGAGCGCTTCGCCCGTGGCCTGCCGGCCAACAACGTCCTGCTCTGGGGCGCGCGCGGCATGGGCAAATCGTCGCTGGTCAAGGCGGTGCATGCCGATACCAACCAGCGTCTGGCGGCCGGGGCCCTGCCCCTCAAGCTGATCGAGATCCATCGCGAGGACATCGAGAGCCTGCCCGTGCTGATGGGGCTGCTCAAGGCCGATCCGCACCCTGCCATCGTCTTCTGCGACGATCTGTCCTTCGACGGCCAGGACACTTCCTACAAGTCGCTGAAGGCTGCGCTCGACGGCGGCGTCGAGGGCCGGCCGGACAACGTCGTGTTCTACGCCACCTCGAATCGCCGGCATCTGCTGCCGCGCGACATGATGGACAACGAGCGCTCGACCGCGATCAACCCCGGCGAGGCGATCGAGGAAAAGGTTTCGCTCTCGGACCGCTTCGGCCTCTGGCTCGGCTTCCACAAATGCAGCCAGGACGAGTATCTTTCGATGATCGACGGCTATGTCGGCCATTTCGGGCTGGCAATCGAGCCCGAACAGCTTCGTCGCGAGGCACTGGAATGGGCGACGACACGCGGCTCGCGCTCAGGCCGTACGGCGTGGCAGTACATTCAGGACCTGGCCGGGCGGCTGGAAAAGCGGCTCGAGGGGTGAGTCGTCCTTCTCCCCCGAGGGGAGAAGGAAAAACAGAAAAACGGGGCGGCCTTTCCTGGGACCGCCCCGCCTGGTTCGACCGGTGGGGTCTCGCGATTGCCGGTCGAAGTCTGACCGGGATCAGTTGCTGCTGAGGTAGGGCATCGGGTCGACCGGGGTCGAACCCTTGCGCAGTTCGAAGTGCAGCTGGGGTGAATTCACGTTACCGGACTGGCCGGACTTGGCGACGACCTGGCCACGCTTGACCTGCTCGCCGCGCTTGACGCTGAGCTCGCCGTTATGGGCGTAGGCCGAGACATAGCCGTTCGGATGACGGATCAGCACGAGATTGCCGTAGCCCTTGAGCTCGCTGCCGGCATAGGCGACGACGCCGCCCTCGGCCGCCTTGACCGGCGTGCCTTCCGGCACCGCGATGTTGATGCCCTCATTGCCGCCCTTGCCGGCATAGCCGGTGATGACGCGGCCGCGGGCCGGCCAGCGGAACTCGGCGCCGGACGATGCCGGCTCCTCGGCCTTGGGCAGGCTCGCCGTGGTCTGCGGCTCGGGCGCCTTCGGCTCCGGAGCGACAGCTTTCGGCTGCGCGGTGATCTTGTCGGCCGGAGCGCTGGCGACGAGCGGGGCGGCAGCTTTCGGCTTGGCCGCAGCGGGGGCTGGAGCCGGCAGCGCCGCGATCTTGGTCTCCGTGCCGGCCTTGGCGGCCGCCTTGGCCTTAGCCTCGGCAGCAAAGCGGGCTCGCGCCTCGCCCATGCGCTTGGCGTCGGCGGTGGCCTTCTCTTTGGCGTCGGCGGCCTGCGTCCTGGGATCGACAGCCGCGACCTTCGGAGCGACGCCAGGCTTGGCCGGCACAGACGCGACCGGACGCGAGACCGGCGGCGGCGTGAGGCGCGGCTGCTCGAAGCGGTTGTCGGTCGGCGCCGGCTGGCGCGCGGCGGTCTGGGCGCCAGCGCCATTGTAGACTGGAACGACGATGCGGGAGCCCGGGGTGGCCTCACCCGACAAACCATTGGCCTGCATCAGCGCTGCGCGCGGCACACCGTAGCGGCCGGAGATCACCTCGAGCGTCTCGCCCTGGGCGACCACGATCGGCGTGCCGCCCTGAGCGCTCCAGCCCGAGGCCGAGCCACCGACGGACGGGGCTGGTGCCGCAGGCGGCGTGGAGCGGAGCGCGACAGAGGAGGTCGGCGGCGGCAACGGCTGACTGCGCACACCCGGATTGCCGGTGGCGGAGGCCGTCTCGTAGGACTGGCGCGGCGCCCCGCGCCCGATCGAGCCGGTGGTCGCCGGATCGCGCTGGGAAGCCGGGGCCTCGGCGGTCTTGAAGGGGCTGCTGAAGGGCGCTTCGGTGAAGCGCAGCGCCTCCGAGGAGCAGGCGCCCAGGCCCGCCGCAAGGGCGCAGACCGACACGACGCGAACCACGGATTTCGGCACGGCCAACTCGACTTGCTTACGCATGGATTCAGCACTCGCGAACAACGCAACTTAACTGTCAGCATTAAAGAGCCGGTTAGGTTAAGAAGGCGTTGCGCTGCTGACAGGTCAGGTGAATTTCCTGCGTGGCCGAAAACGTCATTCTCGGACGGAGCGCAGCGGAGATCCGAGAATCTCAGGACGAGTGCATGGTGACCGGAGCTCATTCGGCCTGAGATGCTCGGGTCAAGCCCGAGCATGACGGCAGCGGCAGCCGCCTACAGCGCCTGCGACAGGCCCGGCGCCAGCGGCGGGATGCGCACGACCCCGCCGAGCGCATGGTCGAAGCCGTCCTCGTTGCGTGTCACCACGACCAGCCGCCCTGCCCCTTCGACGCGCAGCGCTCCCACCAGCCGGCCGCCAGCCTCGAGCCGGGCGAGCAACGCCTCCGGCACCGCCTGCATCACGCCGTTGACCAGGATGCGCTCGAAGCGGCCAAGCGTGCGGTCGGGCTGTAGGCCGTCGGCATGGCGCAATTCGACCAGCTTGGCGAAGCCGCCTCCGGTCAGCCGCTCATGCGCGGCGAGCGCGAGCGTGCGGTAGCGCTCCAGCGAGACGACCTTGCCACCCATCGCGGCGAGCAGGGCCGCGACATAGCCGGAGCCGGAACCGACTTCGAGCACGCGGCAATCCGGCTTCATTTCGAGCGCGCCGACGAGCGCCGCCACAGTGTGCGGCGCCGTCATGGTCTGGCCGCAGGGCAAGGGCACCGAAACATCCTGCCGGGCAAGGTCGGCGAAGCGGGACGGCGCGAAATGCTCGCGCGGAACGCGCTCCATGGCCCGCAGCAGCGCGATGTCACGCACGCCGCGCGCCCGCAGCGACAGCAGGAAGGCGACGGTGCGCTCGCTCTCGCTGCTGCTGGCGCCCTCCTCGGTCATGGAACTCCCCGATCACAATCCACAGCCCTCATCCTGAGGAGCGACTGCAGATTGCGCCTCGAAGGATGATCCAGAACGCGCTGGAGCATCCTTCGAGACGCCGCTGCGCGGCTCCTCAGGATGAGGGCTGCAGGAGACATAACGCTCAGGCAAACAGCTGCGCAAAGCGGGTCATCGTCGGCTCATGCGTCAGGTCGAGCTCGAGCGGCGTCACAGAGATCTTCTTCTCGGCGAGCGCGCGCAGGTCGGTGCCGTTGGCCGGCTCGTGCTTTCCGCGCTGGAAGGCAATCCAGTAATAGGGATTGCCGCGCCCGTCGCGCCGCGGCTCCAGCCGCATCAGCTCCTGGTCACGCCGGCCCTGCGCGGTGACGGCGACGCCGGCGACCTCGCTGGGAGCCACGTTCGGGAAGTTGAGGTTGAACAGGATGCCGTCCGGGATCCCCTCCTCCAGCAGGCGGCGGATGATGCCGGGCGCATGCTGCAGGGCGCAGTCCCAGATGATGCTGGTGCGGTCTCCCGCCATATAGGCCTGGCTCACCGCGATCGAGGGGATGCCGAGCAGCGTGCCTTCCATGGCGGCGGCGATGGTGCCGGAATAGGTCACGTCCTCAGCGACGTTCTGGCCGCGATTGACGCCGGAGAGCACGAGATCGGGCTTCATCTCGGCCATGACGGAGCGCACCGCCATGATCACGCAATCGGTCGGCGTGCCCTGCACGGCGAAGCGCTTCTCCTCGATCTGGCGCAGGCGCAGCGGGTTCGACAGCGACAGCGAATGCGCCACGCCCGATTGATCGGTCTCGGGCGCGACCACCCAGACATCGTCCGAGAGCTGGGCGGCAATCTGCTCGAGGATGCCGAGCCCCTCGGCATGGATGCCGTCGTCATTGGTCACCAGGATGCGCATGGGCTCAAGCCGCCTTCTCGATGCGGGCCAGCCCGCGCATGTACGGAACCAGCGCATCCGGCACGGTGATCGAGCCGTCGGCGTTCTGGTAGTTCTCCATCACCGCGATCAGCGCGCGGCCGACCGCCGTGCCCGAGCCGTTCAAGGTGTGGACGAAGAACGGGCCCTTGCCGTCCTTCGTCTTGTAGCGGGCGTTCATGCGCCTAGCCTGGAAATCGCCGCAGACCGAGCAGGACGAGATCTCACGATAGGTCTTCTGGCCCGGCAGCCAGACCTCGATGTCGTAGGTCTTCTGCGAGGCGAAGCCCATGTCGCCGGTGCAGAGCGTCATGACGCGATAATGCAGATCGAGCTTCTTCAGCACGTTCTCGGCGCAGGCGAGCATGCGCTCATGCTCCTCCCGCGATTTTTCGGGCGCAGTGATCGAAACGAGCTCGACCTTCTCGAACTGGTGCTGGCGCAGCATGCCGCGCGTATCGCGTCCAGCCGAGCCGGCCTCGGCCCGGAAGCAGGGTGTGAGCGCGGTAAAGCGGCGCGGCAATTCCTCCTCGGAGAGGATGGATTCGCGCACGAGGTTGGTCAGCGGGACTTCAGCGGTGGGGATGAGCCAGCTAGTTGCGGCGCTCCGCGCTTCGTTCTCTGCAAAGAAATTCATAATAGTAAGGGTCGCCCTGTCGGAAAACTCCGACATTGGGTTAGCTTGCCGCTCAGGATTGCGTAGATCGTCAATCAGTTGGCGCGCGAAACCATCCGGAGCTGATGAAAATACCTTTTCAACAGCACCCAACATTGAACGCTTCATAGCGTCGAAGTTTGTGACGCCAAACTGATCCTCCCGGAACTTCGGCAGCTGCGCCGTGCCGAACATGGCATCGTCGCGCACCATCAGCGGCGGATTGACCTCGGTATAGCCGTGCTCGTCGACATGGGTGTCGAGCATGAACTGGCCGATAGCGCGGTTGAGACGAGCGATCTGCCGGTCGAGCACGACGAAGCGCGAGCCGGAGAGCTTGGCCGCCGTCTCGAAATCCATCTGGCCGAGCGCCTCGCCGAGCTCGTAATGCTCCTTGATCTGATTGAAGCCGAACAGCCGACCACCCGTCTTCTCCGGCGGCTGGCCATTGGTATGACCTTCGAGCACGACATTGCCGTGCTCATCGGCGCCGTCCGGCACCTCGTCGAAGGGCTTGTTCGGGATCGCGGCGAGCTGATCGCTGAGCGTCTCAACGGCGGCCTTCTCCTCGGCCTCCAGCGCCGGCACCTGCTCCTTCAGCGCGGCGACCTCGGCCTTGAGCTTTTCAGCCAAAGCGAGGTCCTTCTGGCCCATCGCCTTGCCGATTTCCTTGGAGAGGGCATTGCGCCGCTCCTGCGCGGCTTGCGACTTGCTGATGGCGGCCCGGCGCTGATCATCGAGCGCCAGCAGCGACGACGACAGTTTCTCAAGCCCGCGCCGCTGCAAGCCCCGATCGAACGCGTCAGCGTTCTCGCGAATCCATCTGATGTCGTACATCGCTCAAGCCGATCCGTTGTGGAATCGGCTGATCCTCTAGAGCATGCCGCGCCGGCACGGAAGCGTTCCGTCGGCGTGGCGCGGCTGCGGGTACGGCAGGGCTCCAGCCGTCATGCTCGCCCTTGTGGCGAGCATCCACGTCTTGAACACCGCACGCGACCAAAGAAGGCGTGGACGGTCGGGACAAGCCCGACCATGACGGGGAGGCTTTGCCTCAGTAAGGCGGCTCCTGATGGACGAGCTTGCCGTCGATCAGCAGGCGCTTGATCGCCGCCTGTCCCGAGCTCGACACGGCGGCGACGATCTCGAGACGCGCCCTCTCGGTGGTCTCGATGGCGCGGCCAGTGCCCTGCGGCACGAAATAGCTCTCGAGCCCATAGGTGACGCGGATGGCGCGGCGGCCGGCATTGCAGTCGGGATCGCCGTCCGCATTGGCGACGCAGGCGCCGGCCGAGGCAACCTTGCCCTCGATCACGGTCTCGCCGGCGCCGGCGGCCGGACGAGCGAGATAGACGCCTTTCGCCTCGGCCAACCCGTCGGGGCCGGGCGCGACGCGGACGAAGACCGGCTGGTTTCGCTCGAAAGTCTTGTCGCCGTCGAGCTTGGAGAGATCGAGCGTACTGATCTTGTAGCCGAGGATGACATAGTCGCCGCGGAAGAGGTCGCGCGGGTCGACTGGGGCGGTCGCCAGCCGGACCTCAGTGCCCGAGCGCAGGATGCGGGCACGCGACTCGACCAGAACAAGAGTGAGTCCGCAGAGCAGCAGGATGGCGGCGAGCCCGCGCCAGAGCGGCGAGGCGCGGCCGGTGAAGGCGTCGGCGGACGGTACGCGGATCATGGCGCCACCTCCGCAGGCTTGCTGAATTTGGCGAGGAGCCGGCGCATCCCGCTGGCGAGGCCGATCAGGAGCGCGCCGCCGACCAGGAAGAACAGCGACTGGTCGAGCAGCGTGCCGATGGTCTGCCAGAGCAGGATGACGATCGCGATCGCGAACAGAATCGAGCCGGCGATGCTGAGCCGGCGGACGCCGCCACCCGCACCGGCGGTGACGATGCCGATCGCGACCGCCAGGATCAGCGCCGCGACGACGATCTTGCCGGCCATGCTGACCGCGCCGCCGCTCCAGAACAGCACCGGCACCAACAGCGACATGAAGAGCGCAAGCCCGAGCGGTAAGGCGAAGCGGCGCTCGCGCGCCAGCAGGCCGAGCCCGATAACCGCCGGCAGCGCCAGCGCATAGGCGAAATAGTTCAGCCAGAGCGCCGTGCCCGCCTTCGCCTCATTGGCATCGAGAATGCGTGCGAGCTCGACATTGAGCGACAGGATCAAGCCTATCAGCCCCCAGGGCAGGCAGGCGGTGAGCAGGCCGGGGCCGCCGCGGTCGAGCGCCAGCGCGCCGAGGGCGACGAACAGCGCGGAGACCGCGAGCCAATAGGCGAGCAGCCCGTAATCGAAGCGGAAAAAGGCGTATTGGCCGGGCAAGGTCGCAAACCAGCCGAGCAGCACCAGCACCGCAAGGTGATGGACGAGGCGGTTGTGCCGGGTCGCGGCCAGCCAGAGCGCCGGCAGGAAGGGAAGCCAGAACAGGAGATGGGCGTTCGCCTCGCGCTCTTCCCAGCGGCCGCCGGCCCAGGCACCGATCGCGACGAGCGCGACGATGAGAGCCCCGTTCGAGCGCAGCAGGACGGCGACGATCAGCGCGCCGATCGCGATCAGCAACGCACCGCCTGGCCAATCGGTCGGCAGATGGTACATCTGGCCGACGAGCGCGACGCCGGCGGCGAAGATCAGCGTGCCACAGGTCGCGGCGGCATCGGCGCCCCCGGTCGAGCCGCGGCTTTCCAGCCGGGCCGCGATGCCGAGCGCACCGGCGAGACCGAGCAGGATCATGGCGAGCTTCACGAGGCGGGGGATTTCTTCCCAGTTCGCCGCCACGAAGGCGGAGACACTGGAGGCGATCAGCAATCCGCCGAACAGGCCGAGCAGAGCCGGCAGCTTGAAGCCGCCACCCTCCTGCGCCAGCGAGCGGCGGATGGTCGTAGCGCTCTCGGGGCTGACCAGCCCCTTCCCCACCCAGCGACCGAGATCGGCTTCAAGCCGTTTGCGATAGGAACCCGTCAGCATCGCGCCTATTTGGCACGGGCTGACGGGTTTTGGCGAGATGGCCGCTTCAGGCCGCCTTCAGCTTCTTCTTCCGGGCGAGATCGGGCGGCGTCGCCTCTTCGGTCAGCGCCGCGATCACCGCGTCGAGGCTCATCACGGTCTGGGCCTGGCTGCCGAGCCGGCGCACGGTCACCGTCTTCTCCTCGGCCTCGCGCTTGCCGACGGCGAGGATGACCGGGACCTTGGCCAGCGAGTGCTCGCGCACCTTGTAGCTGATCTTCTCGTTGCGCAGGTCGGCGCGGGCGCGCAGACCTTCAGAGAGCAGCGCCATGGTGACCTCCTCGCCATAGGCGTCGGCCTCGGAGGTGATCGGGCAGACGACGATCTGCTCGGGTGCCAGCCAGAGCGGGAAATGCCCGGCATGGTGCTCGATCAGGATGCCGACGAAGCGCTCCAGCGAGCCGCAGATCGCCCGGTGGACCATCACCGGCTGCTTCTTCTCGCCGTCCGAGCCGATATAGAAGGCCCCGAAGCGCTCCGGCAGGTTGAAGTCGACCTGCGTCGTACCGCACTGCCAGTCGCGGCCGATGGCGTCGCGCAGGACGTATTCGAACTTCGGCCCGTAGAAGGCGCCCTCGCCCGGATTGATCTCGGTCCTGATCCGGTTGCCGGACTGCTTCGCGATCGTCTCCAGCACATTGGTCATGACGTCTTCGGCATGGTCCCAGACCGCGTCGGAACCGACGCGCTTCTCCGGTCGCGTCGAGAGCTTGATCACGAGCTCCTCGGTGAAGCCGAAATCCTCATAGACCGAGAGGATCAGGTCGTTGATCGCCAGGCACTCGGCCGCGAGCTGCTCTTCCGTGCAGAAGACATGCGCGTCGTCCTGGGTGAAGCCGCGCACGCGCATCAGCCCATGCAGCGCACCCGACGGCTCGTAGCGATGGACATTGCCGAACTCGGCCAGCCGGATCGGCAGGTCGCGATAGCTCTTCAGCCCGTGCTTGAAGATCTGGACATGGCCCGGGCAGTTCATCGGCTTCAGGGCGAAGACCTTCTGGTCGCGCGTCGGATCGTTCGGGTTCTCAAAGGCCGAGGCCGACTTCACCGCGAACATGTTGTCCTGGTACCAGCCCCAGTGGCCCGAGGTCTCCCAGAGCGATTTGTCGAGCACCTGCGGGGCGTTGACCTCCTCATAGTCGGCGGCGAGGCGCCGGCGCATATAGGTCAGCACCTCCTGGAACAGCCGCCAGCCCTTGGAGTGCCAGAAAACGACGCCCGGCCCCTCCTCCTGGAAGTGGAACAGGTCCATCTCGCGGCCGATCCGGCGGTGGTCGCGCTTCTCGGCCTCTTCGATCTGCTTGAGGTGGGCGTCGAGCTCCTCCTGCCGGGCGAAGGCGGTGCCGTAGATGCGCGTCAGCATCGGGTTCTTGCTATCGCCGCGCCAATAGGCGCCGGCCACCTTCATCAGCTTGAAGGCGGTACCGACCTTGCCGACCGAGGTCATGTGCGGGCCACGGCAGAGGTCGATCCAGTCGCCCTGCGCATACATTTTCAGCGTCTGGTCGGCGGGAATCGCATCGACCAGCTCGACCTTGTAGGCCTCCCCCTTGTTGGCAAAGAAATCCTTGGCCTTGTCGCGGCTCCAGACCTCCTTGGTGAAGGGTTTGTCGCGCGCGATGATCTCGCGCATCTTCTTCTCGATCGGCGCGAAATCCTCCGGCGAGAACGGCTCGTTGCGGAAGAAGTCGTAGAAGAAGCCGTTCTCGATGACCGGGCCGATCGTCACCTGCGTGCCGGGATAGAGTTCCTGCACCGCTTCGGCGAGGACGTGGGCGCAGTCGTGCCGGATCAGCTCCAGCGCGCGCGGATCCTCGCGATTGAGGAACTCGACCTTCGCATCGGCGGTGATCGGATCGGCAAGGTCGACGACCGTGCCGTCGAGCGCCATCGCGACGGTGCGCTTCAGCAGCGAGGGGAAATGCCGCCGGCAAGCTCCTTGCCGGTGATGCCGGAGGGGAATTCGCGCTTCGCGCCATCGGGAAATGTCAGGGAGATCGTCATCGATCGGCTCCTGCTCACTCGGGGATACAAGCCCCGTAAGCCAAGGCCGGCTGCATGAATGAGCGGGGCGACGCGGTCTGCAGCCGGTTCGGCACGCGCGCCGGCCCCGCCTATACGAGCCGGGCGATGCAGGCAATCGCGGAATGGATTGGCGATGCGGCGCTCAGTGCTCGCCCTGAGGGTCCGGCTTGACCGGCGGCGCGTTGACCCCGCGCCAGCGGCCATACGCCCACGGCTTGTACCAGGCGCCGTCGGGGGGCAGCTCCTCGCAGACCAGGTCGATGCCGGAGGTGCCGAGCGGGGTGCAGCGGCAGATACGGGAAAAGCCGACCCAGCCGCCGGCCCAGAGGCCGTGACGCTGGATCGCCTCGTCGGTGTATTCCGAGCAGGACGGCCAGTGCCGGCACTGGCGGCCGATCAGCAGGGAGAGGCTGAGCTGGTAGCCGCGGATCAGGAGGTGAGCACCCCGGCGCGGAGCGAGCGCGACACCCTGCCACCAAGAAAGGCTTTTTCAGCATGTTTAGGCAAGTATGACTCGGCTGAACTCTGCCGACCCCCTCCTGCGGACTGTCCATCCCCCTCTTCGGTTCCGCCTTCCCAGATCCCGGTCATGATGCGCACACGCTTCCTTGCCTCCGCCACCGCCCTTTGCGGGCCGCTGCTTGCGCTCGCCCTGGCTACGCCAGCGGCGGCGCAGCAGAGATCGTATATGATCTGGCTCGACGCCGCCAAAATCGACGTCGCCAAGGTGATGGGCCTGCCGCCAGCACAGAACTCACCGGAGCACCGCGCCGAGTTCGAGAAGGTCCTCGCCATCTCCGCGGCCCGCACGCCCGAACGCGAAAAGCAGGCGATTGCCGACCAGTACCAGACGCTCAATGCGTTCCTGAACGGCATCGACCACGCCTATGTCGAGGGCACTCATCGCGAGACGCGGCTCCTGATGCGCGAGGCGCAAGTCGAGCTCGCCATCCTCCTGAAGAGCGTCAATCGCCTGACCAGCCGCATCCGTCCGTTCCAGATGTGGAACAAGGTCAGGGTCAAGCCCTGCCCCGGCGGGCGGCCGGAAGGCACGTCATTCCCTTCGGCTCATGCCGCGACGGCGGCGCTCTATGCCACGCTGCTCTCCGAAGTCGTGCCTGAGCTCGCCGACAAGTTCGAGGAGCGGGTCAAGAGCTATGACGAGAGCCGCCTCGTCTGCGGCTTCCACTACCCCACCGATCTGGAGGCCGGCGACAAGATCGGCCGCGTCGTCGCCAAGGCGCTGCTTGCCGACAAGACGTTCCGGGTCCGCTTCGACGAGACACGGGTCGAAACCCGGCAGGCCTTCGGGCTGAAATAGCGCTCAGCCTGCGAGCGTCTCACCCCGCTTCGCCTCGATCTGGCCGATCGCGTCGAGGACCGCGTCGAAGGTCAGCATCGTCGAGGCGTGGCGCGCCTTGAAGTCCCGGACCGGGACGAGCACGGACAGCTCGGCCCATTTACCGGTCGGCGGCTCGGCTCCCTCCTTCAGGATCGCCCGGGCCTGTTCGCGTACCTGGCGCAGTTCGGCCGCGGTCGCGCCGATGACATGGCGCGCCATGATCGAGGACGAGGCCTGGCCGAGCGCGCAGGCGCGGACATCGTGGCCGAAGCCGGTCACGACATCGGCATCCATGGTGAGATCGATGGTGACCGTCGAGCCGCACAGGCGCGAATGGGCGGTCGCCGTCGCATCCGGTGCCGGCAGGCGTTCGAGCAGCGGGATGTTTCCTGCCAATTCCAGGATTCGCTTATTGTAGACGTCGTTCAGCATGGGTTGCCCCGCCGGGTCTGGAGTTGCCGGCTTCCGCAACCAATATATAGAGGCTGTCAGGGACCTTGGACATGGCTTGGGTGAGGTCAAACCGTCCGAATGCAAGGAGCATTGCGCAACCGATACCGCTGGTATCGGTAAGCGATGCGACACCGCAGTCGGTCGGTTTCACCTCACCGCGCAGCGGCGTGGCGCTTTTGTCCGATTACGGCGTCGCTCGTCACGGCCAAGCCGGAAGGCTTGGCCGCACCAAGCTCCTAGCACTCGGGCAAAATCGCCGACGCCCAAGCTATGTCCAAGGTCCCTGACAGCCTCTAATGTGCCGGCGCGCTCTTAGGGAGAGCGCGTCATTCGCTGGACGAGCGGGCGAACTTGTCTGACCTGCCGGTCGTGAGGCCGGCGAAACCGAAACGGGAGGCTCCACATGGATAATGTGGTTAAGTCCTTGTCCGTAGAGCGGGCGCGCAGCCCCTCCGCAGACAAGTTCATCATTACCCAACCGACGCAGAACGAGGCCGAGGAGGCCGTGCGTACGCTGATCCGGTGGGCCGGCGACGATCCGTCGCGGGAAGGACTGCTCGATACGCCGCAGCGCGTCGCCAAGGCCTATCGCGAGTTCTACAAGGGCTATCGTGAGGATGCGCACGACATGCTCGAGCGCGTCTTCGAGGAGGTCGATGGCTACAAGGACATGGTCCTCGTCCGCGACATCCCGTTCTATTCGCATTGCGAGCACCACATGGTGCCGTTCGTCGGCAAGGTCCATATCGGCTACTATCCGAGCGGCGGCGTGGTCGGCCTGTCGAAGCTCGCCCGCGTCGTCGAAGTCTATGCCCGTCGTTTGCAGACACAGGAGACGATGACGGCGCAGATCGCCCAGGCGATCGAACGGACGCTGAAGCCCGGCGGCGTAGCCGTCCTCGTCGAGGCCGAGCACATGTGCATGTCGATGCGCGGTGTGCAGAAGCAGGGCTCGTCGACGATGACCACGCAGTACACCGGCCGCTTCCGCGACCCGACCGAGCAGGTTCGCTTCTTCACCATGGTGAAGTCGCCGGGGCTGTGATCCTGTCCATTGAAGCGCGTCATGCTCGGGCTTGACCCGAGCATCTCGGAAACCAGTGCCATCTGGTCATGAGATTTTCGGGTCAGCGCTTCGCGCCGCCCGAGAATGACGCCAAGGCACTGCCGCCATGACGGCGAGCCTCCCGTCTCCTATATGGCAAGGCACCAGCCCTTCAGGATCCTCACATGACCGCCTTTCCCACCCTCTCCAGCAAGGTCGAGATCGAGGAAGGCGCGGTGCTTGCGCCGAAATTCGATCGCGACGGCCTCGTCACCTGCGTCACCACCGATGCCGCAACCGGCGAAGTGCTGATGGTGGCGCATATGAATGCGGAATCGCTGCGCCTCAGCATCGAAACCGGCGAGGCTTGGTACTGGTCGCGTTCTCGCCAGGCGCTCTGGCGCAAGGGCGAGACCTCCGGCCAGCTCCAGAGCATCGCCGAGATGTGGGTCGACTGCGATCAGGATGCGATCTGGATCAAGGTCAATGTCGGTGGCGACGGTGGCTGCTGCCATACGGGCCGCCACAGCTGCTTCTATCGGATTAAGCCTGTCGGAGTGGCCGCCGACGGACCATTGGAGCCCGTTCCGACCAGCTTGCACCGCAAGCTGGTCGGTAAAACGGTCTCCAAACCCTAGATGAGAGACGGATTCACCGATCAGGTTGAATAACCTGATCGGATCCGGCTCTAGCCCTTCTGAACCGGGAATGCCTGCTTCGTTGGCAATCCTTTCACCAAGCTTTCATGTTTCCTTCAAAAGCAACTGATAGCCGCCTAGGGTCCCGGCGCCGTTCACCTTTCACTCATCGGCTGGCGCGATCCTGATTCTCCCGCGGAGGGATCGCGCCGATGATGCTGGAGAACATCGCTAGACGGGCTTTCGGATTGGGCGGCAGCGGAGCTGCGATGAACCATCTCGTTTCCGAACCGGCACCGCGCTTCAGCCGGCCGAGGATCGGCCTGGCGCTCGGCGGTGGCGCTGCGCGCGGCTGGGCCCATATCGGTGTCCTGGATGTCCTGACCGAGGCCGGCTACGCGCCGGAGGTCATCGCCGGCACGTCGATCGGTGCGGTTGTCGGCGGCTGCTACGCCGCCGGCAAGATGGAGCCGCTGCGTGAGTTCGCGCTCGGCCTGACCAAGCGCCGAGTCGTCGGCCTGATGGACTTCCATATCGGCGGCGCCGGGCTGATTTCAGGCGGCCGTCTGAAGCGCCTGCTCGAGCGCGACCTCGCCGGGCTGCAGATCAACGAGCTGAAGCAGACCTATGCCGCCGTCGCCACCGAGCTCGGCACCGGCCACGAGATCTGGCTGACCCGCGGCTCGCTGGTCGATGCATTGCGCGCCTCCTATGCGCTGCCGGGCGTATTCGATCCGGTGAAGCTGGGCGGCCGCTGGCTGATGGACGGTGCGCTGGTCAATCCGGTGCCGGTCACGGTGGCCCGCGCGCTTGGCGCCGATGTCGTGCTCTGCGTCAATTTGAACAGCGACATGACCGGCCGCGGTACGGTGATCCAGTCCTATGGCGCCGACCCGGACCCGGACCCCGTGGCCGAACAGCGCCCAGCCACCGGCTGGTTCGGCGGCATGCGCGACCGCATGCGTGGCATCGTCGGCAAGGCCAATCACGACCAGCAGCCGGGGCTGGCCGGCGTGATGGTCGACGCCTTCAATATCACCCAGGACCGGATCTCGCGCTCGCGTCTCGCCGGCGATCCGCCCGATGTGATGATCGGCCCCAAGCTCGGCCGCGTCGGCCTGTTCGACTTTCATCGCGCGGACGAGGCGATCGCGCTCGGCCGGCAGGCGGCCGAACGTGCACTCGACGAGATCGGTGCGATCGTCGCCGCCAATCACCTGCCGCTGAACTAGGCGGTCGCGCCGCCACGAAGGGAGCCGTCATGCCGGGGCAGGCCGAAGGTCTGAGTCCGGAAACCCAGAACCGATGCCGGTTCTGGGTGATTCCCCTCATGCGCCTCGATGAGCAGGCGCATCGGTTCTGGGTTCCAGGCTCTTCGCTACGCGAAGCCCGGAAAGACGATGCTGCTCACGCCATCGCGATGTAGTCGCGCATCGCCCGGCTTTCGGCCTCGATCTCGGCGACGCGATGCTTGACGACGTCGCCGATCGAGACGATGCCGGCGATGCGGCCGCCATCCACCACCGGCACATGCCGGAAGCGGCCCGAGGTCATGATTTCCATCAGTTCGTCGACGCTGGTGTCCGACCGGCAGGTCACGACCTTGGCGGTCATCGCCCGCGACACCGGAGTCTCCAGCGCTGCGGCGCCTTCCGTGCCCAGGGCCTTGATGATGTCACGCTCGGACAGGATGCCGAGCAGGCCGCCATCCGCGCCGGTCACGACGACGGCACCGATCCGCTTCTCGGCCAGGGTCCGCGTCGCCTCGCCGAGCGTCCGGTGCGGCTGCACGGAAACGACATCTCCGCCCTTGTTGCCGAGAATATGAGCGACGTTCATCGACTTCTCCTCCGACGGTAGCGGCGCCGTTGGCCGGCGCACGTTTATGAGTTGCGACGAGAGCAGCACCGGGGGCCAACGGACTATTTAGTCCGCGGCGCGACGCCACGCTGGACTTAAGTCCAATGTGAGCGAAGTCTGAGGCGACGGCAAGGCGATTGCAGGCCGAGGCCTGCTCGCTCCGGTTGCGGTCAGCGCCGGACCGGTCCGCGATCGAACAGCGGGAACAGCAGCAGCCCGGCGAGGAAGCCGCCGATATGCGCCTCCCAGGCGATGCTCGTCTCTTCGCCGAGGATCGGCACCAGGCCGGCCCCGAACAGGATATTGGTGACGAACCAGATCACCACGAAGATCATCGCCCGCGAATTGCGCCAGAGGCCGCCGAGCGGCTCGGCGGGTATCGCGCGCACCACCTCGTCATGGCCGAGCCCACCGAAATGCACGCCGGGCGAGAAGACGAAACGGATCGCCGCCGCTGTCGCGCCCGAAACACCGGCGGAGGCCCCGACCAGCGGCAGCACGTCGAGCTCGCGCGACCACCAGTGCAGCAAGGCGCCCGCAATGGTCGAGAGCGCCATCAGCACCAGGAAGCGCCCCGCCCCGAGGCGACGCGCGACCGGACTGCCGAACGCCGCCAGCCAGACGACATTCGAGATCAGATGCAGCCAGGAGCCGTGCAGCAGCCCATAGCTGAGCAGGGTCCAGAGCTGGCCGCCGCCATCGGCCAGCAGGAGCCGCACCAATTGCAGGCGCTGGACGAAGTCAGGTGTTCCGGTGGTCCCCAGGCTCCGGGCAACCTCCTCAAGACGCTCGGGCGCGAACCAGAGCGTCAGCCGCGCCGGCACAAACGATAGCCAGGAGACGAGGAGAAAATCGTCGCGATCGCTGAGTAGCTCGCGCGCACCCTGGATCAGCGCCAGAGCGGCGATCAGCCAGATGACGGCGCCGGGCAGGTTGAAGACCGGCTCGCGTGCCGGAGGACCGTGGGGATCGTCTGAATGTTCCGCCATCACGCCCTCAGTCGCGCATTGGTCGTCGGCAGGCAACAGAAAAGGGGAGAGCTGACGCTCTCCCCTCTCCTCCCCGGCCGGTCACGCCCCAGCGCCCCCGCCTTTTCCGGTCAAGTCCGACGCTTCGGACGGACTCGAATTCGACGCCCGATTTATCCGGCATTTTACCGATCTTCCACAAGCTTAACCCTTGCTTAACCTTAACAACCCCTGCCGCCTCCTCCTGTCCGAGCCGCGTGGCAAGACGGCATGCGTGCTGCGTCCTGCCGATTCGCAAGGACCCGACCGTCCCCGCCTCGAACGAATGCGCTCCGATTTGGCACGCCTTCGCACGACCGGGGACAGCACAGATCGGACTGGACAGGATATGAAAAACCCGAGCACCCGCCTGGTTTTCGACTACTGGGACACATTGCGCGGCGAACGGAGCGCGCCCGAACGGGGGAAATCGAGCCGGGCGCGCTACGTCATGCGCTCGCCGACACCTTCGTGCTCGAGAACGAGCCGATCGGACCAGTCTTCCGCCTGGCCGGAACGCGGCTCTGCGCCCTGTTTGGACGCGAATTGCGTGGACGCGCGCTCGTCGCGCTCTGGCCGGATGTCGAGGCGCAAGGCGACATCCGCCGCCTCGTCCAGACCGTGATGGACGAGACCGCGGGCGCTGTCGCCGGCCTCTCGGCGCAGACGCAGAACGGCGCCACCGTCCACCTCGAGCTGTTGCTGCTGCCCTTGCGCTATCGCGGGCGCACCCATGCCCGCATCCTTGGCGCGCTCTCGCCGACCCTGTCGCCGGAATGGCTCGGCCTCGACACGCTCGATTCGATGCGGATGATCTCGCTCCGGATGATCTGGCCGGATGCACGTGCGCTGCGTCAGGCGGAGCCTTCGGGCCAGGACAAGCGGCCGAAGCTGATGCTTCTGCCGGGTGGGCGTGTTTGACACTACTAACCGCCTCTTAACCGGCGGACCGCTAGCATGACCCTGTTAGGAACAAGGTTTGCAATGCTGACGGCGCCCCAAAATCCGAAAACGGGCTCGGTCCCGGTCGAGCGCCGGCGGCATCAACGCATGAAAGTCGTCCTGCTTGGGCGCTACATGCTGCCCAATCGCATGGAGTATCCATGCCAGACGACCGACATCTCGCCGGGCGGCCTGCACATGGTCGCCCCGGCGAAGGCCGCGATCGGCGACCGCGTCATCGTCTATCTCGAACATCTGGGACGTATCGAGGGCACGGCCGTGCGGACCACCCCCGCCGGCTTTGCGATGACGATCACCGCAACGAGCCGCAAGCGCGAAAAGTTCACGGCACAGCTGACCTGGCTCGCCAATCGCGAGGAGCTCGGCCTGCCCGAGGACCGTCGCCATGAGCGGATCGTGCCGCGCAATCCGCGCTGCGTCCTGATCCTGGACGACGGAACGGAGCATTCCGTGCGGCTGATCGACTTCTCGCTGTCGGGGGTAGCCTTCGCCAGCGATCACCAGTTCGAGATGGGCACGGCGGTCCGGCTCGGCAGCACCGCGGCGATGATCGTGCGCCGCTTCGACGGAGGCTACGCGGCCCAGTTCCGCATGCCGCTCTCCGCCGACCTGCTCGACGAGAATCTGGAGCTCTGAGCATAGGCTCGGGCGCCATCCACCCGACCTGAAGCGCATCGTCACCGCTGGTAGGGCTTGTTCGCATAGCCAGCGGACCCGCCTCATTTGGCGATGCACACCTTCGTGGCACAGTCGCCCGCCTGATTTCAGCGCCGCACAAGGAACATGTGCGGGGTCCTTCTCCCGGGTGGATTCCTCTGCGAAAGGCTGATCGCTGGTCTCCTCCCTTCCCCCTCGTGGGGAAGGGTTTGGGATGGGGGGCGAACGACTGGGTGATCGGGGGTCCGTAGAGGCGGATCGGCTCGATTTCCGGCGAATTCGCTTCGACTTTTCGCCCCCCACCCCTGCCCCTCCCCACAAGGGGGAGGGGTTCTCCGCGCCCAATCCGGTTTCGCAGAGGAATCCGGGTGGGAGAGAGGTAGGGGTGAGGGACCGCCGCCGATTATCCGAACGCAACGGCGCCGTTGCGCCTTCTGCGGATGGACAGGGCCCTCATCCCTGCCCTTCTCCCACACGGGAGAAGGGTTCCCGCGCCCTTTATTAGTTCTGCAGCAGTTCGGCGATACAGCCCGACTGCCCCGGCCCCGCCATGGTTAAGAGACTGGATGGTTAAGCAAACCTATAGTTAACACTCTCTGACGCGAGCGCTGAAAATTCTTACTCTCGATTTTGTACACGATTTTCTCTAAGTACTTTTGCGTTCTATAGGCTCGATTTCAGTAAAATTGTTCGCTTTCATTTCAAGCGATCTCTACAGCGCACAAGCATGGTCGTTCCCGGGACAGGAAAGGGGACGTCATGTTTTCGAGCTTCCGGGGATTTCGCGGCCTTGCCGCCGCTACCGTCATCACTCTTGCCGGCGTGACCGGCGCCGAGGCTCAGCAGAGCGCCGGCCTGCCGGTCGCCAGCGCACCCATCGTCGCCGGCGGCGAGGCCCGCGCGCCCTACGCCTGGACGGATTTCTGCAAGCGCATGCCGAGCGAATGCGCCGTCGACACCCGCGAAGCCGAGTCGGCCGAGCTCACGCCGAAGCTGTGGAAGCTGATCGTCGCAAACAACGTCAAGGCCAATCGTGAGATCGAGGCGATCACCGATCAGGACCATTGGGGCGTGGTCGACCGCTGGGACATCCCGACCGACGGCAAGGGCGACTGCGAGGATTATGTCCTTCTGAAGCGCCAGCGCCTGGCCGAGGCCGGCGTGTCGCGCCGGGCCATGCGCGTCACCGTCGTGATCGACGAGGAGAATGCCGGTCACGCCGTGCTGATGATCCGTACCGACCGCGGCGACTTCATCCTCGACAACAAGCGCAACGCGATCCTGCCATGGAGCCAGACCGGCTACACTTATGTGAAGCGTGAATCCCAGGCCCGGACCGGATGGGCCTCGCTCGGCGGCCTCTCGACCGCGACGGTGGCTTCGCTACGCTGAACGACAAGGCGCGCCGGGCGGGGACGAAACCCGGCGCGACACGACATCGGCGAAGTCTCGAAGGCTTCGCTACCAGACGACGAGTCCGGTCACGTCCCCACCCACCCGTCCCCGACCGGGCATCGTCCAGGGCCGGCTCCTTCCCCGGGAGCCGGCCCGCTTCTTTTTCAGGAAGGGATGGAACGGTGCGGAGCGATCAGTCGATCCGCTTCATGCCCTTGGCGAACAGCTTCCAGCGCTCGGAATAGCCGGCGGCCGTGCGGGCAATGCCGGCGGCAGCCGCCTCGTCCAGCGTGCGGATCGCGCGCGCCGGCGATCCGACGATCAGCGAATTGTCGGGGAATTCCTTGCCCTCGGTCACCAGCGCATTGGCGCCGACCAGGCAGTTGCGGCCGATCTTCACATGGTTGAGCACGGTCGCGCCCATGCCTATCAGGCTATTATCGCCGATGATGCAGCCATGCAGGATAGCGCGGTGGCCGATGGTGCAGCCGGCGCCGACCCTGAGCGGCGCGCCGGGATCGGTGTGGAACACGCAGCCTTCCTGGATGTTGGTGGCCTCGCCGATCTCGATCCACTCATTGTCGCCGCGCAGCACCGCGCCGAACCAGATCCCGACATCCTTCGCCAGCCTGACGCGGCCGATCACATGGGCGTCGGGCGCGAGCCACCATTGCCCTTCCGGCGGCGTCTCCGGCGCGGTCCCGTCGAGCGAATAAAGTGGCATGGTCTATCCTCCGGAGCTTTTCAGCCCGAGGATTGCAGGGCGGCCGGCCCTGTCGTCAAGCCGCGCCGAACATCATCAGGAGATCGAGTACGACCCGGCCGCTGATCAGGCTCCAGAGCGAGGCGATCATGCTCGCGGCCATGACGAAGAAGAAGGGTCGCCCTTCGATCCGCCGGCCGCGCACGGTGTTGCGCAGGATCAGGAAGGGCGCGCTGAACACCACCACCGGCACGCTCGCCACCGCTCCGACACCGCCGCCCTGCAGCAACTCGAAGCCGACGCGCTTTTGCGTGAACAGTTCGAAGGCGCTCGCCAGCAGCCCGGCGAAGGCGAAGCCGAGGACTAGCGATTTCAGGGCCTCGATGGCGGATGGTTCGAGCGTCACGGGGCACGGCTTCCAGCGGCTGCTAGCAAACCATGGCGCAAGGTCGCTCGACGGGGAAGCAAAGCTTTAACCGATGGTTAACCACGCCGGCGCGGACATGGTTTACGGGACGTTAAGACGGCTCTGGTTGAGTTCCCTGACAGGGCGGCGCGCCGACCCCCAGGGACGAATCCGATGAGCCTCTACGCCGGGCCCGACCAGGGCCAACCGCTCAGCAGCGCCACCGATGTCGCAACGCTGATCCGCAATCATCTGAAGCGTCGCCCAGCGCCGGTCCTGCCGCGCGGCGACCGGGCGTTGCTGCGACTTGCGGCCGCCATCGTCCTCCTCGGATTGGCAGGCACCGGCCTTGCCCTGTTCGCCACCCGCCCCAACCCCGATGCCGGGACCGAGCTGCACCCGACGAGGGTCGGCGATGTCGTGCTGGCGATTCCTGCCAACCTGACCGGCGCCGACAGCGACGAAGGGCGCCTCGTCGGGATGGCGCGCCTGCGCCTCGACTGGCCGAGCCTCGGCCCGGTTACGCCGGAGAACCGGCAGCGCCTGCTGGTGACATTGAGCCCGCCGGACAAGGTCAACGAGCCGGCGACGCAGCTCTCGGTCTATGCCCGCTTCCTGACGCCGACGGTCTGGTCGAATCCGGGCGGGCTGGTCGTGCGCGGCTTCCGCAAGGGCTCGCCCTATGAGGGCGACGAGCTCTATGTCTCGGTGCCGGATGGGCGCGGCTTTGCGGCACGCTGCCCGGTCGAGACCGCACAGACCGGCCTCGACGAGCCCTGCCGCGTGACCTTCCGCCATCGTGGCGTCGATGTGAACATCCGCTTTCCGCGCGCCATCGTCGCCGACTGGCAGGTGATGATCGGCGGCGTCCGCCGCACCATCGACGGGCTGATGCGCTGAGCGAACCCTGAGCCCTCATCCTGAGGAGCGGACGACAGTCCGCGTCTCGAAGGACGTTTCAGGAAGCTCAGGAGACATCTGGACCACCCTTCGAGACGGCCTTGCGGCCTCCTCAGGATGAGGGCTGAGAATGCCCCAAGCCTAGCCTCAGTCTTCGAGATCGACGTCGAGGATCGCCATGGTGAAGTTGAACGAGCGGTCGCCGTCCTCGTCGTCGACATGGATGATGCCGATGAACTCGTCGGCGAGATAGACCTCAGCCGAGTCAGTCTTCTTCAGCCGCGCACGCACGCTGATGTTGTGGTTGGCGAAGGTGCGGCGCAGATACGCTTCGAGCTTGGCGAGTTCGGTCTTGTCCACGGTAACGATCCTTATGTGTTGCCCGGACGGATGCCACGCGTCGGCGCTAAGGGCAAGGACGAAGGCGATCCGGCCACAACGCATGGCTCCCGCGCTTTGCGGCGCTGACGCAGCGCTATCACCCGTGCCAAGCTGCGTTTCCCGACCCGCTCGACGATGGATTCCCCGATGAAGCCCTGGCTGCCCGCCGCGCTCGACTATGTCGCAAGCTGGCTCGAATTCCAGCGCCGTTTCCATGACCAGCCCGGCTGCGCGGTCGCGATCGCCGATGGCGATAAGATCGTGCTCGAGGCCGCCTTCGGCAGCGCCGATCTGGCGACCGGCGAAGCGCTGACGCCGCGCCACGGCTTCCGCATCGCCTCGCATTCGAAGAGCTTTACCTCAGCCGGCATCCTTCGCCTCGCCGAAACCGGGCGCCTGCGGCTCGACGACAAGGCCGGCGCCTATGTCGAGGGCCTGCACCCCGAGGTCGCGGCGGTAACGCTGACCCAGCTTCTCTCCAACAGCGCCGGCCTGACCCGCGATGGCGTCGACTGCGGCCAGTTCTTCGATCGCAAGCCCTATCTGCGCAAGGATGAGCTGCTCGCCGACCTCGCCAGGGCCCCAGTCTTCCCGGCCTCGCAGCGCTTCAAATACTCCAATCACGGCTTCGCCTTGCTCGGCCTCGTGATCGAAGCGGTGACGGGAGAGCCTTACGCCGACTGGATCGCCCGCGAGATCGTCGCGCCGGCCGGGCTGAAGGAGACCAGGCCCGACATCACGCTCTGGTCCGGACCGATGGCGAAGGGTCATAGCGGCAAGCTGCCGCTCGGCCGGCGCTTGGTGATTCCGGCCGACAATCCCGGCAACGCCATGACCTCGGCCGCCGGCTTCGTCGCGACCGCGGGCGATATCGCCCGCTACATCGCCCAGCTCTCGCCGAAGGCTGAAGCCAGCGTCCTCTCAGCCCTCAGCCGTCGCGAGATGACGCGCCGGCTCTGGCCCGACGCCGAGAGCAGCCTCGGCCGCCATTATGGGCTCGGCACCATCTCGGGCGGCGGCGATGGCTGGGACTGGGTCGGCCATTCCGGCGGGTTCCAGGGCTTCATCACCCGCACCGCCACCGTTCCCGAGCAGGGTCTCACCGTCTCGGTCCTGACCAACGCCATCGACGGCCTCGCTCATCCCTGGCTCGACGGGGTGATCCAGATCTTCAGGAGCTTCGCCGAGCACGGCGCGCCGACGCCCGCGACCGAGCGCTGGCGCAAGCGGCTCTGGACGGTCTGGGGCGCCGGCGACCTCGTTCCGGTCGACGGCAAGGTGCTGATGGCCAATCCGGCGCTGTTCAACCCATTCCTGGATGCCGGCGAGATCGTGCCCGACGCCGAGGATCGCGGCCGCATCGTCAAAGCTTCGGGTTTTGCCAGCCCCGGCGAGCCGGCCCGCCTCGTCCGCAATGCAGCGGGCGAGATCGAGTCGGCCTGGCTCGGCGCAGCGCATGTCATCAGCGAAGAGGCGCTGCAGACGGAGATGCTGGAGCGTTATGACGACTAAAGGGCGTCATGCTCGGGCTTGACCCGAGCATCTCTTGCCGGAGGAGGCCCTGATGGCGCCTTCTCGTCGCGAGATTCTCGGGTCTGCGCTCCGCTCCGCCCGAGAATGACGTGAGGTGGCCTCACCTCACATAATGCAGCCTGCTGAAACGCCGCCGGAAGGCGGTGACATCGCGGGCGATCGCCTCGTCCGGACGCGCGCCCGAAAGCCCGTCGGCGATGTAGCCGGCGAGCTCCGGCATGTGCTCGGGCTTCATGCCGAAGCGGACGATCTCGGGCGTGCCGAGCCTTAGTCCATTGACGTCACCGGGGACCTCCGCGATCGGCAGGCCGATGCCGCAGCTCAATATGTTGACGGCGCGCAGCCGCTTCGCCGCCGCCTGCCCGCCGCCATAGGGAGCGGCCTCGATGGCGAACTGGTGCGAGGTCGTCATGCCGCGATCGCGGGCGAAGACCGGGACCTGCCGCTCCGTGAGAGCCTCGGCCAGCGCCTTGGCCGTCGCCGCCATCATCGCCGCGTAGTCACGGCCGAACTCCTGCCAGTCCATCATGGTGATCGCCAGCGCCGCCGACTTCGCCGCGTCGAAATTGGCGGTGAGGCCGGGATAGGCGATGGCGTCGAGCTTCTCGGCGATCCCGGCGTCATTGCTGACGATCAGTCCCGAGGGCGGCCCGCCCAGGCTCTTATAAGTGCTCATCGTCATGACGTGAGCACCTGCCTCCAGCGGCTGCTGCCAGCCATGGCCAGCGATCATGCCGGAAAGATGGGCCGCGTCGAACAGCACGATCGCGCCGACCTCGTCGGCGATGGCGCGGATCTCGCGGATCGGATGCGGGAACAAATTGAGGCTGCCGCCGATGCTGATCACTTTTGGCCTCAGCCGCAGCGCATCCTCGCGCAGCTTTGCAACATCGACCGTGTAGCCGTCGGCATCGACCGGGGCCGGATGGCTGACGAGGCCATAAAGCCCGGCCGCGCCGGCGCCGTGATGGGTGACATGGCCACCGATCGCGGGCGGCGGCGCGATCACGGTATCGCCGGGCTTCGCCGCCGCCATGAAGACATAGAGATTGGCGATCGCGCCGGAGGGCACGCGGATCTCGGCATAGGACGCGCCGAAGACCTGCGCCGCGAGCTCGGCCGCCATCACTTCGATCTGCTCGATCGCTTCCAGCCCCATCTCGTATTTGTCGCCGGGATAACCGAGCGAGGGCCGCGAACCGAGCCCCTGCCCCAGCACCGCCTCGGCCCGCGGGTTCATCACATTGGTTGCCGGATTGAGGTTGACGCAGTCGCGCTCGTGGATGGTGCGGTTCTCGGCGATGAGGTCGGCAAGCCTGGTCTCGCGCGCCGCGCGGTCCTGGCCGGCGATCTCGCCGGCGATCCTGAGCACATAGTCCTCGCTCGCCGCCGGCACCCAGCCACGCCGCGCCAGTTTCATCGTCATCGCCATCCCCGCTGAGTTATGTTCCGTGCGGCTATTGCAGCGATTTGCCGGCGCGGATGCAAACCAGTTATCGTCGCCGGCAGGGCTAGAAAATCTAGGCCTTCCGGACCGCCGACATGCCCGTCAGACCGCCCCGCCCACCCTTGCCGCCACTCAATGCGCTGCGTGCGTTCGAGGCCGCGGCGCGGCTGGGGAGCTTTTCACGGGCGGCCGAGGAGATCGGGGTGACGCAAGGCGCCATCGCCCAGCAGGTGCGCCATCTTGAAGCCTTTCTGGGGCTGCAATTGTTCCTGCGCCTGCCGCAGGGTGTCGCGCTGACGCAAGCTGCGCAGGAGGCCAGGCCACGGCTCAGCGCCGCCTTCGACGCGCTGGCCATGACCGTGCAGGAGCTCAAGGCCAGCCACGCCGGCCGGGCGCTCGCCATCGCCGCCCTGCCCAGCATCGCCCAGCTCTGGCTGTCACCGCGCCTGCCGGCGCTGCAGCGGGCTTTCCCCGGTCTGCCGATCTCGGTCAGCGCGATGGAAGAGCCGCCGGCGGGCCGACACGACAGCTTCGACCTCTCACTGTTCTACCTCGCCAAGCCACCGACCGATGCGCTGGCGCTCGACGAGGACAGCCTGTTCCCGGTCTGCGCTCCGGCGCTCGGCGGCAGCTTGCGGACGCTGGCCGATCTCGCCGGCCAGACCCTGCTGCACGACGCCGTCTGGCGCAGCGATTGGGCGCGCTGGCTGCGCCATGCCGGCGCTGGTGGGATCGATGCCGGCCGCGGCCCGTCCTACTCGCTCTATGCGCTGGCGCTCGATGCAGCACTCGGCGGCGCCGGCATCCTGATCGGCCGCAGGAGCCTCGTCGCGCCCTATCTGGCGGACGGGCGACTGGTTGCGCCTTTCATCGACGAACTTCCGAGCGGCGACCGGCTGGCGGTGCTCTTCCGGCCCGCCGGCAAGCCGCATCCGCGCCGTGCCGAGGTCGTCGCCTGGCTGGAGGCCAGCGGCTGAACGAAAAAAGGGCGGCTCGTGAGAGCCGCCCTTCGATCGATGTCGGCCAAGGCCGGTAAAGAAATCAGCGCTTCGAGAACTGGAAGCTGCGGCGGGCCTTGGCCTTGCCGAACTTCTTGCGCTCGACGACACGCGAGTCGCGGGTCAGGAAGCCTTCCTTCTTGAGCGGGCCACGCAGGTCCGGCTCGTAGAAGGTCAGAGCCTTGGAGATGCCGTGGCGGACCGCGCCGGCCTGGCCGGAGAGGCCGCCGCCCTTGACCGTGACGACGACGTCGTACTGGGTCAGGCGATCGACCAGCATCAGCGGCTGCTGCAGGATCAGGCGCAGCACCGGGCGGGCGAAGTAGACTTCCTGGTCACGGGTGTTGACCGTGATCTTGCCGGAGCCCGGCTTGATCCAGACCCGGGCGATGGCGTTCTTGCGCTTGCCGGTGGCATAGGCGCGGCCCTGAGCATCGACCTTCTTGACGTGGACCGGAGCCTCGGCCTGGGTGCCCTTGGCGACCTGACCGAGCTGTTCGAGAGACTGGAGAACCTCGGCCATCGTCAGACCCTCGCATTCTTGCGGTTGAGCGCCGCGACGTCGAGCGCCTCGGGCGACTGGGCGGCATGCGGATGCTCAGCGCCCTTGTAGACGCGCAGATTGCCGAGGATCTGGCGGAAGAGCGGGCCACGCGGCAGCATGCGCTCGACAGCCTTCTCGACGATGCGCTCCGGGAAGCGACCTTCGAGAATGAACTTGGCGGAACGCTCCTTGATGCCGCCGGCATAGCCGGTGTGATGGTAGTAGATCTTCTGGTCGCGCTTGCGACCGGTCAGCACCACCTTATCGGCGTTGATGACGATGATGTTGTCGCCGCAGTCGACATGCGGGGTGTAGGCGGCCTTGTGCTTGCCGCGCAGACGCATCGCCACCAGGGTGGCGAGACGGCCGACGACGAGCCCGGAGGCATCGATCACAACCCACTTCTTCTCGACATCGGCGGGCTTGAGCGAGATGGTCTTCATCGCGGCACCCTTCGGCTGCTTGAAAAAAGGACAAGCCGCCAGCGAACCGGCGGCGGTGTGGGCGCTGGATAGGCGGCTCCCCTACCGAAGTCAAGCAGAGATAACGCGGCTATTTTTCCAAAAACGTATTGTTTTCAGAGTGATACAAAAAACGGTATCAGGATACCGCAATAATTTTTGCCTCTCCTCATAGCCCTCATCCCGAGGAGCAAGCGCAGCTTGCGTCTCGAAGGATGCTCCAGATGGTTCCGGAACCTCCTTGAGCATCCTTCGAGACGCGCCTGCAGGCGCTCCTCAGGATGAGGGCTGAGGTTCTGGCTGTGCAAGCCACTCTCAGGCTGTCACTAGCGCTCGGCAGGGATCGAATAGGTCCCCGTGGCGTGGCAGACCATCTCGCTCTCGCCTTGCGAATAGAGGCAGACCTCGCCGACGGCGAGGCGCTTGCCGAGCTTGAGCAGCTTCGCATCCCCGATCAGCGCCGCCTGCCCCGGCTTGCGCAGGAAATTGTAGCTGAGGCTCGTCGTCACCGCGAGCCCGACCGGGCCGATCTGGGCGAGGATCGCGACATAGAGCGCGAGATCAGCGAGCGCCATCATGGTCGGGCCGGAAATGGTACCGCCCGGCCGCAGGTGCTTCTCATGATAGTCGCAGCGCATGCGCGCGGTGAGTGGTCCGACCTCCTCGACGAAATAGGTCCGGCCGCCATAGTGCAGCTGCGGGAAGACCTGATCGAGATAGGCCTCGATTTCGGCAGCGCTCATGCGGGTCGTCATCGTGCGGAAAACCGGGGTCTGATCGGACGTTACGCCCCTTGCAGCACGGCACCTGCCTCCCGACAATAGGACAAACAGCGAAAGGCTTTTCGCCATGAACGCCCATGCCGGACCGCAGCTGCTGCTGCGCGAGGATGCCGACGGCATCGCGACCTTGACCCTGAACCGGCCGGAGGCGCGCAATCCGCTGAGCGAGGCGATGCTTGCCGCGCTGTCGGAGACGCTGGCTGCGATCGCGACCGATGGCAACGTCCGCGCCGTGGTGCTCGCGGCGGCCGGCCCGGTATTCTCAGCCGGGCACGACCTCAAGGAGATGAGCGCGCGCCGGGCCGATCCCGACCGCGGCCGCGCCTATTTCGCCGGTATCCTCGGGCGCTGCTCGGGCGTGATGCAGCAGATCACCGCCCTGCCCCAGCCGGTGATCGCGGCGGTCGAGGGCACGGCGACAGCCGCCGGCTGCCAGCTCGTCGCGACCTGCGACCTCGCCGTCGCCGGCGAAGCCGCACGCTTCTGCACGCCGGGCGTTCATATCGGCCTGTTCTGCTCGACGCCGATGGTCGCGCTCTCGCGCAACCTCTCCGCCAAGCACGCGATGGAGATGCTGCTGCTCGGCGAGATGGTGCCGGCGCAAGAGGCCGTCCGGATGGGGCTGGTCAATCGCGCAGTGCCGGCGGGCGAAGCGCTCGAGGAAGCCAAGCGGCTCGCCGCGGTGATCGCCTCGAAATCGGCGGCGACGGTCAAGGTCGGCAAGCGCGCCTTCTACGAGCAGCGCGAGATGGGGCTGAAGGCCGCCTACGACCATGCCTCGGCGGTTATGGTCGAGAACATGCTGGCGCGTGATGCCGAGGAAGGCATCGGCGCCTTCATGGAGAAGCGTCAGCCGGATTGGCGTCACAGCTGAAAGGAGCGGGCTCGCCCGAGGACGAGTCCGCCGTCTCGAATGAATGTCATTGCACCTATGACCGTGCGGTCAGATGCCGAAGATATAGACCGGCTCGTCTTGCGCCCGTGCCGGTTCCGCCTCGGGCGTCGCGGCCCGCTGCGCCTGCTCGTCCGCTGGCAATTGCAGCACGGTCGCGGTCTGGCCCTCCGACAAATTGGTCAAGAGCACGATCTGCCCATTCGGCAGTTCGATCGCGTCGTGATGGGCATAGGGCTTGTCAAGATCGACCTGGCGGAAGCGCGCCACCGTCGCCGCGAGCCGGCGACGCGGCAGGAAGCCGACCGCCCTGTCGCATTCGATCTCCGACGCAAAGGCCAGCTCCGTGCCGGGCAACACACAAACCGCCACGCTCGGATCGCCAGCGGCGCAGAAGCCCCTGGTGCTCGACCCGATGAAGCTGGTGGTCTTGAGGACATCGCCGACTTTGGCAGGAGTCGACATCACATGGTGCAGACTGTAGTCGCACATGGCAGGCCCTCCTCCTTAAAGAAGAGCGGGATTTGCTCTTCCCTCCTCAAGATGGGGAAGGAGCTTGGCGGTGCCATGGTCCTGCCGCAGGCGGACTTCCGTCGCCGATTCAGGAATGACGGCCAACGCGTTCAATTGTCTGGGGTTTTGGTTTCGTGACTCACGATGCTTACGACGATGCGCTCATTCGCCGCATCCTGCGCGAGGTGAAGACGATTGCTCTGGTCGGCGCCTCCGCCAACGAGGCGCGGCCGAGCTGGATCGTCACCAAATACCTGCTCGATCGCGACTATGACGTGATCCCGGTCAATCCCGGCCTCGCCGGGCAGACGCTGCTGGGCAAGACCGTCTATGGCTCGCTGAAGGAGATCTCCCCGCCGATCGACATGGTCGAGATCTTCCGCAACTCGGAAGCCGCCGGGCCGATCACCGACGAGGCTTTGAGCCTGGAGCCGCTGCCCAAGGTGATCTGGATGCAGCTTTCGGTGCGCAATGACGAGGCCGCGGCGAAGGCCGAGGCCAAGGGTGTCACCGTCATCATGAACCGCTGCCCGAAGATCGAATATGGCCGCCTCTCCGGCGAGATCGGCTGGCAGGGCATCAATTCGCGCATCCTCTCCTCGAAGAAGCCGGTCCTCGCCGGCAAGGGCTTCCAGAAGCTGTCGATCAACCGCCCGGGGACGTAAGGCGCATCGGCGCCGAGCCGCGCCAATCCGGCGCCGGAGCATTGCCCAGGACCGCATCGAGCGCCGCCTCGGCCAACAGCACCGTCGAGTTCAGGGTTGGCAGCGGCGAGATCTCCGGGCTGATCAGCAGCGGGATCTCGGTGCAGCCGAGCACCACCGCGTCGCAGCCGCGCGCGGCGAGGTCGACGATGATGCGGACGAATTCGGCCCGCGTCGGCTCTTTGAAGACGCCGTTGCACAATTCCTCGAAGATGGCCCGATCGATCAGGGCGCGGTCGTCCGCGGAAGGCAGGCGATGGTCGAGACCGTGCGCATCGAAGGCGCACGGATAGAGCGTGCTCTCCATCAGCCAGCGCGTTCCCAGCACGCCGACCGTCCTGAAGCCGCGCTGACGCGCCTGCCCCGCCACCACCTCGGAGATATGCAGCCCTGGTAGTGCGAGCGGCTCGCCACCGGCTTCGAGCGCGAGATGGGCGGTGTTGTCCGGGCAGATGAAGAAGTCGCAGCCCGCTGCCGCAAGCCGCTGCGCCGAGCGCGCCAGGCGGACACGGATGGCGGCATAGTCGCCCCGCGCCCAGTCCTCCATGCTCGCGCCCATGCTGATCACGTCGAGCGTGACATCCGGGTGCCGATGCGGCCCGAGCCGGCGGATGCCACCATGGCAGAGCGAGAGGTAGCACAGCGCCGAGCCTTCGGCGCTGTGAGCGAGAATTCCGACATGCTTCATGATCGCGGCTCCCGGCACCGGCCATCACGTCCCGGCGTGGAATAAGCCTAGGCGCGCTTTGCCGTCCGGATTGGCGCATTCCGGGGCGAGCGGTTTCCAATCCTTTCGATTGTTGCTAGCCGTCTTGCCGGATTGGAAAGCTGCGGGAGGCATGGCGGCTTGATCGAGCTCGATCGCATCGACCGGCGCATCCTGGCGACGCTCCAGGACGATAATCGCCTGACCAATCTGGAACTGGCGCGCCGGGTCGGCGTGTCGCCGCCGGTCTGCCTGCGACGCGTCCGCCGCCTGCGCGACGCCAAGGTGATCGAGGGCGATGTCAGCCTGATCAATCCGGAAGCGTTCGGCCCGCGGACGACCGTGATCGCGCAGGTCAAGCTCGTTCGCGGCACATCCGATGTCGTGCAGGGCTTCAAGCGCGCGATGCTGGATCGTCCAGAGGTGACGCAGTGCTATCTCGTCACCGGGCCATCGGATTTCGTGATCATCATCCAGGTGGCGGATGTGGCGGAGTATGAGCGCTTCCTCGAGGGCGCGCTCTACCGCAATCCGCATGTCGACAGCATTGCGAGTTCCGTGGTCGTCAACCGCGTCAAGTTCAGGCCTGCAGCACTTCGTGTCGAGACGGGCAGCGACCACCCATGATTTCGACGTCCCGCCGCATTCAGCTCGGAGCGATCTCGCCCTAAGCTGCCGGCTGCCAGCATTTCCGGAGAAGGCCGATGTCCCCTCTCGATCGCCGCACCATCCTGCTCGCCGGCCTTGCGAGTGCGCTGGGCGCGCGCGGCGCGCACGCAGCCTTCCCTGAGCGGCCGATCCAGCTCGTCGTGCCGTTCGCGCCGGCGGGTGGCACCGACATCGCGGCGCGTCGGCTCGGCGAGACCTTGGCGAAGCAGCTCGGCCAATCAGTGATCATCGACAATCGGCCGGGCGCCAATGGCATCGTCGCCGGGCAGACCACGGTCAGGGCTCCGGCCGACGGCCATACGCTCCTCGTCGCCACCGCGGCGAGCTTCGCCGCCGCCCCGGCGCTCGGCCAGAAGCTGCCCTACGACGTCGCGCACGACTTCGTCCCGGTCGGCATGCTCGGGCTGTTCCCGCTGGTGCTGAACGCCTCGCCGACGCTGCCGGTCAATTCGCTCGCCGAGTTCATCACCTATGCCAGGCAGCGGCCGGGCCAGCTCAACTTCGCCTCGGCCGGCGTCGGGGGCACCAACCACCTCGTCTTCGAAATGATCATGCAGGCGGCCGGGATCAGGCTCACGCATGTGCCCTATCGCGGCGCCGGGCTCGCCGCGGCCGACCTGATGTCGGGTCAGGTCCAGGTGATGATCGACAGCCTGGCCGCCAGCCTCGGCAACATCCAGGGCGGCAAGCTGAAAGCGCTCGCCGTCACCACCGATGTGCGCCAGCCGCAACTGCCTGATCTGCCGACGCTGAAGGAGCAAGGCGCCGACGTGGTCTATCCCGGCTGGGCCTCGCTCGTCGCGCCGGCCGGTATCGCGCCCGATACGCTGCGCATCCTGAGCACCGCGATCAACGCGGCGATGGGCGATGCCGAGCTCGTCGCCCGCTATCGCGAGCTGGTGATCGAGCCCGTTGCCTGGAGCCCGCAGGAGACCGGCGCCTTCATGGCGCGGGACCGCGCGATCCTGACCGAACTGGTGGCCAAGACCGGGATCAAGCTGACCGAATAGGCGGAGGCAAGGGCATGCGCCAGGAGAGCACGACCTGCTGCATCGCGGGAGGCGGCCCGGCGGGGATGATGCTCGGCTTTCTCTTGGCGCGTGCCGGTGTCGACGTGATCGTGCTGGAGAAGCACGCCGATTTCCTGCGCGATTTCCGCGGCGACACCATCCACCCTTCGACAATGGAGGTGATGCACGAGCTCGGCCTGCTCGAGGAATTCCTGACGCTGCCGCATGTCCGGGAGGACGACCTCGTCGCCCGCTTCGGCACAGAGGACATCACCATCGCCGATTTCAGCCATCTGCCGGTCAGGGCGCCCTTCATCGCCTTCATGCCGCAATGGGACTTCCTCGATTTCCTCGCCGATCACGGCCGGACCTATCCGAATTTCCGACTGCTGATGCAGACCAAGGCAACCGGCCTGATCGAGGAGAACGGGCGCGTCGCGGGACTGAAGGCAGACGGGCCGGGCGGCTTGCTGGAGATCCGCTCGGACCTCGTCGTGGCGGCGGATGGCCGGCGCTCCGATGTCCGCGCCGCCGCAGGCTTTGCGGTCACCGAACTCGGCGCGCCAATGGATGTGCTCTGGTTCCGGCTGAGCCGCCGGCCGGACGAGCCGGCCCAGGCCTTCGGCCAGGTCGCGGCCGGGCGCTTCTTCATCCGCCTCAACCGCGGCGACTACTGGCAATGCGCCTTCATCATCCCGAAGGGCTCGCTCGACCAGCTGCGCGCAGCCGGGCTCGACGCCTTCAAGGCCGGCCTCGTCGCGCTCGCGCCGGAACTTGCCGACCGTATCGGCGAACTTGCCTCATGGGACGACATCAAGCTGCTCTCAGTCGCCGTCGACCGGCTGGAACGCTGGTGGCGGCCGGGCCTCATCTGCATCGGCGATGCCGCCCATGCCATGTCGCCGATCGGCGGCGTCGGCATCAATCTGGCGATCCAGGATGCCGTCGCGACCGCCAATCTGCTGGCCCGCCCGCTACGCGAACGCACACTGACGGATGTCGATCTCGCAACCGTGCAGAAGCGGCGGGAATGGCCAGCCAGGATCACGCAGGCGGCCCAGATCGCGATCCAGAACCGGGTGATCACGCCGCTGCTCGCGGCGGACAAGCCGGTCGCTCCACCCTGGCCGCTCAAGCTGCTGCAGCGCTTCCCGCTGCTGCGCCGGCTGCCGGCGCGGATGGTCGGGATGGGCGTGCGGCCAGAGCATGTCGGGCCAGAGCTAAGGGGATCAGATAGATAATGTTGCGAGGCCGCGGTTCGGACTGGCCCGTGATCGACGCTGTTTCACTTGGATTGCAGATTGATCAGCAGCAGCAACGGCACCTGGAATGTCGCAAAGTTGCCATCGGCCAGCTTTCGACTGCCCGCAGAGCTGCTTATCGTATAGGCGTTCGCCGTCGTCCAGGCAAAGCCAGATCTCCAGTATAGCGGCATCCCAATCTCCGCCCCAGGCTGAACGACGATCGTTCTCGAAACCTCGGATATGCGGAAAGTCTTGTCGTCGCGATTCTTGACAGGCGAAATGTCGACCCGTGTGATTTTTCCCGGAAACTGAGACGTCAGGATTGACGCAATGCGCTGCTCATTCAGGCGCAACCCCTCTGGCGTATATCCCCCCGGGGACTGCTTGCGCAGGCTTACAGTAGAGCCTCGCCCGCAGCTGTCCTGCTGGCATTGGTAAAAGATCGTCCCGGTACCAGCGACCTGCTTGGCCCAACCTGCGACGCTGAAACCGCTACCGTCGGGATCGATAGCAATTTTGAGGTCTCGCGCCGATGCTGAGACCGCGCAGGCGAAAAGGAAGCAGGCTGTCAATGCCAGCTTGGCGAAACGAAGCATCTCTATCTCACAGCCCCAGCGCAAACCCTTGCGGGTAAACCACTATGCTGCACGGCCAGCGAGCATCGGGCAATGGCCAGCGAGATTGACGCTGTCCGGGCCGTTCGTTAAATCGAACGAGACCGTTTCACGATCAGAATTGTCAGGGAGCACGCCATGACCGACCGCGCACCGGGTTTCCACACGCTCGCCGTCCATGCCGGCGCCGCTCCCGACGCGGCCACAGGCGCGCGCGCCACGCCGATCTACCAGACGACGTCCTTCGTCTTTGACGATGTCGACCACGCGGCTTCGCTGTTCGGACTGCAGGCCTTCGGCAACATCTACACCCGCATCGGCAACCCGACCAACGCGGTGCTCGAAGAGCGTGTCGCGGCGCTCGAGGGCGGTACGGCTGCGCTGGCAGTCGCGTCCGGTCACGCCGCCGAGTTCCTCTGCTTCCATGCGCTGATGCAGCCGGGCGACGAGTTTGTTGCGGCGAAGAAGCTCTATGGCGGCTCGATCAACCAGTTCAACCATTCCTACAAGAATTTCGGCTGGAACGTGATCTGGGCCGATAGCGACGATCTCGACGCCTTCGCCGCCGCGGTGACGCCGAAGACCAAGGCGATCTTCATCGAGTCGATCGCCAATCCGGGCGGTGTCATCGTCGACATCGAGGGCATCTCGAAGATCGCCAAGAAGCACAACATCCCGCTGATCGTCGACAACACGATGGCGAGCCCCTATCTGATCCGCCCCTTCGAGTTTGGGGCCGACATCGTCGTGCATTCGGCGACCAAATTCCTCGGCGGCCATGGCAATTCGATCGGCGGCATCATCGTCGACGGCGGCTCGTTCAACTGGGTCGGCGACGAGCGCTACCCGATGCTGTCCAAGCCGCGGCCGGAATATAACGGCATGGTGCTGGGCGAGACCTTCGGCAACTTCGCCTTCGCGATCGCCACCCGCGTGCTCGGCCTGCGCGACATGGGCCCGGCGCTCTCGCCCTTCAACGCCTTCATGATCCTGACCGGCATCGAGACGCTGCCGCTGCGCATGCAGCGCCATTGCGAGAACACGGTGAAGGTGGCGACCCATCTTGCCAAGCATCCGGCGGTCGAGTGGGTGAACTACGCCGGCCTAGCCGACAACAAGTACCACGCGCTCGCCCAGCGCTATTGCCCCAAGGGCGCCGGCGCGGTCTTCACCTTCGGCCTCAAGGGCGGCTACGACGCCGGCGTCCAGCTGGTGACGAATCTCAAGCTGTTCTCGCACCTCGCCAATATCGGCGACACGCGCTCGCTGGTGATCCACCCGGCCTCGACCACGCACCGCCAGCTCTCGGATGCGCAGAAGACGGCATCGGGCGCCGGCCCCGAGGTGGTGCGCCTGTCGATCGGCATCGAGGATGTCGAGGACCTGATCGCGGATCTGGATCAGGCGCTGGCCTGAGCGGAGCCGTCTTTCTCGGACGGAGCGAAGCGCAGATCCGAGAATCTCGTGACGAGAAGACGCTGACCGCCGCCTCACGCGGCCTGAGATGCTCGGGTCAAGCCCGAGCATGACGTGCTTCAGCTCGCCGCCTGCTGCGTGCGCGTCACATGCACCACGCCCATCGCCAGTACGGTGAAGCCGAGCGCCTGATGGGCGAGGCCGGCCCAGAGCGGCACGACCAGGAGCAGCGTCACGACGCCGAGCGCAGATTGCGCCAGCACGAGCCCGGCGATGACAGTGGCGCGCTTGGCGGCGCCTGAGCCCGGCGCGACACGGCGCAAACTCAGCATGTGCCAGAGCGCGAAGGCGAACAGGAGGTAGGCGCCGAGGCGATGGTTGAACTGCACCAGCGCGACATTGTCGACGAAGTTCTCCCAGACCGGCGTGCCGGCGAACAGGGTCGCGGGCGAGGGCACCAGCGCCCCGTCCATCAATGGCCAGGTGTTGAAGGTGAAGCCGGCCTTGGAACCGGCGACGAGCCCGCCGAGCGCGACTTGCGCGAAAAGCAGCAGGAGGAGGAACCAGGCGGCCGCCCTGTCCCGTGCCGGCTCGATCCGGCGCAGCGGCGTCAGCCAGGTCGCGAAAGCGATGACGCTGGCGAAAAAGAAGCCGGCGAAGGTGAGGTGCAGCGTCAGCTTGACCGGAGCGACCGCGATCATGCCGGGCTGCAAGCCCGAGGCGACCATGATCCAGCCGATCGTGCCCTGCAGGCCGAGCAGCAGGCCCATGCCGAACAGGATCGCCGTTTCGCGCCAGGGCATCGACCGCCGCAGCAGCACGACGAAGAAGCCGGCGAGATAGAGCAGCCCGATGAAGCGGCCGAGCTGGCGATGGCCCCATTCCCACCAATAGATGAACTTGAAGTCGGCGAGCTCCATGCCCGTGTTCAGGAGCTGGTATTGCGGGCTCAGGCGGTACTTCTCGAATTCGAGCGCCCAGGCGGCATCGCCCAGCGGCGGGAGCGCACCGGTGACGGGGCGCCATTCGGTGATCGAGAGGCCGGAGCCGGTCAGCCGCGTCGCGCCGCCGACCACGACCATGACGAAGACGAGGAAGGCGACCGCCCAGAGCCAGCGGCGGATGCCGGCATGGTTCGCAGCGGCCGAAACGGCAGGCTGATCGAGCGCGATCGTCACGGCGGCGGGACCTCGGGTCGCAGGGAGCTGGCTTGAATATGCTTCACAAGCACGGCGGCGGGTGACAGATAGTCCGCCCGCGAGACCTGAACAACGCCCGCAATGCCGCAGCCCGGACTGAAGATCGCCATGAGGCAGACCCATCGCAAGCTCGTCGGCACGGTCGTGATGATCGTCTTCGTCTGCGTCTACGCGCTCGTCGCCATGGCGCTGGCGCAGGGCCGGATCACCGAATCCTCGAAGCTCGTGCAGACGATCGCCTATGTCGTGCTCGGGCTGGTCTGGGTGCTGCCGCTCCTGCCGCTGATCAAGTGGATGGAACGCAAGGACGAGGCCTGATCGCGCCCTCCCCCTCCGGCGCCATTCCAAGTCAGCGGCAACCGACTTGAGCGCCTCCAGGGGCGCTTTGTCGTTTCCTGCGTTTTTGAACCTCCGTTCTTAAAAAACGTGCAGCCGGACCGGCCATTCAGAGCGCTTCTCTCGCCGCAACCGCAATAACGTTTCGCCGCGATCGAAAGTGTCGCCCGGCATGATGCGTGTCGCGGATGAGATGGGGGCTCGGGTCATGAAGACGTTGTTGCAGCTGGCTGCTCTGGCCCTGGCCCTTGGCGGAGGGCTGGCAGAGGCCGGCACGCTGGAAACCGTGAGACAGCGCGGGGTCCTGAAATGCAGCTCCACCATGGGCACGCCGGGCTTCTCCGTGGCCGATGCGACCGGCCGCCATCGCGGCCTCGATGTCGATGTCTGCCGCGCGGTGGCCGCGGCCGTGTTCGGCGATCCCGAGAAGATCATGATCGTGCCGCTGCCGGCTGCGTCCCGTTTCACGGCGCTGCAGTCCGGCGAGGTCGACATCCTCTTCAACACGACGACCTGGACGATGGGGCGCGAGACCACCAACGGCATCCTGTTCGCCGCCGTGACCTATTACGATGGCCAGGGGATCATGGTCCGCTCGGGTGAGGTCAAATCCGGCAAGGAATTGAACGGCGCGACGCTCTGCACCAACCAGGGCTCGACCACCGAGCTCAACCTGACGGACTTCTTCCGCACCAACAACCTGAAGAACGAGATCGTGGCGTTCGCCTCGCAGGAGGAGGCGCTGCAGGGCTATCAGTCGGGTCGCTGCGACGCCTTCAGCTCCGACCGCTCGGTCCTCTACGCCTTTCGCTCGAAGCTGACGGAGCCGCAAAAGCACGTCGTGCTCCCCGACACGCTCTCCAAGGAGCCGCTCGGCGCCGCCGTCCGGCAGGGTGACGATGCCTGGTACAATGTGGTCAAGTGGTCGGCCTATGCGATGCACGCGGCCGAGGAATTCGGGCTGACGTCGAGCACTGTCGAGCAGGTCGCCGCGTCGACGAAGGACCCCAACATCTTGCGCCTGCTCGGCCGCGAAGGGGCGATCGGCGAATCGCTCGGGCTATCGCGCGACTGGGCGCTGAACATCGTCCGGAAGGTCGGCGCCTATGGCGAGGTCTTCGACCGCAACATCGGCAAGGACAGTCCCCTGAAGATCGAGCGCGGGCTGAATGCCTCCTGGAAGCAGGGCGGCCTGCACTACGCCCCGCCGATCCGCTGATCGCTCCGGCCGGCCTCCTGACCTTCGGCTAGCCGACGCTTACTTTCCTGCCCCGATTCCAGAGCAAGAACGGCAGTCCCGAGAGCAGCGCCCGGAGCGCCGCCTCGCTCTGATGCAGGCCGTTGAGCGAGACGCGCGGCAGCGCGTGCAGATGCTGCGCGTGCTCGGCGAAGAGGTGCCCCGGCCTTGTCGTCACGGCGCTGGCGAACCCGGCTTCCTTCGCCAGCGTGAATTCGCGCGGGCCGGCGGAGCCGGGATCGCCGACCGGATAGGCGAAGTGGCGGATGGGCATGCCAAGCGCCTCCTCCAACCAGGCCTTGCTCTCGACGATCTCGCGGCGCGCGACCTCTTCCGGGTGCTTGGCCAGCATCGGGTGGCTGAGCGTATGGGCGCCGATGGTGACGCCGGGCGCGCCGGCGAGCGAGCGCAAGGTCTCGGCCGGCAGGCATTCGCGCTCGACCAGCGCCGCAGGATCGATGCCGGCCTCTCCCGCAAGCCCGGAAATCGTCGAGAGCAGAATCGCTTCCGGCTCCTTGCGCAGACGCCAGTAGAGCTGGTCGAAAGCTTTCTGCTTCTGCACATCACTACTCGCGGGCACATCGAAGCGGCCATCGGGCAGGTCGAGCGCGATGTGCGGCAGGACCCGGATCGCCTCCTCCAGCTCCAGCCACCAGAGCCGCGCCGTGCGCTCGGCAAAGCCGCGCACGACATAGAGCGTCCACGGCGCCTCGTGCCTGGCCAGCACCGGCCAGGCATGGTCGAGATTGTCGCGATAGCCGTCATCGAAGGTGAGCGCGACGAAGAAGCGGCCGGGCCTGGGATCGGCCAGTCGCGCCAGCGCCTCGTCGAGCGAGACGATGTCGTAGCCCTCGGCGCGGATCTGGGTCAGCGCCCGGTCGAGGAAGCCAGGCGTGATCTCGAGCAGCCCGTTCGGCCGGAAGCCCCCGGCCGCCGCCGGGCGGACATGGTGCAGCGTCAGGATCGCGCCCTTACCCTGGGCCAGCCCCCTGCCCCAGCGGTCGGCACCGGTCGCCGCGATCATCCGGAACGCGGCGGAAAAAGCCTTGTGGCGCAGGCTCATGCCCCGCGTCTCCGAGACATCGATTCAACCCTTCGCTAACGCTGTTCGGCGATGGCGTCATGCAACGCCGGCGATCATGGCAGGTCCGTTCACAATGCCGGGTTAAGGATCGCGGCATGTCCGCCGTCGCCGATAGCGCGCCCAGCCTGCCTGTCCTTCCTGCCTTGCGGCGGGACGCAGAAGTGCACCCCTGGCACAGGCTCGGCGTCAGCAGCGATATCGCCGCGCTGGAAGCCGACTGGCGCGCGCTCGAAGCGGGCGCCCTGGTGACGCCCTACCAAGCCTATGACTGGGTCCGGCCTTTCGTCGAGACGATCGGGCGAGCCGAAGCCATGGAGTTCCGCTTCGTCCGGGCCGAAGATGAGCAAGGCGAGCTGCTCGCACTGTTCCCACTGGTGATCACGCGGCGCCTGAGCACGCGCTTCGCCGAGTTCATCGGCGGTAAGCACGCCAATTATCATATGGCCCTGTATCGACCGGATTTCGCCGCGGCGCTCGATGCAGCGACAACGCAGTCGCTGCTGAAGGAAATCGGCGCGACTCTCGGCGGGATCGACGCGCTGTTCCTGATCAACCAGCCGGTCGCCTGGCAGGGCATCGCCAACCCGCCGGCAAGGCTCGCCGCGGGGCAGAGCCCGAGCCGCGCCTACAAGCTCGCGCTCGAACCCGGCGATGGCGAGGGCACGCTCCGGCGCTCGATGAGCAAGCATGCCCGCAAGAAGCTGACGACGAAGCGCAACCGCTTCGCCGAGCTCGGCCCGTCCGAGCTGGTCCGGGCCCGCGGCGAAACCGAGATTGCGCGCGTGCTCGACACCTTCCTGGCGCAGAAGGCCGCCCGCTTCGCCCAGATGGGCGTGCCCGACCCGTTCGCCGCGCCGGCGATCCGCGATTTCCTGCATCGCGGCGCCATCGGCAGCCCCGGCCATCCGCCGGTGATCGAACTCTATTCCCTCGACCTCGCTGGCCGTCCGGTGGCAACCTATGTTGGGGCCGCCCAGGACAAGCGCTTCTCCGGCATGGCGACCTCCTTCGACCTCGCCTCCGGCGCGGCGCGCAGCAGTCCGGGCGAGATCCTTCTGGTCGAATTGATCAGACACAAATGCCAGGCCGGCCTGACCATGTTCGATCTCGGCATCGGCGAGGCGCGCTACAAGACGACGATCTGCGACGACAGCGACGATCTGGTCGACACCTTCTTTCCGTTGACCGCCAAGGGCCGTGCCTACGCCAGCTACAGCCGGGCCAAGCGCGCGCTGAAGCGGCGGATCAAGGCCTCGCCTGTCGCGCTCAAAGCGGCGCAACGCGTCCTTGGCTGGCTGAGGCGCCGCAAGCCAGGCGACGTGGACGAATAACCCGCTCCTGCCATATGCTGACAAGAAACTAGGATTGATCTGCCCGCACAATTCACGGAGCGGGCGACATGACGATCATCAGCGGCAGCTGCCATTGCGGCGCGACGAAGTTCGAGGTTCTGGAGCCGGTCACCGAGGTGGTCGCCTGTACCTGCTCGATCTGCTCCAATCGCGGCGCGCTATGGAGCTACCACAAGCCCGCCCAGTTCCGGCTGCTGACGCCACGCGAGAGCCTTTCGACCTATCGCTGGCAGAGCAAGATGGTGGCGCATCATTTCTGCGGCGAGTGCGGTTGCACCACCTTCACCGAATCGCCGGACTGGTCGAGCGGCGAGCCCGATTTCGACAATCCGAAGGTCGCCGTGAACGCGCGCGTGCTCGACGATTTCGATCTCGGCGCCGTTCCGGTCAGGGCGATCGACGGCAAGAACCTCTGGTAGCGGCCTTCAGGCCGGCACCGGGTCCTTCTCCTGCACGGCGAGCTCGACCCGCTCGGGCGCATCGACCATGATCAGCGCAATCGGGGCGCCGGTCAGGTCGGTCAGGCGATAGGCGGCCTCGACGGCGTGGCCGTTGCCGGCATGGCCGGCCATGACCAGCGCGCCCTGGGCTCGCGCCAGCAGCGGCGACAGAACCTCGGCTTCGTCGGTCGAGGCGGCGGCGACCAGCACCCAGTCATAGGTCTCACAGAGCGCATCGAGGGCGACGTCGACGATGTCTGGCGCCGCCAGCACCGCGTGCCGACCGGCCCGGCCCGGCGCGATCTCGTGCAGGCGCGAATCCTCCTCGCGGGTGATGATGTCGGAGAACATCGCCTCGCCGGCGAGCAGCTCAGAGAAGCCGGCGCGGTCGCGGCCGTCACTGGCGAGATCGACCAGGATGCAGCGGCTGCGCTCGGAGAGGAGCAGCGCCAAAGCGCGCGGCGAGGCTTCGCCCGGCTCCGCGCCATCGAGCACCAGGACGAGCGGCGCATGGCCCTCGCTCGCCTTGTTGACGCAGGCGGCGAGTTCGGCCGCGCCGGCATCGGGATCAGTGAGGTCGAGATGGAGCTGGCCGATGCGTCCGCCATGGGTCAGCAGGCCGGCAATGCGCTCGCGGCGACGTGGCGGTGGGGCCGCGGCCTCGACTTCGTCGCCCTCTTCCTCGGAGCCGACAGCCGGCTCGACACGGCCCGGCGCCCTGCGCCGCGGCGCATCTTCGGCCGGCGCCGGCGAGCCGCCGTTCAGCAGTTCACGCGAGACCACCGCCGCCAGTGCCACCAGGAAGGTCGCCAGCGTCGCGACGAGCATCGTCGGCAGCTTCTTCGGGAAGGACGGCTCGGTCGGCTCGATGGCGCGCGAAATGACCCGCGCATCGGCTGGCGTTGCATTCAGACTGTCGCGGGCGAGCGCCTCGCGATAGCGCAGCATGTACTGTTCGAGCTGGTCGCGCTGGGTCCGCGCCTCGCGCTCGAGCGCGCGCAGCTGGACCTCGTCGTCATTGGCGCCCGAGGCGGTCTTCTTCTGGCCTTCGAGCGCAGCGGTGACGCTCTCGACGCGCTGGCCGGCGATCTTGGCCTCGTTCTCCAGCGTGCGCACGGCGCGCTCGGCGGCGGCGCGGATCTGGCCCTCGAGGTCGGCGAGCTGGGCGTTCAGCTCCTTGATGCGCGGATGCTCGGAGAGGAGGTTGCGCGATTCGAGCGCCAGCTGGGCCCGCAGGTTGACGCGCTGCTCGATCAGCCGGCGGACGAGATCGTTGTTGGCGACATCGGGAATCTCGAAGGTACGCCCGGCCTTGATCGCGTCACGGATGATCGAGGCCTTGGCCTGCGACTCGGCCTGCTGGTTCCGCGCATTGGAGAGCTGCGTCGACAGGTCGGCGAGCTGCTGCGCGGTGATCGTCGTGTTGTTGGCGCCGACGAGAAGGCCGTGGCGGGAGCGGAACTCCTCGACCTTGGCCTCCGATTCCGCCAGCCGCTTGCGCAGCGGCTCGATTGTGGTCGAGAGCCAGGACGAGGCGCTGCGGGCCGTATCCTGCTTGGCCGCCTCTTGCATCTCCAGATAAACGGCAGCGATCTCGTTGGCCGCCTTGGCGGCGAGCGCCGGATCCTGCGAGGTGAACTCGATCGAGACGATGCGCGAGCGCCCAACCGGGAAAACCAGGAGCCGGTCGTAATATTTCTCCAGCACCCGCTCCTCCGGCGACCGGTCAGCCGGATGGGCGCCGATGCCGAGCAGGACACCGACCTTCTTCAGCGCGCCGAGCGCCCCGGCACCTGAGTCGAATTCCGAATTGCCGACCAGGCCGATCCGCTTGATCGCCTCCCGCGCCAGATCGCGCGACATGATGACCTGGACCTGGCTCTGCACGCCCTCGGAGTCGAATTGCTGGCCGGAGCTCTCCGACGGCGCCTGCCCCGGCCGCGTGTAGAAACTGTCGCGGTTTTCGAGCAGCAGCCGTGCCTCGCCGGTGTAGCGCGGCGTGACGGCATTGACCGCGATGAAGGACAGCCCGAGCGCGGCCAGCGTCGGCCCGATGATCCAGAGCTTGCGCGCCTTGATCGCGGCCCAGAGGGCCGGCAAGTCGAGCAGATCGGAGCGGCTCTCGCCAGCGGCCGCAACGGTATCGTAGCGAGCGGTCATGAGGCTTCCATTCACGCAGAACTCTCGCATCTCGCGAGAGACGCAGCGTCATGTGAGCCCATTAAGGTTAGTGGTGGGTTAAGAGCCGCAACCTTTAATATGCCCCGAAGGGTCGGCCGATCAGGTTTTGTTAACCATGACGACCTATCCCTAGGGGCATGTCTCGATGGGTCCGCCGGTGATGATGAGTAGACATCCCGTCTGTCTGGCGCTTGCCGCCGCGCTCGCCCTTGCCGGCTGTGCGCCGCGCATGGTCGCACCGGAATTCGCCGTCGAGACGGCCGCGCCCTATCAGCTCGCCAGCGGCGATCGCTTACGCGTCATCGTCTTCGGCCAGGACAACCTCTCCAACGTCTATGCCGTCGACGGCTCCGGGCGGATCTCGATGCCGCTGATCGGCGCGGTCGAGGTTCAGGGGCGCACGACGCAACAGCTCGAACGAGCGATCGAGGCGAAGCTGCGCGGCGGCTATCTGCGCGAGCCCAGGGTTTCGGTCGAGGTCGACGCCTACCGCCCCTTCTTCGTGCTCGGCGAAGTCACCAATTCCGGCCAGTTCCCCTTCGTCAACGGCATGACGGTGCAGACGGCCGTGGCGATCGCTGGCGGCTTTACGCCGCGCGGCCAGCGCAATTATGCCGAGGTCACCAGGCTGATGGACGGCCAGCTCGTCACCGGCACGGTGCCTGTCACCTATCCGGTCAGGCCGGGCGACACGATCGTGATCAAGGAACGCTGGTTCTGACCACGACCCGGAGCGTTTGACCATGTCCGCCGCGGCCGGCTCCGCTCCCCTGACGATCCTGCACGTCTTCCGCGCACCGCTCGGCGGCCTCTTCCGCCATGTGCTCGACCTCGCTCGCGGCCAGATCGCGCGGGGCCACGCCGTCGGCATCTTCTGCGATTCGACGACTGGCGGCGCGCGCGCCGACCAGGTCTTCGCCGAGCTCGGGCCGCAGCTCTCGCTTGGTGTCACGCGTGTTCCGATGTCGCGCTACCCGAGCCTCACCGACATGCGCGCGCAAGCTTCAGCTGCGTCGATACGCAAGCGAATCGCACCGCAGGTCGTGCATGCGCACGGCTCGAAGGGCGGCGTCTATGCCCGCCTGCCCGCTCTGGTCTCACCCCGGCGGAGCTATGCCACCGCCTATACGCCGCATGGTGGTAGCTTCAACTACAAGCCGGGCAGTGGCGAACACCGCATCTATATGGCGATCGAGCGCCTGCTCGAGCCGGCGACGGACATGTTCCTGTTCGAGAGCGCCTTCATCGCCGGGCGCTTCGAGGCCTGTACCGGGCACAAGCCGCGCACCGACCACAGGATCGTGCTGAACGGGATTTCGGAGGCAGAGTTCGAGCCGATCGATCATTCCGAGGCCGCGTTCGATCTCGTCTATCTCGGCGAACTGCGCTCGGCCAAGGGGGTCGACACGCTGATCGAAGCGCTCGCGCTGCTGAAGCGCCGCGACGGGCTGACGCCGCGCATCCTGATCGTCGGCTCCGGCCCGGACGAAGCGCTGCTGCGACAGATGACGGTCGACCAGGGCGTCGCCGCGCAATGCGTGTTCGAGCCACCGGGGCCGATTCGCGACGCGCTCGCCAAGGCGCATGTGATGGTGATCCCGTCGCGGGCGGAATCGCTGCCTTACGTCATCCTGGAGGCGGCAGCGGCAGCACAGCCGCTGATCGCGACCGATGTCGGGGGCATCAAGGAGATCTACGGCCCCGGCCATGCCGGCCGGCTGATCCCGCCGAACGAGCCGACCGTCCTGGCCGACACGATCCGGAAGACGCTGGCGACACCAGCAGCCGAGAGGCTGGCGCAAGCGGCCGATCTCGCCGAGCATGTGAAAGCCAATTTCCGGCTCGACGCCATGGTCGACGGTGTTCTCGACGCCTATCGGGCCGCGCTCGGTAAGCGTGTCGGCTGAAAGCCGGCTGAGCGGTATCTGCTGATCGACCGATCCGGAGCGGTACCTTGCCGGTAGAATAATCTTCTGGGTTCGCGCATCCTCCTCACAGGATGCAGGATCAACCGTGCCCCCAGGAGGACACCATGGCGAAGCAGGAACGATCGCTCAGCGAACTCTACGGCGACGATCCGGAGCGCGGCGACGCCCTGGCCTTCGGCCGCCGTACGGGTTCCTCGCGCCGCGGCTTCCTGGGTGGCGCCGGGCTCGTGACGATGGGCGCCGCGGTCGGCGGCACGATCCCGTTCTCGGAGCATATGCCGGCCGGGCTGATCCCGGCCGCACTGGCGCAGGGCGCACCGCCCGCCTCCCCCGCCCCATCCTCGGCACCGGCGGCAGCCGCTGCGCCGAAGGGGCCGCAACTGCTCGATTTCCCCGGCAAGGCCAAGGGCCTCGTCTTGCTCGGCGACCGGCCGCTCGTCGCCGAGACCCCCGAGCACATGCTCGACGACGACACCACGCCGTTCGAGAAGTTCTTCGTGCGCAACAACGGCCTGACGCCCGACGATTTCAAAGAGGGCGACGCCTGGGAGTTCTCGATCGACGGCGAGGTCAACACGCCGCTGAAGCTCAAGCTCGGCGAGCTCAAGCAGAAGTTCACGCACAAGACCTATCGCACGGTGCTGGAATGCGGCGGCAATGGCCGCTCCTTCTTCCAGCCGCAGGCGCGCGGCAACCAGTGGAGCAATGGCGGCGCCGGCTGCGCCGAATGGACAGGCGTGCCGCTCGCCGACGTGCTGCAGAGCGCCGGCATCAAATCGAGCGCCGTCCACACCGGCAATTACGGCGCCGACCAGCATCTCTCCGGCGAGGCGGGCAAGGATGCGATCTCGCGCGGCGTGCCGATCGCGGCTGCGCTCGAGCCGCATGCGCTGCTGGTCTGGGCGATGAACGGCCAGCCGCTCCCGGCCATCCATGGCGGGCCGCTGCGGGTGGTCATCCCCGGCTTCCCGGCCTCGGTTTCGCATAAATGGCTGAAGCGGATCGCGATCCGCGACAAGGAGCATGACGGCCAGGGCATGGGCGGCACCTCCTATTCGGTCGCGATCAAGCCGATGATCCCCGGCGGCAAGACCGACGATGCCAATATGCGCACCATGACCGATATGCCGGTGCGCGGCATCATCACCAATCCGGCGAACGGCACACGCATCGCAGCCGGAACCCGCAAGCTCGCACTGCGCGGCGCGGCCTGGGACGGGCACGAGGGGGTCTCGCGTGTCGACGTCTCGATCGATTTCGGCGCGACCTGGAAACAGGCCAAGGCGGCCGAGCCACGCAACCGTTATGACTGGCGGCGCTGGACGGCCGAGGTCGAACTGCCCTCCGACGGCTATTACGAACTCTGGGTCCGCGCGACCGACAGCAAGGGCCGGGCGCAACCGCATGTCGCCGGCGGCTGGAACCCGCAGGGCTATGGCGCCAATCCGATGCACCGGGTCGCGGTGCTGGTCGGGTGAGCGCCATGACCACCCGCTTTCGCCGCGCCGGGCTCGTGCTCGGCGCGGGGCTTCTGTTCGCCGCGTCGTCGGCGCTGGCGCAGGCCCCTGCCCCGTCGGAGGAGACGCCGGAGATGTTCCCGGCCGGGCCCAACCGCGACGAGGCCTTCTATGCTTGCATCGCCTGCCACAACTTCAAGCTGGTCGCAGCGCAGGGACTGAGCCGCGAGAAGTGGGGCGAGACACTCGACTGGATGGTCAGCAAGCACAACATGCCGGTCCTCGCCACGGACGAGCGCGGCAAGGTGCTCGACTATCTCGCCGAGGTCTTTCCGCCCAAGGCGCCGGCCCAGCAGGGCGGGTGGAAGAACCCGTTCCTGAACTGAGTGGTTTCGGCTCACTCCCCGTCATTCCGGGGCAGGCCGAAGGCCTGAGCCCGGAACCCAGAACCGATGCCGTATCCGAAGAAGTCCGTCGGCTGTCGCACCTCCACGATGGCTGACAGCGGTTCTGGATTCCGGGCTCGGCGCTTCGCGCCGCCCCGGAAAGACGGCGCACTATTCAGAACAGCTTGAGCGCGACCACGCCGGCGATGACCAGCGCGATGCCGAGCCAGCCGGCCGGGCGGATGCGCTGGCCGAAGGCAAGCGAGCCGACCACGGCCGTCAGCACCAGGCCGACGCCGCCCCAGACGGCGTAGGCGACCGAGAGGTCCATGCCGCGGATCGCCTGCGCCAGGGCGGCGAAGGCACCGACGACGCAGAGCACGCCGAGGGCGCCGACGAGACGACGCTTCAGCCCGTCGGAGAGCTTGAGCAGGCTGGTGCCGATCACCTCGAGGGTGACGGCAAGTGCGAGCCAGGCCATTGCGAAGGCCTGCGCGGAAGCAGCGAAGGTCACACCAGCCTCCGCTCATCCTTCTCAGGCGCGTCGTGGCCGACGCCGCGTTCCAGCAGCACGATGCCGCCGATGATCAGGGCCAGCGCCAGGATGCGCGAGACCGTCAGATGCTCGGCGAAGAAGGCATGGCCGATCAGGGCGATGCCGACGATGCCGAGGCCTTCCCAGACCGCGTAGGCGACGGCCATGGGGATGACGCGCAGCGCGACGCTGAGCAGGGCGAAGGATAGTCCGATCAGCACGAGCGGCAGGACCGCGACGAGGACCGGGGCCGCGACGAAGGCCTTCAGCGCCGATGTCGCGAGCAACTCGACGGCGATGGCCGCGAGCAGGATCAACCAATGGAAAGACATAAGTCACACAGGGGCGCTGGCCCAGGGCGCAGGCGGCGCGGGTGCGGCGTCTGCGGGGTGCGCATCGTTAGCGTTTAAAAGACGATGTTAGAGATGAAGGGAGCGCTCAGGCTTTCGCCGAAGGCCAGCACACCACCATGCCCAAATGTTACGGAAATACCCGTGGGCAAAGTCGATAAAATATGTGCTTCTCAGACACTCATCGAGGCCTTAAGTGCCTGAATCTATGCTTTTGTCAACTCGACCATAACTTTTGCGGTACTTTTTGACTCATTTCCGGCTGACAAGACCATCGGCTAATACCTTGAAGGCCCGAGCGAAAATCGACCTTTCCATACGTCTGGAAAAAGATGCTCCGCCGCCGCCGTTTTGGGGCGTCCCCGATGGCGTAAAATCGCTTCAAATCCCGATCGCTTCCGCAGAGTCCGATTAAGTCTTCCGAGAGCAATTTGCGCTAGGTCACGAGGGCTTTCAGCGCGGCTGCGTGTCGCCGCGCGCGAGGACTGGACGAGATGGGCGCTTTCGACGTTCGCGACCTGATCAAGGCGGATTCGGCCGGCACCGCGCCGACCAGCGGGGAGCCCGCCAGCACGCGGGCCTTCCATCCGCTGGCCGAGCGGATCGCCGCCATGCCCGTCAAGCAGACGCTGTCGCCAGTGCTGATCGAGGGCTTGGTGCGTCTCGCCGATGTGCTGGTGATCCTCGGCGTCGGCGGGCTGGTCTTTGCCTTCTACGTCGCCGGCGCGGTTGACTACATCCTGCCCTATCAGGTCACCGTACCGCTGCTGGCGATCGGCGCGCTCGCGGTCTTCCAGGCCCTGCGTCTCTACCATGTCGGCGCGTTGCGCAACTTCATCACCATGGCGGTGCGGGTCACCGCCGGCTGGACCGTGCTGTTCCTGCTGGCCCTCGCCGGCTTCTTCTTCCTCAAGGTCGGCGACCAGGTTTCGCGCGTCTGGCTCGCGGGATTCTACACCGTCGGGCTCGTGCTGCTGCTCGCCGAACGACTGACGGTCTCGCTCATCGTGCTGCGCCTTACCCGGATGGGCCGGCTCGAGCGGCGCACCGCGATCGTTGGCGGCGGTCCGGCCGGCGAGGAGCTGATCAAGGCGCTGGAGGCCCAGCGCGACACGGGCTTTCGCATCTGCGGCGTGTTCGACGACCGCAATGACGAGCGCTCGCCCGATCTCGTCGCCGGCTACCCCAAGCTCGGCACGATCGACGATCTCGTCGAGTTCGCGCGCCGCACCAAGCTCGACCTCGTGATCTTCACGCTGCCGATCTCGGCCGAAGCGCGCCTGCTCACCATGCTGCGCAAGCTCTGGGTGCTGCCGATCGACATCCGGCTCTCGGCCCATATGTCGAAGCTCCGGTTCCGGCCGCGCTCCTATTCCTATATCGGCGCCGTCCCGGTCCTCGACGTCTTCGACCGGCCGATCGCCGACTGGGACATCGTCGTCAAATGGCTGTTCGACAAGATCGTCGGCACATTGGCGCTGATCGCACTCTCGCCGCTGATGCTGGCGACCGCCATCGCGGTCAAGCTCGACTCAAAGGGGCCGGTCCTGTTCCGCCAGAAGCGCTACGGCTTCAACAACGAGATGATCGAGGTGCTGAAGTTCCGCTCGCTCTATCACGAGATGAGCGACCACGCCGCCGCCAAGCAGGTGACCAAGAACGATCCGCGCGTCACCCGCGTCGGCCGCTTCATCCGCAAGACCTCGATCGACGAATTGCCGCAGCTCCTCAACGTCGTGTTCAGGGGCAATCTCTCGCTGGTCGGCCCGCGTCCGCACGCGATCCACGCCACGGCCTCGAACCGCGCCTATGAGCAGGTCGTCGACGGTTATTTCGCCCGCCACAAGGTCAAGCCCGGCATCACCGGCTGGGCCCAGGTCCATGGCTGGCGTGGCGAGACCGACACGGAGGACAAGATCCAGCGCCGCGTCGAGCACGATCTCTATTACATCGAGAACTGGTCGGTGCTGCTCGACCTCTACATCCTGATCAAGACGCCGTTCTCGCTGATGACCAAGAACGAGAACGCCTATTGAGCACGCTGACACAAGGACAAGGCGGTGAAGTTCGCCGCCGGCGGCTGACGATCTCTTATGCCGCGATCAAGCGCGGCACGCTGTGGCTGCTGCTGGCGGTGAGCTTCGTCGCGCTGATCGAGCCCTCTCCTTACGAATTCGTCTTCCCGATCACGCTGCTCGTTTTCGCGCTCACCGGCATCCGCTTCTCCCAGAAGCTGCTACCCATGGCGGTGCTGCTGCTCGTCTACAATATCGGCGGCGTGATCGCGCTGATCCCCTGGATGGACGAGTCGGCCTCGGTGCGCTTCACCGCCGTCTCAGTCTATCTGATGATCACTGCGATCTTCTTCGCGGCGATCATGGCGGAGGATCCGCTCGGCCGGCTGGAGACGCTGCGCAAGGGCTATCTCTTCGCCGCCTGGTGCGGGGGTCTTGCTGCGGTGCTCGGCTATTTCGATGTCGGCGGCCTCTCCGGCGTGTTCACCTACGCCTCCCGGGCATCGGGCACGTTCAAGGACCCGAACGTGCTCGGGCCTTTCCTGGTGCTGCCGCTGATCTATCTGCTGCACGCGGTGCTCATCGGTCGCATCGGGCTGGTGAAGGGCTTTCTCCTGTTGAGCATCCCGCTGCTGGCGCTGTTCCTGTCGTTCTCGCGCGGCGCCTGGGTCAATCTCGCGGTGTCGGCGCTGCTGATGATGGGGCTGACCTTCCTGACCTCGACCAGCACGTCGCAGCGCGCCCGCATCGTCTTCCTGACCCTGGTCATGCTGCTGGTGGTGGTGGTGGCGCTGCTGGTCGCACTCTCCTTCGAGAACATCCGCAGCGTCTTCGAGATTCGTGCTAGCCTGGACCAGGACTACGATCAGGGCGTCACCGGCCGCTTCGGCAACCAGTTGCGCTCAATCCCGATGTTGCTGGAGCTGCCGAACGGCTTCGGACCGCTGCGCTTCCGTTTCACCTTCCCGGAAGACCCGCACAACGTCTACATCAACGGCTTCGCCTCCTATGGCTGGCTCGGCGGCTTCGCATACCTCGCGCTCACGGCCGCGACCTGCATTGCCGGCTGGCGTGCCGTGTTCCGCCGCACGCCGTGGCAGGGACATGCGATCGTGCTCTGGTCGGTGCTGTTCATTACGATCCTGCAGGGCGTGCAGATCGACACAGACCATTGGCGGCATTTCTATTTGCTGCTCGGCCTGATCTGGGGGCTGGCGGCGCTACCCGCGCCGGCCTCGGATGCTCAGCGCTCCTTGCGCACCACGACGTAGGTGTAGGTCGTCACAAAGCGCCAATCGGTTCTGGCCGCGAGCCGGTTGAAGGCGGCGTCGAGACCGCGCAGGCCCGGCATCCGGTCAAAATAGCCATGGCCCCAAAAGGGCTGGATGCGGGTGTCGCGGAAGCCGGCTCGCTGCAGCATCGGCTCGAGCGCGGCGCTGCTGCCGCGGCAGCGATCGTAATAGGCCGGGAAGACCGGAGCGTTGCCGCCCTCGCGCCGCGCCGGGAAGAGCGCGTGCACGATGGCGCGCGAGGCCTTCTTCGGCAGGATATGGTTGAGCGCGAAGACCGGGGCCCACAAAGTCGGGACGAAGGCGAGGCCGATTCCGCCGGGCGCCAGCAAGGCGTGGATGTTGCTCCAGGCACGCTCGACGTCATGGACATGCTCGAAGACCATGCGCGAGACCATCATGTCGTAGCCGCCGCGGGCGATGTCCGGCTCGGAAAGATCGCCGGCGATGTCGAAGCGAGCGGTGCGCAGCCCCTCCGGCGTCAAGGCGAGCTCGCCAGCGTCGATGTCGTTGACGACGAGGTCGAGCCCGTAGCGGTGCGCCTCCTCTGCGGTGAACAGCGGATCGCGACCGCCACCGATCTCGCAGAGCCGCTTCAGGCGGAACTGGTGCATCAGCGCGAGGATCGTCGCCTCGTAATGGTCCCAGGCCCAGCTGGAATGCCAATCGGGCTGGAGCCCGACGAAGAATCTTTCGAGCGAGCCCCTGCCCGTCGCGACGGCGGTCTGCGGCCGCAGCGACCGACGATCGGTCAACGCCGTCGACATGACGATATGTCCCGTTTCCTGCTGTGAGACGCCGACCCTGCGCCTGCGGTGGAGGCAGCGCAATCGAAGCCCTAAGAAACGGTTAACACCCGGCTGGCCGAACCGCCCCGAAACGGGACGGCCGCCCTCTGATCCCGCATGCGCTGCACCGAACGACGATGTGGTTGCAGAGATACTCGGCCACCAAAGGTCAAGGCCGATGAAGACGCGCGGACGGCCTCCCGTCAGCGAGACCCTGCGCGATTCAGGACGTCGTGACTCGCCCCCTGCGGCCGCGCTGAACCGGTGTTGCACGAGGTCTTACGATCGGCTCCATCCTGGCGAAGACCGGATTGGGCTTATGGTCGAGCGCGGCTCCGGTGGCCACGTCGACACCCATGCCGATCACGCCACCGATCAGGACGTTGCCCGCGAAACCGGCTGCACCGCCGCCACTGACATCGGTCGTGACATTGACCTGCTGGTCCTTGTGACCCTCCAGCGAGAATGTCGCGACAAACTCCTGGCGCCGCGAGATCGGCAACGTGCATGGTGTTGTCGGACAGGTCAGCCCGGTCGAAGTCCGCATCTCTGCTCCAGGTGGCTCGGAATTAAACGTCACGTCATTCGTCGTGCCACGCGTAACCGTGCCGCACGCGCCCAGCCCGAGCGCGACGGCGCATGCCATCAGCTTCTTCATGTGATCGCCGCCCCATATTCCCCATACCGGGAGTTGCACAGGCGCCTGCATTCGTCGACCGGCGCTGCAAGTTTTCCACAGCGGCCGCGCGTTCCGCCGAAGCGTCAGCGGCACTCGGTCAATTCGCCGTTGCTGACCTTGTGCGTTTGGCAGGTCGCTGGGCGTGTTTCCTCGCGAGAGCAGGCAGAGGTCATCAGAGCGATGAGCAGCGAAGCGACAATGAGAGTGCAGGGCCGGAAGGACATGCGAGTATCCGTCGGGACTTTGTCGGGACTTTCTGTCTCGAACGGCGCGATTTGCTCGCGCTTCATTCCGGAGTCGAGAAACGACGCCGCCGAACGCGCTCGTACAAACAATTGAAATAAAAGAAAAAATGGTCGGAGCGAGAGGATTCGAACCTCCGACCCCTTGTCCCCCAGACAAGTGCGCTAACCGGGCTGCGCTACGCTCCGACGCGACGGCTTATAGAGGGCCGGCCGCCGCGATGCAACGCGGCAATTGCCGGGTCGTGCTGCTGGATTCACAGCTGCCGGTCATCGTGCGGAGGCGGCGCGACCTCGGCCGGCGTTATGCCTCTCCGACCCGAGCGGCGGACCAGCGTGCGGATCAGGCCGGCAAGCACGATCACCAACGGCAGAGCCAGCGCCGCATTGTTCTCGAGCGCGAGCCAGATCGAAGCGGCCAGCGTCGCGATGATACCCAGGATCAGGAGGATATTGGTCATGCCTGCCTCCGTCCGGCTACGGAGCGCCTGGCGGCGAAGCGACGCCCCGCGCCACGGCCAATCCACCATTCAGCCGGCCAACCATATCCCGACTTTCCCGGCGAAGCAGGGGACGGTCAAGCGAAGTTCGCTGCGGGACGTCGGCTTGGGCGCGAGGGTCGCTTGACGGCGGGGCCAGAGTTACGTTTGGCGCGACGCGCGCTCCTCGGACGAGGCGGATGCAAGTCTGCGTCGGCAGTCAACGCAGATGCAGGCGAGGACTCGACCATGGCGGATGTCATATTGAAGGGATCAACGACGTGCGCGAGGGTTCGTGCGCCGATCCGCGCCTGCGCGTCGGCATAGTCGGCCGCCTGATCGCGCACCCTGTCAGCGATGGCCTCGAAAAGCTGGAACATCATGGCATTGTTCTCCGTGCCGCATCGCGGCTCCGCGAGGACAACGCGCGAAGACGGCATAGGTGCCGCTGCCGCGCATTTCCTGGCATGAAACGCCGATCGGGACTTTGCCGACAGCGGCAGAATCGTCTTGATTGAGTCGGGACTGGAGGCCACCGCATGACCACGCCCTGCATCATCACGGTCGCGATCACCGGTTCGCTGCCGAGCAAGCGCGACAATCCGGCGGTCCCGATCACGATTCCCGAGCAGGTCAGAATCGACGCAAGCGGCCTTCGAGGCCGGGGCGAGCCTGGCGCATTGCCATGTCCGCAGCGACGAGGGCGCGCCGACTTCCGACCCCGAGCGCTTCGGGCTGCTGCTCGAAGGCCTGCGCAAGCATTGCCCCGGCATGATCGTGCAGTTCTCGACCGGCGGGCGTTCCGGCGCAGGCCGCGAGCGCGGCGGCATGATTCCGCTCAAGCCCGACATGGCCTCGCTTTCGACCGGCTCCTGCAACTTCCCGACCCGGGTCTACGAGAACAGTCCGGAGCTGGTCGACTGGCTCGCGGCCGAGATGAAGGTCCATGGCGTCAAGCCGGAGATCGAGGCCTTCGACCTGTCGATGATCTTCAAGGCGGTCGAGATGGGTGTGGCGGGCGCGATCGAGGGGCCGCTGCATGTTCAGTTCGTCATGGGCGTCAAGAACGCCATGCCGGTCGACCGCACCGTCTTCGAATTCTACATCGCAACGCTGAAGCGCCTCGTCCCCGACGCGACCTGGACCGGTGCCGGCATCGGCCGCGACCAGATCACGCTCAACCGCTGGTCGCTCGAGCTCGGCGGCCACTGCCGTACCGGGCTGGAAGACAATGTCCGGCTCGACCGCGACAGGCTGGCGCCGTCGAACGCCGCGCTGGTCGAGCGCATCGTCGCGCTCTGCCCCGAATATGGCCGCCGACCAGCCAGTGCGGCGGAGGCGCGGCGCCTTCTGAAACTGCCCGAAGCTGCATGAGGCGCGCCCGCAAGATCAAGGTTTTGTTAACGTATTCTGTTCAAATGCGGTTCACAGAGCGAACATTACCTTCATGATACTGGCATCGATTCGTGGAGGCCCGTCATGACCCTGGACTGGCGTAACAGCCTGATGCTCGGCTTCATCGCGGCCGTGTTCGTCGCCTGCCTGTTCGGCCCCTATATGATCTCGGTGATGCTCGGCGGGCTCGGCCTGATGTGCTATCTCTCGAAGCACATCAGGCCCGGTGCATAACCCGCGTCAGGCCGCGCGCGCCTGACGTTCCGCCACCCAATCCCGCACCAACCGCAGATCCGCCTGCGACAGGCCATGCCCCGTCGGCAGGCTGCGATGCGAGACGGCGGCCCCTGCCCCGCTGAGCGTCGCCGCCAACCGCGCCGCATTCTCCTCCGGCACGACCGGGTCGACGCTGCCGGAAACGATCAGCACCGGCTTGCCACCCAGCGTCGCCGCAGGCGGCTTGACGAAGGGCGACATCGCTCGCAGCAGCACGGCCCCCGAGAGCACCTCTGGCCTCAGGAGCAGCATCGCAGCGGCAATGTTGGCGCCGTTGGAGAAGCCTAGCGCGATCGGCGCCGGCAGCCCATGCTCCGCTCTCGCCTGCTCGATGAAATCGGCGAGCTCATGCGTGCGCCGGCGCAGATCGTCCTCGTCGAGGATGCCCTCGGCCAGCCGGCGGAAGAAGCGCGGCATGCCGGCTTCCAAGGTGCGGCCGCGTGGCGAGAGCAACGCCGCGCCCGGCGCGACGGTGCGCCCGAGCGGCAAGAGATCGTTCTCGTCGCCGCCGGTGCCGTGCAGCAACAGGAGCGGCGGCAGGCCGGGCGCGGTCCCCGGCTCGAAGCGATGGACAAAGGTTTCGGACGCGCTGGTTGATACAGGAAGTGCCATGGCACGGCCTCCTTTCACGATGAAGTTCGGTGAGGAGCGCCCGCCCGAAAGCGGAGCGCATTTTGAGTGTCAAGCCAGCGCCGGCAGGATGGCCTCGATCTCGGCGCGGCGCGGCTCGTACTGCGCCGGCAGCTTGAGCGTGCTGCCGAGATCGTCGGCCGGCTCGTCGATGGCAAAGCCGGGCGCATCGGTCGCGATCTCGAACAGCACACCGCCAGGCTCGCGGAAGTAGACGGAGCGGAAATAGAACCGGTCCCTCTGCTCCGTGGGTCGCAGGCCGAACGTCTCGGTCAGCGTCTTCACCATCCGCGCCTGCTCCGCGTCGTCGCCGGCGCGGAAAGCGATATGGTGCACCGAGCCTGCGCCCATCCTCGCCGGCAGGAAGCCGCCGGCAGCGCGCAGGTCGACGACACCGCCATGGGCCGTGCCTTCAGCCCGCATGCGGACGGTATTGCCGTCGCGGCCGGCTTCGACGAAGCCGAAGACGTCGCGCAGGATCGCTGCAGTGGTCTCCGTCTTGTCGAGCAGCAGGGTGACGCCGTGGAAGCCGCGGATCGCGAATTCGACGGGCACCTCGCCATTGTCCCAGGCCGGCTCGCTCTCGCTGCCGGGCACCGCGACCAGCGCGAGCCGCATGCCGTCCGGGTCGCGGAAGGCAAGCACGGTCTCGCCGAAGCGCTTCTGGGGCACGTCATGTGCGACACCGCTCGCGATGAGCCGATGCGTCCAGTAGCCGATCGCCGCTTCCGGGATGCGGAAACTGGTCACCTCGGTCTCGCCGACGCCGAGCCGGCCGGCCGCGACATGATCCCAGGGGAAGAAGGTCAGGATTGTGCCCGGGCTGCCGCCGGCATCGCCGAAATAGAGATGCCAGGTTGTCGGATCGTCGAAGTTCACCGTCTTCTTGACCAGGCGCAGGCCGAGGACGCGGTTGTAGAAATCGAGATTGCGGCGCGCCGGGCCGGCGATGGCGGTGACGTGGTGGATGCCGTTGATCTGCATGATGTCGTCCTCCGGGCTGCAAGGGGCTGCCCTCGTTGACGCCAAGATGGGGCGGCGAGACCGGAAAGTCAGTGGCTCATCATTGCTCTGATGCAATGTCGATCTGTCGATATACCAACTGGAATTGCGATCAAGCTGAGAGCAGTTTCTGTTGCAGCCCAACCCGGTCCTTCGGAGAATAACCATGATCGATACCCGTTTCGCTCCTTATGGCGCGCTCGCCCTGCGCATCGCGCTCGGCACCATGTTCATCGCCCACGCCTATCTGAAGCTTGCCATCTTCACCGTTCCCGGCTTCGCCGGCTTCCTCGGCCAGATCGGCCTGCCCGGCCTCCTCGCCTGGCCGATCATCCTGGCGGAGACGCTCGGCGGACTTGCCATCCTCACGGGCTTCTATGGCCGCTATGTCTCGCTCGCCTTGCTGCCGATCCTGCTCGGCGCGCTCAGCGTCCACGCCCCCAATGGCTGGCTGTTCACCGCCCCGAACGGCGGCTGGGAATATCCCGCCTTCCTTGCGCTCACCGCCCTTGCCCATGTCCTGATCGGCGATGGCGCCCTGGCGCTGCGTCCGGCCGGCACTGCACCGAAGCCCGCCCTCGCCTGAACGTCATCTCGTTGTCAGCCAGAACGGGCGACAGGTTGCTGCAACCTGTCGCCCGTACCATGTTCAGGGCAGCCTCTTTCGCCCGGAGCCGTCCCTTGCCGAATGCCGCCTCACCTATCGCTTGGGACGATTTTCGGCTGATCAGGGCCATCGCCGAAGCGCGCAGCCTTCCAGCCGCCGCCGAGCTGATCGGCCTCAACCACTCCACCGTCTTCCGCCGGCTCGGCCAGATCGAAGCTTCTCTGGGCACGCGCCTGTTCGAGCGACACCGCTCCGGCTATGTGCCGACACCCGCGGGCGAGGAGATGGCCGGCCTGGCCGAGCGGCTGGAAACCGACATCGCCGGCTTCACCCGCCGTCTCGCCGGCCGCGAGATCCTGCCGGCGGGCGAATTGCGCGTCACCACCAACGACTCGCTATTGGTCGAGCTGCTGACGCCGCTCTTTGCCGCCTTCATGAGGCAATGCCCGGACATCAAACTCGATGTGCTGCTCGGAAACCAGGCCCTCAATCTCAGTAAGCGCGACGCCGATGTCGCGATCCGCGCCACAGACAATCCGCCAGAGAACCTGATCGGCCGGCGCGTCGCCCAGATCGGCTGGGCGCTGTACGGGCGCGCGATCGACTTTCCGGAGGGCGCCCCCTCCGACCAGGCGGAACTTACGCAGCTGCGCTGGATCTCGCTCGGCGACCAGTTCAGCAATTTCAAGGTGGTGCAATATCGGCAAAAGCACATCCCGGCCGACCAGACGGTCTACAAGCTCAACACCGTTCTGGGGCTTGCGGAAGCGGTCGAGGCCGGCATCGGCATCGGCTTCCTGCCCTGTTTCATCGCCGACAAGCGCCCCGCGCTGGTGCGACTCGCGCCACCACAGACCGGCTACGCCGCCGATCTCTGGCTGCTCACCCATCCTGATCTACGCCACTCGCCGCGGGTGCGCCTCTTCCTCGACTTCATGGCCGCCGAGCTCACCAAGCTACGGCCACTGATGGAAGGCGGCGCGACAGGCCGGGAGGACGCCGAGGCGCCCTCGCCGGCAGAGGCCTGAAGAACGGCCGGATCAGGCGTCAGGCCGCCTGGCGGTTGACCCCGGATTCCGCCAGCTTGGTCAGCTTGCTGTCGGCGGCATGTTCCTCGTCGAGGTTCTGCTGCAGCAGCGCGGCGCAATCCTCGCGGCCGAGCTGCTTTGCCCAGGCGGTCAGCGTGCCGTAGCGGGTGATCTCATAGTGCTCGACGGCCTGCGCCGCGGCGATGATCGCCGCATCCAGCACCTGCTTGTCCTCGACTTCGCCGGTCACCTCGTCAGCCTCCTCGAGGATGCCGTCGATCGCCGGGCAGTCGACGCCCTTGGCTTCGGCGCCATGCTGCTGGAAGACCTGTTCGAGCCGGCGGATATGGCCTTCGGTCTCGCCCAGATGAGCCTGCAGCCCGCTGCGCAGCTGCGTATCCGTCGCTTTTTCGATCATCTTCGGCAGCGCCTTGGTGATCTGCTTCTCGGCGTAATAGATGTCCTGGAGCTGATGCACGAAGAGATCGTCCATCGTCTTGATATCCTTGGAAAAGAGGCCCATGCCTTCCTCCTGTTCGAGTTGTCCGGATTGCTGTCCGACGCCGCCTGCCGGCAACGTGCTTCCCTGTCGCTGCAACGTATGCGGCTGCGAACTGTTCCGGAGTTCCGATGATGGATGCGGCCTGCGTTCACCTGAGCTAGGCTCGTGCCATGGAACTGCTCATTCCCCTGCTCGCCGGCATGGCGCTGATCTGGCTGGTCGGCCGCCACGTCCCCTGGAACGCCAAGCTGATGACCGTCGTCGTGACCCTGGCGGTCATCGTCGTGATCGTGCTGCTCGAGCGCAACGGCTTCTGGCCCGAGGCGTTCCGGCGGCAGTGAGCCGCCGGCTCAGCTTGGCGAGCTGCCTCAGGAGACGAGCTTCAGCCCGACGATGCCGGCGACAATCAAGCCGATGCAGGCGAGACGCAGCGCCGTCGCCGGCTCGCCGAACAGGATGATGCCGAGAGTGGCGGTGCCGATCGTGCCGATCCCGGTCCAGATCGCATAGGCCGTGCCGAGCGGCAGGCTCTTCAGCGCGAGGCCAAGCAGGCCAAGGCTCACCACCATGCTGCCGACCGTCAGAACGGTCGGGATGAGGCGGGTGAAACCGTGCGTGTATTTCAGCCCGATCGCCCAGCCGATTTCGAACAGACCGGCAAAGAAAAGATAAGTCCAGGCCATGGCGGCCCTCCTCATGAGAAGGGCGGGGTCGTCCACGCCTGTTAGGAAACGCAGGCTCAAGGCACCGCGGAGGTCGTCCTCGCGGCTGATCTAACGATCCTTGCTCAGAGGTTCAAGCGCCGGCAGCGCTCAGGCGTCCTCCGCGGCCGCGGTCGCCAGGGCGCTGTGTAGCAGGCGGCGGCATTCGATCAGTTCGGAAAGCGTTGCCTTCAGGAAGGCAAGATCGTCGGCGCCAATCAGCGGCTGGGCCGAACGCGGCAGGGAGGAAAGCAGCGCCTTCGCGGCGAAACCCGGCTCGGCGACAGCTGCAGGATGATGGTACTGCGCCGATGGCGGCGCCGGCATCGGCTCCGGGCGCGCCGGTGCGGTTGACGCAGCAGGCTGGGCAGCGGGAGCGCCGAGGATTTCGCCGCCGCGGCCGATCGCCTGGACATGGCGCGGCCCCTGTTCCTTCAGGATGCGCTGCAGGCCCTTGATGGTATAGCCCTCGCCGTAGAGCAGGCGGCGGATGCCCTTCAGCAGGGCGACATCGTCGGGCCGGTAATAGCGCCGGCCGCCGCCGCGCTTCAGCGGCTTGATCTGGGAGAAGCGCGTTTCCCAGAAACGCAGGACATGCTGGGGAATGTCGAGGTCGTCTGCGACCTCGCTGATGGTTCTGAATGCGTCTGGGCTCTTGTTATCCAATTCGGCCTCATATGCGCCGTCGTGGAACTCCAGAGTCACTCTTCCTCGCCCGCGCCGTTCAGTCCGTTGATCTTCGCCTTCATCACGTTCGACGGCTTGAACACCATCACGCGACGCGGCTCGATCGGAACTTCGACGCCGGTTTTCGGATTACGCCCGATTCGCTCGCCTTTGTCGCGCACCACGAAGGAGCCGAACGAGGATAATTTGACGTTTTCCCCACGCGCGACCGCGTCGCAGATTTCGTCCAACACCACTTCGACGAGCTTGGACGACTCTGTCCGCGACAGGCCGATCTTCTGATAGACTGCCTCGCACAGGTCAGCCCGCGTAATCGTTTGCCCCGCCATCAGTTCCTCCAAGGCGTTTCTTCAAACAGCGGCGTCCCTATCAACCTCGCCCCACCGGAGCCGGACGCTAGGCGGCGAGGCGATTGCGGTCAATCCTCGGCGCGCTCGCACAGGTTGAAAAACGCGGAAAATCCGCGCTGACGACCGCTAAGAAAATGTCATAAATCCAAAGCGCTTAGCTTGGTCGATCAAACCGACGCCGCTACCAGCGGATCAGCGCCGAGCCCCAGGTGAAACCGCCACCCATGGCTTCGATCAGGACGAGCTGCCCGGGCTTGATCCGCCCGTCCGAATGGGCCTGCGCCAAAGCGAGCGGGATCGAGGCAGCCGAGGTGTTGCCGTGCTTGTCGACGGTGATGACCACCCGGTCCTCGCTGATACCGAGTTTGTGGGCGGTGGCGTCGATGATGCGGCGATTGGCCTGGTGCGGCACGAACCAGTCGATGTCGGCGCCGGTGAGCCCGGTTTCCTCAAAAGTATGGCGTACGGTGTCGGCCAGGTTGACCACCGCGTGCTTGAAGACCTCCCGGCCCTCCATGCGCAGGAAGCCCACTGTCTTGGTCGAGCCCGGCCCGCCATCGACATAGAGCTTGTTCATATAGCGGCCGTCGGAGCGGATATGGGTCGTCAGCACGCCGCGATCGGCGAGCGTGCCGTTGCCCTGCTCCGCCCTGAGCACCACGGCGCCGGCGCCGTCGCCGAAGAGCACGCAGGTGCTGCGATCCTCCCAGTCGAGGATGCGCGAGAAGGTCTCGGCGCCGATGACGAGCGCGGTCTTCGCCGCGCCGCTGGTCAAGAACTTGTCGGCGGTGGCGAGCGCGAAGACGAAGCCGGAGCAGACGGCCTGCAGATCGAAGGCTGCGCCGTGGCTGATGCCGAGCGCAGCCTGGATCTCGGTCGCGGTCGCAGGGAAGGTGTGGTCGGGCGTCGCGGTCGCGACGATGATGAGGTCGACCTCGCTCGCCGGGATCCCGGCATCTGCGAGCGCAGCCTCAGCCGCTTTCAGGCCGAGGGTGCCGGTGGTCTCGTCATCGGCCGCGATATGGCGGGCGCGGATGCCGGTGCGCTGGACGATCCATTCATCGTTGGTGTCGACCTGCTTCGCCAGTTCGGCGTTGGTCAGGATTCGCGCCGGCAGATAGGAGCCGCAGCCGCGCAGGACGGATCGCATTCTGGACAAGGACGTTTCTCTTCCCTACTCGCCCGTAAGCCCGTTCCGATCAGCTTGCAGCGCATGCTGATCGGTAAAACGGTCTCTTACTCCATATGGGGACGGATTCACCGACAGACTATCCAATCTGATCGGATCCGGCTCCTACGACCTGCGGAGCTGAGCCGGGCCGCGCCGTCGCGGCGACCATCTCACGCACCTTGGCCATCAGATTCTCGCGCGCCATCTCGTAACCGAGTTCGGTCGCGCTGGCGAACCCGACGGCATCCGTGCCGCCATGGCTCTTGATCACGATGCCTTCCAGACCCAGAAAGACGCCGCCATTGACCTTGCGCGGGTCCATCTTGTCCTTCAGCGCCGCGAAGGCGCCACGGGCTAAAAGATAGCCGATTTTCGACATCAGCGAACGGCCCATCGCCGCACGGAGATACTCGCCGATCTGCTTGGCCGTGCCTTCGGCGGTCTTCAGGGCGATATTGCCGGTGAAGCCCTCGGTGACGACGACGTCGACGGTGCCCTTGCCGAGATCGTCGCCCTCGACGAAGCCGTGATAATCGAGATGCGGCAGGTTGCTCTCGCGCAGGATGCGACCCGCTTCCTTGACCGCCTCGACACCCTTGATCTCCTCGACGCCGACATTGAGCAGGCCGACACTCGGCCGATCGATGTCGAAGACGACGCGCGCCATGGCGGCGCCCATCACGGCAAGATCGACCAGATGCTGGGCATCGGCGCCGATGGTGGCACCGACATCGAGCACGACGCTCTCGCCGCGGACCGTCGGCCACAGGCAGGCGATCGCCGGCCGGTCGACCTGCGGCATCGACTTCAGGCAGAATTTCGACATCGCCATCAGCGCGCCGGTGTTGCCGGCCGAGACGGTGACGTCGGCCTCGCCGATCTTGGTCGCGTCGATGGCGCGCCACATCGACGATTTGTAGCGGCCATAGCGCAGCGCCTGGCTCGGCTTGTCGTCCATTTTCACCGAGACCTCGGTGTGGTGGAAGGTCGTCACCGCCTTGAGCTTCGGATGGGCATCGAGCAGCGGCAGGACCAGCGCCTCGTCGCCGAAGATCACGAACCTCGCATCGGGGCGACGTTCGAGCGTGAGCGCGGCGCCCGGAATGACAACGGATGGGCCGTGATCCCCGCCCATGGCGTCGAGCGCGATTGTAACCGGGCGTGTCATGAGAAGGTGGTCAATTCCAGGGCCTGTGCCCCCTGCCAGGGTGGCCGGGCGGGCGGCGGACCATAGCGGGTTGGCCGCCCGCCGCAAGCCAAAGCGTTGATGTTTTTAGCGATCATTCGCCGCGTTTCAGCTGCAGGAGCGCGGCGAAAGGCGATTCGGCTGGCGTCTCGGGTGCCGGCTCGCTGAACGCGACGCCAGGCTTGCGCGGATAGGGATCGAGCGCGAGCGCGAGGAATTCGAGCGTGACCAGGCCCAGATCAATCGTGCCGTCGATGATCGGCTCCGGCGGGTCTTCCTCGTTCATCAACACCTCGATGTCGATCTCGTCATCCTCCGACGGTCGCGCCATGGCGGCGATCTCGGCCTCCGGCGCGAAGTCGAGCTTGACCGGCACGTTGAGTTCGACCGGGAAAGGATCGACGGTGACGACGCAGTTCTGGTGCAGGCTCGCCTTGATCATGCCCTCGAGCTTGACCCGCTCGCCATTGCGCGAGAGCGAATAGCTCGCCTTCAGCGCCTCGGCCGATGCGACACCGAGGAAACTCGCAACCGCGGCGAGTTCGCCCTGCTCCGCCGCCAAATCGACGGCGACGGGGCGCAAGGTGATGGTCTCGACGCGGAGCGGGTGCGAAAACGGCAATGTATCCTGGCTGGAAGCGGTCATGTGGCGATGCTGTCTGCGAAGTGCGGGAACAAGGGATCGGCGGCGAGGATATCGTCGAGCGTGCGCGTGGCCAAGACGGCGGCGGTGGTCCTGACATGGCGCGCAAGTGTCGGCGCATCAACCCCGGCACCGACATTGCGCAGCAGAGCCGCCTCGAGCGCAGCTGGCGACGCGGCGGCGAGCGCCTCCTCATAGCCGCTGATGCGACCATAGAAGCTGCGGCCGATCTTCTTCATCCGCTTCGGCACGGCGATGTCGCTGATGCCGCCCTGGCGGAAGCCGAGCTCGAGATAGGCAAAGCTCGCGTCGATCAGATCCTGCGCCACATCGGCAGCCGGCGCCGGCAATTCGCGCAGGCGGCGCAGAACCAGGAAGAGATGGAGCGTCAGCGCCTCGAAGCGCCCCTCGAAATCGTCGGGCACGCGTCCCTCTCGATAAAGCGCGGGCTCGCGCGAGGCCGAGACGACGCGTTCCAGCACCGCATTGACCGGTGCCATCCGCGCGCGCTTCCTGCCGAACAGGCCGAAGATCACAGCCTCTACCCCACCTTTCCCAACTTGCTTGGCTAAAAAGCGACTTGCCTTGCCAAAGCCATGCTCGGGCGTTACGCCAAGCGCACCCACCCTGACAAGCGCGGCAGCACCGCGCGCCTGCCTCCGGATCCTCCAAGCATGACCGCTCCGACCCGCCGTACCGTCCTGATCGGCTCGCTGGCCGCCGCGTTGCCGCTGGCAGGCTGCGGCACCGCTACCAATCTCGGCTTCCGCACCCCGACCTCGGCCGGCCTCAACGAGGAGTTCACCCGCGGCTTCGTCATGGACGATGAGCTGATCGCCAAGGTGAAGCCCGGCATGGACGTGCAGACGGTGCTGACCACGCTCGGCACGCCATCGACCACCTCGACCGTCGGCAACCGCACCTTCTATTACATCAGCCAAAGGGTGCGCCGGCGCTTCCAGTTCCAGGAGTTTGCCGTCATCGACCAGCAGGTCCTGGTGATCTATTTCAACAAGGGCTTCAAGGTCGAGCGCATCGCCAATTACGGCCTGCAGGATGGCGTGATCTTTGACTTCATCAGCCGCACCACCACGACCGGCGGCGAGGAGCAGAGCTTCCTGCGCAACCTGTTCCGAGGCGTCACCAAGTTCTCGCCGTTCGGCACCTCATAGGCGCCTGTCCGCACCGAATGCAAAAAGCCCCGTGGCGCTGCCGCGGGGTTTTTTCTTTCTCTCCGGCCCGGATGTTCAATCGGCTTTCGCCTTCCGCTCCGGCAGTGTCATCGCGAACACGCCGACGATCACCAGAGCAAGCCCGGCCCAGGCGGTCGCGCTCAGGCGCTCGCCGAGGAACAGGACGCCGATGGCGACGCCTGTCGGCACACGCAGATAGGCGACCGAGGTCGTGCCGACCGTGCCGAGCCGGTCGATCAGCCGGAAATAGATGATGAAGGCGAGCGCGGTCGAGAATACCGACAGCGCCAGCAGCGCCTGGATCGACTGAGGTGACGGCGAGAGCGCCCAGGGCCGGTCGATGAGCAGGCTGAAGGGGATCAGGATCACGGCGCCGCAGATCAGCGAGCCGGCCGCCGGCATGATCGGGTCGAGCCCCTTGAAATTGCGCCCGAACAGCGCCGCCCCGCCATAACAGGCAGCTGCCGCGACCAGAGCGAGCTGCGCCCAGAGCTCGCGGCCGACGCCCGAAAGTGCCTCGACGCCGATGATCAGGCAGACGCCGAGCATGCCGGCGGCGACGCCGAAGAGCTTGCGGCCCGCGGCCGCCTCGGCACGAAAGAGCAGCAGGCTCAGAAGGAAGGCGAAGATCGGCGAGCCGGCGTTGAGGATCGCGGCGAGGCCGGCATCGACGCTGGTCTCGGCCCAGGCGATCAGCGTGAACGGCACGGCACTGTTGAGGCAGGCCTGGATCAGGAAGCGCCGCCAGATCACCGGATCGCGCGGCAGCTTCAGCCCGCGCCAGCGGATGATGACGAGGAGGATCGCGCCGGCGATCAGCGTCCGCGCCGCGATCAGGGTCAACGGCGGGATCGTCTCGACGCCGAGCTTGATGAAGCTGTAGGAGGCGCCCCAGAGCACAGCCAGAAATACCAGCAGCGCAATGTCGGAAAGCTGACCATGACGGGCGGCGAAGGTGCTGGCAGGCGTGGTCATGAGGCGCTCCTTGAGGACGTGCAGACCATGCCAGCATTGCCGGCCCAGTGCTGTCGCGAACGCTACGGTCCCGGCCGTATCGAGCCGCGATCATCGTGCCGACCTCAGCTGCGGGATTTGCCTTGGCACCGCGCGAGCCAGGAGCGTAGGCTCGAAAATCAGCGGCAGATGGAGTTCACCATGAACCCGGAACTTGGCCGGCGCGTGATCGCGATTGCACAGAAGCTCGTCGGCAGCCACTACATCAATGGCGGCTATGGCGCGACGCCCGGACTCAACGATGGCTGCCCGTGTCGATCCGGCGGGATCTCGCTGATCGCTGACGAGGACAACCTGAACCCGAAGCTCAACTCGGCGAACAAGAAGGCCAACCTCGCCGTCAACGCGGCGACGATGTCGATCAAGACCTATTGTGTCTGCGCCGGCAACTACACCACCTTTCCCGGCGACGTTACGACGGAAACCGCAGCGGACCTCGTTGCCTATCTCGATTCGCTGAAAGGCAAACCGCCGTCGAGCTGGCAGAACCACAAGGAGCATCTCACGCCGCGACGCGCCTTTGGGCCGGGTCAGAATGGCGGCGATGGCGGTGGCAAACTCGTCTGGGGCCAGTCTTGCAAGGGCATCCGCCACTTCGATTGTGTCGGCTTCATCAGCTACTGCTATTGGAAAGCGAGCGGCGCTGTCTGGCAGCTCGACATCGGCGCTTGGCGCAAGCCGGGGGTGGCAAGCAGGTCTTCGATTTCAAGGCAGGGCAGCGACCATCCGCGCTGATGGACGGCGACATACTGGTCAAGGCCGATCACCATATCGGCTATGTCAGCGCAACCGGCACGATCATCGAAGCACAGGACACGGATCTGGGCGTGCGCTCGACGCCCGGCTTCATGCTCGCCTCGCCGGGCAAGTGGACGCACCTCGTGCGCTTGTCCGGCGCCGGATCTGCCGAACTGGCCTGGCCGATGGGCTGGTGGCGCGTATGGGATGGCGGCACCTGGTTCTATTATCTCGGTCCCGACGGCGTCGCGAAGTCGAGCAAGACGTCGCCGTTCAATACGCGCACGCCGCCCGGCAAGGCACACAACACCGGCACCTGGGTTTACAGTGCGCCGAAGACGCTCGTGATCACCTGGAAACAGGTCGCCGGCGCGCCGAAGCCCTGCAAGGAAACCTTCGTGAACGCGGCCGAAGGGTGCGAGCAGATGAACGCGACCTCGAACCTGTACTCGCCGCTGGTCGCGACGCGGATGGAGTGAGGCTCACAGCCCGATTCAAGCTCTCCCCAAATCGAATCAACCGATCGCCCCAAAGCCTTGAGCGCAAATGAAAACCCCGCGGATCGCTCCGCGGGGTCCGTGCTTGATCAGACGGCTCTCGCGCTCAGGAATGCGCCAGGATAGCGAGCAGCAGCAGAGCGATGATGTTGGTGATCTTGATCGCCGGGTTCACGGCAGGGCCCGCCGTGTCCTTGTAGGGGTCGCCGACGGTGTCGCCGGTGACCGAGGCCTTGTGCGCCTCCGAGCCCTTCATGTGGCGCACGCCGTCCTTGTCGACGAAGCCGTCCTCGAAGCTCTTCTTGGCGTTGTCCCAGGCGCCGCCGCCCGAGGTCATCGAGATCGCGACGAAGATGCCGGTGACGATCACGCCCATCAGCATGGCGCCGACGGCGGCGAAGGCCTGGTTCTTGCCGGCGATGGCGTTGATGACGAAGAAGGTGGCGAACGGCGCCAGCACCGGCAGCAGCGACGGCAAGATCATCTCCTTGATCGCCGCTTTGGTCAGCAGGTCGACGGCGCGGGCGTAATCCGGCCGCTCCGTGCCTTCCATGATGCCGGGCTTCTCCTTGAACTGGCGGCGGACTTCCTCAACCACCGAGCCGGCGGCGCGGCCGACCGCAGTCATGCCCATGCCGGCGAAGAGGAAGGGGATGAGGCCGCCGAGCAGCAGGCCGACGACGACATAGGGGTTCGACAGCGAGAAATCGACGACGACGCCCTTGAAGTACTGGAAGGTCGTCGAGCCCGCCTTGTTGGCCTCGGCCACAAAGAAATTGAGGTCCGAGGTGTAGGCAGCGAACAGCACCAGCGCGCCGAGACCGGCCGAGCCGATGGCGTAGCCCTTGGTGATCGCCTTGGTGGTGTTGCCGACCGCGTCGAGCGCGTCGGTGGAGTGGCGGACCTCCTTGGGCAGGCCGGCCATCTCGGCGATGCCGCCGGCATTGTCGGTGACCGGGCCGAAGGCGTCGAGCGCGACGACGACGCCCGCGAGGGCCAGCATCGCGGTGGTGGCGATGGCGATGCCGAACAGGCCGGCGAGGCCGTAGGAGACGATGATGCCGGCGATGATCACGATGGTCGGCATCGCCGTCGATTCCAGCGAGACCGCGAGGCCCTGGATGACGTTGGTACCGTGGCCGGTGACCGAGGCCTGGGCGATCGAGACGACCGGGCGCTTGCCGGTGCCGGTGTAGTATTCGGTGATGACGACGATCAGCAGCGTCACCGCGAGGCCGACCAGCGCGCAGCCGAACAGGGCGCCCGAGGTGAAGGTCGCGCCCTGCCCCGTCGTGAACGAGGCCGAGAAGCCGCCGAACATCAGGTAGTTGACCGCGGCGATGGCGCCGACCGAGAGCACGCCGGCGGCGATGAAGCCCTTGTAGAGCGCCCCCATGATCGACTGGTTGGCGCCGAGCTTGACGAAGAAGGTACCGATGATCGAGGTGACGACGCAGGCTGCGCCGATCGCCATCGGGTAGAGCATCATCGCCCCCAGCGTGGGCTGGCCGGCGAAGAAGATCGCGGCGAGCACCATGGTCGCGACCAGCGTCACCGCATAGGTCTCGAACAGGTCGGCGGCCATGCCGGCGCAGTCACCGACATTGTCGCCGACATTGTCGGCGATCGTCGCCGGGTTGCGCGGATCATCCTCCGGAATGCCGGCCTCGACCTTGCCGACGAGGTCAGCGCCGACATCGGCGCCCTTGGTGAAGATGCCGCCGCCAAGGCGGGCGAAAATCGAGATCAGCGAGGCGCCGAAGCCGAGCGCGACGAGCGAGTCGATGACGGTGCGGCTGGAAGGCTCGAAGCTCTTCATCGAGGTCAGGAAGCCGTAATAGCCGGCGACGCCGAGCAGGGCGAGGCCCGCGACCAGCATGCCGGTGACCGCGCCCGCCTTGAAGGCGACGTCGAGGCCGTCGCCGAGCGACTGCATCGCCGCCTGGGCGGTACGAACGTTGGCGCGGACCGAGACGTTCATGCCGATGAAGCCGGCGACGCCCGAGAGCACGGCGCCGATCAGGAAGCCGATGCCGACATAGGTACCGAGCAGATAGGTCAGACCGACGAAAAGGACGGCGCCGACCATGGCGATGGTGACGTATTGGCGCTTGAGATAAGCCTGCGCGCCTTCCGCCACCGCGCCGGAAATCTCCTGCATGCGCTGGTTGCCGGCATCGCGTTTCATCACGTCGCCATAGGCCCATAGGCCGTAGACGATCGATAACGCACTCAAGAGTATGATGATGAGCAAGGCCGACATCGAATTTCCTATCCCTGAGAATTCGTCACCCGGGGCAGGACGCCCCGACGGATCCCGGTTTTCCGGGTTGTTGAACGCAGGGAACGGCTCCGCTGGGCCTCACAAAGAATCAGGCCCGCAGCGCCGATCGCCAGTGTTGGCGAGATTGTTGCCCAGTTTCCGCCGGAATCGCAAACGGCTCAGCTGACAAAATCGCACGAATGTCAGGCAGGCGGGCGCGGATCGATGCGCAGCGCATCATCCCGCCTGCAGCAACGGCTCCGTCTGGTCAGAGCGCGACGTCGCGATTGACGTTCTTGTAGAGCAGATAGGCCGCGTCGCCGAACCCGGTCGGATAATATTGCTGCGGGCAGAATCCGCCCATCCAGATGAAATCCCCGGCCCAAATCTCGTGCCATTCGGTGCCGAGAAAATAGAGGCCCTGCCCTTCCAACATGTAGAGCCCGTGCTCCATCACATGGGTCTCGACATCGGGGAAATAGGCGCCCGGCTTGAACCACATCAGGTTCATCTCGAAATCGAAGCGCATATCGCCGCGCGGCAGCAGGAACTGGAAGCCGCGTCCGTCCATGCCCGTATGGTTGGTGACCGGAACCTCGTCGCGATGAGAGAGGATCGGGTCCGGCTGCGGCAGGCCAACCGCCTCGTAGCGCTTGCGCAGGCCAAGTACGCGCAACTGCTCCGAACCGGTATTGCGAAGCGAGAAGGCGGTACCGGGCGGGACATAGGCGAAGCTGCCTGGCCGCAGCTCCATTGCCGCCGCATCGCCGATGGCGAAGCGGCCGGTGCCCGAAAGGACATAGTAGAAGTGCTGGATGCCGTCCTCGCGGAACGGCACCGGCGTGCCCCCTTTCGGCTCAATCTCCAGCAGATATTGCGCGAAACGCGCGCCGAGCACCGGCGCGGCGAGGACACGCACGACCGTGTCGTCGAGATGCGGCAGGCGGCTGACCAGCACGCCCTCGGGCGGCATGAAGGCGTAGTTCGGCCGCACCACCCCGCGATTATGGCCGATCGCCCCAGGAGCAGGCCGTCCGGGAGTCGCGGGAAGCTGATGCGGGCGCATGGGAAAGCCTTTCCTCGAGGGCAGGTAAGGCCTCCGATCTTGCCGGCTCTACCTAAGCGAGGAAAGTCGCCTCAAGCGGGCCGCGCCTGCGTTTGCAGACCTTGCCAGGCCACCAGCGCCAGGGCGATCGCGACCGGCGGGAAGACCAGCCAGTTGACGCTGTCCCAGCCGCCGGCGCTGAGCAGGCCGCCGGAGGAGAATGACGCGATCGCGACCGAGCCGAAGACGAGGAAATCATTGGCGGCCTGGACCTTGACCCGCTCTTCAGGCCGGTAGCAGTCGGTGACCAATGCGGTCGCGCCGATGAAGCCGAAGTTCCAGCCGACCCCGAGCAGCACGAGCGCGATCCAAAAATGCGCGACGCTGAGGCCGTTGAGGCCGACCACGGCGGCGAGCGCGGTCAGCACCAGGCCGGCGGCGGTGAGCTTCTCCTTGCCGAACCGCGCGATCAGGCGGCCGGTGAAGAAGCTCGGCGCGAACATGGCGAGCACATGCCACTGGATGCCGAGCGCGGCGTCACCGACGCTGTGGCCGCAGCCGACCATGGCGAGCGGCGCCGCGGTCATGACGAAGCTCATCAGCCCGTAGGTGACCAGCGCTGCGATCACCGAGGCGATGAACTTCGGCTGGCGCATGATCACGGATAGCGGCCGGCCGCCGCCGGCTTTCGCCGGCGCCACCGGCGGCGCCCGCAGCGCCAGCACGACGCCGATCGCGAGCAAGGCGAGCGCGCCCTGCGCCAGGAAGCTCGCGGCGAAAGGTGCAGCCGGCGTCAGGTCACGTGTCCAGTAGACCGATTGCGGGCCGATGATTGCTGCCGCCAGCCCCCCGATCATCACCCAGGAGATGGCGCGCGGCTTGAAGCTGTCGCTCGCCGTGTCGGCTGCGGCGAAGCGGTAGCTCTGGACATAGGAGCCATAGAGCCCGCACAGGAACGTGCCGAGGCAGAACAGCCAGAACAAGCGCTCGGCCACTCCAGCCGCGGCAACGGCGGCGCCAACCGCGCCGAGCAGCGCGCCGATGACATAGCCGCTGCGGCGGCCGAGCCGGCGCATCATGAACGCCGCCGGGATCACGCCGGCGGCGAGGCCAAGCTGCATCAGGCTCACCGGGACGGTGGCGAAGGCCTGATTCGCGACCAGCTGCGAGCCGACGATGCCGCCCAGCGAAATCACGATCGCCGGGCTCGCGCCTCCGAGCGCCTGAGCGCCGGCGAGCACCAGCGCGTTGCGCCTGGCGAGTAAGTCGCCATCCATCACCGGAACATGCTGGTTCATCGCAGCCGCCGCCCTTCGCGGCTACGTGGCCGCCGTCAGAAATGAGCGAAGGAGCCGCGTGCGAAGGTTCGCGACCGGCCCGCTTCGGTATAGCGCACGGTCCCGACCTCGGCGGTCACACGCCCGATGCGCGCCAAGCCGAGCCCCGCCGCCTCGGCGGCAGCAGACAGAGAAGGATATTCTCTCTCAGTGACCGTACAGAGAATTTCGTAGTCGTCTCCGCCAGTCCAGGCCAGTTCCGCCAGCGCGGGATCGGCCATGACGGCAGAGCGGGCCGCGGGCGAGAGCGGCACCGCGTCGAGATCGATCTCGGCCCCGGCTTTCGAGGCTGCCAGCAGCTTGGCGAGGTCGCCGACCAGACCGTCGGAGATGTCCATCGCGGCCGAAGCATGGCTCTGCAGGGCGGAAGCGAATGCAGTACGGGGCTGCGGGTGCAGATAGCGGTCGGCGAGGAAGGCGCGGTCGGCTTCAGCGAGCTTGCCGACCCAGGCGGGGCGATCCGGCCCATGCGCCTTCAGCCCGAGCGCGCCATCGCCGATGGTGCCGGTGACGGCGATGACATCGCCTGGCTTCGCTCCGGAGCGCAGCAGCATGCGTCCGGCCGGGACGCTGCCGAAGGCGGTGATCGAGAGCATCAGCGGTCCGGGAGTCGAAACGGTGTCACCGCCGATCAGCGGGCAGCCGCCCTCGCCAGCCATGGCGCCGAGCCCCTCGGCCAGGCCGGCAAGCCAGTCCTCCGTCCAGCCTTTCGGTAGAGCGAGCGTCAGCACGAAGCCATCGGGTTTCGCGCCCTTGGCGGCGAGATCGGAGAGGTTGACGCCAAGCGCCTTGCGCCCGATCGAGGCGGGCGGATCGTCGGGGAAGAAATGCACCCCCGCGACGAGCGCATCCGCCGTGACGACGAGCTCATAGCCGCGCGCCGGGCGCAGCAGGGCAGCATCGTCGACGAGGCCAAGCCCGTCACGGCCGGCGATCGGCGCGAAATAGCGGGCGATCAGTTCGAATTCGCCGGGCGTCTGGGGTCCGGCCATGGCTTCGCTCAAGCCGCCGGCGCGTCGAATTCCTCGGCGCGGACGTCGCGGGCCAGCTTGTCGAGCACCGCGTTGACCATGCCGACCTCCTCGCCCTCGTAGAAGGAGCGGGCGACGGCGACATATTCCGAGATCACGGCGCGGGCCGGCACGTCCTTGCGGAAGGCGAGCTCATAGGCGCCGGCGCGCAGGATGGCGCGGACCACCGCCTCGATGCGCTTCAACGGCCAGCCGGAGGCCAGCGTCTCGTCGACCGAGCGATCGACCAGGCGCTGCTCGCGGACGACACCGCCGAGCAGGTCGCGGAAGAAGGCGATCTCGGCCTTGGGGAGTTCGATGTCCTCGACCTCCTTGCCGATCCAGAAGGCCTCGAACTCGGCCATGGCCTCGACCACGCCGCGTCCGCCGATCTCCATCTCGTAGAGCGCCTGCACGGCCGAGAGCCGGGCGCCGCGGCGCATCTCGGATCGGCTCATTTCGACTCCTCCGCCAGCGAGCGCTTATAACGCAGCACTGCGAGCGCAGCTTCCGCCGCGCCGCCGCCCTTGTCCATCTCGCTGCGGTTGGCGCGGGCCCAGGCCTGCGCATCGTTCTCGACGGTGAGGATGCCGTTGCCGAGCGGCAGGGCGAAGGCGACCGAGAGGTCCATCAGGGCGCGCGAGCTTTCGCCGGCAACGATGTCGTAATGGCCGGTCTCGCCGCGAATGACGGTGCCGAGCGCGACCACGGCCTCATAGGGGTCGACGGATTCGTCAGCAGCGCGCAGGCCGATGACGATGGCCGAAGGGATTTCGAGCGCGCCAGGAACGGTGACGCGGTCGACGCGGCAACCTGCCTTCTCCAGTACGGCAAGCGCGCCAGCCAGCAGCTCGTCGGCGAGCGTGTCGTAGAAGCGGGCCTCGACCACGAGCACGCGGGCGCCGTCGAGCGGGGTGACCGAAACAGCCGATGATTGCCGGGGTCCGGCCATGATGAAGTCCTCGTCTGGGATTGAGGACGCTGGTTAGCCGCCCGGGCGCGCCTCCGCAAGCCGCGCGGCATACCGCGCCATCAGATCGACCTCGACATGGACGCCGTCTCCCTGCCTGCGCTCGCCCCAGGTGGTGACGCTGAAGGAGTGCGGGATCAGCAGCACGGTGAAGACATCGTCCTCGACCGTGTTGACGGTCAGGGATGTCCCGTCGAGGCAGATCGAGCCCTTGGCGGCGATGAAGCGGGCGAGCCCTTGCGGGGCGCGGATATGGAAGCGCGCCGTCGCGCCCCAGAGCTCGCTGGGGTCGGCGGCGATCTCGTCGATCTTCAGGATCCTGCCGACGCCGTCGACATGGCCGGTGACGAGATGGCCGCCGAGCTCGTCGCCCATCTTGAGCGAGCGTTCGAGATTGATCTTGGTACCGGGCGCCCACTCGCCGACCGATGTCATCGCCAGGGTCTCGGCTGCGGCCTCGACCTGGAAGACGCAGCCGGGCTCGCCATCCTCGCGCGGGTTCAGTGCCGTCACGGTCAGGCAGACGCCGGCGGAGGCGATCGAGGCACCGATCTCGATGCCGGAGGCTTCCCAGGGACAGGAGATATCGAACTGCTTGAGGCTCGGGCCCTTGCTCTCGGCGCGGGTGACGGTGCCGATGGCGGTGACGATGCCGGTGAACATCAGGCGATCCTCGTGAAACGTTCGAAGCGGTCGCAGCCGATCTGCCCCGCTTCAGTGACGGCGTAAATCTCGGGATCGGCGAGCAAGGCTGCAAGCCCCGGCCTGACGGCGACGATGCCATCGCCGCCTAACGGCTTCGGCGAGGTCGAGACGATGACCTCGTCGGCGAAGCCTTGCAGTGCCAATTGCTCGCCGACGGTCGGGCCACCTTCCGAGAAAACACGGGTGATGCCGCGCGTCGCTAGGAGGCGCAGCGCCTCACCGAGGTCGAGATGGCCGTCGGCAGCGCGCGAGACGCGCATGACCTCGACACCGGCGGTAACCAGCTTCTCCTCCGCGGCGACCGGCGCGTCCTCGGCCGCGATTACCCAGAGCGGCACGGTCGCAGCGCCCTGCACCAGCTTGGCGGTCAGCGGCAGGCGCAGCGCGGAATCGAGCACGACGCGGACGGGCGAGCGGATTTCCAAGCCCGGCAGGCGCACGGTCAGCAGCGGGTCGTCGGCGAGGACACTGCCGATGCCGAGCATGATCGCATCATGGCTGACACGCAGGCGATGCACCCATTCGCCCGATTCCGGACAGGAGATGGCAAGCCTCGCGCCCCCTGCCCCGCCGGCGAAGCCATCGGCCGTGCGCGCCACCTTGAAGGTCACCATCGGCCGGCCTTGCGTCACCCGCAGCACATGGCCGCGATGGCTGCGCTGCGCCTGATCTTCGAGCATGCCAACCTTGACCTCCACACCCGCCATGCGCAGCAGGGCATGGCTGAGCCCGGCGATCTGCGGATTGGGATCGGCCATGGCGGAGACGACGCGCCTGACGCCGGCGAGCAGGGTGCGCTCGACGCAAGGTGTCCCACCGCGGATCGTGCGATGCGAGCAGGGCTCCAGCGTGACGTAGAGCGTGCCGCCGCCTGCGGCCGCTCCGGCCTGCTCGAAGGCCATCGCCTCGCCATGCGGCCGGCCACCGGGCTGCGTGCGCCCCTCGCCAACGACCACGGGGCCGTCCGAGCCATCGCGCACGACCACGGCGCCGACGCTCGGATTCGGCCAGGTCTGGCCGAGCCCAAGCGCGCCGAGCTCCAGCGCTCGCGCCATGAAGGCGCGGTCGATCTCATCCTGGTCAGGCATCGTCGCGAGCAGGCGCCGGCTTGGTGTCGGTCTCGATCTCGTCGCTGCCGAGCTGGCCGAGAAGCTCCTCGAAGTCGCGGGCCTCGCGGAAGTTCTTGTAGACCGAGGCGAAGCGGACATAGGCGACGTCGTCGAGCGCCTTCAGCCCTTCCATGACCAATTCGCCGATCGCCGAGCTCTGGACCTCGCCCTCGCCGGAGCTTTCGAGCTGGCGGACGATGCCATTGACCATGCGCTCGACGCGCTCGGGCGCTACGGAGCGCTTGCGCAATGCCACCTCGATCGAGGTCTGCAGCTTGTCGCGATCGAAGACGGTGCGCCGGCCCGAACGCTTGACTACGGTCAGCTCGCGCAGCTGCACGCGCTCGAAGGTGGTGAAACGCCCGCCGCAATCGGGACAGACGCGCCGACGCCGGATCGAGGCATGATCATCGGTCGGCCGCGAATCCTTCACCTGCGTGTCGAGGGAGCCGCAATAGGGACAACGCATGGCGGGCTTTCAGACGGGTTGAGCCTCGCGTCCGGCCTCATCGACCAGGGCAGCGGCGAGATTGGCGCTCGACCAGGACGGCCAGCCGGCTCCGGCGAAATCGCGATCATGCGACCAGATGTCGGCATCATAGGTCCAGGCGAGCGCAAGGACATGGGCGTCGTTGACGCTGCCATTGCGGGAGGCGACGGCTTGACGAAGACTCCGTTCAGCCGATGTCAGATTATCGTCATAGCGAGCCGTCTCGACCACTTCGATGGCTTCGAGGATTTCGTCCGCGATCTCGATCAAGACAGAAGCGCCAGGATCGAGCCGCGAAAGCACGTGCCTCACTTCCAGCGAAGCCTCCGACGAGATCACCAGCGCGCGCCGGGCGCTGATCCGCTCCAGCAGCGGCCTGGACCGGAAACCCAGCACTGCGCTCAGGACGATGTTCGCGTCGACGACGAGCGTTTCCGACGGCTCTCGCATCAATCGTCACGTTCGCCGAGAAAGCGCTCAAGGCGTAGCTTCGTCTCGGACGAAAGAGTCGCATGGTAAGCATCGCTGCGCTTCAGCGCAGCGGAAATCCGCGCCGTATCCGGCTTCTTGACCGGCACCAGCAGCCCGACCGTGGCCGAGCCGCTTTTGATCGGGACAGGATGCGGCAAGGCCTGGATGGCACCTGCCGACATCTTCTGAAGCTCGCGCATGGTTACGCTCTGACGGCTCATATCAGCCTCCTCGCCGACATGTATGTAACCCCGTAGGGCGACCTATTCAAGTCGCCCTGCGAAGCCGCAGTCCTGCTCAGTAGATCGGGAAGCGCGCGGTCAGCTCGTGAGCTTTGGCCTTGACCGCCTGCTCGACCGCGGCATTGCCTTCCTCGCCATTGGCGGCGAGGCCGTCGAGCACCTCGGCGATCAATTCGCCGACCTTCTTGAACTCGGCGACGCCAAAGCCGCGCGATGTCGCTGCCGGGGTACCCAAGCGGATGCCCGAGGTGACCATCGGCTTCTCCGGATCGAAGGGGATGCCGTTCTTGTTGCAGGTGATGTGGGCGCGCCCGAGCGCAGCCTCGGCCGCCTTGCCGGTCACCTTCTTCGAGCGCAGGTCGACCAGCATCAGGTGGTTGTCGGTGCCGCCGGTAACGAGGTCGAAGCCCTTGCTCTTCAGCGTCTCGGCCAGCGCCTTGGCGTTGGCGACGACGGCGTGAGCGTAGGTCTTGAACTCCGGCCGCAGCGCCTCCTCGAAGGAGACGGCCTTGGCGGCGATGACGTGCATCAGCGGCCCGCCCTGCAGGCCGGGGAACACGGCCGAATTGATCTTCTTGGCGATCGCCTCGTCATTGGTCAGCACCATGCCGCCGCGCGGGCCGCGCAGGGTCTTATGCGTGGTGGTGGTGACGACATGGGCGTGCGGAAACGGCGAGGGATGGGCGCCGCCGGCGACGAGCCCGGCGAAATGGGCGATATCGACCATGAAATAGGCGCCGACCTTGTCGGCGATCTCGCGGAAGCGGGCGAAGTCCCAATGACGGGCATAGGCCGAGCCGCCGGCGACGATGACCTTCGGCTTGTTCTCGACCGCGAGACGCTCCATCGCGTCATAGTCGATGACCTGGTCGACGACGCAGACGCCGTAGGGCACGACCTTGAACCACTTGCCCGACTGGTTGACCGGGGCGCCATGGGTGAGATGGCCACCGGCGGCGAGGTCGAGGCCCATGAAGGTGTCGCCCGGCTGCATCAGCGCCATGAACACGGCCTGGTTGGCCTGGCTGCCGGAGTTCGGCTGGACATTGGCGAACTGGCAGTCGAACAGGCGGCAGGCGCGCTCGATCGCGAGCTTCTCGGCGATGTCGACGAACTGGCAACCGCCATAATAGCGCCGGCCCGGATAGCCCTCGGCATATTTGTTGGTCATCACCGAGCCCTGCGCCTCGAGCACGGCGCGCGAGACGATGTTCTCCGAGGCGATCAGCTCGATCTCGTCGCGCTGGCGACCGAGCTCGAGCTCGATGGCGCGGGCGATCTCCGGATCGACATCGGCAAGCGACGCGCCAAAGAAGGAGTTGGAGAGGTGCTTGTCCAGCGCGGCTTCGGTCATGTCCGGCTCCTGAAGAATGCGGCGGCCGATCGCGGCCTGGCCCCGTGGGCGGTCCCTATCATGCGAAGTGGGGCTGTCCAGTGATAGATGGCCGCGGGAGGCGGCGATTCACCGTGTCCGTGGCGACTTGCGGGACGGGCGATAAACCAGCCTCTCGCGCGATGCCGCCTGCATCAGCTTGCGGAAGGTCGGGCATTCCAGATGGCTCGGCGCCGGGCAGTCGGCGACGTGGTGCAGGACATCCCGCAGCGTGCGCAACTCGACCATCTGCCGTTGCAGTTCGTTCGCTCTCGCGCGCAGCTGGTCGCGCGGGATATCGGGCCGGCCGTCCTGCCCGAACATGCCGGCGATCTCCTCCAGCGAAAAGCCGGCCGCCTTGCCCATGGCGATCAGCGACAATTTCAGCAGGACGTCGCCATCGAACTGCCGCCGCAGGCCATGCCGCCCGAGCGAGGCGATCAGGCCGATCTCCTCGTAATAGCGCAAGGTCGATGGCACGATGCCGGAGCGCTCGGCGACCTCTCCGATATCCAGAACGCGCATGCTTGACCTCAAGTCGGCTTGAATTCGTACACTCTGCCGAACTTATTCATTTCGGCAAGAGGAACATCATGGAAGCCATTCTCGCTACAAAGCAAATTCCGATCTGGCAGGACCGGCGCGCAATCGCCCTTTTGATGGCGGCATCGCTCACGACGATGGCGAACGCGACGATCGCCCCGGCGCTGCCGGGGCTCGAACGCGTGTTCGCGGACGATCCCAACGCCGCGCTGCTGACGCGGCTCTTGGTGCCTGCACCCTCGCTCGCGGTTGCGATCTGCGCCCCGCTCGCGGGACTCGCGGCCGACCGGATCGGACGCCGCAAGCTGCTGCTCGTCGGCGTGGTCCTCTTCGTGATTTCGGGCTGTGCCGGGCTACTCCTGCCGAATCTACCGGCGATCTTCTTGAGCCGCCTCGTGCTCGGCGTCGCCGTCGCTCTGATCATGACGGCGCAGACGGCGCTGATCGGCGACTACTTCAGCGGCGATGACCGCAACGCCCTGACCGGCCTGCAGATCTCAGCCCGCAATCTCGGCGGCCTCGTCTTCATCCTCACCGCCGGCTGGGCCGCGGCGATCTCGCCGCGCCTGCCCTTCGCCATCTACGGCCTTGCGGCGGCCTTCCTGCCGCTGATGTGGCTGGTGATCGTCGATCCGCCGCGCCTGTCGCGCGCCGCTGGTGCCGCCTTGGCAGACGCCGGCGGCGATCGCTCCCCCTGGCGGCTCCTCTTCGCCTCGCTGGTGCTGCTGCAGGCCGTCACCAACATGATCTTCTTCATCATGCCGACGCAGCTGTCCTTCTTCCTGGATGCGCAGGGCTATGACAGCGCGATCATGACCGGCACGGCGCTCGGCGTGCTGATGCTGTCGGGTGGCGGCTTCGCGCTGCTCTATCCGCGCATCCAGCGCGCCGTCGGCTATGCCGGCATCTTCGCGCTGGGCTATGGCGCCATGGCCGTGGGTTTCCTGCTGCTGGTCACCGCCGCGGCGACCCCGGCGATCTTCGCCGCCGTCGCGGCCATCGGCGCAGGCTACGCCCTGGTCTCGCCGAGCTTCATCGCCCTCGCCCTGAACCTTGCACCAATGCAGAAGCGCGGGCTTGCCGGCGGCATCCTCACCGCTTCGATCTTCATCGGCCAGTTCTGCTCGCCGCTGCTCAGCACGCCTCTGATCGCAGGCTATGGATATCCTGCCCTCTTCGGCGGCACGGCCGTGCTGCTCGCCGCGATGACTGCAACAGCAGTGCTGGCGGGTGGCGCCGGCCGGCTGCGCAGGCAATAGTGCGGCGATATGGAATGCGGCATCGCGCCCGCTCTGCTCTATTTCACAGATCGAGTGAGCCGACTCGCAGCCGCATGGCACAACCGTCGGCTGCAATGGAATCGACATCGGGATGTCGCAGCGCACCTGCGATATCCCAGGCTACAAGAAGACGGGGGATGCCGGCGTGACCCAGGATGCGCAGCAGATCGAAGCCGAAGCGCCGGAATGGCCGCCCAAGCGCCGCTCGCCCCTGCACGCCTTCATGGAGAGCGGGGCTGCGGCCGGCGTCCTGCTCGTCTGTTCCGCGGCCTTGGCGCTGATCATCGCCAATTCGCCGCTGGGCGTCGTCTATTTCACAATCCTCGAAGCGAAGGTCGCGGGCCTCTCGATCCTGCACTGGATCAACGATGCGCTGATGGCGCTGTTCTTCCTGCTCGTCGGGCTCGAGATCAAGCGCGAGTTCATCGAGGGTCAGCTCGCGACCTGGAGCCGCCGGGCCCTGCCGGCGCTGGCCGCGCTCGGCGGCATGATCGCGCCCGCCCTGATCTATGCCTCGCTCGCCTGGGGCGATGCGCAGGCGCTGCGCGGCTGGGCGATCCCCGCTGCAACCGATATCGCCTTTGCGCTCGGCGTGCTCGCCATCCTCGGCTCGCGCGTGCCGGTCTCGCTCAAGATATTTCTGACCGCGCTCGCCATCCTCGACGATCTCGGCGCGATCCTGATCATCGCCCTGTTCTATTCCGGCAATCTCTCGCCGCCGATGCTGGCCGGCGCCGCCGCCTGCCTCGCCGTCCTGATCGCGCTCAACCTGCGCGGCGTCCGCTTGCTGCCGCTCTATCTCGCCATCGGCGCCCTGCTCTGGTTCTTCGTGCTGAAATCCGGGATCCACGCCACGCTCGCCGGCGTCGCGCTGGCGCTGACCATCCCGCTCGGCGGCCATGGCAAGGAAAGCGACGAGCCCGAGCACTCGCCGCTGCACACGCTCGAGCACAAGCTCCATCCCTGGTCGTCCTATTTCATCGTGCCGGTCTTCGGTTTCGCCAATGCCGGCGTCTCGATCGCCGGCATGTCGCCATCGCTGCTCTTGACGCCGGTGCCGCTCGGCATCGTGCTCGGGCTCTTCATCGGCAAGCAGATCGGCGTCTTCGGCTTCGCCTGGCTCGCGGTCAAGCTGGGCCTCGGTACCATGCCGGCCAAGGCGAGCTGGGCGCAGGTCTATGGCGTCTCGCTGCTCTGCGGCATCGGCTTCACCATGAGCCTGTTCATCGGGGCGCTGGCCTTCGCCAACAATGCCTCGCTCAACGACGCGACCAAGATCGGCGTGCTCGCCGGCTCGGCGCTGTCGGCGGTGATCGGCTACGTCGTGCTCCATTTCGCCGGGCGGCACCTGGCGATGGCGGAAGATGAGCCCGCGCTGGCGGCCGTGCCGCGCAAGCGGGCGCACTGAGGGGCGTCACCACAAAATCGTCGCAGCTGCGGCGGAACCAAGGCGGCGCCTCGACGTTGCCTCCGCAGCGGTGGAGGTGGCAATGGGTTTCAGTCTTCTGGAAATCTCGATCGTGATGGCGTGCATCTCGCTGCTCGGCTTCCTGATCGCCGACAACCTGGCCTGATCGACCGCTCGGCGCGGCCTTTGTTTTCCTGGCCGCTCGCGGGGGGCATCCGAACTGAACCGGGTCCCTGAAATGAAACGACCCGCTGTCTCCAGCGGGTCGCATGATCGATCTCGGATCGAAGGACTCAGATGTCCTGATCGCCCTGCAGGGCCGCGACCGGGACCGGGCCGAGGCCGTCCTTGTTGTAGATGTCGTCACGGAACTGCACGCCGCCATCGGGCGTCGCCCAGGCAGTGACATAGACCCAGTAGCACGGCACCGGATTGGCGATGCGGGCATTGACGCGCTCGCCCGAGGCGATCGTCTCGTCGATCTTGGCGCGATCCCAGCCAGGCGTCTCCTTGAGCAGGAAGGCGATGTAGTCGCGCACGTTCTGGACGCGGATGCAGCCGGAGGAGACGAAGCGGAAATCGTCGCCGAAGATGCCCTTCGACGGCGTGTCGTGCATGTAGACGCCGTGCGGGCTCGGAATGTTGATGCGCACGAAGCCGAGCGAGTTGAACTCGCCGCCCGGATCCTGGCGGAAGGTGTAGCGGGTCGCCTCATCCGAGCGCCAGTTGACCCGCTCCGGCGGAATCTCGCCGCTCGGTCCGATGATGCGGATCTTGTTCTCGGTCAGGTAGCTCGGCTCCTTCTGCATCTTCGGGATCAGATCCTTGCGGATGATCGAAGCGGGAACCGTCCAGGTCGGGTTGAAATTGATCTCGGGGATCTTGGTCTGCAGCAGCGGCGACTGGCGATCGATCTTGCCGACGCCGGCGGCGTGGCGGGTCGCGACATGGCCGTTCTCGACCGTCTCGACCGCCGCCGCCGGGATATTGGCGACGACATAGCGGTTGCCGAGATTGCCCGACCAGGTGCGCAGGCGCACGATATTGGTCTCGAGCTGGCGGATGCGCCGGTCGACCGGCACGTTGAGTGCGGTCAGCGTCGCGCGGTTGATGCTGCCGGTGGTCGACAGGCCCATGCGCGACTGGAAGCGGCGCACGCCACCCTCGACATAGGAATCATAGATGTTGCTGTCGCCGGCGGAGGCATCGAGATCGCCGGTGATGATGAGCCGCTGGCGCAGCGCGACGACGCTGGCGCCGCGCGAGCCGACGGCGAGCTTGTCGCTGACCTGGAGAGGCTGCCAGCCACCACGAGCGGCAAGCGCCCGATAGGCTTCGACGGCCTGCTCGGTCGCGGCCAGCGCGGCCGGCGACAGCATCGGCGTCGAGGAACGCGCGACTGCATTGCGCGCGCCGGCATCATAGCTCTGGCGCCATTCGGCCTGCTGGGCGAAAGCCGGCAGGCTGACGCCGACGGCAGCGCTCGACAACAGGGCCAGGACCGTCTCGCGACGTGTCAGGCTGAGTTTCGGCATCGATCGTACCCCTTGGACTTCGCATATCATCGGAGCGGGACGCGACCCGCCCCTTCGGCCTGGCATCTGCCACGCCGGTCGCTGGGGACGATCCCTTACCAGAGTTAACACCCTATGATGAGCGCGGCATTTTTAGGGCGGCGATGCGCTTTGCTCACGTGGGTTTGATCGTGTGGCCGGAAAGAAACAGGCGCACGCGCTCCGGCGGGAGGCCGAAGCGCGCTGCGGGAAAACCTATTCGAAGCGGGACGAGCGCCCCCGCCCCTCAGAGCTTGTAGCGGATCTGGTCGGTCCAGAAGCGCTCGAGGCGCAGCAGGGCGTTGTTCATGCGCTCGAAGTCGTCGGCCGCGATGCCGCCGATCTGCTCGACCGTGCGAACATGCTTGTCGTAGACGCCCTTGACGATGTTGTGCACCTCGCCGCCCTTTTCGGTCAGGCTGATGCGCACCGAGCGACGGTCGATCCGCGAGCGGGCATGGTGCAGGAAGCCGAGCTCGACCAGCTTCTTGACGTTGTAGGAGACGTTCGAGCCGAGATAGTAGCCGCGGGTGCGCAGCTCGCTGGCGGAGAGCTCGGCGTCGCCGATATTGTAGAGGAGCAGCGCCTGCACGCTGTTGACGTCATCGCGATTGCGGCGCTCGAACTCGTCCTTGATCACGTCCAGCAGCCGGCGATGCAGCCGCTCGACCAAGGTGAGGGACTCAAGGTAAAGCGGCTTCACCTTGAGCTGAACCTCTTCAGCCGCGGCCGGCTCCACAGTCTTTACATTGCTCTTCATGGTATATCCCGCCTGTTGCATGTCGGCCAGGATTGTCTCCCGGTCCGCTTCTGAGAGACACCATAGGCAGGGCGGATGAAAACGAGTTTAAATATCAGGATGAATCAGGGATTTACCCATTTGGGTGAATCCAAAATGAACCGGAAGTCTCTTAAGCTAAAGCGATTCTTACCGCAGCCCGAGGTATTCGCGGCAGATACGCCGGTTCAGGTTTCCTGGTTCTCAGCCGCCCAGGTCGCCAGGAAATAGGCCAGCATCAGCCCGACATAGGTGCCGATCAAAGCGGGCGAAAGCGTCAGCCAGCGCGGGAAGAAGAAGCCGAGCAGAAGCTGGCTGACGGCGGCGAGCAGCCAGAGCACGCCGCCCCAGGTCGCTGTCAGCCAGAGGCCGACGCCGGCGACGAGATCGAAGACCGCGAAATAGACGGTGATCGCCTGGAAGGTCAGAGGTCGCGTCTCGAAGGCCGGGCCACTGTCCAGTCCGAGACCCAGGATGATCGCCCAGTGGAACAAGCCCTTGCCGATCCACACCACCGAGAGCAGGCGCAGCAGCCAGACCAGGAGGAGCCGCCAGCGCATACCGCGCCTGGCCTCGCCGGCCGGGCGCGGGCCACGCAGAACCTCGCCGTCACGCAGGACCGCCATCTCAGCCGCTCACGACCAGCTCGGTCGCTCCGAGCGGGGCGAAATAAGCCGCCACATCAGCCGGATCGAGCTCTTCCAGCGTCTGCGGCCGCCAGGACGGCGCCTGGTCCTTGTCGATCACCACGGCGCGGACGCCCTCATAGAAATCATGGCCGCGGGAAATCCGCGAGACGATGCGGAATTCGAGCTGCATCGCCTCTGCGAGGTTCAGCGAGGCGCCACGCCGCATCTGCTCGAAGGCGATGGCGACGCTGGTCGGCGACTTCGCCCGGATCGTCGCGAGCGCCTTGGCGGCGAAGGCATCGCCGGCTGCGGCCTTGGCACCCAGCCGGCCGAGAACGTCAAGCAGCGTCGCCGCGCCGAAGCAATGCGCGATCGTCGCGCGCTCCGGCGCGAGCTTGCCCGGTCCGGGATCCCCGGCGAAGCGGGCGATGGTGACGTCGACCGGCTCGGAACCGGTCAGCGCCTCGGCGAGCTCGGCCATGCGCGCTGACGGCACCGCATGCGTCGCGAGCCCAAGCGCCAGCGCATCGGCCTGGCCGACGCGGTCACCGGTCAAGGCGAGGTAGGTGCCGCTATGATCGGGCAGGCGCGGCAGGGCATAGGTTGCGCCGACATCGGGGAAGAAGCCGATGCTGACCTCCGGCATGGCGAAGAGCCAGCGCTCGCCGGCAACGCGGTAATTGCCGTGCAGGGAGAGGCCGACGCCGCCGCCCATGACGATGCCATCGACCAGAGCGACATAGGGCTTGGGATAGCTCTGGATGCGGGCGTTGAGGATGTACTCCTCGCGCCAGAAGGCGAGCATCTCGTCATATTGGCCGGCCTTGCCGAGATCGTGCAGGCTGCGGATGTCACCGCCGGCGCAGAAGGCCTTCTCGCCGGCGCCGGTCACGACGATGCGCGTGACGGCGGGATCGTGCTCCCAGGCGTCGAGTGCCTTGGCCAGTTCGCGCACCATGACGAGATTGAGCGCGTTCAGCGCCTTCGGCCGGTTGAGCACGACGAAGCCGGCGCTGCCGCGGGTTTCGCAGATGATGTCCGGCTCGTCCGACATGGTGCTCTTTCGTCTGGTCCGGCCCCGTGTTTGGGCGTTGGCCGGAGGCCTGTCAACGCACCGGCCGGCGCGCAGCCGCACGGTGCGCTTTAGCGAAGTGCCCGCGCGATACGCGTGGCTGCATGCGACCATCGCGACTGTTTTGGAATGGTTCCGATGTGCTAAAGCATCGCCGGCAAGCAAGATCGCGTTCGAAGCGGAGGCGTTTATGGCATCTCGGGTTGTGCGGCCCTTCCCCGCGCCGCAGGCGCGGCAGGCCGAGGCTGCGGCCGCCATGACGGACGCGCTCGGACTCACCCGCCGCATGCGCCGCAACCGCAAGGCGGACTGGTCGCGCCGGCTGGTGCGCGAGAATCGCCTCACCACCGACGATTTGATCTGGCCGATCTTCCTGATCGATTCGGCCGAGCCGATTTCGCCGGTCGCCTGGATGCCGGGCGTCGACCGCCTCAACATCGACGAGGCCGTGCGCCAGGCCGAGGCCGCGGCCAGGCTCGGCATCCCCGCGATCGCGCCCTTCCCTTATGTCGACCCGGCCTTGCGCGACGAGACCGGCTCGGAGGCACTCAATGGCCGCAACCTGATGTGCCGCGCGGTCAGGGCGATCAAGGCGGCGGTGCCGGAACTCGGCATCATCTGCGACGCGGCGCTCGACCCTTACACCTCGCATGGTCATGACGGCGTGATGGATGGCGAGAAGATCCTGAACGACCCCAGCGTCGGCATCCTCGTCCGCCAGGCGCTGGCGCTGGCCGATGCCGGCGCCGACGTGATCGCGCCCTCCGACATGATGGACGGGCGCGTCGGCGCGATCCGGGCCGCGCTCGACGCCAACGGCCATGAGGACGTGCAGATCATGGCCTATTCGGCCAAGTACGCCTCGGCCTATTACGGCCCGTTCCGCGACGCGATCGGCACCAACGCCACGCTCATCGGCGACAAGCGCACTTACCAGATGGACCCGGCCAACACCGACGAGGCGATCGCCGAGGTCGCGCTCGACCTCGAGGAAGGCGCCGACATGGTAATGATCAAGCCCGGCCTGCCCTATCTCGACGTGATTGCCCGGGTGAAGGACACCTTCGCGGTGCCGACCTTCGCCTACCAGGTCTCGGGTGAGTACGCGATGATCATGGCGGCGGCCAACAACGGCTGGCTCGACGGCGACAAGGCGATGCTGGAGAGCCTGCTCGCCTTCAAGCGCGCTGGCGCCGACGGCGTGCTGACCTATTTCGCGCCGCGGGTGGCAAAGATGCTGAAGGCTGTCGCCTGAGCTAACCGACCAGACGATAGACGGAGACGTGCGAGCGCGACTCCGCCGTGAACGGCGCACCGTCCCAATCAGCATGCCGGCTCTCGAGTTCGAAGCCGGCGAGCTGAGCCATCAGATCGAGCTCCGCCGGCCAGATGTAGCGATGCGGTGAGCGGAAGACTTCCGCCTGCCCGCCCTCGCCGAACCTGACATGGTGGGAGACCAGTTGCTGGCGCAGCGTGTCGTAGGTGTCGAGGCCGATATAGCCCGCCTCCGAATGCCAGACGACCGCCTGCTGCCCGGGCGGCAGCTTGCGCAGCTCCGGCACCCCGAGCTCGACCACGAAACGGCCGCCGGGCGAGAGGTGGCGCGCCGCATTGCGGAAGCACGCCACCTGCGCTTCTTGCGTGAGCAGGTTCGAGATCGTGTTGTAGACGAGGTAGACGAGCGAATAGCTGCCGGCAGCGGTGGCGGTCGCCATATCGCCGATCACGACGGGAATCGTCGCTTCATCCACCTTGGTCCGCAATTGGACGACCATCGCGGGTGAGAACTCGATACCCGCCACGGGAACCTTCCGCTCGCTGAGCGGCACGGCGACGCGGCCAGTTCCGATCGCGAATTCGAGTGCTGCGCCGCCCTCGGCGAGCTGCGCCAGCCGCTCGACCGCCGGCTCGAGCACCTCCGGCGAGAACATCCCGGCACCGGGCGTGTCATAGGATTTGGCCGCCTTGTTGTCCCAGATCTCATCCTGCTGCATGCCAGTCATCCCAATGCGCGACCGGGCCGGCCAGCATCCGCCCGAGGCCCGGACCGGATGTGCGCCGCCCTGCCGATTTATCAAGGCCCCATTGAGCATATGACGAGCGCCAACGCTGCGAGTTCCAACGCCTCGGTTCTCGCGCTAGCGTCACCGTCGATGCGCGCCCTGCTCACGTCGATTCTGCTCTGCCTCACGCTCGCTGCCTGCGGGCGCTTCGACACCGATCAGATCCGTGCCTGCCGGCTGGCGATCCCGGCGCTGAATCCGTCAGATACCGTCATCACCATCGAGGGCACCGGCGCCGGCCCGCGTGCCGACATCCTGCGCATCGCCTACCGGGCGCAGGCGCCGGACGCGCAACCGCGCCGGCGCACGATCGACTGCGTCTTCGCCGGCGAGGGCACCACGCTGCAGCGCGGCGCGCTGGCGGGCCTTGCCTCCGACGGCGTGCCGATGACCGATGCGAGCTTCCTGCTGCTGCGGCGCTTCTATCTCGAATACAAGGCCGAACCGCCGGTCGATCCGGGGGCCTCGCCGGGCGCCGACCTGGTCGTTCTGTCGCCCGGCCTCGCCTATGGCCTGCAGCAGGGCCTCGCCGCCCTGCCCTCGGCGGCGATCTATGCGCTGCTCGCCAGCGCCTATGCGCTGATCTACGGGCTCAATGGCCGCATCCTGCTGACCTTCGGCGAGTTCTCGGCGCTTGGCGCGCTCGCCGCCGTGGTCGGTGTGGCGCTGACCTTGTCGCTCGCCGTCTCGACGCCGGTCTCGGGCCTGTTCATCGCCTTCGCCGTCGCGATCGCAGTCAGTGCGCTGCACGGCTTCGCCATGGGCCGCTTCGTGCTGCGCCATCTCGACAAGAGCAATGGCCAGCAGGTGCTGATCGCGACGATCGGTCTCGCCATTGCGCTCTCGGAATATTTGCGCCTCGCCCAGGGCGCCGAACTGCGCTGGCTGCCGCCGGTGTTCAATGAACCGCTACTGCTGGCGCGGGCCGAGCAGTTCATCGTCACCGCGACGCCCGTCTCGCTCGCCATGGCGGGGGCTCGGTTTCAGCGCCGCGACCTGCCTCATCCTCTATCTCGCCCGCTCGTCTTACGGCCGAGCCTGGCGCGCGGTCGCCGACGACGCCCGCACCGCCTCCCTCTTCGGCATCGACCCTCGCGCGGTGCACGACCGAGCTCTGATCATCGCCTGCGCGATCTGCGGCGCGGCCGGCGTTATCGTCACCGTGATCTATGGTGGCATGGGCTTTTCAGGCGGGTTCACGCTCGGCCTCAAGGCGCTGGTCGCCGCCGTGCTCGGCGGCATCGGCTCGGTCCCCGGCGCCTGCCTGGGGGCCTCGTGATCGCCGCCTTCGAAGTGCTGTGGTCGGCGACGATGCCGCTCGAACAGCGCGACATCGCGGTCTATAGCTTGCTCGCCGTGACGCTGATCCTGCGACCCGGCGGCTTCTTCGGCGACGGCGCACTGACGCCGCGCCAGGTCTGAATAATTGGGGGAACGGATGGGCAGCGGCTTCGCGATCAGTTTCGCCGATATCGAGGCGGCTGCGCAGACCATCGAAGGTCATGTGCTGAAGACGCCGCTGATGTCGGCGCCGCGCCTCTCGGCCCTGACCGGCGCCGATATCTTCGTCAAGCACGAGAACATGCAGGCGACGGCCTCCTTCAAGGAGCGCGGCGCGGTCAATAAGCTGCGCAGCCTGACCGATGACGAGAAGCGCCGCGGCGTCATCGCCATGTCGGCCGGCAACCATGCCCAGGCGGTCGCCTACCACGCCAAGCGCTTCGGCATCCCGGCGACGATCGTGATGCCCGAGACGACGCCGCTGGTGAAGATCGAGAACACCCGCGCCTATGGCGCGCAGATCGTTCTCTTCGGCGAGACGCTCTACGAATCGGCGCAGAAGGCGCGCGAGATCGCAGCCGAGAAGAGCCTGGTCTTCGTTCACCCCTACGACGACGCGGCGGTGATGGCCGGCCAGGGCACGGTCGCGCTGGAGATGCTGCGCGAGGCGCCTGATCTCGACATGCTGCTGATCCCGCTCGGCGGCGGCGGGCTGATGGCCGGCAACGCCATTGCCGCCAAGGCGTTGAAGCCGTCGATCGAGCTGATCGGCATCGAGGCGGCGCTCTTCCCATCCTTCCACAATGCCGTGCATGGCACGCAGATGCCGATTGGCGGCGCGACGCTGGCGGAGGGCATTGCGGTCAAGACCGTCGGCACGCAAACCCTGCCGGTGATCAAGGAGCTGGTCTCCGACATCGTGCTCGTCGGCGAGGACCTGATCGAGCGCGCCGTCAACGCCTACGCGACCTTGCAGCACACATTGGCGGAGGGCGCCGGCGCCGCCGGCCTCGCCGCGATGCTGAAGGAACCTGAACGTTATCGCGGACGCAAGGTCGGGCTCGTGCTCTGCGGCGGCAATATCGACCCGCGCCTGCTCGCCGCGATCATGGTGCGTGAGCTCGAGCGCGAGCAGCGCATCGCCGCCTTCCGCCTCACCGCCAGCGACCGGCCCGGCCTGCTCGGCAAGGTCGCCAGCCTGTTCGGCACGCTCGGCGCCAACATCCTCGAGGTCAGCCATGGCCGGCTCTTCCTCGACGTGCCGGCCAAGGGCGTGACGCTCGACGTCACCGTCGAGACCCGCGACGAGGCGCACACCGCCGCGATCGAAGAGGCGCTGCGCAAGGAAGGCTTCGCCCCGCGCCGAATCTACCCGCGCGGTCTTGCGGAACCGGGTGGCTGATCAAACATTATTGCTCGGCAGGCCGCACCGGCCTCCGGAGCAACAGGGAAGTTTATCGCCGATGTCGAACCCGTCCTATCGCCAGCCGCCGATCGTCGCGCTGGAGGACCAGCCGCTGCAGAATACGCGCGGCGTGCTCGGTTCGCGCCTGTTCGCCTGGATCGGCGACGTCGTCGTCCTGTTCATTCTGGGTAGCATCGTCTGGTTCCTGCTCGCGATCCTGGGCATCGTCACCTTTGGCCTGACCTGGCTCCTGATGGGCGGAGCGACGATCGCAGTCGCGCTCGGCTATGCCGCCATCACCATCGGCGGGCGCAAGCAGGCGACGCTCGGCATGCGCATGGCGGGGCTTCGCGTCGAGACCGCTTCGGGTGGGCGGCCGGATGCGCTGGCGGCGGCAGTGCATGCGCTGTTCTTCTATGTCGCGGCCGGCACGGTCGCGCTCTGGTTCCTCGACATCGCCTGCGGGCTGGTGCGTGGGGATCGCCGGCTCGGCCACGACATCCTGACCGGGCTCGTGGTGGTGCGCGCCTGAGCGCCCGATCGTCATGCTCGCCCTTGTGGCGAACGTCCACGTCTTGAACGCCGCATAGCACCGGCGAAGACGTGGATGGTCGGGACAAGCCCCACCATGACGACAAAGGCTCTGCGCTAAAAGCGATAGCGCAGTAGCAACCCGATTCGCGCCAGCGGCGGGATCAGCGAGAAGAACTGGATCGCTAGCCGCGCCGGCCAGGACATGCGGGCGATCTGCGCCGGGTCATAGCCATCGGGATCATAGGCCGTCAGCTCGGTCTCGAGGGTCAGGCCCGGCACCTGCCGCTCCAGTTCGACGGGATCATCGAGCGCCCAATGCAGCATCGCGCCCGTCGCCTTGATTGAGGGCTGCAGCGCGATCAGACGCAGGCCGAATGAACTGTAGGCATCGAAGACGATCTCGCCTGCCGGGCAGTGGCGCACCAGCCGTTCCAGCAGCAGCGGCACCTCCTCCTCCGGCAGATACGGCAGGAGGCCTTCGGCGACGATCATCGCCGGGCGGTCCTGTGGCAGGCCGGCGATCCAGCCCGGCTCCGTCACCGAACTGCCGATCAGATGATAGCCATCGCGCGCTGGGTAGAGCTTTTGCCTGAGCGCGATGACTTCTGGATAGTCGACTTCATACCAATCGATGCCGGCGGGCGGATCGATCCGGTAGACGCGGCTGTCGAGCCCGCAGCCGAGATGCAGCACGATCGCGTCGTCATGCCTCCCGAGAAAATCGCGCGTCCAGCCGTCGAGGGTGTGGGCGCGCATGGCGAGGCCGACCATCAGGTCGCGGTCGACCTTGAGCCTGGCGAAATCATAGTCGATCCGCGCTGCCGCCTGCGCGGCGAAGCGATCCTCGAGCAGGGAATCCGGCAGCAGGCTCTCGCCAGCCTTGGCCCAGAGCGTGATCAGCAGGGTTTCCTTCTCCCGGGTCAACGCGACCGTTTCGGTCTGCATCGCATCCCCCTGCTGCCGAGGCCGCCAGGCGCACTCGGCGAAGACTAGCACCGGCGGAGTAGTCATCCCATATGGCGTGATCGCCGCAGGCATAGACGCTTGTTGCCGCCGCAACGACTGCTAAACTCAGCCTCAACGTGGCGGTTCCGGAGCCTGCCTGACGTGACACGTCCTTTGCGGGATGCCCCGCAATTCTACCTGACCTCGCCGACGCCCTGCCCCTATCTGCCGGGTCGCGAGGAACGCAAGGTGTTCACGCACCTCGTCGGCGCGCGGGCGCGCGACCTCAACGATGTGCTCTCGCATGGCGGCTTTCGGCGCTCGCAGAGCATCGCCTACCGGCCGGCCTGCGAAACCTGCCGGGCCTGCATCTCTGTGAGGATCGTCGTCGCCGATTTCCGGCCTTCGCGCAGCTTCCGCAAGATCGCCTCGCACAACAGCGACCTGATAGGCGAGGCACTGCCGCCACAGCCGCGCTCGGAGCACTACTCGCTATTCCGCGCCTATCTCGACGAGCGCCACCCCGATGGCGGCATGGCGACGATGTCGGCGCTCGACTTCGCCATGATGGTCGAGGACACCCATGTCGAGACCAGCCTGATCGAATATCGCAGGCGTGGCCCCGATAGCGGCTTCACCGGCCGCGGTCAGGGCGAGCTCTACGCCTTCGCCCTGACCGACCGGCTGAGCGACGGGCTCTCCATGGTCTACTCGGTCTACGATCCCGATCTCGAAGTCCGCTCGCTCGGGACCTTCATGGTGCTTGAGCACGTGGAACGCGCCCGCAAGCTCGGCCTGCCTTACGTCTATCTCGGCTACTGGGTCGAGGGCTCGCCGAAGATGGCCTACAAGGCCCGCTTCCTGCCGCAGGAGCGCCTGATGCCACAGGGCTGGGAGCGCTTCGGCTAAGCGGGTGGACGCCGGTCGCGCGTCCTTCTCGGGCGGAGCGAAGCGCAGACCCGAGAATCTCTGGCAGGAGATGCTCGGGTCAAGCCCGAGCATGACGAATATCGTAATTTAAATCGTTTAATACGCACGCCAGCGCTGCAGAATCCGCACTTGCCCCTTGAGCCACCCTCTGCGCAAGGTGCCCGCAAGGTCGCTGGAGCGACCGCACCGGAGGAAATATGACCGATACGCTGACCGAGCGCCTCGAACGCTGCTACACCGGCATCATCCACGACACGATGCGCGCCATGGGTCTGAAAGACTTCACCCTGCCGCCGGCGCTTCGCCCGCTACTGCCCGGCGTGAAGCTCGCCGGCCCGGCCTTCACCGTCGAGGGCAAGACCGGCGAATTCGACGCGCACGAGACCCTGCTCGGCTGGACCGGCCTGCTCTCCGCCGCCAAGCCCGGCCATGTCTGGGTCTGCCAGCCCAACACCGAGGAGGTCGCGCTGATGGGCGAGCTCTCGGCCGAGACCCTCAAGAACAAGGGCGTGCGCGGCTGCGTCATCGACGGCCTGTCGCGCGATACCGAATTCATGGTCGAGATGGGTTTCCAAGCCTATTTCAAGGCCTATACGCCGCGCGACATCGTCGGCTTCTGGCTGCCCAAGGCAGTCGACGAGCCGATCAAGATCGGCGACGTCTGGATCCGCCCCGGCGACTATATCCTCGCCGACCGCGACGGCGTCGTGCGCATCCCGGTCGAGATCATCGAGGAAGTGCTGGAGAAATCCGAGACCGCGATCTCGGCCGAGAACAAGGTGCGCACCGCGATCCTCGCCGGCACCGACCCGCAGCAGGCCTATCTGCAATTCGGCAAGTTCTGATGTCCCAGCACGATCCCCGCCTGATCCTGCTCGACCCGCGCGACAATGTCTTCGTCGCCCGCACCCGCCTGCCGGCGGGTGAGCCCATCGAGACCGGCAGCGGTCCGGCGGTGATCGACCGCGAGATCGCGCTTGCCCACAAGATCGCTCGGCGCGCCATCGCGCCCGGCGAGAAGATCCTGAAATACGGCGCTCCGATCGGCGTGGCGACGGAGAGCATCGCCGCCGGTCATCATGTCCATGTCCAGAACATGAAGAGCGACTACACGCCGACCTATCATCTCGAGGACGAGCGCAAGGCGGGAGCGGCGCAATGAGCGAGCTGCAAGGCTATCTCCGCAGTGACGGCCGCAAGGGCATCCGCAACGTCGTCGCCGTCGCCTATCTGGTCGAGTGCGCCCACCATGTCGCGCGCGAGATCGCCCTGCCCTGGCGCGAGCACGAGGTCCACGCCATCGGCTTCCCGGGCTGCTACCCCAACCCTTATGCCGAGCGGATGATGGAGCAGCTCTGCACCCATCCCAATGTCGGGGCGGTGCTGCTGGTCTCGCTCGGCTGCGAGAGCTTCAACAAATACGCACTGGAGCGGGTGGTCCGCGCCAGCGGCCGGCCGGTGAAGACGATCGTGATCCAGGGCACCGGTGGCACCCGCGCCTCGATCAAGGAAGGCCGCGCCTGGGTCGAGGAGCAGCGCATCGCGCTCGACAGCGCCGAAACCGTGGCGATGCAGGTCAGCGAGCTGGTGATCGGCACCGTCTGCGGCGGCTCGGACGGCACCTCCGGCATCACCGGCAATCCCGCTGCGGGGCGCGCCTTCGACCAGCTCATCGCCGAGGGCGCGTCCTGCATCTTCGAGGAGACCGGCGAGCTGATCGGTTGCGAGCACATCATGGCGGCGCGCGCGATCACGCCCGAGCTCGGGCTCGAGCTGGAGAAATCGGTCGCCAAGGCGGCGCGCTACTACGCGACGCTGGGCTACGGCTCCTTCGCCGCCGGCAATGCCGCGGGCGGGCTCTCGACCATCGAGGAGAAGTCGATGGGCGCCTATGCCAAATCGGGGGCATCACCGATCTCCGGCCTGTTGAAACCCGGCGACGTGCCGCCGCGGGGCGGGCTCTATCTGCTCGACGTGGTGCCGGATGGCGAGGTCCGCTTCGGCTTCCCGAACATCAACGACAATGCCGAGATCGCCGAATTGATCGCCTGCGGCGCGCATTGCGTGCTCTTCGTCACCGGGCGCGGCTCAGTCGTCGGCTCGGCGATCTCGCCGGTCGTGAAGATCTGCGCCAATCCGGAGACCTATCGCCGGATGAGCGACGACATGGACGTCGATGCCGGCCGCATCCTCGAAGGCAAGGCTGGTCTCGACGAGGTCGGCACCGAGATCCGCAATCTCGTCGTCTCGCTGGCACAGGGCGGGCGGACGAAATCGGAAGAGCTCGGCCATCAGGAATTCATCCTGACCTATAAGAGCTTCGAGCCGCTCGGCCCGGCCTGCCTGCCGGCGGCCTGACCGGTCAATCGTTGCGCGTGGCGGGGCTGGTGCCGGAGTTGGTGCCGGATTTGGCCGGCGGCAGCTCCGGCGCCGCAGCCGGCGCGGTCCAGGACGTCGTCCAGGTTTCGCTGAGGGTGTGGTTCGCGGTCTTCAGAAAAAGCCTGAGATCGGTGCTTTCGCCGAGCCGCAAGCTGACGTCGACGATCGCGCGGAAGCCCTTCGCCGCGACATTCGGATCGACGATGGTGCCGGTGACCGAGCCTGCCGACACAGTCGCGACGACCGAGACGCGCTTGGGGTCGGACAGATAATATTCGAGGTCGCCGGCGTTGAAATCGACGATGAAGCGGCGTCTCGCCAGCCCCGCCGTGGCATCGACCTCTTCGCGCGCAGCAAAGCTGCTCTGAACCTGCGCCATCGCGTGCAGCGTCTCGGTCGTCGACACCGTGGTGATGCGATAGCTCAACTCGGTCGGCTGGCCGCTCGGCAGGGGCGTCTTCGGTATCCAGCAGCAGACGATGTTGTCGAATTCCTCGCCCTGCGTCGGGATCTCGATCAGATCGACGCGGCCCTCGCCCCAATCGCCTGATGGTTCAACCCAGTAGCCGGGCCGGGCATGATAATGCGCCTCCAGATCCTGGTAGTGGCCGAATTCGCGGTCGCGCTGGATCAATCCGAAGCCGCGCGGATTGCGGTCGTGGAAGGACGAGATCGTCAGCGATTTCGGGTTCCGGATCGGCCGCCAGATCCATTCGCCGGCGCCGGTCTTGAGCATCAGCCCGTCGGAATCGTGGACTTCGGGGCGGAAATCGGTGCGCTGCTCGCGATCCCCCTCGCCGGCGAGGAACATCGAGGTCAGCGGCGCGATGCCGATGCGCTCGATCGTTCGACGCGGCACGATCGTCGCGGTGACGGCGACGCTGGTCTGCTGGCCCGGCGTCACGACATAGCGGAAGGCGCCGCTGACGGAGGGCGAATCGAGCAGGCCGTAGATGACGAGATCGAGAGCGTCGGGTTTCGGCTTCTCCAGCCAGAGCGCGCGAAAGAACGGGAATTCCTCGGCCTGCTCGCCGCCGACATCGAGCGCCAGCGCCCGCGCCGAAAGGCCATAGCGATGGCCGCGGCCGAGGAAACGGAAATAGCTGGCGCCGAGGAAGGCTATGACCTCGTCCTGCACCTTCAGGTCGTTGAGTGTCGTCGTGACGGCGAAGCCGGCAAAACCGAGCGAGATCGGCAGCTTCTGCGGGACCTGCGCCTTGCCGTATTCGAACATCGCCATGTTGAACGGCAGCGGGATCGCGGTTCCGTCGCTGATCACATGGATCGAAACCGGCTTGTCGTGCAGGAAGCCGAGATGAAACAGATGCAGGCGGTAATCCGAACCGCCGTCCTGCCAGAGCGCCTTGTCGCGGCGGAACCGGATTTCGCGATAGCTGTCATAGGTCAGCGATTTCAGCGCGTCGGGAACAGCGGCCACGCTCGCGTCGAACGGGCGCGCCGCAAGCTCGCGGGCCTGACGGACGACATCCTCGTAGCCAAAATTGCCACGCCGCTGCTCGGCGGGCGCATTGTTCGGAGCAACCGGTGGCGGGCGGCCATCCTGGGCGCCGGCGGATGAGGCGGCCGCAGCCGTCGAGGCGAGAGCCACAAGGATGGCGCGGCGGGACGGCTGGGCCCGATCGCAAGAAGACATGTTGCTCTGGTCGAGCCGGGGTGTGCTCACATCGGGCTCCGCAGGATCGCGACACGTTCGTCGTGTCGCTTGCGACCTGCCAACGTCGCGGTGACGACGAAGTTCCGGTGAGGATGCGATGGCCGATCCATGCCACAGGTTGTTTTATTAGAAAAAACAACCTGTGGTTGTTATACGCAATACTGAAAATGCTGGAGAATCTTCGATCGGCTTAAGACTAAATCAAATGGAACGCCCTTACGCTCAGGCATTGCTCCAAACGCGATACTCCCTGCGGAACCCGCGCCATGCTCCAGTCCTTGTCCCGCATGCCGGCGGATATGTCCTCCGATTCCCGGCGCAAGCTTCTCAACGCCGTCACCGACCTCTTTCTGCTCGATGCTGATCCGAGTGAGGAATCGCAGGAGCACTACGGCGACATCGCGCTGCGCTCCTTGCCGCATCTCGACGCAGCAGGTCGCCGCGAATATGCGGATTCCGTCGCTGAGACCTCGACGCTGCCGCGCCCGGTCGCAGTGTCCCTGGCCAACGATAGCGACAGCGAAGTCGCCCGGCTGGTGCTCAAGCTTTCGCCGGTCCTGACCGATACCGACCTCGCAGCCATCGCCATCAGCCAGACGCAGGAGCATCTGGCGGCCATCGCCGAGCGCGCCCGCCTGTCGGAGGGCGTCACCGATATCCTGGTCGAGCGTGGCGATTCGACGGTGCTACGCAGCGTCTCCGGCAATGAGGGCGCCCAGTTCTCCGAGCACGGCTTCGACCGGCTGCTGCAGCGCGGCGGCGACGATGCCGCGGTGGGCGAGGCACTGGCGCGCCGCTCCGACCTGACGCCGCAGCGCGCCGAGCGCGTGCTGCGCATCGTCGAGCAGATGTCGGACCCCAGCGCCGAGACGCGCTCGCACCAGGCTGCGGCAATGGCCCGGCAAGCGCGGCAGCAGCGCCGCGAGGTTCGGTTGCTGATCGCCGATCTTCAGGCCGGAGATCGCAGCCTCGACGAGGTCGTCACGATGCTGGCGGAGGAGGATCGCGCCTTTCACCTGGCGCAGGTGATCGCGACCCGTGCCGACGTCAGCAACGAGCAGGCCCTGCGTGTGCTGCTGCAGCGCGACGTCAGCGGCATTGCCGTGCTCGCGCGCACCCTGGAACTCGGCAAGGACACCTTCCATGAGGTGCTGCAGCTGCGGGGGCGGCGCCTCTACTTCAAGGCCAAGGACATCGAGGACGACCTTAAAGCCTATGAGCAGCTCGACATGGCGACCGCCGAGCGGACGATGCGCTTCCTGCGCCTCAAGACCAAGCTGAGCTGAGCTGAGCTGAGCCGGCGGTGTAACTGCCGCCACAAAAGCGCGACAATCCGGCCCTCACCTGCTATGCCATGAGCATGATCCTGACTGCGGGCAGCGCACGCATGAAGCTTTTCTCGGCCGGCGCCGCCATGGCGGCGCTGATGGCGACCAGCGCTCCGGCGCAAGCACAGGCCTTCCTGCCGCTCTCCGGCTTCGGAATCCTGCCCTCCTTCGCCTGGTCCGAGCCGACCTTGGCGCCCGGCGGCGTCAAATGGGAAGGATCGTATGCCCGCATCTCCAGCGGCTTCCAGGTCACGAGCTCGAAGCGCTTCGGCACCTCGGCCGGCCCAGTGATCGGGCTCGAGGCCGGCAAGATGTGGCGCGACGGCGATTTCGTCTACGGCATCGCTGGCGCCCTGGAGTTCTCCCCGGCCTTCGGCGGCTACGCCAATCCGGGCTTCAATCAGGCGAGCTATACCCGAGACGTCGCCGGCGCCTTCCAGCTCAAGGCCGGCGTGTTCGCGACGCCCGACGTGCTGCTCTATACGAGTGTCGGCCTGGCCGCAGCCAACGAGACCTTCCGCTACGGCGCGACGCCGTTCTTCACACCGTTCTCGCGCTCCGACATCGCGCTCAGGCCCGAAGCGCGCGCCGGCATCGCCTGGGCAGTGACCAACAATGTCACGCTCGGACTGGAAGTCGGCGTCATTGGATCGGCGATCCGCTGAGGACATGAGTCAAGGCGCTGGCGAGTTGAGTCAGCAGATTGACGCAAACCATTGAGACAGCGTCATTCTCGGGCGAAGCGAAGCGCAGACCCGAGAATCTCGGGACCAGACGTCACCGACTAAAGCCTCCTCCGGCCTGAGATGCTCGGGTCAAGCCCGAGCATGACGCTCTTCACTACCCCCGAACCTGTTGTTCTTCGGGAAGCCCTTGGGCGGCAGGCGGCCGGCCTCGGCGCGGTGGCCGAGCCATTCGAGCAATTCGGCCTGCGCCACCGTCCAGGTCCGGTTCGAGGAATCGAGCCAGGTCAGCCCGTCCTCGAGCTTGAAGACCTTGGCGTCCGACAGGCCGCCATCCTTGTAGCGCTGCAGCCTGACACCCTTGCCGCGGCCCATCTCAGCAACCTCGGACAGCGGGAAGCAGAGCAGCTTGCGGTTCTGGCCGATGATCGCGACATGGTCGCCCTCGGCCGGCACGACGAGCACGGCCTCGGCCGGCAGGTCGACATTGAGCACCTGCTTGCCCTTGCGGGTATTGGCGACGATGTCGTCGGTCGGCACGACGAAGCCACGCCCCTCCGTGCTGGCGACCAGAAGCTTCAGGCCTGCCCTGTAGGGGAAGGCGGCGACGATCTCGGCGCTCTCCTCCAGCTCGATCATCAGCCGGATCGGATCGCCGAAGCCGCGCCCGCCCGGCAGCTTCGAGGCCTCCAGCGTGAAGACCTTGCCGTTGGTCGCCATCACCAAGATCTTGGACGTCGTCTCGCTGAAGAAGGCGGTGCGGAGGCCGTCGTCCCCCTTGAAAGACAGTGTCGAGAGGTCCTGGACGTGGCCCTTCAACGCCCGGATCCAGCCCTTCTTCGAGATCACCACCGTCACCGGCTCGCGCTCGACCATGGCCTGGGTCAGGTCGATATCGGCGGTGTCGGGCATGTCGGCGAAGGTGGTGCGGCGCTTGCCGATCGCCGTCTCCGGGCCGAACAGTTTCTTCACCTCGCGGATGTCCCAGGAGATCGTCTTCCACTGCTGCGCATCGGAGGCGATCAGGCCCTCGATCTGGCCCTTCTCCTGGGTCAGCTCGTCGAATTCGGTCTTGAGCTGCATCTCCTCGAGCTTGCGCAAGGCGCGCAGGCGGGTGTCGAGGATGGCGTTGGCCTGGACCTCGTTGAGCGCGAAGGCCTTCATCAGCTCGAGCTTCGGCTCGTCCTCCTCGCGGATGATTTTGATCACCCGGTCGAGGTCGAGATAGACGATCAACAGGCCGGCGAGGATTTCGAGGCGCTTCTCGATCTGACCGAGACGGAAGCGCGAGCGCCGGACCAGCACGTCGCGGCGATGGTCGAGCCAGGCGCGCAGCGCTTCAGCCAAGCTGAGCACGCGCGGCACGACGCCGCCGGTCAGCACGTTCATGTTCATCGGAATGCGCGATTCCAGCTCGGAGAGCCTGAACAGCGATTCCATCATCAGGTTGGCGTCGACATTGCGGGCGCGCGGCTCGATGACGACGCGGATATCCTCGGCCGACTCGTCGCGCAGGTCGGCGACCAGCGGCAGTTTCCGGTCGTTGAGCAATTCGGCGATCTTCTCGATCAGCCGGCCCTTCTGGACCCCGTAGGGGATCTCGGTGACGACGACGAACCAGGTGCCTCTACCCTGGTCCTCGACATGCCAGCGCGCCCGTGTGCGGAAGCCACCACGGCCGGTGCGGTAGGTCTCGACCATCGACGAGCGCGTCTCGACGATGATGCCGCCGGTCGGGAAATCCGGCCCCGGCACGAAGGTCATCAACTGCTCTGAGGTCGTGTCCGGATGCTGGATCAGATAGAGCGCCGCGTCGCAGAGCTCGGCGGCGTTGTGCGGCGGGATCGAGGTCGCCATGCCGACGGCGATGCCCTGCGAACCGTTGGCGAGCAGGTTCGGGAAGGCGGCCGGGAGCACCATCGGCTCCTCGTCCTCGGCATTGTAGGTCGGACGGAAATCGACCGCGTCCTCCTCGATGCCGTCGAGCAGGAGACGCGCGACCTCGGTCATGCGCGCTTCGGTGTAGCGGTAGGCGGCGGCGTTATCGCCGTCGATGTTGCCGAAATTGCCCTGTCCGTCGATGAGCGGATAGCGCTGGGCGAAATCCTGGGCGAGGCGAACCAGGGCGTCGTAGACCGACTGATCGCCATGCGGGTGAAAGCCGCCGATGACGTCGCCGACGATCTTCGCGCATTTCCGGTGGACGACGTCGGGGTTCAACCGCAGCAGGCGCATCGCATAGAGGATACGGCGATGGACCGGCTTCAGGCCGTCGCGCGCATCCGGCAGAGCGCGGTGCATGATCGTCGAGAGCGCATAGGCGAGGTAGCGCTCCTCAAGCGCGCTCTTCAGATCGACGCGCTCGGCTTCCTCCTCCGGAGGCGGCTCGACGGGTTTGCCCATGCTTCTACCAACCTAGTTCGACACGCAGCCCAGCTGAGGGGCCGACACCGGTCCATACCTCGCAAACACGAGGGAATAAGGGCCCGAATCACTTGATGCAACGATGCAGCCCGGATGCAAGCGAAGCAAAGCGGGACTGGCGGAAAAACCGCAGAAATCAGGGGATTCTTGCCGCCAGTTCCAGCAGGCGCACCCGCTCTGGTGGCTCCAGCAAACCGCGCGGCTCGTAGAGGTCACGGCGCAGGAAGAAACCGGTCAGTGCAAAGCCCGCGGCGACCTCGGCCGGCGCCGGCCGGCGCGCGCCCTGCCCCTCGCTCAGGAAGGCCGGCAAGGCGAGGAGCCGGTCGAGATAAGGCTCGGCGGCTTTGCGACTCACGGCCTTGCCCGATTTCGGCGAGACGTGGCTGAGCTCCTCGCGCAGGCCGGTGACGGCGCAGCGTTCGAGCGAAAGCCCGTAGCCGAGCTCCGACAGCATCGCGAGCTCGAAGCGCACCATCAGCGCCGGGGCGATAGCGATCTCGTCGAGATGGGCTAGCAGCACTGCCAGCCCCTCATAGAGGCCGGGATGCGGATCGCGCTCCGGCAGCAGGCGCAGCAGCCCTGCGACATTGGCGAGCCCGTAGAGCGCGACCGGTTGGGCCATCAGCCTGGCCGCATGCGAGGTCAAGAGCTCGACCTTGTATTCGCCGAGATGCTCGTCGAGCCGCGCCCGCCAGATCAGCGAGACGAGATTGCCGGGCTGCAGCACCGGCTGCTGCTTGCTGGAGCGGCCACCGCGGACGAGGCCAAGATGACGACCATGATCGCGCGTCATCGCCTCCAGGATCACGGCGCTCTCGCCATGACGCCTGACGCCGATGATCGTGCCCTCGTCGCTCCATTCCATGCGGGGAGAGTTAGAGGCAATGAGGGGTGAGTTTCCAGTGCCACTGTGCTGAAGCGTGTCAGCAGAAACGCGGGATCCCCTCTCCTGGAAGGAGAGGGGTAGGGGTGAGGTGTTCGGAGAGAAATCGTAAGCCTGAACCCGACCGCGGTCAGCGCTCGCGCAACGGGTCCATCGGCCTACACCTCACCCTGCCCTCTCCTTACAGGAGAGGGTTCCCCGCGCCTGTCCGGCAAGGTCAGCTCACGCCACGTACTGCGCGACCCCGCCGCCGAACGACCAGTCCTCGCGCTTGACCTCGACGAGGTTGATGAAGATGTCGTCGGGCTTCAGGCCCGGCTCCTTCTGCAGGTTCTCGGCGATCGCGGCGTAGAGCGCCTTCTTCTGGGTGACGCCGCGGGTATTGGCGACGACGAGTTGGATGATCACCAGCGCGTCGCTGCGGTTGAAGCCGAAATAGTTGTTGTCGAAGATGAATTCCTCGGCCTCGTGCTGGTGCACCACGGCGAAGAGGTCGTTCTCCGGCACTTCGAAGGTCGCGCGCAGGGCGCGGTAGACGCCGTCGACGATGGCGGCGGGGTGCGAGGCCGGGCGGCCGCGGCGCATCGAAATCCGGATCAGAGGCATGACGAACTCCATGAGCGAGGCGGACGCTGCCGCCGACGCCCTGAAACTAGGCTTGCCCGTTCAATCTGAAAACAGTATCTTTGATTATATCAATGATATCAAATTGCGATCTGAAATGAGCAGCACACTCGACCTCGACGGCGTCAGCGCCTTCCTGCATGCGGCCGAACTCTCCAGCTTCACCCGTGCTGCCGAGGCGCTGGGCACGGCGCAGTCCCTGATCAGCACACGGGTCAAGAAGCTTGAGGAGGCACTCGGCCAATTGCTGCTGCAGCGGCATCCCCGGCTGGTCAGACTGACCGCCGAGGGCGAGCGCTTCCTACCAGCGGCGCGCGAGCTGATGGCGGCGCATGAGCGCGCACTGACCTCTTTCCAGCAGGTTCAGGAGCGCATCACCATCGGCATCAGCGAGCAGGCGGTCGGGGCCGACGCCCCTGCCCTGCTGGCACGGCTGGCCAAGCACGACCCCTCGCTGGTAATCGGCCTGCGCATCGAGCCGTCCGCGGCGCTCGACACGGCATTCGAGCGCGGTGAGCTCGATGTCGCAGTGATCCGCCGGCTCGGGCCCGGACGCACCGGCGAAGTGCTACGGCGCGACGCTTTCGGCTGGTTCGGTGCATCTTCGCTCGCGAAGCCGAACGGGCCGGTGCCGCTCGTCAGCCTGATGCCGGAATGCCGCCTGCGTCGCCACGCCATGGATGCGCTCGACAGCGCCGGCCTGCCCTGGCGCGAAGCCTTCATCGGCGGCGGCATGGCGGCCGTGCTAGCCGCGGTCGAGGGCGGGCTCGGCGTCTCGCCATTGGCGGCGCGGATCGCACCGCGCGGGGCGGTCGATCTCGGCCCCGGCTGGGGACTGCCGGCGCTCGATAGCTTCGAGGTCGTGCTGCGCAGCAATGTCGCGACGCCGCGCGCCAACGCCTTCGTCAGGGAGCTGGCGGCGGCGTTCAGGGCGGGTTGAACAGGCCGTCATTCTCGGGGGGAGCGAAGCGCAGACCCGAGAATCTCGGGACGAGAAGGCGCCAATAGGAGCCTCCTCCGGCCTGAGATGCTCGGGTCAAGCCCGAGCATGACGTTTCCTCAGGCCACTACCCTCTCGACCCGGCTGATCACCCGCTTCTCGCGGAGTTCGCTGATGATGGCGCTGAGATGCTTCAGGTCCCAGACTGTCAGGTCGATGGTGACGTCGGTGAAGTCCGGATTCGGCCGCACCATCGAGACAGCGTCGATATTGCCGTCATGCTCGGCGATGGTGGTGGTGATCTGGGCGAGCGAGCCCGGCTCGTTGATCGAGTTGAGCTGGATGCGCGCCGGGAAGCGCTGCGGGCGCTTGTCGTCGAGGTCCCAGCGCACGTCGAGCCAGCGCTCCGGCTCGTTGTCGAAGGCCGCCAGCGAAGGCGACTGGATCGGGTAGATCGTCACCGCCTCGCCCGGTGTCAGGATGCCGACGATGCGGTCGCCCGGCACGGCGCCGCCGCCCGGCGCGAAGCGCACCGGCAGGTCGCCGCCGAGGCCGCGGATCGGAATCGCATCGGCACCCGGCGTCTCGTTGGGCAGCTTGAATTTGAGATTCTCGCCCTGGCGCAATTCGAACCAGCCCTTGCCAGGCGGGACCGCCTTGGCCTCCCCTGTCGTACGCTTCTCCGGCTCGAGGTCAGGATAGACCGCCCTCACCACATCGCCAGAGAACATCTCGCCGCGACCGACTGCGGCGAGCACATCGTCGACAGCGGTGCGGGCGAGCCGTTTCAACGCGGCCTTCAGCTTCTCGTCGGTGAAGGGCCGCTCGGCGCGCATGAAGGCGCGCTCCAGGATCTGGCGGCCGAGCCCGGCATATTGCCGGCGCACGGCCACGCGCGTGGCACGGCGGATGGCGGCCCTGGCCTTGCCGGTGACCACCAGCGATTCCCAGGCGGCCGGCGGCGCCTGGCCCTCGGCGCGGGTGATCTCGACCTCGTCGCCGTTCTGGAGCTCTGTCAGGAGCGGCGCGATCCGGCCGTTGATCTTGGCGCCGACCGCGGTGTTGCCGACATCGGTGTGGACCGCATAGGCGAAGTCGATCGGCGTCGCCCCGCGCGGCAGGGCGATCAGGCGCCCCTTGGGCGTGAAGCAGAAGACCTGGTCGTGGAAGAGCTCGAGCTTGGTGTGCTCGAGGAACTCCTCGGGATTGTCGCCCTCGGCCAGGAGGTCGACGGTGCGGCGCAGCCATTGATAGGCGCGGCTCTCGTCGGCGGCGGCGACGACGCCCGCCGTCCGGCCATCCTTGTAGCGGGCATGGGCGGCGATGCCGAACTCGGCGACGCGGTCCATTCCGTCGGTGCGGATCTGCAGTTCGACGCGCTGGCGGCCGGGGCCGACCACGGTGGTGTGCAGCGAGCGGTAGTCGTTCTGCTTCGGCGTCGAGATGTAGTCCTTGTAGCGGCCGGGCACCATCGGCCAGGTCATGTGGACGACGCCGAGTACGCGGTAGCAATCCTCCGGCTTGTCGATGATGACGCGGAAGCCAAAAATGTCGGAGAGCTGCTCGAAGGAGACGGATTTGCGCTCCATCTTCTTCCAGATCGAATAGGGCCGTTTGCGCCGGCCATAGACCTGCGCCTCGATGCCGCGCTCGGCGAGCTTGGTCTTGAGATCGCTTTCGATCTCGCCGATGACCTTGCCCTCGCGCTGGGTAACCTCCTCCAGCCGCTTGGTAATGGTGGCGTGTGCTTCCGGCTTGATATGGCGGAAGGCGAGCTCCTCCAGCTCCTCGCGCAATTCCTGCATGCCCATGCGGCCGGCGAGCGGCGCATAGATCTCGATCGTCTCCTCGGCGACACGCAGGCGCTTCTCGGGCGGCACATAATGCAGCGTGCGCATGTTGTGCAGCCGGTCGGCGAGCTTGACCAGGAGCACGCGGATATCGTCGACGATAGCGAGCAGGAGCTTGCGGAAGTTCTCGCCCTGCGCTGCCTTCTTCGAGACGAGGTCGAGCTTCTTGATCTTGGTCAGCCCATCGACGAGGCGGCGGATATCGGGCCCGAACAGGGTCTCGATTTCCTCCAGCGTCGCCTCGGTGTCCTCGACGGTGTCGTGCAGGACGGCGGCGACGATGGTGGCGTCATCGAGCTTGAGCTCGGTCAGGATCGCTGCGACTTCGAGCGGATGAGCGAAGAACGGATCACCCGAGGCGCGCTTCTGCGTGCCGTGCGCACGCATGGCGTAGACATAGGCGCGGTTGAGCAGTTCCTCGTCGGTGTTCGGGTTGTAGCGCTTGACCCGGTCGACAAGCTCATATTGCCGCATCATGCCCATGCGGGCGCAACTCCACCGCTCAACTCGATTGGATTCGCTTCAATATCGACGATGGCTGCGGCCCTCGGCAAGGCCAATCCACACGGGGCGGGCATGAAAAAAAGCCCGGCAGGGCCGGGCTTTAGCAAACGTCATGAACGCTTTTCCGACGACTCAATCTTCGTCGTCGGCGCTCTCGGTCGGCGGCACGAGGCCGTCGAGGCCGCGCAGCAGGTCGTCCTCGCTCATCCGGTCGAATTGAACTTCCGAATCGGGGGTGGCGACATGCGACTGCGAGGTCAGCAGCGGCACGGTGTCGGCCTCCGGCTCGTCGACCTCGACATGCTTCTGCAGCGAGTGGATCAGGTCTTCCTTGAGATCCTCGGGGGTGAGCTTCTCGTCGGCGATCTCGCGCAGGGCGACGACCGGGTTCTTGTCGTTGTCGCGCGGGACGAGGATCGAGGAGCCCGAGGCGATCATGCGGGCGCGATGGCTCGCAAGCAGAACCAGCTCGAAGCGGTTCTCGACCTTGTCGATGCAATCCTCAACGGTGACGCGAGCCATTCGCGGCTCCTTCTGATCTTGCGCGATGCGATGGAAAGGTTGAACGGGGCTCATACAGGCTGAGCGCCGGAGATGCAAGGTTTTGAACGTTCAGCGCGTGCGCCACGATACGGGCATGTCCATCACGGCGACGCCACTGCCTTGAGCCATTGCTGGACAGCCTGAACATCCGCACTGGCCATGTTTTCCTCGGTCGCGACTAGGTGATAGTGATGCCCTTCGATGACCGGGCCGAACGGGTGCACGAGCACGCCGCGCGAAAGCTCATCCTCGACCAGGAACAGGCTCGTGATCACGACGCCCTGCCCGGCAACAGCCGCCTGGATGGCGTGGCTTTCATCGGTGAAGCGCAACCCGGCCTCGACGTTCAACCTCGCGACCCGAGCCAAGGCCTGCCAGCGCCGCCAATCCGGCTGCAGATCCCGGCGGCGCCACTCCGAATGGATCAGCGTGGCTGTGGTCAGATCGGCCGAGTCACGCAGACCGAGCGCGGGGCTGCACACGACGCCGAAACGTTCCTGCCAAAGCGGTTCGGACACCAAGCCTGCAAACGGCCCTGCACCGTATCGCACGGCGACGTCGGCAGCACCGCTCGCCAGGTCGACAGCCTCGTCCGAAGCATGCAGCCGCAGGGCGAATTGCGGCCACTGCGCCTGGAAGAGGCTCAGCGCCGGGATGAGGCGGCGCGCGGTGAAGAGCGTCGTCGCACTGATCGTCACCGCACTGCGCCGGCTCGGCAAAGAGAGCTCGGCGATGGCGCGCGCGAAACTGTCCAGGCCCTCCCTGAGCACGGGGTAGAGCTGCGCGCCGGCCGGCGTCAGCGAGACGCGCCGGACATGGCGATCGAAGAGCGACAGGCCGAGCGTCGCTTCCAGCAGCCGCAATTGATGGCTGATCGCCGTCGGCGTCACGGCCAGTTCCCGGGCCGCCTTCTGAAAGCTCAGATGCCGGGCCGCGGCCTCGAACGCGCGAAGCGCAGCGAGCGGCGGAAGCTTCCGGGGGCCTATCACAGATGAAACTACCTCATCCATCAGCTGAGGAATTCGCCTTTGTCACTCGGTAAGTAGCAACATACCTGACGGATAGCGAGAACATCGCATGAGAAATTCGATTTCATGGAGACCGCCATGCCGCCGCTTCACATCCTGCAGATCGATGCCAGCGCCCGTTCCGGGCGGTCCGGGGTCGATCCTCGCGGATCGCATACGCGCCGCCTGACCCATCGCTTCGCCGAGCGCTGGCAGGCGGCGCGACCGCAGGACACGCTGACCTATCGCGATGTCGGACAGCAGCCGCCCTCGCCCGCCAGCGGCGACTGGATCGCGGCGGCCTTCACTCGGCCCGAGCGTCGGAACAAGGCAGCACAGGCGCAGCTCGCCGAAAGCGATGTTCTGGTGGCCGAGCTTCTGCGTGCCGACCTCATCGTGATCGGCGCGCCGATGTATAATTTCGGCCTTCCGGCCCAGCTCAAGGCCTGGGTCGACAATGTCGTGCGCGTCGGCGTCACCTTCGGATTTGATCGCAGCCGGCAAGGCGAACCGTATTGGCCGATGCTGCCGCCCGGCAAGCGGCTGGTCATCCTCTCCTCGCGCGGCGATTACGGCTATGGCGCCGGTGGACGCCTCGAGGCCATCAATCTCGTCGAGCGTGGCTTGAGCGTGCCGATGGCCTATCTCGGCCTGACCGAAACGCATTCGATCGCCATCGAGTACGACGAGTTCGCCGATGAGCGCCTGCGGGCGTCGATTTCCACGGCCGAGGCCGCGGTCGATGAGCTGGTCGGGAAACTCGCGCGCGACGTCGCCGAAACCCAAGGTCGAGCGCTGGAGCTAACCTGACGAGCCAACGCGCCTATGCCACGAACCGATCGGTGACCGCGGCCAACTTCGGATCGTCAGAGCCCGCGCATGCGCGCGACGAGCTCCTCGACGAGCGGCTCGCGGCGCGAGACCTCGGAGAGCTCACGGCCCGCCATCGCCGGCAGTTCCTCCGGCCGCTGCTCTAAAAAGCGCATGCGCATCGTCGTCGCGACCGCTTCGCCAAAGGCGATCGCCTCGCGATTGCCGATCGAGGAGAGGAAGGCGATGGTGCTGGCCGAGGCGTCGGCGATCGCGGCGCGGATGATCTGCTGGTCGCGCTCATTGGCGAGGCGCATGGCAAACACGGTCGAGCATTGCGACAGGATGGTCGGGTCGAGCTCGCCGGGGCGCTGCGTCACGATGCCGAGATAGGCGCCGTATTTGCGCCCCTCCTTGGCAATGCGGGCGATGGCCTGGCGGGTCGGTGCGAAGCCGAGCGCCTGATCCTGCGGCACGTAGCGATGCGCCTCCTCGCAGAGCAGCAGGATCTCGTAGCTGCCGCGGCTCGCCATGGCGAGGTCGAAGGCGAGCCGTGCCAGGCTGGATGCGACCGCGTTGACGACCTCGGAGGGCAAACCGGCGAGCTGGAACACGGTGATCGGCCGGCCCCGGTGCGGCACGCGGAAGATCTGGCTGACCACCGGCGCGATCGTTTCCATGCTGTTGGCATGGGCGAAGAGGAAGCCGTAGCGCGGATCGCCGTACAGTGTTTCGAGCCTGACCCGGAGCGCGCGCAGGGTGGTGCGCGGATAGCGCAGCTCGTGCAGGCCGATCAGTTCGTCGATCGCGACGAAGAGATCGGCGATGCGATAGGGCGCGGCGAGCTCGGCCGCTCCGCCGGTTTCGCCTGGCCGGCGCGCGCCGGGGTCGATTGGCCGCTTCAGCACGCTGCTGCCGAGATCACGCGCCATGTCATGCGGCGAGGGGACGCGATAGCGGCTGCGAGCGACCGCGATGACCTCGCGCAGGATCTCGGCCTCATCCTCCAATGGCGGGCGACCGCGGAAGATGATGTCGGCGAACTCCTCGAAGCGGAACAGCCAGAACGGCAGGTCGAGCGTGCTGGCGTCGATCCGCGCGGAGGTGTCGGGGAAGGCGTGAGCATACTCGTTATGGGGATCGAGGATCAGCACCCGCAGATTGGGCTTCGCCGCCACGGCCTTGCGTAGCATCAGCGCGACGGCGCTCGATTTGCCGACGCCGGTGGTGCCGAGCACGGCGAAATGGCGCGAGAGCAGCCGTTCGATGTCGACGTTCGCCGAAACCGCCGCATCCTGGGTCAGGGTACCGAGCGCGACGCCGTCACGCTCGCCGAGATCATGGATGAGCGCCAGGTCGCGCGAGCGGATACGGTGCGCCAGCGCGCCGATCGGAGGGTAGGTAGTGATGCCGTTGTCGAAGCGCGCTGCGCCGTTCTCGCTGTCGACGACCTCGCCGAGGAGCTCGACCTCGATCGCGATCGCATTGGAGCCCGCCTCGTCCCAGACCGGCTGCAGCGCGCGCATCTCGTAGACAAGTCCGACGATACGGCTCGCCCCGAGACTGATCGAGATCAGGCGGCCGATGACGCAGCCGTCATGGGCGCCGGGCGCAGGTCCGGATGCACTCGCCGCGATGGTCGCGTGCGAGCCCGAGCACGCGACGACGCGACCGAGCGCCCTGTCGGCCGGCTGGTTCGGGTCACGCCGATCCGGCGTGACCCTCGTCGTGAACTGCCGATGGTCGGCGGGAAGCTGCATGACCCGTCTGGAAACGCTGTGGGATGATGCAGGACGCTAATTTCCAGGGCTTAACAACAGTCACGCCGCAGATTGCGTGCAAATTCCTGATATGCACGCACTGCGTGCATTGATTGATCAAGAATACTGACGGCGTCGATCACATCGCTTGCCTTGAACCCGCGCCCAGTGCGGCGTAGACGGCAAAGAAAGATGGGGGCGACGATGACCAAGAACCGCTTGCGCCTGGGCGTGAACATCGACCATGTCGCGACCGTGCGGAACGCGCGCGGCGGCGCCCTGCCCGATCCGGTACGCGCCGCCCACCTCGCCATTGCTGCCGGCGCCGACGGCATCACTGCCCATCTGCGCGAGGACCGGCGCCATATCCGCGATGCCGACATGCAAAGACTTGCCAGCGAGCTCTCAAAGCCGCTGAACTTCGAACTGGCCGCGACGCCGGAAATGATCGCACTCGCGGAGAAATTCAAACCGCACGCTGCCTGCCTGGTGCCCGAGAAGCGTGAGGAGCGCACCACCGAGGGCGGGCTCGACGTGGTTGGCCAGGCGGGTGCATTGGCCGCGCCGATCGCGCAGCTCAAAGCTGCCGGGTGCCGTGTCTCGCTGTTCATCGAGGCCGACGAGGCGCCGATTGCGATGTCGGCCAGGCTTGGCGCGTCCGTGGTCGAGCTCCATACCGGCACCTGGTGCCATGCCGTCGCCGATGGCCACGCCGACAAGGCGCAGGCCGAGTTCGAGCGGCTCGCCAATGGCGCGGCGTTCGCCGCCTCGCTCGGGCTGGAAGTCCATGCCGGCCATGGGCTCGACTATGACACCGCGCGCAAGCTTGCCAGCGTCCCCGCCTTCGTCGAGTTCAACATCGGCCATTTCCTGGTCGGCGAAGCGATCTTCGTCGGCTTTGAGACAGCGATCGCCGTGATGCGGCGGGCGATGGACGAAGGCCGCGCCGCCAGCTAGACCGCTGGCATGATCCTCGGCATCGGCTCCGATCTCTGCGACATCCGCCGCATCGAGAATTCGCTCGCCCGCTTCGGTGAGCGCTTCACCCAGCGCATCTTCACAGCTGGCGAGCAGGCGAAGTCCGACCGGCGCGCCACGCGTGCCGCTTCTTACGCCCGCCGCTTCGCCGCCAAGGAGGCCTGCTCGAAGGCGCTCGGCACCGGCATACGCTCGGGCGTGTTCTGGCGGGACATGGAGGTGATCAATCTGCCGAGCGGGCGGCCGACCATGCGGCTCACCGGCGGCGCTGCGGCGCGCCTGGCCGAAATGACCCCGCCCGGCCATGAGGCGGTCGTACATGTCTCGCTGACCGACGATCCGCCGCTGGCGCAGGCCTTCGTGGTGATCGAGGCCAGGCCGGTTCGGGCCTGACCTCGGATTGCGGTTCTCTTACTCGGCCGGGGCCGGCGTGACGCCGGTGACCTCACCGCGCGGTTCCTCGCTCAGCCAGCGGTAGACTACGCCGCCGAGCGCGCCGCCGATGATCGGCGCCAGCCAGAACAGCCAGAGCTGCTGGATCGCCCAGCCGCCGACGAAGAGCGCCGGGCCGGTCGAGCGCGCTGGATTGACCGAGGTGTTGGTCACCGGGATGCTGACGAGGTGGATCAGGCAGAGCCCGAGGCCGATCGCGAGCGGGGCGAAGCCAGCCGGCGCCTTGCCATGGGTCGCGCCCATGATGATGAACAGGAACATCATGGTCATCACGACTTCGGTCAGGAAGGCCGAGGCCAGCCCGTATTTGCCGGGCGAATGCTCGCCGAAGCCGTTGGACGCAAAGCCCTTGGCGAGATCGAAGCCCGGCGCGCCGACCGCGATGAAATAGAGAACGGTGGCCCCGAGGATCGCGCCGATCACCTGCGCGACGATGTAGGGAACGACCTGACTAGTGGGGAACCGCCCACCTGCTGCAAGGCCTACGGTAACTGCCGGGTTCAGATGGCAACCGGAAATGTGGCCTATCGCATAGGCCATGGTGACGACGGTCAGGCCGAAGGCGAGCGAGACGCCGAGCAGGCCGATGCCGACCTGCGGAAAACCGGCAGCGATGACGGCGCTGCCACAGCCGGCGAAGGTCAACCAGAAGGTGCCAATGGCTTCTGCTGCATATTTCTTCGTGCTCATATCGATTCCCCCCTGGGTTGCGGGTCGCGAAACTGTGATCCCCGGCAGACCTAGCGTCAATCGCCGGAAATCGAATGCCCACCGCGCAATCCAGGACGAACGATCACCCGCTTGACGTGTGCTGCATCCTTTGGAGGCTTGCCGCGTTGCAACATGATCGGCCGCGACCGAGCGAGGCGGGGAAAGATGAATTTCGATCAGATCATGCAGGGCATTGAAGCCAGGCTTACCTGGCTGCCGACCTGGAGCATCAGCCTCGCCTTGTTTGCGCTCGCCTTCGTCCTGGCCCTGACCATTCACCGTATTGCCTACGAGATCATGACCCGGATCGTGGCGAGCTGGGATCTGTTCTGGCGCTCGCTGGTCTCGCGCACCTATGGCCCGGCGCGCTTCACCGTAATCACGCTGGCGCTGTCCTTCGCCGCCTCGATCGCGCCGCTCTCGCAGACACAGGCAACCCTGATCCGCCATGCGTTGCTGATCTGCTTCGTCGCGCTCGTCGCCTGGCTCGCCAAGACGGCGCTGCATATCTGGACGACGGTCTATCTGCGCCGCTTCAAGCTCGATGCCGAGGACAATCTGCTGGCGCGCAAGCACGTCACGCAGACGCGAATCCTGCGGCGGATCGCCGAGATCATGGTCGTCGTCGTCGCAGTCGCGGCGATGCTGATGACCTTCGACGGCGTCAGGCAATACGGCGTCAGCCTGCTCGCTTCGGCGGGCGCGGCCGGTCTCGTCGTCGGCCTGGCCCTCCAACCGATGCTGAAGAACGTCTTCGCCGGCATCCAGCTCGCCGTGACCCAGCCGATCCGGATCGACGACGCGGTGCTAATCGAAGGCGAATGGGGCAATGTCGAGGAGATCACTTCGACCTATGTCGTCATCCGGCTCTGGGACTGGCGCCGGATGATCCTGCCTTTGTCCTACTTCATCGAAAAGCCGTTCCAGAACTGGACCCGCGACGATGCCGCGCTGATCGGCACGGTGATGATCTACCTCGACTACGCGACGCCGATCGCCGCGGTGCGCTGCAAGGTCGAGGAGATCGCCGCAGCGTCACGGCTCTGGGACAGACGCGTCGTCAACGTCCAGGTCACTGATTTCAAGCAATCGACCATGGAGGTGCGCATTCTCATCAGCGCCGGCACCTCGCCGCGCGTCTTCGACCTGCGCTGCGAGATGCGCGAGCAGATCGTCGCCTTCTTGCAGCGCGAATATCCGCATGCCCTGCCCCGGATCAGGGCGGAGCAGTTGCAGCCGGCGCACGGCGGGACTGCAGCCGTGACCGCGGTGCAATGACCCCGTGAGCCACCATATTTGTTGCCGCATCGCTGCGGCAGCACGTACCGGCCTCGCAAAAGTGGTTTCCACTTTGACGGAACATGCTCTAGACCGCGCTCTCGAAACGTAGCCAGCAGGAGGCCCGTGTGGCCAACGACGCCGAGATCAAAAGCAAGACCAAGGACGAAGGCGGCATTCTCGAGACGATCAAGGTCGTCGTCCAGGCCCTGCTGATCGCCCTGGTGATCCGGACCCTGCTGTTCCAGCCCTTCAACATCCCCTCGGGCTCGCTGATCCCGACGCTGCTGATCGGCGATTACCTGTTCGTCTCGAAATACACCTACGGCTATTCGAAGCACTCGATGCCGTTCAGCCCGCCGCTGTTCCAGGGCCGGGTCTGGGCCGCCGAGCCGAAGCGCGGCGACATCGCCGTGTTCAAGCTGCCGAGCGACGGATCGACCGATTACATCAAGCGCGTCATCGGCCTGCCGGGCGACCGCATCCAGATGATCGACGGCATCCTCCACATCAACAACCAGCCGGTGAAGCGCGAGCGCATCGCCGATTTCGTCACCACCGACGCCTGGGGCCGCGCCACGAACGCGATCCAGTATCGCGAGACGCTGCCGAACGGCGTCAGCCACCAGATCATCGAGCGCGAGGGCGACACCGGCACCTTCGACAACACTCCGGTGTTCCGCGTGCCCGACGGCCATTTCTTCATGATGGGCGACAACCGCGACAACTCGCTCGATTCGCGCGACCGCAGCGTCGGCTTCGTGCCGTTCGAGAACTTCGTCGGCCGCGCCGAGATCATCTTCTTCTCGATCGACGAGGGCGCGTCCGCCTGGCGCATCTGGGAATGGCCCTGGACGGTGCGCTGGAACCGCATGTTCTCGACAATCAAGTGAGCAAGACCACCGACAGCGGACGCAAGCTGCCCGAGCTCTCGCGGCTCGAGGACAGACTCGGCCACCGCTTCCGTGACCGGGGTCTGCTCGAGACAGCGCTCACCCATATGAGCGCCGACACGCGCCGGATCGCGAGCTATCAGCGGCTCGAATTCCTGGGCGACCGGGTGCTCGGCCTCTCGGTCGCCGACATGCTGTTCACCACCTATCCGCAGGCCGAGGAAGGCGACATGTCGCGCCGGCTCGCCGATCTCGTGCGCAAGGAAACCTGCGCCGAGGTCGCGGCCGCCTGGGACGTCGGCCCGCATCTGCGCCTCGGCGAAGGCGAGATCCTCTCGGGGGCACGCAAGAACCGGGCAATCCTGGCCGATGCCTGCGAGGCGATCATCGGTGCAGTCTTCATCGACGGCGGCTATGATGCCGCGCGCAAGCTGGTGGAGGCCGGTTTCGGCGAGCGGCTGCTGAAGCCGGTGACGCCCCTACGCGACGCCAAGACCGCGCTGCAGGAATGGGCACAAGGCCAAGGCCATCCGACTCCGACCTATGCCGAGCGCGGCCGCTCCGGCCCGGATCACGCGCCGATCTTCCGCATCATCGTGCGGATCGGCGCATTGGCCGAGGCGGAAGCCGAAGGCCGCTCGAAGCGGTTGGCCGAACAGGCGGCAGCCGAAGCCTTCCTGCGCCGGCAGGGCCTGTGGAACGAAACGATGGAGGGCGAGCATGGCTGAGCCTGAAAAGGCGACCCGCTGCGGCTTCGTCGCGCTGATCGGCGCGCCCAATGCCGGCAAATCGACGCTGCTCAACCAGCTCGTCGGTGCCAAGGTCTCGATCGTCTCGCGCAAGGTGCAGACGACGCGCACCCAGGTGCGCGGCATCGCGCTGACGGGGCCGACGCAGATCATCTTCGTCGATACGCCCGGTATCTTCGCGCCCAAGCGCCGGCTCGACCGCGCCATGGTGACGAGTGCCTGGGGTGGAGCGACCGATGCCGACCTGATCGGCGTATTGATCGATGTCGGGCGCTTTGACCATGAGGAGAATACCGCGCTGCTGGAGAGGCTCGCCCAGCTGAAGCAGCCGAAATTCCTGATCCTCAACAAGATCGACACGATCCCGAAGGAGAAGCTGCTCGCCATCACCACGACGGTGAACGAGCAGTCCAAATTCGAGGCGACGTTCATGGTCGCGGCGCTGACCGGCTATGGCGTCAAGGATATCCTGACCTGGCTCGAGACGCGGCTGAAGCCCGGCCCGTGGCTTTATCCGGAGGACCAGATCTCGGATGCGCCGCTGCGTTTCCTCGCCGCCGAGATCACCCGCGAGAAGATCTTCGAGCGACTGCATGACGAACTGCCCTATCGCTCGACCGTCGAGACCGAGAGCTGGCAGCAGCGCCCGGACGGCTCGGTCCGGATCGAGCAGACGATCTATGTCGAGCGCGAGGGCCAGCGGAAGATCGTACTCGGCGAAGGTGGCCAGACGATCAAGGCGATCGGCCAGAAAGCGCGCGTCGAGATCGCCGAAGCGGCCGAGGCGAAGGTGCACCTCTTCCTGTTCGTCAAGGTCCGCGAGAACTGGAGCGACGACCCGGAACGCTATCGCGAGATGGGGCTGGAGTTTCCGAAAAGCTGAACACCTGCAGTTTTCGCACGCGTAGCTGGCAAAATTCGATCGCAATCTTGCGCGGTACACCGCATTCACCACATAAATGCCGAAGGGCCGCTCGATTTGGAGCGCCAACCCGACATTATTCAAGCTTGATCCGTGCCGATTCTTATTGATCGACTCGATTTAAGCCAGGAGCCATTACATGGCAGGTGAACCGCGCATCGCGCTCTTCATCGACGGAGCCAATCTCTACGCAACGTCGAAGCAGCTCGGCTTCGACATGGATTACCGTCGTTTGCTCAAAGAATTCCAAGGTCGCGGCAATCTGATCCGCGCCTTCTACTTCACGACGCTGATCGAAAGCGAAGAATATACCTCGATCAGGCCACTGGTCGACTGGCTCGACTACAACGGCTACCGGGTCATCACCAAGGCGGCCAAGGAATTCACCGATGCGACCGGCCGCCGGCGCGTCAAGGGCAATATGGATATCGAGCTGGCTATCGAAATGCTCGAGCTCGCCCCCCATCTCGACCATATCTACCTGTTCTCGGGCGATGGTGACTTCCGGCCGCTGGTCGAAGCGGTCCAGCGCAAGGGCGTCAAGGTCTCGGTGGTCTCGACCATCAACACCAGTCCGCCCATGGTCGCCGACGATCTGCGCCGACAATGCGACGAATTCGTCGAGCTCGCCAGCCTGATGCCGAAGGTCGGGCGCGACCCGGCTGAGCGAGCCGCACGCGGGCCTGCCGCCGGCAATCCAGGGCTGGAGCGGCGCTATGGCATCCGCCAGGGCGACGAGCCGCCGGAAGGTTGAACCTGCCCTGTCCTCTCGCGTTGTCTACGCGTGAACAGGCGGCGCGGCGCAAAGGGCACTTGACCCTGACCGCAGCTCGCGCAAGCTCTGTTTCCGCAACGACACCCTGGAGGGCATGCCTTGGAACGCCGCAGCTTTCTCACCGGCCTCGCGGCCGGTTCCGCCCTCGTCATCGCCCGCCCGGCGCTGGTGCTGGCGCAGACCGCGCCGGCGCCAGCCGCCGCCCCGCCGCCGGTTTTCACCTTGCCGAAGCTGGCTTACGCCTATGAAGCGCTGGAGCCGACCATCGACGCGCAGACCATGCGCATCCACCACTCGCTGCACCATCAGGCTTATGTGAACGGCGCCAACGCCGCGGCCGGCCAATGGGAGGCCTTGCGCACCACGCCGATCGAGACAGTGCTCGCCGATCTCAGCACTGCCCCCGACAATGTCCGCACCGCGGTACGCAACAATGTCGGCGGCCACTGGAATCATAGCTTCTTCTGGGAGCTGATGACGCCCGGCGGGACGCAGCAGCCCGGCGCGGAGCTGAAGAGCGCGATCGACGGCGCCTTCGGCTCGACGCTCGAGCTGGTCCAGAAGGTCAACCAGGCCGGCGCGACGCGCTTCGGCTCGGGCTGGGCCTGGCTCGTCGTCGACAAGGACAAGAAGCTCGCGATCATCTCGACGGCGAATCAGGACACGCCGCTCGAGCTCGGCGCCAAGGCGGTGCTCGGCATCGATGTCTGGGAGCACGCCTATTATCTCAAATACCAGAACCGCCGGCCGGAATACCTCGCCGCCTGGTGGAAGACGGTGAACTGGGACAAGGCGAACGAGAACTTCAAGAAGGCGATGGGGTAACCCTACGGAACTTGCTTCGGCTTTCCCCGTTACGGTCGTGCGTGACGGGGAAACGAGGCAGCCCATGCCCGATGATGCCAGCGATATAGCGCGCGCCTGCTACCAGGCCTATGTCGACAAGGACCGGGCCGCGCTCGAAGCCCTCATCGCCGAGGATTTTCATTTCAGCAGTCCGCTCGACAATCGGCTCGATCGCGAGACCTATTTCGAGCGCTGCTGGCCGAACAGCGAACGCATCCGTTCCTGCACGATCAAGCACCTCATACCGATCGGCGAGACGGTCTTCGTCAACTATGAGGGCGAAGGCATTGGCGGCAAGGGCTTCCGCAATACCGAAATCCTGACGATCCGTAACGGCAAGATCGTCGAGGTCGAGGTTTACTTCGGCTGGTCGCTGCCGCATCCGGCGCCGGACGGAAGCTTCGTCGAGCCCAACGAGCTTACCGAATAGGCTCACGCTTTTGGCGCGCTATGCGCCAGTCTTCAGGATCCGCGCCTTGTCGCGATTCCAGTCGCGGGCCTTCTCGGTCTCGCGCTTGTCGTGCAGCTTCTTGCCCTTGCCGAGGCCGAGCTCGACCTTCGCCCTGCCCTTGTCGTTGAAATAGACCTTGAGCGGGATGACGGTGTAGCCCTCGCGCTGGATCGCGCCCATCAGCTTGTCGATCTGACGACGGTGCAGCAGCAGCTTCCGCGGCCGGCGGACATCATGGTTGAAGCGGTTGGCTTCGAGATATTCCGGGATATGGGCGTTGAACAGGAAGAGTTCGGTGCCCATCGGCCCGGCATAGCTTTCGCCGATCGTTGCCCTGCCGCCGCGCAACGACTTGATCTCGGTGCCCTGCAGGGCGATGCCGGCTTCGAGCGTCTCGGTGATGGCATAGTTGTAGCGCGCCTTGCGGTTATCAGCCGCAAGCTTGTAGCGCTCTGGATCTGGCTTGCTCATCAGGACACTCCGGCACCGGCGCTCGCAAGACTGCGGGGCCGATCACCTCACTTAAGCATTCAACAGGCCGGCGTGAACCATGGCGCTGCGGATGACGTCACCGGTCGCCGGCGTAACCGGCATCAGCGGCAGACGGAGCTCTTCCTCGATCCGGCCGAGGCGCTTCAGCCCATGCTTGGCACCGGCGAGGCCCGGCTCCTTGAAGATGGCGTCGTGCAGCGGCACCAGCCGGTCCTGGATCTTCAGGGCCCCGGCGTAATCGCCCTTCAGCGCGCACGCCATCAGCTCGGCGCAGAGCTTGGGCGCGACATTGGCGACGACCGAGATGCAGCCATGGCCGCCAGCGGCCATATAGGCGAGCGCCGTCATGTCCTCGCCCGAGAGCTGGATGAAGTCCGGCCCGAGCACATGGCGCTGCTGCGAGACGCGGGCGAGATTGGCGGTCGCGTCCTTCACCCCGGCGATGTTCTTGAGCTCATAGAGCCGCGCCATGGTCTCGACCGACATGTCGACCACCGAGCGCGGCGGGATGTTGTAGATGATGATCGGGATGCCGATCGCATCGTTCACCGCCTTGAAGTGCTGGTACATGCCCTCCTGGGTCGGCTTGTTGTAATAGGGAGTGACCACGAGCACGGCCTGGGCGCCCGCCTTCTCGGCGTGCTTTGCCAGCGAGATCGCCTCGATGGTGTTGTTCGAGCCGGCGCCGGCAATCACCGGCACCCGGCCCTTCGCCTGGTCGAGCACGATCTCGGTGACGTGGCCGTGCTCCTCATGGCTGAGCGTCGGGCTCTCGCCGGTGGTGCCGACCGGAACCAGCGCCGAAGAACCATTCTCGATCTGCCAGTCGACGAGGGCGCGCAGCGTCGCTTCATCGATCTTGCCGCCTTTGAATGGCGTCACCAGCGCGGGCATCGAACCGGTGAGGGGCGCATGCTTGGTCATGGACGGTCCTGAAAACGACAAAGTTCGGCGTGAAACGGGCGACAGACATAGCCTTTCAGCCGCAGTCCGCAAAGCCGGCAACCCATCAAAAATCGTGGCGGCATGGTTAGGACTTCATAAAGCTCCATCCGGGAGCATGGTCTACTGCTACGATCCGGCTTGCCGGAGCATGTTCCGCAAAAGTGGAATCCACTTTTGCGATCAGAACATGCTCCAACTTGTACAGTTGCGCGATTTCTTTCGTTCGACCGTCCCGGTCGAACGGAAAGCGCGCTAGGGGGCCCCCTTGATGGCGCTATCGCCGGGCCGACGGTTCTTTGGAACCGGCCTGACGCTCATTCTGGTGGCTGTCGGACCCTGCTCAGCGGGCCCTGACGGCTCGCATCCGTTGCAGGAAGAGCGCCTGGCAAGTGTCAATGCGAGTGTCGACACCGGCAATGCGAGTGTCGATGTCGGCGTGACCGCATCGCTCGCGCCGCAGACCGAGCCGCCCGCATCGCCTGTGCCACCGGCCGTGATCGCCCGGCCGGAGGAGCGCATCGATCTCGAACCGCTGAAGAAAGTGGTCGCGGCCTATCGGGCCGGCAAGCTTGAGGACGGCGACGCCATCGCCCGCGGCATCGACGACAAGGCGGTGCGCGGCATGCTGGAATGGGTCGCGCTGCGCAGCCTGTCCAATGTCGTGAGCTTCGAGCGCATCGCCGAATTCCTCGACGCCTTCCCGAACTATCCCGGCACGACGCCATTCCGCCGACGGGCCGAAGCAGCGCTGGTCAACGACCGGCGCAGCCCCGAGACCGTGCGCGCCTTCTTCCACGGCCGCGAGCCGATCAGCCCGGCCGGGCGCATCGCGCTTGCCCGCGCCCTCGCCGCCGAGGGCCGCCAGGACGAGGCGCTGGCGCTCGCCCGACGGACCTGGCTCAAGGACCATCTCGGCGCCGGACTCGAGAAGATCGTGCTCGACAATTTCGGCGACAAGCTGACCGTGGCGGACCATCGCCTGCGCACCGAGCGCTATCTCTTCGCCGGGAAGAGCGAGGAGGCGCTGCGCAATGCCGCCCGCGTCTCGCAGGACTATGTCGCACTGGCCAAGGTCCGGCTCGCCAGCGCCAAGGCGAAGGGGCCGATCGCGCAGAAGCAGATCGACGCCGTGCCGGCCGCCCTGAAGAAGGACATCTCCTTCGCCTTCCTGCAGGCGCAGCAGGCACGGCGCTCCGGCAAGCCGACCGATGCGGCCAAGGCGATGGCCGAGGTGCCGCGCGATCCCGCTTTGCTCGGCGACGGCGATGGCTGGTGGGAAGAGCGCCGGCTGATCGCCCGCAAGCTGCTCGACGACGGCGATGCCAAGGGCGCCTATGCGGTCGCGTCCGGCCACGGCGCTGAGGACACCGCCGAGCGTATCGACGCCGAATGGCACTCCGGCTGGATCGCGCTCCGCTTCGAGAAGGACGCCGAGCGGGCGGCAAAGCATTTCGCCGAGGCGGCCAAGGTCGCGGAGACGCCGATCTCGGTGGCGCGCGCCACCTATTGGCAGGGCCGCGCCGCCGACGCGCTCGGCAAGATCGACGAGGCGAAGGCCTTCTATGCCCGCGCCGCCGAGCACCCGATCGCCTATTACGGCCAGCTCGCCCGCGCCCGGCTCGGCCTCGTCGACCTGCCGGTGCGGCGCACCATCGCGGCACCGCTGGCGCATCTGCCCGGCTTCAAGGCGGCCAAGCTGCTCTATGCGATCGAGGCACCTGATCTTGCCGGCCAGTTGTTGATCGACCTGTCGCAGCGCCTGCACGATACCGCCGCGCTCGAGGCCATCGCCGACATCGCCCGCCAGCGCGGCGACGCCAAGACCCTGCTCACCATCGGCAAGATCGCGCTGCAGCGCGGCTTCCCGCTCGACGAGGCCGCCTTCCCGACCTTCGGCGTGCCGGACTTCCCGTCGGTGGGCGACCCGATGGAGCGGGCCATCGTCCACGCCATCGCCCGGCAGGAAAGCGCCTTCGACCCGGCCGCGGTTTCGCATGCCGGCGCGCTCGGGCTGATGCAGATGATGCCGGCGACGGCACGCGAGACGGCGCGGCGGGCGCAGTTTCCCTTCGAGCTCGACCGGCTGACCAAGGACCCGCTCTATTCGGCGAAGATGGGCGCAGCCCATCTCAACGACCTGCTCGGTGACTGGCGCGGCTCCTATATCCTGACCTTCGCCGCCTACAATGCCGGCTCGGGCAATGTGAAGAAGTGGATCGCCGCCTATGGCGACCCGCGCTCGCCCGAGGTCGACGCGGTCGACTGGGTCGAGCGCATCTCCTTCACCGAGACGCGCAATTATGTGCAGCGGGTGATGGAGAACCTGCAGGTCTACCGCCAGCGCCTCAACCAGCGCACCGCCTACATGATCGACTACGATCTGAAGCGCGGCGGCAAGCGCGACTGAGCGCCGGACCTCTTCTATTCCGCTACCAGCCTGGCATGCGCCCGCACCGGGAAGGTGCCCATGCCCTTGATTTTCGGCGGAACGGCGGAGAAGCGGAAACCGGAGGCCGGCAGCTGCGAGAGCCCGGTCAGATGCTCGACGATCGGAATGTCGGCTCCGAGCAGGACGGAGTGGACCGGCCGCGTCCCACCGCGGGTGTCGTCGATGTTGAGCGAATCGATCCCGACCAGCACGGCGCCCTGGTCGCGCAGATAGAGGGCCGCCTTCTCGGTCAGGAAGGGATGCCCTTCAAAATAGGCTTCCGTGCGCCAATGCCGGTCCCAGCCGGTGTGGACGAGTACGGCATGGCCGCTGCACGCGACCGGGACGAAATGGTGCCAGTCGATCGCCCGTTCCGCAGCACCCTCCACCCGGACCACAACGGCCGGCACATCCGCGACACGCCGCAGCTGCAGCCCTGCCAGATCGTGGCCCGTGGCGTAGCGGTGGAAAGGCATGTCGATATAGGTGCCGGTATTGGCGACCATGTCGATGCGGCCGATCTGGAACTCGGTGCCCTCGGCATAGATCTCGCGCGACCTTTCCCGGGAAAGATGATCACAGATCAGCGGCGCGGGCAGGCCCTTATAGGTGATCATCCCCGATTCGATCGTATGGCTGAGATCGATAAAAAGCCCGTCGAGGCCTTGCACCACCGCGTCCTGCGACTGCGCCGCCCGCTTGTGGCGTTCCGCGATGACCTGCTTGTTGAGGATGCGGACCTCGCCGACCATCAGCAAGCGCAGGTCCCGGATGATGTAGGCGGCGAGCTCGTCGTCGGCGATGTCGTCGCCGTCGATGTCGAGACGAAAATCCTGCCCCTGGATGCCTCCCCCATTGGAGAAGACCACCTCGAAATCGAAGCAGACCCGCTTGTCCGTCATGTCACCGCTCGCCGCTGATCGTGATGCATGCCAACCCAGCGCATGCCCCAACGGCATTGTCCATGCGGGCTCCTGCAAGGCTCGTTATGCAGGCCGGCATAGTCACGGACCAGGTCTCGCGACGGCTTTCGTGTCGGTTGCGGCCATGGTTAGGTACGCCGTGCCCGCCCTGCCTTCCGAGTTCCCCCGCATGAATTCCGATACCGGCTTCCGCTCCCTGTTCATCGGCGCCCGCGACGGGCTGAAGCTGCATGTACGTGAATACGGACCGCAAGCCGCTTCTCTGCTGCCGATCGTCTGCCTCGCCGGACTGGCGCGCACCTCTGCCGACTTCCATGAACTCGCACTGGCACTCTCGGAGGATGGGCCAAGGCGGGTGCTGGCGCTCGACTATCGCGGCCGCGGCCGCTCCGACTATGCCAAGGACTGGCGCGACTACGACATCCGCATCGAACTCGACGATCTCATGCAGATGCTTGCGGCAACCGGCGTCGGGGAAGCCGTCTTCGTCGGCACCTCGCGTGGCGGGCTTTTGACCATGGCGCTGGGGGCGGCGCGACCTGCAGCGATCCGCGGCGTGGTGCTCAACGATGTCGGGCCGGTGATCGACGCGCGCGGGCTGCTGCGCATTCGCGGCTATGTCGGCAAGCTGCCGACGCCGCGCAGCTTCGCCGAGGGCGCCGAGATCCTGAAGCGGCTGTCGGACCAGCAGTTCCCACTCTTCGGCGCAGCCGAATGGGAGGTGATGGCGCGCCGGACCTGGACCGAGCGCAATGGCGCGCTGGTGCCGGACTACGACCCCCGCCTGCTGAAGACGCTGGAAGAGCTCGACCTCGAAGCGCCGCTGCCCGAGCTCTGGCCCTATTTCGCAGCGCTGAACCATGTCCCGGTGCTGGCGATCCGCGGCGAGAACTCCGACCTGCTGGCCGAGAAGACGCTGGTCGAGATGGGCACCCGCCATCCGCGCTGCGAGACCTTCACCGCGCCGGGCCAGGGCCACGCGCCCCTGCTCGGCAGCAAGGACATGGTCCGCCGCATCGGCCGGCTGATCGCGAAGGCCGAGAAGCAGGCGGCCTGAGCAGGCGCGTTCCCTATCGCTGCCTTGCCTGCAGCGGCAGGGCGTCGAACAGCGACGGCTCGGCGCTGGTGCGCGCCCTCTCGATCGTCAGGATCTTCAGCTTGGTCTCGACGCCGCCATCGGCCGAGAAGCCGCCGGTCTTGCCGCCCGCGGCGAGCACGCGATGGCAGGGCACGATGATCGGAATCGGGTTCTGGCCGAGCGCCACGCCGACGGCCCGCGCCGCACCGGGCTCGCCGATCCGCGCCGCGACCTCGCCATAGGTCAGCGTCTCGCCGGGCGGGATCGCCAAAGCGACGGCGTAGACGCGGCGATTGAACTCCGGCGTCGCCGAGAGATCGATCGGCAGGTGCGCGAGATCACGCCGTTCGCCGGCGAGCAGGGCGACGACATCGTCGATCGCCTGCTGCACGAAGGGCGGCGGCTCGGCCTCGGCCGCATCGGGGAAACGCTTCGCAAGGCGGCGCCGGGCCGCATCCTCGTCCCGCTCAGGCAATTGCGCCGCAATGATGCGATCGCCCTGCCAAACCAAAGCGCAGGAGCCGATTGCTGTGGTGAAGAGACAAATGTTCTGCATGGGTCGAAGGCTAGCGCAAATGCCGCCCGTGCGGCACCCGCTTTCTGCCAGCAGGCGGTCAAGTCCAGAGCCGTTCCTTCTCCAGTCCCTTGTAGAGATCCGCCACCTGCTCGGCATAGCCGTTGAACAGCAGCGTCGGCTTGCGGTCGCGCGAGCCCAGCACCTGCTCGCTCGCCTGGCTCCAGCGCGGATGCGAGACTTCCGGGTTCACATTAGCCCAGAAGCCGTATTCGGATGCCTGCAAACCCTCCCAGAAGGTCTTCGGCCGTTCGGCGACGAAGCTGATCTTGCTGATCGATTTCACCGACTTGAAGCCGTATTTCCACGGCGTGATCAATCGTAGCGGCGCGCCATGCTGGTTCGGGATCGGCTTGCCGTAGATGCCGGTCACCATCAGCGCCATCTCGTTGGTCGCCTCGGCGATGGTCAGCCCCTCGGTATAAGGCCAGGGATACCAGCGCTGCGACTGGCCCGGCGCGACCTTCGGGTTCATGAAGGTCTGCATCTGGACGTATTTCGCCCCCGACAGGGGCTTGGCCAGCGCGACGAGCTGCTTCAGCGTGAAGCCCGTCCACGGCACCGCCATCGACCAGGCCTCGACGCAGCGGAAGCGATAAAGCCGCTCCTCCAGCGTGACCTTCCGGATGAGGTCGTCGATGCCGATCTCGAACGGCTTCTCGACCAGCCCGTCGATCGTGATCGTCCAAGGCCGGGTGACCAGCCTTTTGGCCGAAGCAGCCACCTCCTTCGAGGTGCCGAACTCGTAGAAATTATTGTAGTTCGCCGCCAGCTCCTCGTCCGTCACTGGCCGGTCGAGCGTGTAGGCCGCGTTGCGCTTGGCCGGGTAGAGGTCAAGCGTTGGATCGGCTCCTTGCGCTTGGGCGTCCTGCGACAGGGCAGCTCCAGCGATAAGACCGGCACCACCGGCGAGCCATTGCCGCCTGTTCAGGAAGACGGCCTCGGATGTCGCCTGGCTCTCGGGAATTTCCCAGCCGGCGCGGCGCTTGATCAGCATGACGGACATACTCCGTTGCAACGGAGTATGTTTAGTCGATTTGGCACCTGCCTACCAAGTCACGAGGGGGAGAGCAGCTCTCCCCCTCGCTTGGGGATCACAGCAGACCGGCCCTTCTCAGACCGGCAGATCGGCGAAACGCTTGGCGTACTCCGCCTCCAGCCCTGCGATCTTCGACCAGAAGCCGCGCGGTGGATCGCCGGCGAGCTTGTCTTCAAGGATACCGAGATGGGCGTGCCAGCCGCCGGAGACATCGGTCATCTCCGCCTTGTTGGCGAGCTTGCGATGCGTCAGCACCAGCTTGACCTTGTCGCCCTCGGGCGTGAGCTCGAAGGTCACCTCGGAGGTGGCGCTCCCCTCGCCCGGCCAGGTCATCGCCAGCGCGGTCATCGGCTCGTAGCGCGTGACGGTTCCCTTAGAGGGCCAACCCTTGTCGTTCATTTCGCGATAGCGCCCCGGCGGCCGCTCGCTGGTGATTTCCGAATGCTTGAACAGGAGATCGACCGTGCCGCCGACGCGTGGCTCGAGCTGGCCGGAGGCCAGCCAGGTGCCGCGCTTGTCGGAGTCGGTGAGATAGGACCAGACCCGTTCGACCGGACCGGGCAAAAGGCGTTCGAAGCGGACAGCGCCGCTCTCCAGTACCACGCCATACTCGTTCATGACTGCTCTCCTTACTCGTCTTCGGGCTTTGCGAGTTCTCGTTCCAGGCGGTCGAGCCCGGCATTCCAGAAGCCGCGGACCTGCCTGACCCAGGCTTCGAAGGCATCAAGGCCTTCCGGATCGAGCCGGTAGATGCGGCGCTGGCCACTGACCTCGACGCTCACCAGCCCCGCCTCCTTGAGCACCTTGAGATGCTGCGAGATCGCCGGCGCACTCATGCCGAACTGCGCCGTGATCTCGCCAGCCGCCATGGCGTGCTGGCCGAGCATCTCGACGATGCGACGGCGGGTCGGGTCGGCAAGAGCGGTGAAGCGATCCATGCATCTTATTTAGCTATTCACTTAATTAAGTCAATACGAAATTAAAGACCGCAGATGCGCGCCCTCCCCCTTGCGTGTGCGGGCTTGCCCTTGCGCGCACGACGGGTCATGAGAAGCGCCTTTCCCGCCTCATTCGTCAGATCATGCCCTCCCGAAACGCCACCCTCGCCGGCATCCTGATGATGCTGCTCGGCATCCTGCTGTTCTCGCTCAACGACGTGATGGGGAAATGGCTGGTCGCGACCTATACGGTCGGCCAGATCCTGTTGCTGCGCTCTGGCGCCGCCCTGCTGGCGATCATTCCCTTCGTGGTGAAGCAGGGCCTCGGTCGCACGCTCCGGCCCGAGCGGCCGGGCCTGCAGGTCCTGCGCGTCACGCTCGGCTCCTGCGAAGTCGCGCTGTTCTACTGGGCGGTGTCCTATCTGCCGCTCGCCGACACGATGACGCTCTGGCTGGCGGCACCGGTCTGGGCCGTCGTGCTGGCGGCGTTGCTGCTCGGCGAACGGGTCGATGCCGGGCGCTGGCTCGCCGTGGTCGCCGGCTTCGTCGGCGTCGCGATCGCGCTCAACCCGTCGAGTGAGAGCCTGTCCCTGCCGGCGATCATCGCGCTGATCGGCAGCTTCTCCTTCGCCGCGATGATGATCATCGGCCGGCAATTGCGCGGCACGCCCGACGTGACACTGGTCTTCTGGCAGACATTCGGCGCGCTGGTGATGGGCCTGCTGCTCCTGCCCTTCGGCTGGGTGACACCGAGCGTCCCCGATATCGGCCTGCTCAGCCTGCTCGGTATCGTCGCCATGGTCGCGCATCTCTGCGTCACCCGCTCGCTCAAGCTGGCTGAAGCCTCGGTCGTCGTGCCCTATCAGTACACGCTGATCATCTGGGCGCTGGTCTTCGGCTGGTTCGTCTTCGGCGACTGGCCAAAGCCCGCCATGCTGTTCGGTTCCGCCCTGATCATCGCCGCCGGACTCGCTTTGCTCGTGCTCGAAAGGCGTGCAGGCAACTCGGCCTCTGAGAACGCCAAGGAGCGTGTTACCGTCGAGCAGAACTGATCCGGAGGCGCGATGGCCGAGGCTGACAAACCGCCCGATTTCTGGAGTTGGCTCGGCGCCGCGATTTCCCTCGTCCTCGGCCTCTGGCTGCTCATCGCCGGCCTGCGCACCCTGCCGCTGGCGCGCGGCGATCTCCTGGTCGCCGACCATGTCGGCCCGATCAATTACAGCGCGCCGCTGATGCGCGTCAGCTCGGGGCGCAGCGGTTCGACCACCTACCGGACCCAGGACATTCCGCTGGTCGCGCTCGGCGACAACCAGCAGATCTACCGCCAGCGCTATTACCGGCCAGCCCGCGGCCTCTGGGTCGACGGAATCGATCGGCTCGACTCCGGCCAGCAGGTCCGCTTCCTCGTCGATCCGCATCGTCAGCTGGTCTACGAGGCGACCTCGCGCGGCAAGACCTTCCTCGCCTACGACGCCACCGCTGAGACGCTGACCAGCGGCGCGCGGCGCGCGTTCCTATTCGGCTTCGCCCTGCTCGGCAGCGTCGCCTGGCATCTCTGGCCGCTGGCGTCGCGCTACTGGCGGGAGCGGCAGGCCGCCAACTCGCCAACGCCCTGACCGCGCTTTTCGGAGAGCTGTCCTGCGTCGGCGGCGGGACGCTGGGGCTGGCGCCCTTACGCCGGGCGCGCCACAAATCTCAAGCCCGCCCGACAGGTTGCGCGGGCGGGAGGACTTCATGGCGACGATCACCTATCTGACCACGGTGCAATTCGGCTTCGGCGAGCTCAAGGCCATAGCACCGGGCCTGACCGACCTGAAGATCGCGCGACCGTTGATTGTCGCCGATCGCGGTCTGGCGGCGACCGACTTGATCGACCGGCTGCGTGCCGCCTCGCCTGTGCTCGGCAATGCGCCGCTCTTCGTCGATACCCCGACCAATCCGACCGAGGAGGCCGTCGAGGCCGCGGTCGCGCTCTATCGCGAGCATGGCTGCGACGGGCTCGTTGCCATCGGCGGCGGCTCGCCGATCGATCTCGCCAAGGGCGTCGCCCTGCTCGCCAGCCATGACGGCCCGCTCGAGACCTATGCCGCGATCCTCGGCGGCATCCCGAAGGTCACGAGCAAGGTCGCGCCGGTGATTGCCGTGCCTACCACCGCAGGCACCGGCAGCGAGGTCGGCCGCGCCGCGCTGATCACGCTGAAGGACGGTCGCAAGCTCGGCTTCATCTCGCCCTACCTGATCCCGAAGCTCGCCATCTGCGATCCCGAGCTGACGCTCGGCCTGCCCGCGGGTCTCACCGCCGCGACCGGCATGGACGCGCTCACCCACTGCATCGAGACCTACTTAAGCCCGCGCGAGAACCCACCCGCCGAGGCGATCGCGCTCGACGGGCTGAAGCGCGCCGCCGGCCATATCGAGCGCGCCACACGCGACGGCTCTGACCGCGAGGCACGCAAGGAGATGCTGATGGCGGCCCTGCAGGGCGGCCTGACCTTCCAGAAGGGCCTCGGCGCCGTCCATGCCCTCTCACATCCGCTCGGCGGCCTGAAGCAGGTCTCGCTGCATCACGGCACGCTCAACGCCGTGCTGCTGCCGGCCGTGCTGCGCTTCAATGAAGCGGCAGCAGCGGCGAAATACGCCGAAATCCGCCGCGTGCTCAGCCTGCCCGCCGATGCCGATCTCGCCGGCTGGGTCGCCGGGTTGACGCAGCGCCTCGGCCTGCCGGGGACACTCGCGCAGATGGGCCTGCCGCGCGAGGTCCTGTCCGCGATTGCGGAGGCGGCGACGCAGGACCATTCGAGCGCGACCAATGCGCGGCCTGCGAGCGCAGCCGATTACCTCACGATGCTGGAGGCTTCGTTCGGGTAGCGCCCGGCGATACCGAGCGCAGCGCGGCCGTTCAGCGTTTGCGCTTGCCGCGCTTGCCTTTCACGGCGCGCGAGTGCTCGGTCTGGCCGCCGGCGGCGAGGATCTTCGCCTCGGCCTGCCATTGTTCCGCGACGTCTCGGCCCGGGAAGTCGGTGTGGTGGGCGAGGAAGCGCAATTCGTCCGGGCCGAGCGCGGCGATCTGGTCGAAATGCCAGATGCCGAGGCCATTCAGCTTCTCGGCGATCGCCGGGCCGACGCCATTGATCAGGCCGAGATCATCCGGTTTGCCGCCACGGGCCGCGGGCAGGAGATTGCCTGGGCGCTTGCCTTCGAGCGCCGCGCCGGAGATCGGAACTGACGCGTCAGCCGCCGGTCCCGCCAAGGCCGCGGCCTGCTTCACCCATTCCTCGCGCTCGATTCGGCCCGGGAAAGCGAGATAGGCGCCGACCCAATCGACGTTCTCTGGCGTCCAGGCAGCAATCTGGCTGAAATGCCAGATGCCGAGCACCTGCAGGCGCCCCTCGTTCTGCAAGCCTATGCCTTTGATCAGCTTGAGGTTATCGGCAGCGCCGTGGGCCGTGGGCAAACCGGCCGGGCGCTCGCCGGCGAGTGCATCCTCACCTTCGACCTTGGGCATGAGAGCGGGCTCGGTCTCGCGCGCGCTGGCGGTAACCACCTGTTTGGCCGGCGCCGGAAGTGCCGGAGCGGGCTGGGGTAGCGCAAGGCGCGGCGCGGGCGCAGCGAGCGCCGGAAGCGCTTCGCCTTCGCTGGCGGACAGGCTGCCGATCAGGCAGCCTGCGGCATAAGCGAGCAGCTGGAGCAGTGCCGTCTCGATCCAGAACGCCGCCTGGTCGTTGACCAACCGGAACCAGACCAGCGCTGCCAACGCGGCCCAGAGGATTGTGAGGCCGGCGACGGGGCCGCGCGGGCCGCCTCTCCCACTGAGCCAGCCGAAGACGAGGCCGACCGCGAAGGCGGCAACGAGGAACCAGGCGAACTGGATCGCGAGATAGAGCATCGCCGCCCTCCTACTTCGCCACGGTGAACTGGACGCGGCGGTTCTTCACCCGCGCCTCAGGGTCGCCATGGGCGACCAGCGGCCGCTCGGTGCCGTAGCCCTTGACCTCAAGCTGAGCGGGACCGATGCCGCGACCGATCAGCTCCTCGCGGACGCGCAGCGCCCGGCGGTTCGACAAATCGAGATTGTTGAAGCCGCTTCGCTCACCGTCGAGATTGCTGTGGCCCTCGATGGTGACGCGCGAAGCCGAGCATTGCTTCAGGATGCCGGCAGCTTCGGTCATGGCGCGCTCGGTCACCGGATCGAGCGTCACCACGGCGGTGCCCTGGCCGAACATCACATAGTAGCGCTGGGTCAGCGCATCGAGCTCGTTCTGGCAATTGCTCGGCGGATCGATGACGCAGCCGGTCTGGCGCATGCCGACCTCGGCCTTGCCGGAGAAGCCTTGCGGCAGGCCACTGGCCAGATTGGTTTCGACCTCGTCGCGGATCAGCGCGCGGCAGGTCAGCCCGCGGACATTGACCTCGCGATCGACCACGCTGGCCGAACCAAGATCGAGCCGCAGCAGATCCTGCACGGCCCCGCGCGCCGCGACGCCGAAGCCGGTCGGCGCAGCCGGCAGGACCTCAGTTTCGTCACTGATCCGCCCGCGCAGCGGCGACGCCTCGATCAGCGCCGCGATTGCCTCCTTGGCCGCGGCATCGGGCAGGTAGCCGTTGAGATAGCCGCCCGATTTATCGATCGAAGCCGTGAAGCCGTAACTGCGCAGAGTGAGTGACGGCCGGCCCGAAAGCGAAAGCCCTGCCGGGAGGACCTTGCCTTTCAACGTTTCGTCCAAAGCCTGCCAGCCAGCCTTGTCTGCTGCCGCGCCGGTGAGACTCAAGGTGGATCCGGCCAGCGAGACACCGCCCTGCGCCATCCTGCCGAGGAGACCGAGCGCGAAGCGTGTCGCCTCGCCAAAGGCAGCGCCGCCCCCGCGGGTTATCCTCGAGCACGGTCCGATCGACGACATCGCCGCCAGACAGCGCCGCGCGCGCCGCCTCGAGCGCAGCCGCCTTGGCCGCAGCGTCTGGCGCGGCGCCGGAGAGGACGATGCCGACCTCGGATTTCTCGGCGCGCCATTGCAGCGGTTTCGCCGCGGCGGGCGGCAAAGGCGGCGGTTCGACGATCGCAGTCGGGCTCGGTGCGCTAGGCGCGGGATTGACCGGCGCCTGCGGCGGCGGAGCCGACACCGGCGCGTTCGGCGGCGACGGGGCGGGCGAAGCGGAACTGGTGGGCGGAGCGGGCGTCGGCTCACGCGTCGGCGTCGGTGGTGGCGCCGGCGGGCAGGCGATGCTGGCGAGCGCGACCGAATCGGGACCGTCGCCCTGTGCGATGTTCAGCTTGAGCGCCTCGCAGGCCTCGTAAGTCTCCGGCCCCTGCCCCGAAATGCGATAGCTGCCGCCTTCGATCTCGACCTTGCCGCTGCGCAGGCGGGCGAGATCGGCGATGGCGCGCGCTACCTTGGTGGCGAAAGCTTGCGGCTCGCCGGCGGCTGGCAGCGTGCGATCGGTCACCGCGCCGGCCGCGGGGAAGGCGCGCGCGAGCAGCGCCGCGATCTCGCGGCGCGCCGCGTCGGACGGATAATAGCCCGCGATCGTAACAGCACCGGCCGCGCTTTTCTCAACGCTCCAGCGATAGGGGGTCATCGTCGGTGGACTGAGCGCGCAGTCGACGCGCGTGAAGCCCTTCGGAGCGGCGGTAGACGCGACCTCGCGCAAATTCAGGAAATTCCGCGGCGTCGCGGCAGTGCCTTCGACGCAATATCGGGAATCGTCCAGCGCGACCTTCCCTGCGGAAAGCTGCCCGAGATCGCGCATCAGGCTGCCCGCGAGTTCGGCAAAGCCGGGCGGTGCGCCGAAGGCGACCTTCTGCTGGTCGTCGACCCGCAGCTCCGTACCAAGCGCCCGAGCCGCAGACACGCTCGCGGTCGCAATCGCCTCGTCCGGCACGAAGCCTGACAACGTCACGAGGTTGCCTTGCCGCGTCGCCGACCAGCTGTAGGGCTTCTGCGCAATGACCTGCGTCAAGCCGCCGAGCACACGGCGGACACCGAACTCCGATTGCAGCTGCGCCAGTGCCTTGCTTGCGCCATCGGTCGTGACGGCTTCACCGTCGAGATAGACATCCCGGCCGCTGACCCGAACGGAGACGCCGCGCGCGCCAGCGGCAGCTCCTGCCACCGCGTTTGCCGCAAGCGCCCTGGTTTCGATGTCACGGCGTACGGGTTCGGTGTTCAGGACGTTGGCTGACGCCCAGAGCAAGGCCAGTGGAACAAGCCCCCAGAGCCAACCGGCGTTGCGCGCCATGCCGAAATCCCCGCCTCGTCCCAAGGGTCGCTTGCGCCGAATCCGGACATCCGCGGCCCCCTGTAATCACGCCCCATCGCGGCCCCAAGTCAAGCAAGCGACCACCTCGCCCTTGTGAGAGACAGGCAGGGTTTCCGCGCTGCGGAAACGAAAAAAGCCCCGGGTTTCCCCGGGGCTTTCCTTGAACGATCGGAAGATCGATCAGAAGTCGCGCTGGATGCGGAGACGGCCAGCCCAAGCGTCGTCGGACTTGATCGTGTTCGGACCGCGGCCACCGCCGTCGGTGCCGGCCAGAACGGCCTGCTTCAGCTCGGTGCGGGTGTAGAGAATCTCAACACCGATATCGAGGCCCGAAACCGGCGACCAGATCAGGTTACCAGCAACGATCAGCTCCTTCGGATCAAGCGGACGGGCAACCACGCCCGGGACCGCCTGGTTGGCCAGGGACGTAGCCGAGCTTAAGCTCGGAGTACGACGCGACCAGCTCCGACCGCAGGGTCGGGGTCCAGAAGTGACGCAGAGCGGCGACAACCGACCAGCCGGTGGCAGTCTTGGTGTTGCCGAACACATCGACGCTGATGTCGTTGACGGTCAGCTGAGCGCCCTGAGCAAGGATACGGCCCGAACCGAAGGCGCCGCCCCAGCCGAGGTAACCAAGAGCGCCGTCCGCATAAGCGGCCTGCAGGAACAGTGCGTCGCCAGCCGCAAGCATCGGCAGGTTGACCTTCACGCCGCCCTGGACAGCGAAGCCCCACTCGTCCTCGTTCCGAACGCCGAGAGCAACGTTGTTCACGCTACGCTGGGTGAGAGCGGCCGACAACTGAGCCGAACCCCAGCCCTGATCGACGCGCAGCGAGGCGACGACATCGGGGAAGTTCGTGCCGAGCAGCGTCGAGGCGCCACCGGGGGAGACAACGCCGTTCTCGCGGCCACCGGTGCCGGTGATGCGGTCTTCGAGCGAGATCGTCGCCGAGAAGCCCGAACCGAAGGTAGCGGTGTAGGCCAACAGGTTGAGACGCGAGTCAGCCGTACGGACCGTCGAGAACGTCCAGTCGTTGGCGTAGAAGTCGAAGAACGACTGAGCGCGACCGGCGGTGATCGGGCCGAACTGGATGAAGGCCAGATCGAGGTTCGAAGCGGTCGAGTTGGAGGTCAGGCCACCGGCAGCGACAGCAGCGTTCGAACGACCAGCGCCCGGGGACACGATGCCCTGGTTGCCGCCGACCGTGCTGTTGTAGAAGCCGGAGCTGACGGTCAGCTCATAGCGGAAGAAGGTGCGCAGCGTGCCATAGGCAGTCGCGGTGCGGGCGTCGACGTTCAGACGACCGCGCGAGCGGGAGCCGTAGCCGTCGTTGGTGTCGCCGTAACGCGAACCGATGGTGTACTCAGCGCGAACACGACCACCGACGCGAAGGCAGGTGTCGGTGCCCGGGATGTAGAAGAAGCCCGCGCCGTAAGCGGAGCAAACGCGAACGTATTCGACCGGTGCGGCCTTCCGCGAAGGAAGGTCGGCGGCCTGTGCCCCGGCAACCGCGGCGATGCCGGCGGCGGAACCGAGGAGGAGGCTCTTTACGAGCTTCATTTGATAACCTCCAAAAGAGTTTCGAGACCCTCGGGCTTCGGCGTGTCCCTTGCCGGCGGCCCCAGGAGACCAAACCGGCGAACCCGCCTATCCCGGTCTTTCGCCCGCGTCCCCGAACCGTTCGGAGGCGAAGACGAAAAACAGCGACCGGGAACGTCCCGCCGCACAGTCACCATTACGAATGCCCGGCCGCCGATCAACCATGATCACGCCACAGTCCCCGCCGTTGACCCGCTTTGCCCCCCGGTGTTGCACCTCGGCCACGCTTTGAGGGTCGAACTTAAGAGAGCGTTAACCGCATAGGGCCGTTTGCAGACTTCCAGAGCCGCCTATCGGCCATTCCGGCTGCGAATCTGCGGCGTGATCTCGACGATCGAGTCGGAGCGTCAGTATTCCCACTCGGCCCCGACACCGACCGCGGCGCTGCCATCGGCATTGGTCTCGGCCTGGAGCTTCAGGCGGCGGGTCACGTCGATGCCGACGGAGACGCCGCTGTCCTCCGGCTTCGCGCCGGCCTTCACGCCAAGCGTGATGTTGTCGGTGAGCGCGCGCGAGACACCGACCGTCGGCCCGCCCGGCCCCATTTGGACATCGAGGTTGTCGACGCCGAGCGAGCGACGGATGCGCTCGAAGACATCGTCGCCGCCCGCGCCGGAGAACTGCGCCGCGGTCTGGGCAAGCTGCAGCGCCTGGAAGGGCGAGAGCGAGCCGGAAGCGCGGGCGAAGAGCAGGCGCGAGAGCACCTCGTCCGGGGGCAGCTCGGGCGAGGAGGAGAAGGTGAATTCCGGCGCCGACGCCTCGCCGGAGATGATGATCCGCGCGGTGACGTCGGCGGCGCGGGTCTCGGCGACGAAGTCGAGCGTCGGCATCACGTCGCCGGAGAAGGTGATGCGGCCACGGCTGAAGTCGAGGCGCTGGCTGGCGAGGCTGAGCCGCCCGCGCCGGAGATCGAAGCCACCGGTCAGCGCTGGCGCGGCAGAGGTGCCGCCGACGCGCAGATCGCCGCCGAGCTCGGCATCGATGCCGCGGCCACGAATGAAGACGCGCCCCGGTGCCGAGACGGCAATGTCGAGCACGGCATCGAAGGCCGGCGCACGGCCGCCCTTGCGCGCCGCGACGGCGCGAGCCTTGCGCTCGGCGGCGAGGCGAGCCGCAGCCTGTCCCTTGGCGTTGACGTGGCGGATGCCGTCGACCGGCCGCGAGCTCGACGGCAGGCGGTCCGGCACGGCGACCTCGATGGTCGCGACATCGACGCGCCCGGCGATTCGCGGCCGCTGCGCCAGCGGACCCGCCAGCTCGAGATTGAGATCGGTGACTGCCCTGACGAGACCGCTGTCGACGAGCTGGGCCCGCTTGCCCTCGATGCGAATCGTGCCGGGGAAGCCAGCCTCAGGATCGAGTTTGACATTGCCGCGGGCCGAGAGCGTGCCGCCGCCCGGTGTCTGCGCCGCAAAGCGCTCGATCACGAGTTCGGGCCCATTGGCCGCGACGCGCGCTTCGAGCCCGGTCAGCTTCACGCCCTGAAGAGCGTCGTTGAAGCTGCCGCCGGAGAGGGTCGCGCCGCCGGAGAAGCGCGGCGCAGCGAGCGTGCCGCCGGCGCGCAGGTCGAGCGCGAGCTGGCCGGTCAGCCGCCTGCCGTCGGCGGCGAGCTGGGTGTTGGCGAGCGCGGCATCGGCTCGGCCTTGAACAGAAAGGTCGAGCGCGCCGTCACCACCGAGCGGCGCGGTACCCTTGGCGGTCACGCTGACGAAGCGGCCGGCGTTCAGGCTGGCGTCGAGACTGGTCTGACGCCCATTGAGCGCGCCTTGTCCGGCGATCTCGATCGGCGGCAGGCCGGCGGAGCGGGTCTGGGGAGCGACGAGGCGGGCGATGCGGACGCGCCACGGGCCTGTCGGCGCTTCGGGCGTGCCCTTGATCGTCGCCTCGGCATCGAGCGTGCCGGAGAGATCGAGCGTCGGCGAAGCCAGGCGCGCGGCCGAGAGCGGCACGTTCTGCGCGGCGAAGCGCAGATCGAGCGCCCTGCCGGCCTCGCCATCGAGCGTGATCCGGCCGCCATCGAGCGCGATGGCAAGGTCGCGGATCGCGACGCCGCCATCGATCGCGGTGAAGCTCGCCGGCTTCGCCAGCGCGATCCGGCGGCCGTCGCGGGTGGCCGTGAAGCTGGCGAGATCGAAGCGCAAGGGATCGGCGACCGAGAGCCGGCCCTTGGAGGCCAGCGAGAAGCCGCGCGCCGTGGCGTCGAGGCTGATGTCGCTGGCGTCGGAGGCGCCGGTCGAGACCAGTCGGATCGCGCTCACCGGTTCACCGACGATGACAGCGCGGTCAATCTGGACATTGCCATTGATCAGCGGCTTGCGCAGCGCATCGGCGATGGCGACCGCGGCATCGAGCCGGTCAATCGAAAGACTAGGCGCAACAAGCTTCTGGGCGTTGGCCTTCAGATCGAGATTCTGGCCGCCATTGGGGCGCGTGAGCTTGAGATCGGCCTCGATGCGGCCACCCAGCTTTGTCAGCGCCAACGCCGAGAGATCGTCGAGATTGCGAGCGGCGAGCTTGAGAGTGCCGTCGGCGAGATTGGCGCCGTCGAGATCGAGCGTGCCGTTGAGGGCGGCCGACCCGATCGCGATGTCGAGCTGCGGCAGGCTCCAGCCGCCGCTGTCTCCCTTCGCGAATCGCAGGGTTCCCGTCGCCGGCTTGCCCTCGATCTCGCCGGACAGGCGCGCATCGCCGGACAGCATCCCTTGCAGATCGCGGAGATTGGCATCGAGTGCCAGACGCGGCACCGGCCGGCCGAGCGCGGTCGCATTGGTGATGCCCGCCTTCAGCCTGGCGTCGAGCTTGTCGAGCGGGCCGGTCAGCGTCGCATCGAAAGCGCCCTGCCCCGACAGTTTCGGATCGGCACGGCGCAGATCTGGAATCGCAATGTTGGCGCGCAGGCTCGACCCTTGCGCGGCGAGCGCGCCGTCGGCCGTCGCCGCGACATGGGTTCCGGCAATGCGCAGGCCGTTGACGATGAGGCCGCCGCTGCCCGGCACCCTGACCTCGCCGCCGAGCGTGAGCTTGCCGGCGAGCAGCCGGTCGAGCGCCTCCTGGCCGAGCGTCAGTGCTTCGGCCCCACCATCGAGCTTGACGGCGTAGAGTCGTTTCTTCGGCTCGGCGTCGACATCGGCGCTGACGGCGGCCGAGCCCTTGAGCGGGCGGCCGGCGAGCATGCTGAGCCGCGAGAGATCGGGCAACCGCGCCTGCACCTTGCCGAGGATGCGAGCCGGATCGAGACGGCCGGCATAGCCGAGCTCCGCTCCGCCGAAGCTGAGCCTCAACGTCTCGAACTCGCCGCCCCCGCCTTCTGAAGCGGTGCCGCGCAAGGTGAAGCGCAGGCGGTCGCCGATGAAGCGCGCGAGCCCGGGATCAGCGAGAGCGACCCCGGAGGCCTCGCCATCGGAGACCAGCACGGTGCGCGTCGCCGGATCGTTGAGGGCGCCGGTCGGCGTCGCGGTGAAGGTGAAGTCGAGCTTGCCGAGCTTACCGGCCGGAACGCTCGCGCCCTCCGCCTGCAGGCTGGCGTTGATACGCGGGCCGGCGGCCGGGCCCTTGATCGTCGCGTCGAAGGCGAGCTTGGCGATCTCGGCGCCGGAGGCGACGGTACGGCCCTCGGCATTGGGGCGGGCGGCGGCAGTGATCTTGAAATCGAGATTTTTGTCGGCGCCGTAGCGCCCGCTGACGTCGAGCCGGGCCAAGGCCGAGACCAGCGTCATCTGGTCGACGGAGACGGCTCCGCTATCGGGTAGACCGACAGTGCCGTCGAGCCGGGTCGAGCCCTCGAACACTGGCGCGACCGGCGGTGGCATCAGGCCGGCGATACGCGAATCGAGCGCGAGCAGGAGCAGCCTGCCTGCGCCTTGGCGGCTGAGATCGGCGGTGCCGTTGGCGCCGATGGTCGGGCCGGCGGTAAAGGCGAGCGTTGCGCGGAAACGATCGAGCGGGCCATCGCCGGTGAGGTCGAGCTTGACTGGCGGCCTATCTGGCAGGTCGGCGATGGTCGAGATCAGTCCGCCCGCCGGCTCGTCGAGCTTGAGCGCGAGCTGGAGCTGCGTCGACTGCGGCACGAAGCGCAGGTTGACGTCGAGCGTGCCGCCCATGTCGAGCCGGCGCCCGGCAAGCCGGAAATCGAGCCCCTCGTTCGGTGGGCCGAGGCGGGCCGCGCCGGTCGCCGAAAGCCTGGCGGGCGCGCCGATCACGGTCGGGCCCAGCGCCAGCTCACCGAGCTGGAAGGCCTCGATGATCACCTTGAGCGGCAATTCGGGCAGGATCGGCCCGGCATTGGCCTGCGCCGCGGCAGCGGCGGGATCCGGCAGCGGCTTGCGCAGGATCTCAAGCTTGCCGATCTCGAGCCGATTGACCTCAAGCCGGCGCAGCAGCAGCGCCGAGCGAGTCCAGACCAGCCGGGCGCGGTCGAGTCGCAGCCAGGGGCCATCGCGATCGGAAATGACGATGTCGCGGATGGTCGCGTCGGAGGAAAGCGCACCGTCGACCGCGCCGATCGAGACCTGGCTGCCATCAGTCGTGAGCGCCTTCGAGATCAAATCGGCGATGACGCCGCGATCGCCGGCGTTCTGCGCGAAACCGCCGAGGCCGGTGACCAGGACCAGCGCCGCGGCGATGACGAGCGCCGCGAGTCCGGCAAGAAGTCGAGAGATGCGGAGCGCGCCCATCAGAAGGCCTGCCCGATGCTGATATAGAGAGCGACCGGCTTGTCGCCCTTGCGCGGGTTGAGCGGGGCGGCGACGTCGACGCGGATCGGCCCGATCGGCGTGTAGTAGCGCAGGCCGAGGCCGGCGGCGTACTGCATCTTCTCCTTGAAGTTCGGGATCTGCGACTCGAAGGCCATGCCGGCGTCGAAGAACGGCACGATGCCGATGGTGTTGGTGATCTTGATGCGGGCCTCGACCGAGGCCTCGAACAGGCTGCGCCCCCCGGTCAGCCGATTGAGCGGGCCGAGTGGCGAGAGCGTGCGATAGGCATAGCCGCGTACCGAGCCACCGCCGCCGGCATAGAAGCGCCGTGTCGCCGGCACCTCGTCGAGGGCAGCGCCGGCGATCGAACCCAGCCCGATCCGGCCGGCGAGCACGTAGCGGGCATCCTCGTCGAGGGCGTAATAGCCGGAGACCGATGCTTTGCTCTGGATGAAGGGCGCGTCGCTGTCGCCGAAGGCGGCATAGGGCGTGACCGAGGCGGCGACCCTGATGCCGCGGGTCGGGTCGAGCTGGCTGTCGGTCGAATCGTAGCGCAGCGACAGCGGCACGCCGAGCAGCATGTAGTCGACCTGGCCGAGCACGTCGCTGGTCTGGCCACGCTCGGCCTCGATGCCGGCCTGGATCGAGAAGACGTCGCTGAAGCGGTGGCGGATGGTGGTGGTGATGTTGGCGTAGCGCGCCGTGTAGCCACCATAGCGGTTGGTGCCGACGCGCTCGCGCACGCCGCTCGCGTCGATCAGGAGGTCGTTGCGGCTGCCGCCGAGCGCCGGCTTCAGGAAGCTCGCCGAGAAGCGGGCGCCGAGATCGGTCGGCTCGAAATCGCCGAAGCGCTGGACCTTGGTGCCGTCGATGCGTGGCGCGAAGAAGACGGACGCTTCGAGCCGCAGGCGCTCGGCGCCGCCGAACAGGTTGCGGTGTTCCCAATAGGTCTTCACCGCCGGGCCATCGATCGTCGAATAGCGGGCGGAGAAGCCGAGCAGGCGCTTGGGCCGTTCGTTGACCTCGACGAAGATCGGCAGATTGCCGGCCTGGTCGAGCGTGGTGCTTTCGCGGATGCGCACCGAGCCGACGGCAGGGATCGTCGCGATCGACTTGCGCGTATCCGTCAGCGCCTTGGGCGAATAGGGCTCGCCCGGCTCGAGATAGATGAAGGAGCGGATCACCTCGGCCGGAATGTCGCCGGTCTCGGTGACCGAGACGTCGCCGAAGCCGGCGACGGGACCGGGATCGACCACGAGTGCGACGTCCATCGTCTTGGCGGCATGGTCGACGACCGGGCGGACCTCGACGACCCGGGCGAGCGGGCGGGACTTGCCACGCCAGTAATCGACCAGCGCGGCCTGAGCCGCCCGGATCGACGAGGAGGTCGCGGGCGCGCCGGGCACGAGGCCCGAGACCTTGCCAGGGTCGGGAATCACCGCGGTCGGATCGCGACGGGCGCCCGGAACGATGTCGACATTGCGCAGCGAAAAGAGCGGCCCGGGGTCGACCGTGACCACGACTGGCGCCGGGGCGCGGTTGCGATAGCGCTCCGCGGCCGGGGCGAGGCCCGGCGGTGGCTCGCCGGCCTGTGTCACCGCGACACCATCGACCGCGATCGCGACCTGCGCATTGAAATAACCCTGGGCCCAGAGCGCATCGATCAGCGGATTGATGTCGGCGGCGGCGCGGCGGGCCAGAGTCTCGCCGTCCGGTGGCGCATCCTCGCGCAGGCGATAGAGCAGAGAGGCGTCCTGCAGGCTACGCTTCAGCGCGCTGGCATCGGGCACATCGCCGAGCTCGAACTTGAGCTCGTAAGGAACTGTCGCCTCGCTGACCGGCGGCGGCTTGTCCTTGCTGCCGAAGAGATTGAAGACGTCGAGCGATGACAGGTCGAAGGCATGCGCAGGCGAGACATCACCGACAAGAATCGCCGCGAAAGCGCAGACGCCCCCGCCAGCTAGTCCGATCCCCCGCCTCCGCCATGACCGCATCAAACCTCCAACCCCACTCAACTAAAACGCAGCGAATGCGTTGATTTTGTGATCGCGCCTCCAATTGATCACAATTCGACGCTCGGGATTAGCGCACGTTCAACCGAAAACCTGAACGAACCGTTGGCCATCCGGACTTTACCGAACGACCAACGATCGGATCGCTGCCTGATCTCAGTCGCCCTGCTCGGCCAGCGCGAAGGAGATCGCCGTGACCGGGTCGAGACGGGCAATCACTGGCCCGACCGTCGGCGCAAGCACGCCGCCGCAGAGGCTGCCGGTGGTGATGATCTGGCCGGCCTTGAGCGGGCCGAGCGGCCCCTCGACCGGACGGTTGGCCCAGGCGAGCGCGGTGACCAGCGGGTCGCCATTGGCGTGCAGCGCCTGGCGCTCATAGAGCACGTCGCCGTCGAGCTCGACCGTGCAGGTCAGTGCCGGAACGTCGTCGAAGATGCTGAAAGGGACCTCGGGGCCGATGAGGTAGCCGCCATGGCCCATGGCGTCGGCGAGCCAGAGCGGGAACGGCACATTGGTCCAGTCGGCGATGCGGCTCTCGACGATCTCGATGCCGACAAGGGCGGCGTCGCAATGCTCGATCAACTCTTCGCGCGTGTAGGGCTGGCCGGGCCGCAGCGGCATGTCGCGCCCGAGCCGGATGGCGAGCTCGATCTCGACGCGCAGCTCGGCGCCGTGCACGCCGCGATAGGTGTCGCCGGATTTGAGCCAGGGGCCAGGCATCAGCCCAGCCATCGGCCGGCCGCCCTCGCCAAGCGAGACCTTCCAGCCGGCGAGCGGATAGCCCATGCCCTGGTTGACCTCGGCCTGCGCCGCGAAGCCGGCGTCGACATCGGCGGGAACCGGCAAGGTCGCGATATCGATCAGCTTGTGGCCACGGCGAGCGCCGATGAAGGCGCCAGCAAGAGTCTCGGTCGTCACAGCCATGGTCGTCTCGTCCCTGTCGCCATCGCGGCGGCTGCCCGCCGCCTCATGCTCTCTGGCTACAGCATCGACCGGCTTCCGGGAACCCGGAGATCGCGCGCCGATCATCGACAGCTGCGCATCTGCGCGCTATTTGCGGCTGGCGAGTACGACGCCGAACACGGCGACCGCCATGCCGACGAGCTGGATCGGCGTCAGGGTCTCGCCGAAAAGCAGCCAGGCTTCGACCGCAACGGCCGGCGGCACGAGATAGAGGAAGGTCGCGATGCGCGAGACCTGACCACGGCGGATCAGCACGAGATAGAGCCCGATTCCGCCGAGCGAGAGCGCCAGCACCGACCAGGCCAGCACCAGGCCCATGGTCAAGTTCCACTCGATCCGCATCGGCTCGAGCAAATAGGCGAAGGGCAGCGTGAACAGGAAGGCGGCGATGTATTGCACCGCCGTCACCGTACGCAGATCGCCCTCGACGATGCGCGCCTTCTGCCAGAACGAGCCGAAGGTGACGGCAAACATGCCGACGACGTTGACGATGATCGGCAGCGCCACCGCCTGCAGCGCCTCGGGCGCGACGCCGACCAGCTTCGGCTCCAGCACCAGCGCGATTCCGACGAAGCCGAAGACGATGCCGAGCCAGCGGATCGACGAGATGCGCTCGCGCATGATCATTGGCGCGAACAGCGCGGTGAGCACCGGCTGCAAACCGGCGATCAGCCCGGAAACGCCGGCCGGCAGCCCGTGACGCACCGCCCACCAGACGCCGCCGAGATAGACGGCGTGGAGCAGGATGCCAGCAATGGCGCAATCGATGATGGCGCGCCGGCTCTTCGGCCAGGGTGCACCAAGGGCGAAGGCCAATGCAGCGAGCGCAAGGCCGGCACAGGCGAAACGGACCGAAAGGAAGGTCAGCGCATCGGAATAGCGTGCCGAATAGCCGGCGACGATCCAGCCGCTCGACCAGAGGAAGACGAAGAGCACCGGCGACAGGCGCAGGAAGAGCGGGGAATCGAACATTGCGGCGACCTTCTAGGCGCCTGATAGGCTGGTTTCAGGCAGTTGTCGCCGCATGCGGACGCCTTGAGGGTATGTTCCGAACGCGACGAGGCCGATGAGGCCGCCTCTCTCCCCGGAACGGGGGAGAGATGGAGAGGGGCCAGCGCGACATCGAACCAGCGTCGGCGCGATGCCCCCTCCCAATCCTCCCCCGTTCCGGGAGAGGGCTCCCGCGCTCTTGCCGGGCAGAGGGAGACCTGATCCGGCTTGGCGGCGCACACCTCTTGCCACCGGCGGTGCAACCGCCACAATCACCGCCCTGCCTCGCCCGAGACCTGTATGTCGCTGCGCTCAGTCCCCGCCCTCGCCTTCGAGCGCTTCATCGCCCATGACGGCTGGGCGATCGCCAGCCACATCGCACTGTCGATGCTGATGTCGCTGTTCCCGTTCCTGATCCTGGTCACCGCGCTCGGCGGCTTCTTCGGCTCGCAGGCGGCGGCCGACGAAGCGGCGCAGTTGCTGCTCGAAGCCTGGCCGCGCGAGGTCGCCGAGCCGATCGCGCGCGAGGTCCGCTCGGTGCTGACCGCGGTGCGCAAGGACGCACTGACGCTCGGCGCGATCCTCGCCCTCTACTTCTCCTCCTCGGGGGTCGAGGCTGTCAGGATCGGGCTCAATCGCGCCTACGAGGCCTATGAATGGCGCAGTTGGTGGCGCACAAGGCTGGAATCGATCGCCTATGTGATCGGCGGCGCGGTCTTCATGCTCGCTTTCTCACTGCTGGTCGTGCTCGGCCCGCTGCTCTGGCGCGGCATCGTCGGCTTCGCCCCGGCCATCGCCCCGCTCGGCTTCATGCTCGCCTTCCTGCGCATCGCGGGCGCGACCGTGCTGGTGGTGCTGGCGCTCAGCGTCGCGCACAAGCTGCTGCCGGCGCGGGCGCCGCATATCGGCGCGATGTGGCCGGGCATCCTGACGACGCTGGTGGTCTGGCTCGTCGGCGGCATTGCCTTCGGCTGGTATCTCGATTCCTTCGCCGGCGCCTATGTCACCACCTATGCCGGCCTCGCCACCGCGATGATCGCGCTCGTCTTCCTGTATTGGCTGGCGGCGATCTTCCTCTATGGCGCCGAGCTCAACGCCGCGATCGCGCTGAGCCGGGCACCTGAGAAATCGCCGGGGGATGTGCTGGCCAAGCTGTGAACCATCGTCCACCGCCGCGGGTGCCGAGTGGCTGAAAGCGGTGGGGGACGCCTTGTTGTGAACGGCCGTTCAAGCCGGCCGATTGACTGCTCCAGCCCACGCGCAACCTATCGCGACGCCGCCGAGCGAGGCGGTCACCGATGAGGCTTCACCATGACATTCAAGCTTTCGGCGCTGCTCCTGGCGGGCAGCGTGCTGGCCAGCGCGGCTGCTTTCGCGCAGAGCGCCGACGACAAGAAATGGGTCAACCAGTGCCTGAGCGACAACAAGGACGCGAAGGTCGCGGCCAGCGTCGTCAACACCTACTGCACCTGCATGAACGGCAAGATGAGTGACAACGAGACCCGCTCGATCACGCAGTGGGAGAAGGCCAACCCGAATGCCCGCAAGGCCTGCGAGCAGGAAGCCGGCTGGAGCTGAGCAGGTCTGGAATTTGAGGCGGCCGGCCTAGGCCGGCCGCGCCGGACCTCAGCCGGCGGCGCGGCGCAGGACTGGTTCGAGCCTAGCCAATGCTCCGGGTATCTCGTCGGCCCCAATCGTCCCGAAGCCAAAGGCGAGCCCGGCCGATGCGGGCGCTCCGACGGCGTAGCGCTCGAGCCATTCGACCGCGACACCTGCCTCCGCCGCCGCATTTGCGACGGCCGCCCCCGACAGTCCGGACTTGAACCGAGCCGAGAGATGCAGCCCCGCCTCGGAGGCGACCGGCGTCAGCCAGGCGGCGAGATCGCCATTCAAAGCCGTTAGAAGCGCCGCGCGGCGCTCGCCGTAGAGCCGGCGCATCCGGCGGACATGACGGGCGAGATGGCCCTCGGCGATGAAGGCTGCGAGCGCGCCCTGATCGGTGAGCGGGACGTGCCAGTCGACCGCCTGCCTGGCGGCGAGCAGCGCGGCCCTCGCCCAGTCCGGAACGACGGCAAAGCCGAGCCGGAGGCCGGGAAACAGCGTCTTCGAGAAGGTTCCGACATAGAAGACGAGCCCATCGCGATCGAGGGTCTGCAAGGCATCGAGTGGGCGGCCGCCATAGCGGAACTCGCTGTCGTAATCATCCTCGACGACGACCGCGCCGCTCGCCTTGGCGAAACCGAGCAGCGCCAGACGCCTCGGCAGTGACATCGCCACGCCGAGCGGGAACTGATGCGAGGGCGAGACGCAGACGATGTTCGCCTCTGCCGGCAGCGCCTCGACGACGAGTCCGTCATCGTCGACCGGCACGGGCACGATCCGCGCGCCTGCCGCAGCGAAAGCGAGGCGCAGCGGCGGATAGCCGGGATTCTCGACCGCGACGACCGTCCGGCCGGGCGTCACCAGAATCCGCGCGATCAGGTCGAAAGCCTGCTGCGCGCCGGCGGTCACGACGACGTCGCCGGCCTGCGCCGCCACGGCGCGGGTGAAGGAGACATGGGCGGCGATGGCCGCGCGCAGATCGAGGCGGCCTGCCGGCTCGCCATAACCCTCGCCGCGCCGGGCAACAGCACGCAAGGCGCGTGCATGCAGGCGTTGCCAGATGGCGAGCGGCATCATCCGGATATCGGGCGTGCCAAGGCGAAGGTCGAAGCGGACCGGCCGCTCCGGCCCGGCCGTCGGCATGGTGCCGGGCCGGCGCCAATACGCGGCGAGGCGACCATCGACCTTGTCCTCCGCAGCGGCTGGCCGACGGGGGGCCCGGAGTGGACGCAAGGGCGCGACATAGATGCCGGAGCCCGCTTTGGCCTCGACGTAGCCTTCGGCCAGCAGCATGTCGTAGGCCGCGAGCACGGTATTGCGCGACAGGCAGAGCGCCTCGGCCAGGACGCGTGTCGCCGGCAGGCGCAAACCGGCCGCAAGGCGGCCGTCGCGAATGGCGGCGGCGAGCTGACGGTGCAGCGCCTCGCGCCGGCCTGTCTTGGGGATCGCCAGCGCGATCCCAAGAATTGGTACCATCGATATTCTCGAAACCGGAACTTCAATGGTACCAGAATGAGTCGCATGGTCGAGCCTCGTCACGGAGGCGACGATGAGTGTCCAGATGTCCCAGGCGCTGCCCGGCCAACCCTCTCCTGCCCTGCCCGGCAGCACCACGCTGCTGCTCGGGCAGATGCTGCTCTGCTCCTGCCTGTGGGGCTCGTCCTTCCTGCTGATGAAACTGATCGGCGCGGAGATTTCGCCGCTGGCGCTGACCGCGCTGCGCGGCCTGATGGGCGCGGCGCTGCTCGGGCTCTGGCTCGGCTTGCGCGGCGAGACCGTGCTGCCGCAAGGCCGCGAATGGCGCGACTGGGCCGTGCTCGGCCTGCTGCAGGGCGCAATTCCGAACACGCTGACCGCCTATGCACTGACGCAGATCACCGCGTCGCTGACCTCGCTGATCCAGGCCTGCACGCCACTGATCGTCGCGATGCTGGCGCATCTGCTGTTCGCCGACGAGCGCCTGTCGGCGAAGCGGGCGCTCGGCGTGCTGATCGGTTTCTCGGGCATGGCGATCCTGCTCGGTCCCGCCGCCTTCGCCACGGGGTCGCCGAGCGCCATGGGCACGCTCGCCATGGCGGCGACTGCGCTGAGCTATGCGCTCGGAAACCTCTATGTCCGCGGCATCCCGAAGGTTGAGCCGGCGCGGCTGGCGCTCGGCCAGCAGGTCTTTTCGGGATTGCCGACGCTTGTCCTCGTGCTCGGCCTCTCCGGCCCGGCCGCCTTTGCCGCGGCGCCCGGCCTCGCTCTGCCGCTGCTGGCGCTCGGCATCTTCGCCACCGCGCTGCCGATCCTGCTCTACATGATGATCCTGCGCAGCGCCGGACCGGTGCTCGGCTCGATGAACGGCTATCTCGTGCCGTTCTGGACGATCCTGATGGGCGTCACCCTGCTCGGCGAAAGCGTCGGCCTGCGCGAGATCACCGGTGGCCTCGTGGTGCTGACCGGCCTCGTCATCGTCTCGCTGACGCGGCGGCCGACGCCAGCCGTCAAGGCGTGAGCGCAGCGAGGCCGTCGCGGTAGCGGCGGCTGCCCACATAGCTCTCGCCGGTATCCATTTCGACGTCGAAATCGCCCGAGGGCCGGCCGGCGATGCGCCGGATGCGGCTCCGATTGACCAGCCGGGTCCGGTGGATGCGGGCGAAGCCCAGCCGGCGCAGGCGCTCCTCCTCGGCCTGCAGCGTGGCGCGGATCAGGTGGCGCTTGCCGCTCTCCAGGCAGTATTCGACATAGTTTCCGGCCGAGACCACGGCAACGATCTCGGCCGGTTCTAGCCGCAGATTGATCGTGCCGTCGCGCAGCCAGAAGCCTGAGGCGACAGGTTTCGCATCGGCGGCGATCCTGTGCGGCGTCGGACGCCGCGCCCACAGTTCGGCGAGCCAGAACAACCCTGCCAGCAGCAGATAAACGAGAATGTCCTTGCGCAGCTCGTAGAGCAGATTCCCGGGCGAGAGACCAAAGCTGTAGTCGCCGGCTCCCGCGATCCAGTAGCCGAGCTTGCGCAGCAGAATCATGCCGGCGACGTGCAGGGCCGAGAAGGCCAACGCGGCGACAGCATGGAGCGCGATCAACGCCGCTGGACCGAACGGCTTCGTCAACGAGGCCAGAACCAGCCGGCGCACCAGCGGGGCAAGCGCCACGATGACGACGCCGCTCGACGCCTCCCAGAGGAAGGGCTGCCAGAAGGGCACCGCGCGGCCGTAACGTGTGAGATCGTGCAGGGTCGAGAAGGCGTTGACGGCGCAGGTCGCGGCCGTTCCGGCAGCGATCAGGAGATACAGCGTCCACGCCGGAAGGCCGCGGGCGGCGCGTTGGAGCGCCGATGCCTCGCCATTCGTCACGGCATCGCCGCCGCTCGTCCCGGCCCTCTGGCTTTCGTCACGCAGCATCGGCTGCTCGTCCCGCACCGTCTCGACCTCGACCAGGCCATGCTGGCCTGCTCAGGGCGAGCAAGGGATAGCCGCCATGCCTGCGCAAACCAACCATTCCCCGCCACAGATTGCTGAACGCCGGCTCGATCTCGACTGGATCAGGATCGGCGCCTTCGGGCTGCTGATCCTCTACCATGTCGGCATGCTCTACGTGTCATGGGGCTTCCATGTGAAGAGCGCCCATAGGCTGCGCGAGCTCGAGCCATTGATGCTCCTGCTCAACCCCTGGCGGATGGCGCTGCTCTTCCTGGTCTCGGGCGCCGCGACCCGGTTCATGCTGGGCAAATACGAGATCGGGGCATTCGCACGGCGGCGCTCGGCCCGGCTGCTGATCCCCCTCGCCTTCGGCATGCTGGCGGTGGTGCCGCCGCAATCCTGGGCGGAAGTCGTCGAAAAACTCGGTTTTTCCGGCAGCTATCTCGACTTCTGGCTGCGCCATTATCTCGCCTTCGACCAGGGCTTCTGCCCGATCGAGAACGGCCGGCAGGCCTGCATCATCCTGCCGACCTGGAACCATCTCTGGTTCGTCGCCTATCTCTTTCTCTACACTATGGCGCTCGCCGGGCTGGTCGCGCTCGCGCCTAGCCTCGCCGCGCGTGGCAAGCGGCTGCTGGAGCGGTCTCTGCCCGGTGTTCTGCTTTTGCTCGGGCCGGCGCTGCTGCTCGGCCTCAACCGCTTCCTGATCTTTCCTGTTGCGCCGCCGAGCCACATCGTCGTCGGCGACTGGTACCAGCACGTCCTCTACGGCTTTTGCTTCCTGTTCGGCTTCCTCGCCGCGCGCTCGCAAGTGCTGGCCGAGCGAACCGAGCGGCTGCGCTGGCTCGCACTCGCCCTCGCCATCGCAGCCTTCCTGGCCATGCTCTGGCTGCGGGCCCAGCCTCCCGGCGATCTGCGCCGTCTCGCCGGGCCATTCGTCTACGGCCTCGACCAATGGTGCTGGATCGTCGCCATCCTCGGCTTTGCCCGCCGGCACCTCTCGCGGCGCGACGGGCCGGCCCGTCGTTACCTCGTCGAGGCGGTGTTCTGCTGGTACCTCGTCCACCAGAGCGCGATCATCCTCGCCGCGCACTGGCTGAAGCCGCTCGCCCTGCCGGCCGGGCAGGAAGCGTCGCTGGTCATCGCGATCACAGCACTGAGCTGCTTCGCGAGCTACGAGATCGCCCGGCGCATCGGCTGGCTCCGGCCGCTGTTCGGAATCGCGACGGGCAGGCGCAAGCGCCCGTCCGTTTCCCGGCGTCAGCCTTCCAGCGCCTCGGCTACGTCCTCATAGGTGCGCAGGCCGGTGCGCGGGGCGTAGACCAGCACGGCCATGTTGCCAGGCGCATGCTCATTCTTCCACATCTTGTGGTGGGCGAGCGGGATCTTGTCCCAGGGGAAGACCTCGGACATGCAGGGGTCGACGCGGCGGTCGATGACGAACTGGTTGGCGGCGCTCGCCTGCTTGAGATGGGCGAAATGCGAGCCCTGCACGCGCTTCTGGCGCATCCAGACATAGCGGGCGTCGAAGGTGATGTTGAAGCCCGAGGTGCCAGCGCAGAAGACGACCATGCCGCCGCGCTTGGCGACGAGACAGGAAACCGGGAAGGTCGCCTCGCCCGGATGCTCGAAGACGATGTCGACATCCTTCTTGCCGGTGATGTCCCAGATCGCCTTGCCGAACTTGCGGGCTTCCTTGGTCCAGTCGTTGTATTCGGGCGAGTTGACCGTGGGCATCTGGCCCCAGCAGTTGAAATCCTTGCGGTTGATTACGCCCTTGGCGCCGAGGCCGAGCACGTAGTCGCGCTTGCTCTCGTCCGAGATCACGCCGATGGCGTTGGCGCCCGAGGCGGCGCAGAGCTGCACGCCAAAGACGCCGAGGCCGCCCGAGGCGCCCCAGATCAAGACGTTGTCGCCCGGCTTGATCGTATGCGGGGCGTGGCCGAACAGCATGCGGTAGGCGGTCGCCAGGGTCAGCGTGTAGCAGGCCGATTCCTCCCAGGAGAGGTGCTTCGGCTTCAGCATCAATTGGCGCGACTGCACCCGGCAGAACTGCGCGAAGGAGCCGTCCGGCGTCTCATAGCCCCAGATGCGCTGGGAGGAGGAGAACATCGGGTCGCCGCCATTGCACTCCTCGTCGTCGCCATCGTCCTGGTTGCAGTGGACGATGACCTCGTCGCCGACCTTCCAGCGCTTCACCTTGGAGCCGACGGCCCAGACGATGCCCGAGGCATCGGAGCCGGCGATGTGCAACGAGCCCTTATGGACGTCGAAAGGCGAGATCGGCTGACCGAGCCCGGCCCAGATGCCGTTGTAGTTGACGCCGCCGGCCATCACGAGCAGCAGCACCTCCTCTTCGCCGATCGACCAGGTCGGCACCACCTCGACCTGGAAACTGTCCTGTGGCGGACCATGGCGCTCGCGGCGGATCGTCCAGGCGTACATGCTGGCCGGGACATGGCCGAGCGGCGGCAGCTCGCCGAGCTCGTAAAGATCCTTCAATGCGGGCTTCGCAACAGGCTGCGGCTTCGACATTCGCTCTCTCCCTTTTCGCCACGCCTCATCTGGTGGCGTTACAGGCATCATGCAGACCATTGCTGCGCTGCGCCATAGTTCTATCGAATTATGCTGCAGCGCAAAAACAAGAGGAAAAGGCTGCGCCCGGCATCCCCTTGCCTGACGACAAGGTAGCGCCGATACAGCCGCAATGGACATGATTCGTGAGCTTCACGGCACAAATGTGCTGATCTGCGCCGAAGACGGCCCCCCGCTCGCGAGCGAGCGCGACGCCAACGATTTCCTTGGCGCCGCCTGGGCGGCCGAAGCAACGATGGTGGCGATCCCCGTCGCGCGGCTCGATCCCGCCTTCTTCCAGCTCGCGACGCGGCTCGCCGGCGAGGTCGCGCAGAAATTCGTCAATTATCGCGTCCGCTTGGCCATCGTCGGCGACATCTCGGCCCGTTGCGCGCAGAGCAAGGCCCTGCGCGACTTCGTCTATGAGAGCAATCGGGGGCAGACGCTCTGGTTCGTCGAGGATCTCGCAGCCCTCGACGCCCGGCTCGCGGCCTGAGGGCGATCAGGCCGGACGGCTCGCCGCCAGCATGTAGTTGACGTCGAGATCTCGCGAGCGCGACCAGCGATCGGCGAGCGGGTTGTAGGCGACGCCCTCGCGGGCGAAGACCGAGAGACCGCCGGTCTCGATCGCGGCTTCCAACTCGTCGGGCGTCACGAACTTCTCCCAGTCATGGGTGCCGCGCGGCAGCCAGCGCAGGACGTATTCGGCGCCGACTATGGCGAGCGCGTAGGATTTCAGCGTGCGGTTCAGCGTCGCCATCACGAGCAGGCCGCCCGGCTTCACCGCCGCGCAGCAGGAGGCGACGAAGGCATCGACATCGGCGACATGCTCGACCACCTCCATGGCGAGCACGATGTCGAACCGTGCGCCCGAGGCCACGACCGCCTCGATCGTCTCTTCGCGATAGTCGACGTCGACGCCGGCCTTCTGCGCATGTGCTCGCGCCACCGCGATATTGGTCGTTGCCGGGTCGAGCCCCGTCACCTGAGCTCCCAGCCGCGCCAGCGGCTCGGAGAGCACGCCACCGCCGCAGCCGATATCGACGATGCTCAGATCCTTCAGGGCCTGCAGCGATTTCGGATCGCGACCCTGCCGCTCGCAGACGAGGTCGCGGATGAAGGCAAGCCTGACAGGATTGAACTTGTGCAGCACCGCCATCGGCCCCTTCGGGTCCCACCAGCTTTTCGCCAGCGCATCGAAGCGCGCGACCTCGGCGGGGTCGATGGTGGAACCTTCGCGTGCCGCTGCCGTCATCGCCCTTGATATCCCGTTTACGCGTGTCTCGAACGCGGCCGCATTGACACTTTCGGTGCTGCCCGTCATCTACACCCGCCCTTCGCCTGGCGCGAGGGCGCTATTTGTCCCGGCACCGCGCCGGGTCCGTTGCTGAGAGCTCTTGGACGTCATGGCCCGTCTGGTGATGAAATTCGGCGGCACTTCGGTCGCCACTGTCGAGCGCATCAAGAACGCGGCCCGTCACGTCAAACGCGAATTCGACGCCGGCAACCAGGTCGCGGTCGTGGTCTCGGCGATGTCGGGCAAGACCAACGAGCTGGTCGCCTGGGCCAAGGAAGCTTCGGCCCTGCACGATCCGGCTGAGTACGACGTCGTCGTCGCCTCGGGCGAGCAGGTCACCTCCGGGTTGATGGCGATCGTGCTGCAGGAGATGGGCCTCCCCGCCCGCTCCTGGCAGGGCTGGCAGATCCCGCTCTACGGCTCGGACGCGCATGGTTCGGCGCGCATCGAGGGCGTCGACGGTGCCGGCATCCTCGCCGGCTTCGACCGCAACCGCGAAATCGCCGTCTGCTCCGGCTTCCAGGGCGTCAACCCGCGCAGCCACCGAATCGTCACGCTCGGCCGCGGCGGCTCGGACACCAGCGCGGTCGCGCTCGCCGCCGGCCTCAAGGCCGATCGCTGCGACATCTACACCGATGTCGACGGCGTCTATACGACCGATCCCCGCGTCGTGCCGAAGGCGCGGCGCATGGACAAGGTCTCGTTCGAAGAGATGCTGGAGATGGCCTCCCTCGGCTCGAAGGTGCTGCAGGTGCGCTCGGTCGAGATCGCCATGGTCCAGCGCGTGCCGACCTATGTGCGCTCTTCCTTCGACGACCCCGACAATCCCAATCCCGGCACCCTCATCTGCGACGAGGACGACATCGTGGAACAGCAGATCGTCACCGGCATCGCGTTCTCGCGCGACGAAGCCCAGATCACGCTCCGGCGCGTCGCCGACCAGCCCGGCGTCGCCGCGGCGATCTTCGGACCGCTGGCCGACGCCAACATCAATGTCGACATGATCATCCAGGTCGTCTCTGACGACCAGGCGACCACCGACATCACTTTCACCGTGCCGACCGCCGATTACGAGCGCGCCAAGGGCCTGCTCGAATCGAAGCATGACACCATCGCCTACCAGGACATCCAGGGCGCGACCGACGTGGTGAAGATCTCGGCGATCGGCGTCGGCATGCGCAGCCATGCCGGTGTCGCGGCGCGCGCCTTCCGGGCGCTGGCCGAGAAGGGCATCAACATCCGCGCCATCACCACCTCCGAGATCAAGTTCTCGGTGCTGATCGATGCCGCCTATACCGAACTCGCGGTCCGCACCCTGCACTCGCTCTACGGGCTCGACGCGGCCTGAGTTTTATGGCGGCGCGTGCGTCATCGCCTCGTCAGCGCCGCCATATGGTCACGAAATGACCTGATCGCTTCCAGCCTCTGATCCCATTTTTAGGGTCAAATTGCTTCCTCATCCGCAACCGATGGAAGGAAGCTCCCATGCGCATGATCACGATCGCCGTCGCAAGCGCCGCCACTATTCTGGCCGGCGCCGCCAATGCCCAGGCACCAGCGACGGAGCGCCCTGCGGTCCAGCCGCCCGCGACGTCGCAAGAGGCTCCAGCCTCTGCACCGACGATCACGTCTGTGAAGGTCGTCGCGCTCGACGAACTGCCGGAGAACACCAAGGCGCAGGTGAACCAGCTCGTGGCCACGCGCACCGCGGACGAGCTCGAGAAGCTGCGCCAGGCGATCGAGAAGGCGCCCGCCGTGAAGTCCGCCGTCGAGGCGAAGGGCTTCTCGTCACGCGATGTCGTGCTGGCGCAGGTGAACAATGAGGGCGAGCTGACGATCGTGACGCGAAAGGCCGGCTGACCGGATTCGGCTCTAGATCATGCGATTTCACGCGGAATCACACCGTCATCCTGGACAAGCGGCGAAGCCGCGCAGATCCAGGATCCATCGTAAGGTACCGAACCCTACGATGGATCCCGGGACGCCCTTTAGGCGCCCAGGATGACGATGGTGGTTCCGTGTAAAGTCCACACGTTCTAGGTCCAGAACGGCTTCGTCGCCTCGAATGTGCGCCAGCGCTTCTTGAGTGTGCGGCCGGCCTCGATGGTGTGGCGGGACTGCCAGCCATGCACAGCGCCGGCGGCGAACTGGAGTTCCGGCCCGGTCGCCTTGCCCTTGCGCAGATCAGCGAGCAGGTCCTGCGTCGTCGCCGCGTCATTGGCGAGGCCGAGCGCGTCCTGCAAACGCGACAGCCGGGCGAGGTATTTACGCGTTAGCGAGCCGTCGTGAAGCGGCAGGAAGAACTCGGCGGTATAGCGCAGCTTCTTCAGCGCGAGCCGCAACTCGTGGCGCGCCTCGGGATGGAGGCTGCCAAAGCCGCGGCCGCGCTTCAGCGCCTTGCGATGGGTCTGTTCCAGCACCCGCCCCGCGAAATTGGCCGCCGGCTCGGCCAGCACTGTCATGGTCTCGCTGGCGAGCCCGCTCCGCCAACCGCGGCGCTCGATCAAGGCACCGAACGAGAGAAGGAAGCGGCTCGTGCGCGCATCCGCCAGACGCTCCTCGACAGCGGCATAGCTCCTGGCCTGAAACGGTTCGGCTGCCGTCCGAAGCACCGACAGTCCCGCATCGTCGAGGCCCTCGGCCTCTATATCCGGCACCGTCTGGGTGATGAAGACGTCCCAGTTGCGGGCCGGCCCGAGGACATGGCCGAGGCGCTTCGCTTCCTGTCCGATCGGCACCAGCGCCGGCGATGCGACCTCGCGCTTGAAGATCGCGAGTGCCGAGCGCAGGCGGCGCAGCGAGACCCGCAGCTGATGCACTGCTTCCGGCCCCGAGCGCGCGGCGACGGGCGCGAGATTGCCGAGCAGTTGCGTATAGGTGTTGCCGAGGATCGCGGCGATCGCCGCGTCGGCATTGTCCTGCTCGGCGATCTCGACGGGCTTGGCCTTGACCGCCCGCGGCAGGCGCGAGAAGGCGAGACCATAGCCGCGTGCCGATTTGCTGCGCGTCTCTACCTGCAGCGGCACAATATCGAGCATGGCGAGCCCGAACTCGTAGAGCACCGCCGCCTCGCCTTCTTTCAGCTCAAGCTCGACCTCACTCACCGGCAGGCTGTTCTCGCCGGCCTCGATCGTGCCGTCGTCGAAAGCGATCTCGAGCAGCGCGCCGGCATAATCGAGCCGGCGGACGCGTCGCCTGATGCGCGTGGCGAAGACCGGCGCGAGCTGGCCGGCCGCGAGGCTGGCGAGCGGTTCGCCGATCTCGGCGAGCGGCAGCAAGGCGAGATCGAGCGCTCCGTCCGGCAGCGCGACCTCCCATTCGTCGCGCACCAGCGGACCGCCCGAACCGGAGCGCTTCAGGGTCTGGACATGGCGCTTGCCGCTGCGGCGCACGCGCAGCGACAGGCCGTTGCGGTCGAGCAGGCGGTCTGCCGTGTCGTAATAGACCGCGTCGAGCCGGCGCGTGACGCCCTGGTTGCGGGCATGGCGAGCGATCAAATCCGCGCCGCGCAATGTCTCCAGCGCTTCCGGCGAAGCGGACAGCTTGAGCTCGATCTCGCGCGGCGGCGGCTTCAGCGGCGCGGCAGGCGCTCCGTCATCGGGCTGGGCGACATCCTCTCTCGGCACGGCGTCCAAGGCTTCTCTCCACTGGGCAGTGCGTGAGCCCGGACAGTAGCGTCGCCGGCAGCAGCTTGTCACCACTTCGCCCGGAGACGATGCCCCGGGCGAAGTGGTGCGGCGTCAGAGAGCCCGCCGGATCGCGGTCTCGACGGGCGAATATGCCGCGTCCTCCCGGTCGAGGCGAAGCGGCTCGCGCGGCAGCAGAGGCGGCTGCGCCATGAAGCGCGGCGTCATGCCACGATGCGGCTGCGCGGAATGCACCAGGAAAGGATGGCAGAGATAGACCGTGCCGGCCTCCCCCGTTGCCAGCACCTCATCGCGCCCGGCGCTGCTGGCGAAGCCATCGGCAGCGAGATCGCGCAGCGACAGCCCGGCCTCGCCCGCCGGCGCGAGCTGCCGGGCGATATCACGATGCGAGCCTGCCCTGATGCGCGTCGGCGCATCGTCTTCGCCGACATCGGAGAACAGGAAGAGCATCAGCAGCGCCCTGCCCTTCGAGGCGAGATTGACTCGCCAGTTCATGAAGTCGGGATCGTCGAAACCGAAGCTGACATCGACATGCCAGCCGGCATCACCCGGATCCTCCGGCGAGGGAAAGCGCACCGGAAAGGTGCCCATCGCGCGGCACGGCAGCCAGCGCCCGGCACCGACGAGTTGGTCGAAGGCAGAATGCAGGCGTGGCGTGTTTGCCGCCGCGACGAAAGGCGCGTCGCTGTACATACCGAGCCGGTTCACCGGCTTCGTCCAGCTGGCGGGATCGCTCGGATCGCAGCCGAGATCGCGCCAGAGGATGGCGCGAGCCTCGTCGGCGAGCGCCGACGAAAAGGCATGGTCGAGCCGAACGAAGCCGTGCTCGACGAAATGGGCGATCTGCGCGTCGTCGAGGACGCGCGCACCAAATTCAGGGTGAGCCATTGAGGTTGAGTCTTTCGATATCGGCCAGCCGAAGCGCCCGCCGCGCGGGCAGGCTGGCAAGGGACCCTCGAACGCAAAAAAGCGTCCGTTTGCAGACCGGAGCGCGAAATACGCGTCAGGTCCGCAGGAAGGTCAGGCGAGATCGAAGACGGCGAACATCATCATGGTGCACATAGTATCGCAGCCGTCAGCGGTGCGATCAACCCGCGAGACATCACTTGAGCCGAAAGGCGCGCTGGCCAAGCCAGCCGCCGCGCTGCCACCATGCGGCCCTCCCGGATTCGGGCCCGGATACTGAATGCGGATCGCCATCCTCTCCGACATCCATGCCAACCGCGAGGCGTTCGAGGCGGTGCTGGCGGCTGTGCGCCGCCTCGAGCCCGACCGGCTGGTGCTGCTCGGCGACATCGTCGGCTACGGCCCCGAGCCAGGCTTCTGCGTCGATGCGGCGCGGGAGCTCGTCGCTGCCGGCGCCATCTCGATCCGCGGCAATCATGACGAAGCCGCCGTGCACGGTCCCTCCGGCATGACGCCGAACGCCCATGAGGCGGCGCTCTGGACCAGGGCACAGCTCAGCGCCGAACAGAGCGCCTTCCTGGGCGATCTACCGCTGGCGGCAGAGCTCGACGGCACGCTCTTCGTCCACGCCAGCGCCCGCGATCCCGCCGCCTGGCACTATGTCCGCGACCTCAAAAGCGCCGATGCCTGCCTCGCAGCGACGGAGGCGCGGACGGTGGTCTGCGGCCACACCCATCTGCCGACGATCTTCTACGCCAGGGCCGGGCGCGAGCCGGTGGCGTTCATCCCGCTGCGCAACGTGGCGGCGCCGCTCTCGGCCGTGCACCGGCATGTCGTCGTGGTCGGCGCCGTCGGCCAGCCGCGCGACGGCGATCCGGCCGCCTGCTTTGCCCTGCTCGATACGCAGGCGCGCGAGGTCACCATGGTGCGCGTGCCCTATGACACGCAGGAAACCGCGCGGAAGATCAAGGCGGCCGGCCTGCCGGACTGGCTCGGCCTGCGCCTGCAGATCGGCAGATAGGGGGCAAGATGGAACGGCCTGGGATCGGCTCGGTGATCGACGGTTTCACGCTCGGCGAGCGGCTGAAAGCCGGCGGCATGGCGACGCTCTGGCGCGCCACCCACCCGGATCATGCCGGCCCGCTGGTGCTGAAGATTCCGGTGCTCGATCCTGGCGCCGACGTCTCGGCGATCGTCGGCTACGAGACCGAGGTGCTGATCCACAAGCGCCTGTCCGGCCCGCATGTGCCGCGCTTTGTCGCGTCCGGCGATCTCGCCCGCATTCCCTTCATCGCCATGGGCTTCGTCCCCGGCGAGAGCCTGGCCGAGCGGATCAAGCAGGCGCCGCTGCCTTTCGCCGAGGTCCAGCGCATTGGCATCGCGATCGCGGTGGCGCTCGCCGATCTGCATCGCCAGAACGTTGTCCATCTCGACCTCAAGCCCGAGAACGTGGTCCTGACAGAGTCGGGCACAGTGCTGCTCGATTTCGGCCTCGCCCGCCATGCCGAACTGCCGGACCTGCTCGGCGAAGAAAGCCGCGAGCCGATGGGGACGGCGGCCTATATCGCGCCGGAACAGGTGCTGGGCGAACGCTCCGACCCGGCGAGCGATCTCTTCGCGCTCGGCTGCATCCTCTACCAGATGGCGTCGGGCGAGGAGCCGTTCGGCCGGCCGAAGACCGTGCCCGGCATGAAGCGGCGGCTCTATCACGCGCCCAAACCCTTGCGCGCCGTCAACGAGCAGGCGCCGGCCTGGCTCGAAGCGATCATATCCCGCTGCCTCGAGGTCGATCGCGGCCGGCGCTATGCCGATGCCGGCAAGCTCGCCTTCGACCTGCGCCATCCCGAGCAGGTCACCGTTTCGCGCAAGCGCCGGACCGCCGAGGAGCGCGGCCTCGGCAAGCGGCTGGTCGACCTGTTCCAGAAGCGCGACGAAGCCGAGGTCACCGGCGCGCCGACGGTGGCACGGCGCAAGGCCGGGCCCTCGATCGTGCTCTCCGCCGTCGATCTCTCGGAAGGGCCGGATGCGCTCGCCGCGGCGATCCTGGCCGAGACCAGCCGGCTGCTCGCGGCACGGCCGGATTCCTCGCTCGCCTGCCTCACGGTGCTCAGGACGGAGATCATCGGCGAGACCAGGACCGTCGATGCCGAGGGCCGCTCGCTCTATATCGGCCGGCTGGTGGCGCTGAAGGACTGGGCGCGGCCGCTGCATCTGCCCGAGGACCGGGTCAGCTACCATGTCATCGAGGCGGTCAGCCCGGCCGACGCGGTCCTGCGCTATGCCGAGCATAACGACATCGACCATATCGTGCTCGGCGCCCGCTCCTCCTCGCCGTTACGGCGCCATCTCGGCAGTGTCTCGACCAAGGTCGTGGCGGAGGCACTGTGCTCGGTTTCGGTGGTCCGGGTGAAGGGCGGCAGCGAGGAGTGAGCCAACACGCGTTGACCTCCCCGCCTCTGCCTCCGAATATGCCGGCCATGCCGGCCACCCCCTCCGCCCCGCCCGAATTCGATCCCGCCCGGCTCGATGCCTTCCTGCGCTCCGCGCTGCCCGGGCGAGCCGACGGACCCATGGCGATCGAACGGATCAGCGGCGGCCAGTCGAACCCGACCTTCTTCGTCTCCTATCCCGATGCCGGCACGCGGCTCGTCCTGCGCAAGAAGCCGCCGGGGCCGTTGTTGCCCTCGGCTCATGCCGTCGAGCGTGAATACCGCATCCTCAAGGCGCTCGCCGGCTCGGCCGTGCCGGTCCCGCCGGTGCTGCTGCTGCATGAGGCGGACGACGTCGTCGGCACGCCGTTCTACCTGATGGAGCGGCTCGACGGCCGTGTCTTCCACGACACCGCCTTGCCCGGTGCGAAGCCTGACGAGCGCCGAGCCATGTACTTCGCCATGGCCGAGGCGCTGGCGGCGCTGCACGGCTTCGACTGGCAGGGCGCCGGCCTCGCCGATTTCGGCAAGCCCGGCAATTACTATGCCCGGCAGCTCACGCGCTGGGGCCGGCAATGGCGCGAAACGAAGACGCGCGACATCCCCGCGATCGACCGGTTGATCGACTGGCTCGGCAGCAATCTCGACGAGACGCCGGAGACCAGCATCGTCCATGGCGATTTCCGCCTGGGCAACCTGATGTTCGCGCCGAACGAGCCGCGCATCGTCGCGGTGCTCGACTGGGAGCTCTCGACGCTCGGCCACCCGCTCTCCGATGTCGCCTTCTCCTGCCTGCCCTGGCATTCGACGCCGGACATGTATGCCGGCATCGTCGGGCTCGATCGCGAGGCGCTCGGCATCCCGACGCAAGACGAATACATCGCCCGCTATTGCGCCGCCGCCGGCGGGGCGCTGGGGCCGGGCCTCTTCCACCTCGCCTTCTCGCTGTTCCGCTTCGCCGTCATCCTCGACGGCATCGCAGCGCGGGCGAAGACAGGGAACGCCGCCGCCGAGAATGCGGTGGCGGTCGGCGCGATGGCGGAGAGTTTTGCGTTGCGGGCGGAAGCGTTGGTCGAGGGCGCGGAGTGAAGGGCGCGGGGAACCCGTTTCCCGAGTGGTTTCCTCTGCGACACCAAATTGAGGCGCGGGAACCCCTCCCCCTTGTGGGGAGGGGCAGGGGTGGGGGGCGGAAAGTCGGAGCTCCTTGCCGCGAGACCGGCCGATCCGCTTGCTACAGACAACCGCGCACCCGGTCGTTCGCCCCCATCCCCATACCCTTCCCCACAAGGGGGGAAGGGAGGAGCCTCGCCTTGCATTTTGCAGAGGTATCCATCCGGGAGAAGGGTTCCCCGAGCATGACGCCCTGGACTAGAGGAGAGCACCATGGATTTCGCCTATTCGGCCAGGGTCGAGGAACTGCGCGCCAGCTTACAGGCCTTCATGGATGCCCACGTCCAGCCGGCCGACGCCGCCTGGAAGCACGAGGTCGAGGCCGGACGCTATCCGAGCGCGCTGATCGACGGCCTCAAGGCCAAGGCGAAGGCCGAGGGGCTCTGGAACCTCTTCCTGCCGGCACTGAAACCGGACGAGCCCGGCACGCGGCTGAGCAACCTCGAATACGCCCCGCTCGCCGAGATCATGGGCCGGATCTACTGGTCGTCGGAGGTGTTCAACTGCAACGCCCCCGACACCGGCAACATGGAAATCCTGCACATGTTCGCGACGCAAGAGCAGCGCGAACGCTGGCTGAACCCGCTGCTCAACGGCGAGATCCGCTCCTGCGTCGGGATCACCGAGCCCGGCGTCGCCTCCTCCGACCCGACCAACCTGCAGACCACGATCATCCGCGACGGCGACCATTACGTCGTCAACGGCCGCAAATGGTGGACGACCGGTGCGCTGCACCCGAAGGTCAGGTTCTGCATCGTCATGGGCCTGTCCGATCCGCGCCCCGAGGCCGATCCGCACAAGCGCCACAGCATGATCATCGTGCCGATGGATTCGCCCGGCCTCAGCGTGATGCGCAACCTGCCGCTGCTGAACCATTATTCGCTCGAGGGCCACACCGAGACCGACTTCACTGAGGTCAGGGTGCCGGCGGCAAACCTGCTCGGTGAGGAGGGCGCAGGGTTCGCCCTGGCGCAGGCGCGGCTCGGGCCGGGGCGCATCCACCATTGCATGCGCTCGATCGGCCAATGCGAGGTCGCGCTCGAACTGATGGTCGAACGCGCGCTGGAGCGAAAGGCCTTCGGCCGCAACCTTTCCGACTACGCCAATGTCCAGGACTGGATCGCGGAGGGCCGCATGGAGATCGACCAGGCCCGCCTGCTCTGCCTGCGCGCCGCCTGGATGATGGACAAATACGGCAACAAGGCCGCGCGCACCGAGGTCTCGGCGATCAAGGTCGCGGCGACGCGGCTGCAGACCAAGATCGCCGACCGGGCGATGCAGGTTTTTGGCGCCGGCGGGCTCTCCAACGATACCCCGCTCGCCTTCATCTACAGCTGGGGCCGGGCCCTGCGCTTCATCGACGGGCCGGACGAGGTCCACCTGCGCACCATCGCCCGCGCCGAGATCAGGAAGCGCAAGGAGAGCAACCGCAGCACCTTCGCGGAACAGGGCGTGCTGCGGCCGTATGTGAAGGGGTAGCGGCAGCCACTCCGATCGACCGATCGCAGGCTCTCAATCGGCCGCGACAGGCGGTCCGGCGAGCTGAACCGCAACCGTGCCGAACCAGCGCGTCTCGACCTCGAAGCGCAAGGGCAGCGGAAATTCGCCGCCCTCGCGCAGCGCGATCAGGACCGAGCCCTTCAAAGGCCGCATCGCCGCCTCGCGATCATCGTCATGCCGGAAGCCGGCGATCGTCCGGACGGTGAAGCCGCAGCGCAGCGCGCGACCATTCAGGGCGCCCTGGTCGCTCACCTGCACCTTCGCCGACGAGGTCATGACCGCGAGCGAGCGGCGGCGGCCGTCATAGATCGCCGTCGAGCCGTCGCAGCCTTCAGTCTCCGCCACCTTCCTGAGCATGCCGGCGACGCCGGAGAGCGAGTCGACCGTGCCGCGGATCAGCTCGGCCGGAACGGCCTCGCGGTCCTCGTTCGACGGCTCCTGCCGCCGGATCGTCGGCACGCCGCGCGGATAGTGCAATTCGCTGACATAGGCCCGGCCCCGCCATGAGCCGTTCGCAGCATAGAGCCGCGGTTCGGGACCGCTGCGGCCCCAGCGGCCTTCCACCTTGCCGGATTGCTCGGCAGCCCCGACGAGCTGGGCCGCCCGGTAGGGCCGCGTGCGGATCTCGATGCGATAGCCGGCGCGATCCAGCATCGAGGTCACCTCGATCTCGCCCAGCGAGACCCCGCCCAGCACCGTGACGTCGTAGCGAAGGCGCATCTCGCGCGCCGAGGCGGCCGAGGGCGCGGCGCAGGCGAACGCGCCGGCGATCAGGGCGCCTGCCGCGATGGCCCTTGGGCGGGCCTGTCTCGATGCGATGCCGGTCAAGGAAGGGCCCTCCCGCCGCGCTCGGGCATCAGCGCCGTCGTTGGAGAGGCTGCGTAGCCCCGCAGCCCCTCGGCGTCGTCGCTGTCGAAGTCGCGCCCGAGCATCCGCATCATCCCGCACGAGACCGGCTGGTCCCCTTCCCTCAGCGTGACCGCCCGGTGTCACAGGGCCATGGCCGAGGCGATGTGCCGTTGTAGCGCGGACGACGAGAGCCCCGCCATGCACGAAGGCGCGACGCGTTGCAGACGCAGATCTGGCGGTGCAGGGCGTCAGTGCCGGCGGGCTCTCCAACGACAATAACGCCTCGACAGTCAGTCTCGTCGGAAGACCATTTGGCGCTCCAACGCTAGGCTTGAACGTCTACGGGCGGTGCGTCAATCTTTTGGTTTGTCCCAATGCCAGCGGCGTGGCACCCGCACAGGCATTAGCTTTTGACCAGGCATCGTGCCACCGGCCATGTCGAGACGATGCATCTTGTAGCGCGCGACTAGACGCTCGGTTTGAAGGTGCTTGATATGGGAGTAGATCTCGCCCTCGGCGTGCTGCGCGCGAAGGGCGTTTCGGTGATTGATGAAGTCGCGCCCGGCAATGAAAATATTCGGCAGCTCCTTCTTCCACGACATAAGAAGCAGTCGTTTCGGACTTAAGGGGAATGAGACTTCGACATCCTTGTCCTTAAAGCCGAACTCCTGACGGCGAACCGAACCAGTGAGAACGACGCGGCAGACCGGTTGGTCAGACGTGATCAGGAACCCATTGGCGGGTTCGGCGATCGTCCATGTCATATCGTGGATCAGAGGCGTGATCAGTTTCGCATTCTCGAAAATATCGAGCGTGCGATGCTTGGGCATGAGCATTTCATACCCGCTCGGATCAAGCATGCCTGCTTTGAGCGCAGCTCGCTCCTCAGTCGACAGGGTCTTGTTTTCCTCAGCCTCGAACTTGCGGATGAAAGTATCGAACGCGCCGAGGTGATTGGCCGTCATAAAGGTTCTGAGCTGGAGGAACCTGCTCTGCATCTCAGCCGCCATACGACGAGCAGGCCGTGTCCTGAAATACATGGTTGCCAGGAATCCGGCGAACGCGACACGCTCAGCGCCTCTTGGTATTTCGGCGCGTAGGAGCTTGCGATAGGGTTCTTCCGCACTGCTTTCGACCCTCGATAGCGTCTGCTCAACCCAAGTATCGTGAGTTCCGTCCTCGTTTTCGTATGAATAGAAGTGGCGTTCAACGCCGATAGCATCGGGCATCCCCGAGCGCGGTTCACCGCCCTTTTGAGGTAGGTCCAGACGTGACCGTGTGGATTGGTGCCGGCGAAACGATGAAGATGCATCACAGGAATAATGTGCTGCATCACCGTTACGGGGGGCTTTTTGGTCTTCTCCATCTCTTATTCTTCATGCCACTGTGCGCGGCGCATCTAGCTGATCACGATAGGCGTTGTAGCTGGTGCTTCACGCCAACTTTGCGACACCGGGAACGCTACACCAAATAGCATCATCGTTGCAGCCAGCCCAAGACAACCGAAGCCCCACCATGCACTCGGGCATGACGGGGCTGTGGCTGAGGCAGATGCCGACAGGATCGCGGGCCACCCCGCAACCCTGCCGCCCCCTACCCTAAGCCGCCTCGGCGAGGTGCTCCTTCCCCTCCTCCCCATGCTGCCGCAGCGGCTTGTTGCCCGAGAGCTTGCGCATCAGCACGTAGAAGACCGGCGTCAGGAAGATGCCGAAGGCGGTGACGCCGATCATGCCGGCGAAGACCGCGATGCCCATGGCCTGGCGCATCTCGGCGCCCGCCCCGGTCGAGAGCACGAGGGGCACCACGCCCATGACGAAGGCGAGCGAGGTCATCAGGATCGGCCGCAGGCGCAGGCGGCTGGCCTCGATCGCGGCCTCGACCGGCGTGCGGCCCTCGAATTCGAGCTCGCGCGCGAATTCGACGATCAGGATGGCGTTCTTGGCCGATAGTCCGACCAGGACGACGAGGCCGATCTGGGTGAAGACGTTGTTGTCGCCGCCGCTCCACCAGACGCCGGCCATCGCCGCCATCAGGCCCATCGGGATGATCAAGAGGATCGCGACCGGCAGGGTCAGGCTCTCGTACTGCGCCGCCAGCACCAGGAAGACGAGCAGGATCGCAACCGGGAAGACGAGCATGGCGGAGTTGCCGGCCAGGATCTCCTGATAGGTCAGCTCGGTCCATTCGAAGGCGAAGCCCTTGGGCAAAGTCTCCGCGGCGATGCGCTCGACCGCATCCTGCGCCTGGCCCGAGGAGAAGCCCGGGGCCGGGCCGGCATTGATGTCGGCGCTGAGGAAGCCGTTATAGCGCATCGCCCGTTCGGGGCCGGAATCGGTGCGGACATTGAGCACGGCCGAGAGCGGCACCATCTCGCCCGAGTTCGAGCGGACCTTGAGTTTGCCGATGTCCTCCTGATAGGCGCGGTAAGGCGCATCGGCCTGGACGCGCACCGTGTAGGTGCGGCCGAACTTGTTGAAGTCGTTCACATAGGACGAGCCGAGATAGATCTGCAGCGTCTCGAAGACATCGGTGACGGGAACGCCGAGCTGGCGCGCCTTGGTGCGATCGATGTCGGCATAGAGCTGCGGCACGTTGACCTGGAAGCTCGAGAACATGCCGGCGAGCTCGGGCGCCACGGCCGCCTTGGCCATGAAGGCCTTGGTCGCCTCGTCGAGCGCCTTGTAGCCGAGGCCGGCGCGGTCCTCGATCTGCAGCTTGAAGCCGCCGATGGTGCCGAGGCCCTGGACGGGCGGCGGCGGGAACATCGCGATGAACGCCTCCTTGATGCCGGCGAACTCCTTGTTGAGCTGCATGGCGATGGCGTTGCCCGAGAGCTCGGGCGTCTTGCGCTGGTCGAACGGCTTTAAGGCCACGAAGACGATGCCGGCATTGGACGAGTTGGTGAAGCCGTTGATCGACAGGCCCGGAAACGAGATCGCGTTCTCGACGCCGGGATGCTTCAGGGCGATCGCGTCCATCTTGCGGATGACGTCCTCGGTGCGGTCGAGCGTCGCCGCGTCGGGAAGCTGCGCGAAGCCGACGAGGTACTGCTTGTCCTGGCCCGGCACGAAGCCCGACGGCACCTTCTGGAAGAGCACGACGGTCAGGCCGACGAGGCCGGCATAGACCACGAGCATCACCGTCTTGCGGCCGAGGATGCGGGTGACGCCGCCGCCATAGGCCTCCGAGGAGCGGTTGAAGAAGCGGTTGAAGCCGCGGAAGAACCAGCCGAACAGGAAATCCATGCCGCGGGTCAGCGCATCCTTGGGGGCGTCATGGCCACGCAGCAGCAATGCGGCCAGCGCCGGCGACAAGGTCAGCGAGTTGATCGCCGAGATCACCGTCGAGATCGCGATGGTGAGCGCGAACTGGCGATAGAACTGGCCGGTCAGGCCGCTGATGAAGGCGAGCGGCACGAAGACCGCGACGAGGACGAGCGCGATCGCGATGATCGGCCCTGAGACCTCGCGCATCGCCTTGTAGGTCGCTTCCCGGGGCGAGAGCCCGTTCTCGATGTTGCGCTCGACATTCTCGACCACGACGATGGCGTCGTCGACGACGATGCCGATCGCCAGCACGAGGCCGAACAGCGAGAGCGCGTTGATCGAGAAGCCGAGCAGGTACATCACCGCGAAGGTGCCGACGACCGAGATCGGCACGGCGACCAGCGGGATGATCGAGGCGCGCCAGGTCTGCAAGAAGACGATGACGACGAGCACGACCAGCGCGATCGCCTCGAGCAGCGTGGTGATCACCGCCTTGATCGAGGCGCGCACGAACTGGGTTGTGTCGTAGACGATCGAGTAGTCGACGCCTTCCGGCATGTTCTGCTTGATCTCGCGCATCGTCTCCTGGACGCGGTCGGCGATGGCGATGGCGTTCGAGTTCGGCGCCTGGAAGATCGGCACCGCGACGGCCGACTTGCCGTTGAGCAGCGAGCGCAGCGCATAGTCGGCGGCGCCGAGCTCGATGCGGGAGACGTCCTTCAGGCGGACGACGGCGCCGCTCGCGGCGGTCTTGACGATGATCTCGCCGAACTCCTCCTCGCTGGCGAGGCGGCCCTGCGCGTTCACCGAGAGCTGCAGGTCGAGCCCCGGCCCGCTCGGCGAGGCGCCAATGACGCCGGCCGCGGCCTGGACGTTCTGGGCGCGGATCTCGCGGACGATGTCGGAGGGCGAGAGGGCGTGCTCGGCGACCTTCTGCGGGTCGAGCCAGACGCGCATCGAATAGTCGCCCGAGCCGAAGAGCTGGACCTGGCCGACGCCGTCGATGCGCGCCAGCCGGTCCTTGACGTTGAGGACGGCGTAGTTGCGCAGATAGGTCATGTCGTAGCGACCGTTCGGCGAAGTGATGTGCACCACCATCGTCAGGTCCGGCGAGCTCTTGATGGTGGTGACGCCGAGGCGGCGCACCTCCTCGGGCAGGCGAGGTTCAGCCTGGCTGACGCGGTTCTGGACCAGCTGCTGGGCCTTGTCCGGGTCGGTGCCGAGCTTGAAGGTGACGTTCAGCGTCATCACGCCGTCGGTCGTCGCCTGGCTCGACATGTAGAGCATGCCTTCGACGCCGTTGATCTGCTCCTCGATCGGCGTCGCCACGGTCTCGGCGATGACGCGCGGGTTGGCGCCGGGATATTGCGCGCGCACCACCACGGTCGGCGGCACGACCTCGGGATATTCCGAGATCGGCAGGGCCCTGAGCGCCAGCAGGCCGGCGAGGAAGATCAGGACGGAGAGGACGCCGGCGAAGATCGGCCGGTCGATGAAGAACTTCGAGAGGTTCATTTGGGTGCCCCTTCAAGGCGGCGGCCCCGCCGGTCCCGAAGCGGCCGGCGGAGCGGGAAATGGATATCAGGTACCACGCCGTCATTCCGGGGCTTCGCGCAGCGAAGAGCCCGGAACCCAGAACCGACGCGTCTGCGAACAGAGGCGCGGGATCGGGCCATTCAACACGGAGCCGACATCGGCTCTGGGTTCCGGGCTCAGGCCTTCGGCCTGCCCCGGAAAGACGGCAGTGGCTCAGCGCTGCGCGAGCTCGGTCGTGGACTTCTTCAGCTCGGAACGCTCGGCCATCGGCACCTGCTCGGGCGCGACGGTGGCGCCCGGGCGGATGCGCTGCAGGCCGTTGACGACGATCTGCTCGCCGGCCTCCAGTCCGCTGGTGACGATGCGCAGGCCCTCGGCGGCGGTGCCGAGGGTAACCTCGCGCCATTGCGCCTTGTGGTCCTTGCCGACGACGAAGACGAACTTCTTGTTCTGGTCGGTGCCGACGGCGCGCTCGTTGATGACCAGCGCCGGCTCGGACTTGGCCTGGCCCATGCGCAGGCGCACGAACTGGCCGGGCATCAGCGCGCCGTCCTGGTTGTCGAAGATCGCCCGGACGCGGACCGTGCCGGTTGCGGCATCGATGCCGTTGTCGACGAAGTTGAGATGGCCGGAGACCGGCGCAGCCTCGTTCGCCGCGGTCGTCATCTGCACCGGGATGCGCTTGAGGTCGCGCGGCTTGCCAGCTTCAGCCGGCAGGGTCGCCAGCGCCTTGAGCAGCGAGCCTTCGTCGGCGTTGAAGCCGGCATAGACCGGATCGACCGAGACGAGTGTGGTCAGCAGCGGCGCATTGGCCCCGGCGGCGACGAGATTGCCGACGGTGACCTCGAGCCGGCCGATACGGCCGCCGATCGGGGCGCGGATCTGGGTGTAGTCCAGGTTCAGCCTGGCCGACTGCAGGGCGGCGCGGATCGCACGCTCGTTCGCCTGCGCCTCGCGCAGTGCATTCAGCCTGGTGTCGAGGTCGCGCTGCGAGACGTTATGCGTCGACATCAGCTTCTGGCCGCGCTCGTGCTCGCCCGCGGCGAGCGCAACGCGCGCCCTCGGCGGCGAGCAACTGCGCCTGGGCCCGCTCGAACTCGGCCTGGTAGGGCGCCTGGTCGATACTGACGAGCAGGTCGCCCTGCTTGACCAGCGCGCCTTGCGAAAAATGCACCTGCTCGACCACGCCGGAGACGCGCGAGCGGATCTCGACGCGCTCGATCGCCTCGAGCCGGCCGGAGAACTCGGCCCAGGCGACCAGCGCGCGTTGCTCGACCAGCGCGACGGAAACCGGCGTGGCTGGCGGTGCGGCGGGGGCGGTATCGCCCTGCGCCTTGCCCGAGCCATTGACGGCGACGGCCAGCGCCGCGAGCGAGACGCCGGCGGCGAGAGTGACGCCCAACAGGACGTGACGGATCGTTCCCTGAATCATGGGTTCATTCCTTGTTCGGAAGAGAAAAATCGAAAGGCGGGGCGGCAGCAGCGCGCTAGGGCGGAGCGGTCGCGGTGAAGAACTCGCTGATGTGATGACAGGCCGCGCAGAGGCAGGAGCCGTCGCACGGGCCCTCGGCGAAAGCGTCCGGCCAGCGGCTCGGCGCGCCGACGACGCGGATGGTGGTATCGACACCGGCCGCCTTCAGCCGGCCGGCATAAGTGATGCTCTCGTCGCGCAGCAGGTCGTCCTCGGCCGTGACGATCAGGGCCGGGGCAAGACCGGAGAGCCGCGCGGCATTGACCGGCGTGGCGTAGGGGTGTGCCGCCTTCTCCGGCGAGCCGAGATAGGCATGCCAGCCATCGGCCCAGCGGCAGCCGACCGGCCCGGCCGCGGCGTTGCGGAAGGAATAGGTGCCGAGGCAGGAATCGAGCATCGGCGAGAACAGGATCTGGCCGGCGAGCGCCGGTCCATGCCGGTCGCGCGCCATCATGGCGAGCGCCGCGGCGAGATTGCCGCCGGCCTCCTCGCCCGCCACATAGAGCGGTGCGTGCTTGCCGACCCAGCGCGCCCTGTCGTGGGCGATCTTCTCCAGTGCCGCATAGGTCGCCTCGAGCGCCTGCGGAAACGGATTGGCGGGAGCCAGCGGATAAGGCAGCGAGATCACGATCGAGCCGGCCTCCGCCAGCGTGGTCGCGACAGCTTCGCCCGAGGCAAGAGTGCCGCTGTCGAAGGTGCCGCCATGCAGATGGACGACGAGGCCGGCCTCGTCCGGCACGGCCGCCGGAGCATAGAGCCGGCCGGCGAGCTTCTCGCGCCCGGCCTGCACGCTCTGCTCGCGCCAGAAGACGGCGCGGCGATAGCGGCTTTCGGGGGTGGAGGGAGCGAGCATGACGGTGGCGACTGACGAATGTTGCGGTGCATCACGATTTAGGTGATGCTGTTCCCTTAATAAACCGCCGATCTGCTCCTACATTATTTCTGTACGGAAACAATCGCTGCATCGTCCGAGGATTGCGATGGACCAGCTCACTGCCATGCGCGCCTTCGTGCGCGTCGTCGAAGTCGGCACCTTCACCCGTGCGGCGCAGCTACTCGACCTGCCGAAGCCGACCGTGACCAAGCTGATCCAGCAGCTCGAGGGGCATTTGCGGGCGCAATTGCTCAACCGCACGACGCGGCGCGTCACCGTGACCATGGACGGCGCCGCCTATTACGAGCGGGCGCTGCGCGTCCTCGGCGAGATCGACGAGCTCGACCAGAGCATGACCTCGTCGCAGGCGCGTCCGAGCGGGCGCCTGCGCATCGATGTCAGCGTGCCGCTCGCGACCGACATCATCCTGCCGGCGCTGCCGCAATTCCTGGCGCGCTATCCCGAGATCCAGGTCGATATGGGGCTGTCCGATCGGCCTGCCGATCTGGTTGGCGAGAATCTCGACCTCGCCGTGCGGGCGGGTGCGATCGACGATCAGAGCCTGATCGCCCGCCGCATCGGCCAGATGATGCTGATCACCTGCGCGACGCCGGACTATCTGGCCAAGCACGGCACGCCCCGGCATCCGCGCGACCTGGAGAATGGCCATCTCGCCGTCGGCTATCGGCGGGCTGGCACCAGCCGCATCCTGCCCTTCACCTTCGCCGGCACCAGCGAGACCATCGAGATCCACGGCAACTATGTCATCTCGCTGAACGAGGGCACCGGCTATCTCGCCGCCGGGCTTGCGGGGATGGGCGTCATGCAGGTGCCGACTTTCATGGCGCAGGCACACATCGCCTCCGGACGGCTCGTGCCGGTCCTGACCGACTGGTGCACCGCGCCGAAGCCACTTCACATCATCTACCCGCCCAACCGGCACCTTTCGAACAAGGTGCGGGTCTTCGTCGACTGGCTGGCGGAGATCTTTGCCGCGAACGACCTGCTCCAGCGCAAGCCGGACCTGCCCATCGCCCACGACGTTGCGGCATGAGCCGGGCGCGGGGTTTCTTCGGCTCCGGAATGCGCTAACCAGACGGGCGCAGCTTTCGCCGCGCGCCCGTCCACCAGCCAGGTCCGTCCGATGTCCCGCAGCGTTCGCGACAAGCTCGAAACCAATCTCGCCCGCATCGGTGACGGCGCCCCGGTGTTCACCAAGCTCCTGCTCGATACGGCGCGGGCCGAGGCCGACGCCGCCGACCGCCGGCGCGAGGCCGGCCTCGAGCTCAGCCCGCTCGACGGCACCATCGTCTCGGTCAAGGACCTGCTCGACGTGAAGGGCGTCACGACCTGGGCCGGATCCAGCGCGCTCAAGGGCGCAGCTCCGGCGGCTCAGGACGCACCGTCGGTGGCGCGGCTGCGCCGGGCCGGCGCGGTGATCATCGGCAAGACCAACATGACCGAGTTCGCCTTCTCCGGCATCGGCCTCAACACCACCTTCGGCACGCCGGGCAGCGCGCTCGACAAGGCGCGCATCCCCGGCGGCTCCTCCTCCGGCGCGGCGGTCTCGGTGGCGGAAGGCACGTCGGAGCTGACCGTCGGCACCGATACCGGCGGCTCCTGCCGCATCCCCGCCGCCTTCAACGGCATCACCGGGATGAAGCCGACGCACAACACGGTTCCGGCCGAGGGCTGCTTCCCGCTGGCGCCGAGCCTCGACTCGATCGGCCCGCTGGCCAAGGACGTCGCCGGTTGCGCGCGCCTGCTGTCGGTGCTGGCCGACCGGCCCTTCGCGCTCGAAGACGGCATCTCCGCCGGCCGCATCCGGCTCGGCGTGGCGCGTGGCGGCTTCCTGGCCGAGGCCGATCCCTCCGTCGCCAGGGCCTATGAGGCGGCGATCGAGCGCGTGACGCGGCTCGGCATCGCGGTCGAGCCGGTCGATTTCGACGGGCTCTACAAGGAGATGTTCGCGATCGGCCCGGTGCCGCTCGTCACGGTCGAGGCCTCTGCGGTGCATCGCGACCTGATGGCCAGCAAGGGCGACGCCTATGACCGGCGCGTCGCGGCGCGCATCGCCATCGGCGTGCCCTGCAAGGCGGCCGACTACATCATCGCCATGGAGAGGCGCCGGGCGCTGATCGGAAGGCTCGCCGCCCTGCTCGACGGCCTCGACGGTTTCCTCGCGCCGACCGTGCCGATCGAGGCGCCGACGATCGCCGCGATGGAGGCCGACGACGAGGCCTTCCACACGGCCAACCGCCTGATCCTGCGCAACCCGGCCTTCGGCAACCTGTTCGACCTGTGCTCGATCTCGCTGCCGATGCCGCTCGGCGACAAGCTGTCGGGCGGGCTGATGCTGAGCGCCGTCGCCGGGCGCGACCGGCAATTGCTCAACCTCGCCAGGCTGATCGAGCCGGCCGCGGTCGGCTGAGCGCGGCTCCGGCTCAGCCCCTCACCTCGCCGAGCGACCAGGGCAGTTCCTCGCCGCCGCGGAAGACGACGACGTCCTCTTCGCCGACAGCGATGGCGGGCGAGACCCGGCAGGGCCGCTTCTCCAGCGTGACCGTGCCCTCGTTCAGCGGCAGGCCGTAAAAGCGCGCACCGTTCTCCGCGGCGAAGGCTTCGAAATGGGCAAGTGCGCCCTCCTCGTCGAAGACCTGGACATAGGTCTGCAGGGCGGTTGCGCCGCCGAAGACGCCAGCCGAGCAGCATTCGGCCTGCTTGGCGCCGCGCAGATGCGGGGCGGTGTCGGTGCCGACGAAGAAATTGCCGTCGCCGGCGGTCACCGCCTTGCGCAGAGCAAGGCGATGGCGCTCGCGCTTGGCGACCGGCAGGCAGTAGAGATGCGGCCGGAGGCCGCCCTGGAAGATCGACGTGCGGTTGATGATCAGGTGGTGCGGCGTGACCGTGCCCGCGGCGCGACCGGCATGGGCCCGTACCAGATCGACGGTCTCGGCGGTGGTGACGTGCTCGACCACGACCTTCAGGCCCTGATGCCGCTTCAGGAGCGGCAGCATCTCGGTTTCCATGAATACCGCCTCGCGGTCGAAGATGTCGACAGCGGGATCGGTCGCCTCGCCATGGACGAGAACCGGCATGCCGATCTTCTCCATCCGCTCCAGCACCGGGGCGAGCTTTGGAATACTGGTGACGCCGTGATGGGCGTTGGTGGTGGCGCCGGCCGGATAAAGCTTGGCGGCGGCCCAGACGCCGGCCCTGAAGCCGCGCTCAATCTCGTCGGGTTGAGTCGTATCGGTGAGATAGCAGGTCATCAGCGGGGTGAAGTCGCTGCCCTCCGGCCGCGCCGCGAGGATGCGCTCGCGATAGGCGCTCGCGGCATCGACTGAGGTCACCGGCGGCATCAGGTTCGGCATGATGATGCCGCGCTTGAACTGTGCCGCAGTGAAAGGCAGCACCGCCTTCAGCATGGCGCCGTCGCGCAAATGGACGTGCCAGTCGTCCGGACGGCGGATCGTCAGCGTCTCGAAGGTGCCGGCTGCCTTGGCTTCAGTGCTGCCGAAGAGTTCCGTGACGCTCATGCCCTGCCCCTGTGCTTCTCGCCCGCCTTGCGAATCCGAAGGCGAGCCGGCTCTTCCATAACCGCCCTGCCCGGGCTGCGCGAGCACCCCTGTGCAATCATCTCGGGGACAGTGCGCAGCGGGGATTGACCTTCACCGGCAACCTGTCGAGAAGGGGCCGTTTGCGAATTTGATCCGAGCCGCGCCAACGCCTGCAAACGGCGAAGGATGGCGCGCGCTGGCCCTGGAGAACGAGACCATGTCGAATCTTTACATGCCGGTCGACCGGGAGACCATCGCGCTCGAAGCGGCCAAGATGCTGCTCGAGATCAAGGCGGTCCACTTCTACAGCGACAAGCCCTTCATCTTCACCTCCGGCTGGGCGAGCCCGGTCTATATCGACTGCCGCAAGATCATCTCGTTCCCGCGTTTGCGCTCCTCGTTGATCGACTTCGCGGCGACGACGATCGTGCGCGATATCGGCTATGAATCGATCGACATCGTCGCCGGCGGCGAGACAGCCGGCATCCCCTTCGCCGCCTGGATTTCCGACCGGCTGTCGCTGCCGATGCAGTATGTCCGCAAGAAGCCCAAGGGCTTCGGCCGCAACGCCCAGATCGAGGGCGAGGTGGTCGAGGGCGCGCGCACGCTGCTGGTCGAGGATCTCGCCACCGATGGCGGCAGCAAGGTCAATTTCTGCAAGGCCCTGCGCGACGCTGGCGCCAAGGTCGATCACTGCTTCGTGCTGTTCTACTACGACATCTTCCCGCAAGGCCGCGAGATGATGAAGGAGATCGGCGTCGGCCTGCACTATCTCACCACCTGGTGGGACGTGCTCAAGGTCGCCAAGGCGAGCGGCCATTTCGAGCCGAAAGTGCTGGCCGAGGTCGAGAGCTTCCTGAACGAGCCGGCCAAGTGGTCGGCCGCCCATGGCGGAATCTCGGACTTCAACCAGGCCAAGACCGGCTGAGGATTATCAGGCCGGCCGCGCTCAATTGGCGCGGCCGGCATCTCCATGCACTTTCAGCCGGCACGCAGGACCCGGAAGCGCTCGGGTGCGGCCGGATCGCGAGCGACGACCTGGATCGGCGGCCAGACCCATTGCCAGACGCTGATCCCCGGCGTGCGCGAGAAGCGGATTGGTCCGCGAGCGCCTTCGACTGCAACGCGCGACCAGGCGCCGGCAATACCCTCACGATCCGTGCCGTGAGATCGCAAGAGATCGGCGAGGACGACGATCGTGTCATAGCCCTCGAAGGCGACGAAGGACGGCGCACCGGCCAGCCTGTCACGCAGCGCCACCTCGACTCGCGCGCCAAGCGGGGTGAGCTGTTCCGGCAGGTAGCGCAGGAACGGGATTCCGGTGCCTTCCTCGCCCAGCAATGCCAACCATTCGGCGAATTCCGGTTGCCCGGCCGGCGCGCCGATCGTGATCCCGGCTAGGCGTTTGTCGGTACGGACGGCCTTGACGATCGGCACCGCCGGCTCCGGGTGGCCGACCAGAAGCAGCAGGGCCGTCGCGCCGTTGTCTGCGAGGGCGTTGCACAGCGCCGCGGGCGTGAGCGAACCCATGTCGAGATCGATGAGCGTGCCGCCGCGTGGCGCGAGATGGTCCCTCAGAATACCGGTTCCCGAGGCCCAGTAGACGCTCGGCACGGTGGCGACGGCGATCCGCCGGTGCCCCGCACCGAGCAGGAAATCGGCGTAGAGCCGCCAGCCGCGGGACTGCGCCGGGGCGATGCGCGCGACCCAATCGGTAGGCTGCTCGGTGAGCGCATCGAGCACCGCCGACGAGCACAGGAACGGCAGGCGCAGAGCATCGGCCCTGGCCGCGGCAGCGCGGGCAACAACACTGTGGTACTCCCCCGCCAGGGCTGCCACGCCGAGGCCAGCCAGTTCATCGACGGCGGCCGTCGCCTTTTGCTGATCGGCCGCAGTGTCCCGGACCAGCAGCTCGATTGGTCTTCCGGCGATCCCGCCGGCGCCGTTGACGTCGGACACGGCCAATTCGAGCCCGGCGAGCAGATGCTGGCCTGCCTCGACCCAGCCGGGCCGCGACAATGGGGCGAGAGCGCCGATCCGGAGGGGTGTTTCACTCATGGGCGGGCGTCTCTCGGGCGACGATTCGGTCGCAATATTGCGCGGGTCGCACCGGTGAATGTCAGTGGTGCAGGCGCAGCCGGAGCGAGACTATCCCGCATGGGCACCCGATGAAGTCATGCGCTGTCCGGCTGTAGAATCCTGAGAATCCGGGCAAGTTCGTCCAGATCGCCTTGCGCCAGCCGGGCCATCTCCGCCGGCGGCCGGTGATAGGCCGCCATCAGCTCCTGGATCGTCGTTCTGCCTTTCGGCGTCGCCCGGACCAGCTTCACTCGCCGGTCGGCAGCGGAAGCGATCCGCTCGGCGAGGCCCGCGCGCTCGAGCCTGTCGACCAGCCAGGTCGCGGTCGACGGGTCGCAGGCCCACTCCTTCGCCAGCGTGCCCATCGGCTTGTCGCCCGCGACGAGCGTGAACAATGCGCGGGAATCGTTTGGCGTCAGCCCCCGCTCCTGCTGGGCATGCAGGCGCTCGGGCGCCGAGCGCATCAGGAAGGCGAACATCAGCCGCCAGGCTTCGACGGCACGGTCGGCCTCGTTATCGGATGATTGCGTCATGTCCCTGCCCGCAGGATTCCGTTCGGCAGCATTATTTGACATATCTGATATTTTGGCTACTCAAATTATATTACCCCTCGCTGCACATCGCAGGAGACGACCGATGACCAGCCGGAGCACGCTCCTCACCTTTCTCACCGTCGAGATCCTGCTGTTTGCCGGAGCCTCGCTGATCCATGCCGGTATTCCGATCGCTGGTTCCGAGCATGTTCAGGCCATGACGGCCGAAGGCGTGATCGCAGCGGTGCTGACGCTCGGTCTCGCCATCGGCGGGCTGCGGCCAGCCGCGGCGCGGACCACAGCCCTCGCGGTTCAAGGCTTCGCGCTGCTCGGCACGCTGGTCGGCGTCTTCACCATCGCGGTCGGCGTCGGGCCGCAGACGCCGGCGGACAAGGCCTTCCATGGCGTCCTGCTGGTGCTGCTCGTGGCCGGCCTGGTTGCGGCCTGGCGAGCGCGGCGCGCTTAGAATTTCGGTGGCCGGCGCGCGAAGAAAGCGTTGATGCCCTCTAGGAAATCTGCGGTGCCGGCATTGGCGACGAAGGCACGCTTCTCCAGCTCAAGCTGCGCGTCGAACGAGCCATGCGTCGCAGCCTGGACCAGCGCCTTGCTCGCCCCTTGCGCGCCAAAGCTGCCGCGGGCGAGCTTCTCCGCCATGGTGCGCGTGGCCTCCATCAGCTCGCCAGGCGGCACGATGCGGTTGACGAGGCCGAGCTGGAGCGCGCTCTCGGCATTCACCGCCTCGTTGAGCAGAACGAATTCCAGCGCCCGGCGCGGGCCGAGCAATTGCGTCAGCGTCCAGGTGGTGCCCCCATCGGGGCTGGTGCCGAGCTTGGTATAAGCCGAGAGGAAGCTCGCATCCTGCGCCGCCACAACGAGGTCGCAGGCGAAGGCGAGCCCGACGCCGCCGCCGGCGACCGGCCCCTGCACCGCGGCGATCACCGGCTGCGGCATCGCCTTGATCAGGCGCATCAGCGTGTGGAAGCGATCGATCAGCAGCGTCGCGGTCTGCGGCGCTCCGGGCAGATCGGCCTGGAAGCGGGCAAGGTCTCCGCCCGCCATGAAGGAGCGCCCTGCCCCGGCGAGAATGACGGCGCGGATGGTCTGATCTGCGGCGAGCCCGGAGAAGGCCGCCACCAGCGCGTCGGCCATCGCCTCGTCGAGCACGTTGAGCACCTTGGGACGGTTCATGGTCACGGTGAGGACCGGGCCCTGCCGCTGCGTGATCACCACCTCGCCTGCCGGATCGCTCATCGTCTCATCCTCATCCCGTCTGCGCCGCGAGCCTCAGCCCGGCGCCCTCGCATCGTCGATGACCTTGCCATCGTTGGGCAATGTCCCCGGCGCGACCAGCTCGATCGTACCGCCCAGCTTGAAGACCTCGCGGACGGAGGCTTTCACCGCCTCCACCAGGCCCGCCCCCGACGCGGCGGCCTCGGCCTTGAAGCACATCGCATCAGTCTCGCCGGCGCGCGTAACCACCAGCCGGCAGCGGCCGAGCTCGGCATGGCGGGCGGCGACTGCCGCGACCTGCTCGGGCCGGACGAACATGCCCTTGACCTTGGCCGACTGATCGGCCCGGCCGAGCCAGCCGCGAATGCGCTGATTGGTGCGCCCGCAGGGCGATGGCCCCGGCAGCGTCGCAGTGAGATCGCCGACGGCGAAGCGGATCAGCGGCTTCCTGGGGTCAAGGATGGTCACCGCGATCTCGCCGACCTCGCCTTCCGCCACCGGCTGGCCGGTGCCGGGCCGCAGGATCTCGACGATGATGTCCTCGTTGAGGACGAGGCCTTCGCGGGCCGGCGTCTCATAGGCGATGATGCCGCATTCGGCCGTGGCGTAGCATTGATAGGGGTCGATGCCGCGCTCGCGGAACTCGGCCTGCAGCGACGGCGGGAAGGCGGCGCCGGAGACCACCGCCCGCTTCAGCGAGGAGAGATCGCGCCCGCGCGCCGCACCGAGATCGAGCAGGATCTTGAGGAAATCCGGCACGCCGGCATAGAGCGTCGGCCGGTAGGCCTCGATCAGGTCGAGCTGGGCATCGCTATTGCCGGGCCCGGCCGGGATCACGGCGCAGCCGATCACGCGCGCGCCGGCATCGAAGCACCAGGCGCCGGGCGTCAGGTGATAGGAGAAGGTGTTGAGCACGATGTCACGCCAGCCGGCGCCAGTCGCCGCCAGCGCGCGGGCGACCCGCCAGGGATCGTCGTCATGGCCCTCGGGCTCGAAGATCGGCCCCGGCGACATCATCAAACGGCGATAATCGCTGGGACGGCCCGGCAGCAGCCCGCCGAAAGGCGGCTTCAGGCGCTGACTCGCCGGCAGGTCCGATTTGCGAAGCACCGGCAGGCGGGCGAGCGCCGCGCGGTCGGTGACCGTCCCGGGATCGACACCGCGCAGACACCGGCGCCAGGCCGGCAGCCGCTGCGCCGCCGCGATCACTTGCGGCAATCGGCTGAAGAGATCGGCTTCGCGGCGTGCCGGCGCACGCGTCTCCAGCCGGTCGTAATGCTTGGCCATCTCGCTGCCTCAGGCGAGCCAGCGCTTGCGGCGCCGATAGTGCTTGACCGCGTGATAGTCGACCTTCTGGTGGCCGCCGAGATAGGCGTCGGCGACGTCGGGATTGGCGCTCAGTACCGCAGCCTCGCCGCTCATCAGGATGCGGCCGTTCTCGATCAGGTAGCCGTATTGGGCGATCTCCAGCGCCGCCGTCGCGTTCTGCTCGACCAGCAGCACGGCGACGCCGTCGCGCTCGTTGACGCTCCGGATGATGTCGAAGATCTCGTCGACGAGGAAGGGCGCAAGGCCGAGGCTGGGCTCGTCGAGCATCAAGAGTCGCGGCTCGGTCATCAAGGCGCGCGCGATCGCCAGCATCTGCTGCTCACCGCCGGAGAGATAGCCGGCCTCGGCTTTGGCGCGCTGGGCGAGGCGCGGGAAGGTCTCGAACATCCGGTCGATCAGCGCTGTGACATGACCGCGCTCGCGATGCATGGTCGCCGCGGCGATCAGGTTCTCCTTCGGCGTCAGATGGCCGAAGACGCGCCGGCCTTCGAGCACATGGACGATGCCGAGGCGCACGCGATCGGGCGGATCGACCGCGAGGATCGAGCGGCCCTCGAAGCTGATCTCGCCGCGGGTGACCGCGCCGCGTTCGGGCTTGAGCAGGCCCGAGATCGATTTCAGCACGGTGCTCTTGCCGGCACCATTGGCGCCAAGCACGGCGACGAGACCCTTCTCGGGCACCTCGATCGAGACGCCGCGCACCGCGAGGAAGACCTGATCGTAGACGATCTCGATATTGTTCAGTGCCAGCAGCGTCATCGGCCCGATCCGAAAAGGGGCGGCGCGGAGGGCCCGCGCCGCCTTGGCCCCGTCATTTCCCGGACTTCTTGAACTCTTCCGAGTTCTTGCGGATCTCCTCCCAGACCACGTCCTGGTTGGCCGAGTACCAGTCGGTGATCGGCACGAACCTGGCGCCGTCCCAGCGCGCGATCCGGCCCATGCCGCCGCCCTGGTGGTCGTCCTTGGTGATCGTGGTCGGCGGCAGGAGGCCGTCAGCGGTGAAGTTGGTGATCGAGCGCAGCCCCTCATTGAGCCAGGGGCCGGTGACCGGGCCGTTCGGCGCCTTCTCGGCCGCCTTGCGGACGCCCTCGACCATCAGCGTCGCCATCTGGACGCCGTAGTTGTAGTAGGCCGTGCCGACCTTGTTTTCCGGGCCAGCGCCTTTGCCCTTGCCTATGACGTCGGCGAGGATGTCCTTGATGACCTTGGGCTCGCGCCCGCCGACGCAGGGCTCGACCTTCATCACGCCCTTGGCCGCCTCGCGCCCGACCACGTCCATGTCGGATTCCGAGAGCCAGACGCTGCCCGAGACCCGGTCCATCGGCAGTCCGTTGCGGATCGCCTCGGTCAACGCAACGGTCTGGCCGACGCCGGCGCCCCAGAAGATCACGAAATCGGGCCTGGCGCGGCGCACCTGCGGCCAGATCGCCGACTGGTCGTTGCCGGGCGGCGTATAGGGGAAGGCGGTCAACTCATAGCCTTCCTTCTTGGCGAGCACATTCAGGATCGGCAGCGGCTCCTTGCCGAAGGGCGTGTCGATATGGACGAAGACGATCTTCTTGCCCTTGAGGCTGCCCTTCTCGGTCTTCTTGAACTGCTCGATGATCAGGCCGGCCTGGGTCCAGTAGTTGATCGAGAGCGGCAGCACATAGGGGAAGGCGCTGCCATCGGCCGCGTCGCTGCGGCCGGAATAGGCAGTGATCATGTTGATCTTGTCTTCGAGCGCGCGCGGCACCAGAGCCCGTGCCACCGGCGTCGAGAGCGGGTCGATCAGCACGGCGCCCTCGCGCTTGCCGCGCTCATAGGCCTCGATGGCGCGCGGCAGGTCGTTGGCGTGGTCGGTGATGTCGGCGACGATCTTGTAGCCACCGACGCCGCCGCGATCGTTGACCAAAGTGAAGTAGTCGCGCTGGCCCTGGTTATACTCCGAGGTGACGAAGGTGTAGATGCGGGTGAAGTCCTGCGGCAGCGTGAAGCGGACGATCTTCTCCTGGGCGAAGACCTGGACCGGCAGGGCGAGCGGCGCGGCCAGCGCAGCCGAGCCGGCGATGAAAGAACGGCGATCGAGCGACATCCTGTTTCCTCCAGCCCTGTCGTTGATTGAGGCACCGTCACCGCTGGGCATGGCGGAACGGCCAGACGAGCAAGTAGTTGCGGAAATTGGCGTAGATCTTGGCGAGGCCGAGCGGCTCGTAGAGCAGGAAGCCGATCACCAGCGCGCCATAAGCCATCAGCGGCAGATGCGCGCGCAGGTCGATCGGCAGGGACAGGCCGAATGTGCCCGCCGTGAAGCCGAGCAGGTTGTTGAGCAGGATCGGTGCGAACAGGATCAGCGCCGTGCCGAAGAACGGGCCGAGCACGCTGCCGAGGCCGCCGACGATGATCATCGCCAGGATCTGGATCGAGAGCTCGATGTGGAACTGGTCGGGCGAGATCGCCCGCAGATAGGTCACGGCCAGCACCGAGCCGACGACGCCGCCGATGAAGGACGAGACCCAGAAGGCGAGCAGCTTGTAGCGGAAGGTCGAGATGCCGAGGATCTGCGCGGCGTAGTCCTTCTCGCGCAGCGCCGCCAGCGCCCGGCCGAAGCTGGTGCGCCTGACGTTCAGCATGAACAGCGTGATGACGAAGCAGACGCCGAGCGCGAGATAATAGGTCGGCACCTCGCCCTGCAGGGGAATGCCGAGGAAGCTCACGGGCGGCACCTGCAGCGTCGCCAGCGAGCCGCCGCTGATCACCGACGAGTGCGAGATGACGAAGTCGACGACGTACTGCATGGCGAGCGTCGCCATCGCGAGGTAGATGCCCTTCATGCGCAGGGCCGCGCCGCCAAACATCGTGCCGATGGTCGCGCTGAGCAGGCCGCCGGCGATCATCGCGATCTCGAGCGGTACGCCGAGACGCACCAGATGCACCGAGCCATAGGCGCCGATGCCCATCACCGCGCCATAGCCGAGATGGATCTGGCCGGACCAGCCCATCAGCAGGTTGAGGCCGAGTGCAGCCGAGGTCCAGATCAGCCAGGGCAGCAGGTAGCCGGAGACGTAAAGCCGGTCGAACAGGAACGGCGCCGCCAGCAGGATGGCGAGGACCGCGATGATCAGGCCTCGGTCGAAGCCGAGCGGAAAGAGCTGGCGCTCGTCCTGATAGCGCGTGTGGCGGATCCCGGCGCGACGATAGAACACGGCGTCAGACCCTCTCGATATGGTGACGGCCGAACAGGCCGTGCGGCTTGAGCAGGAGCGTCACCAGGATGATCACGGCGGCGACGACATCGCGGGAGCCGCCGCCGACGAGCGGATCGAGCACGCCGGTGGCAAGGCTCTCGGCCACGCCGACGATGACGCCGGCGATCAGCACGCCCGGGATCGAGTCGAGCCCGCCGAGGATCGCGATGGCGAGCGCCTTGATCAGCAGGAGCGAGAGTGACCAGTCGACGCCCTGGGTGCTGCCCCAGAGCACACCGGCGGCGGTGGCAGAGACCGCTGCCAGGCCCCAGGCGACGGCGATCGCACGCTCGACCCTGATGCCTACCGACCAGGAGGCGGTCTGGTCATCGGCGACGGCCCGCATCACCACGCCGAAGCGCGAATTGAAGAAGAACAGCGAGAGCAGGATCAGCAGCAGCGAGATCGAGCCGCCGATCATCGTGGAGCGGTTGAGCAGGAGTTCGCCGACGAAGAGCGGCTGCTGCGGCATGCCGATGTCGAGGCGCTTGACCGCAGCGCCGAAGACACCGGGAAGGACGCCGCGCAACATGATCTCGACGCCGAGCGTCAGCATGATCGTCATGATCACCGGCTGGCCGATCATCCGGCGCAGCGCGATGCGCTCCATCAGCAGGCCGAAGCCGAACATGGTGACGAGCGCAACGGGGATCGCCAGCCAGATCGGCAAGCCGACCAGGGTCGCGAGCGCCCAGGTGACGTAGCCGCCGGTCATGGCGATCGCGCCCTGGGCGAGATTGGCGGTGCCGGAGGTCTTGTAGATCAGCACGATGCCGAGCGAGACCAGCGCGTACATCAGGCCGACGAAGACGCCGTTGGTCGAGAGTTCCGCGAGCAGGATCCAGTCCATCAGGCGACGACCTCACTGATCTTGAGCGTCCGCCGGATCATGCCGTGCTCGCCGTTCTCATAGGTGATGATGGCCTCGAACACGCTCTCCTTGAGCCCGCCATAGAGCGCCGCGATCAACGAGGCGTAGGTGGTCTCGATGGTGTTGCGGCGCAGCTTGCGGGTGCGGGTGATTTCGCCGTCGTCGGCGTCGAAGTCCTTGTGCAGGTTGACGAAGCGGCGGATGCGCAGCCCGTCCGGCTGGGTGCCGTTGACGTGCCTGACCACCTGGCCGATCAGCCCTTGCACCTCGGTTCCTTGCGAGAGCTCGGCATAGGAGGTGTAGGAGATGCCGCGCTCCTCGGCCCAATGGCCGACCGCGTCGAAATCGATGCAGATGATCGCGGTGAGCTCTCCGCGCCCGGCGCCTATCACCGCGACATTGCGGATATAGGGGCTGAACTTCAGCCGGTTCTCGATGAAGTTCGGGATGTAACGCTCGCCGGAGGCGGTGCGCACGACTTCGCTGACACGGCCGAGCACGACGAGTTGGCCGTCCTCGTCGATGCGCCCGGCATCGCCGGTGTGCAGCCAGCCATCGACCAGCGCCTTGGCGCTGCTTTCGGGATCGTCATAATAGCCGTCGACCACCGAGGTCGAGCGCACCAGGATCTCGCCGCTCTCGTCGATGCGGATCTCGCTGCCCTCCATCGGGCGACCGACCGTGTGGAGCTTGACCTGGCCTTCGGTCTGCGCCGCCGTCAGCGCGCAGGTCTCGGTCTGGCCGTAGAACTGCTTCAGCTTGATGCCGAGCGCCCGGAAGAACAGGAAGGTGTCCTCGCCAAGCGCCTCGCCGCCGGTGAAGGCGCGCTCGGCGCGGTCCAATCCGAGATGATCGCGCAGCGGCGCATAGACCAGGACGTTGCCGACCGCGTCGAGCAGCCTCTCCTTCAGCGTCAGCGTGCCACCTTTGAGCCGCTTGCGCTCGAAGGCGACGGCGCGCTCCATCGTCGTCTCGAACAGCCAGCGCTTGAACGGCGTCGAGTTCTTCATGCCGACCTGGACGCGGGTCAGCATCTGGTCCCAGGCGCGCGGCGCGGCGAGATAGAAGGTCGGCGAGACCTCGCGCAGGTCGCGCATCACCGTCTCCTGGCGCTCCGGGATGTTGATCGTCGCCGCCATCATCATGCCGGCGCCCAGCGTGAAGACGAAATCGCCGACCCAGGCCGTCGGCAGATAGGCGTAGAGCTCCTCGTGCTGGTGGAAATAGCCGCTGCGGCCGGCATTGAGCAGCCCGCCGGTCACATTGCGATGGCGCAGCGGGATGCCCTTGGGCAGACCGGTCGTGCCCGACGAGTGCAGCAGCACGGAGATGTCGTCGGCCTGCGGCACCTGGACGAAGCGCGCGAGGAGCTCCGGCTCGCGGGCCAATCGCTCGCGCCCCTTCGCCACGAGAGCATCGAGCGACATCAGTCCGGGCAGATCGTAGCCGTCGAGCCCGCGCTCGTCGTCGTAGAGGATGGTGGCGACGCGCCCGGTCGCCGCCCTGAGCTCCAGCAGCTTGTCGACCTGCTCCTGATCTTCGGCGACGCCGACGGGCGGCGCCCCATGCAGGGTCGCGGCGATCAGCTCTTCCAGCGGCACATCCGGGAAGACCGGCGACGCGAAGGCCCGCAGCATGTTGGCGGCGAGCATGGCGTAATAGAGCCGCGGGCGGTTGTCGCCGATCACGGTCATCGCGGCGCCGGCCACCAGCCCGGCCTCCTCGAGCCCGGCGGCCATGGCGGCAATCTCGTCGAAGACCTCGCGCCAGTTCTGCTCTTGCCAGATGCCATAGCGACGCTCGCGGAAGGCGACGCGATCGCCGAATTCAGCGGCGTTGCGGGCGAGCGCCGCGATCAAGGTCGCCGGCGTGCCGTCCGCCGCGACGGGCCAGCGCCCGCTCTCACGGTCGATGCCGAGCGCCGCCATCATGCCGCGCTCCCCGCCTGATGGCGCTTGGCGGCGCGCTCGCCGAGATAGGCGCTGACCACGCTCGGATGCGAGATCGCCGCCTGCGGCTCGCCCTCCGAGATCACCTCGCCATAGCTCAGCACGACGACGCGGTCGCAGATCGAGGTGACCACGTCCATATGGTGCTCGATGATCAGGATGGTGACGCCGCGCGCTTCCTGCGCATCGAGGATGAAGCGGGCGATGTACTCCTTCTCCTCCTGATTCATGCCGGCCATCGGCTCGTCCAGGATCAGGAGACGCGGCTCGGCAACCAGCGCCCGCGCCAGCTCGACGCGCTTCTGCAGACCGAGCGGGATGACCTCGACCGGCTCGTCGCGAATGTCCTGGAGCTGCATGAACTCGATGACTTCTTCGACGACTCGGCGATGGGCCAGTTCCTCGCGCTCCGCCCACCACCAGTAGAACAGCGCCCCGAGCGCGCTCGGCTTCATGTGGGTGTGGCGGCCGATCAGGATGTTGTCGAGAACGCTCATGCCCTTGAACAGGGCAAGGTTCTGGAAGGTGCGGGCGACGCCGCGGGCGGCGATGCGATGCGGCTTCAGCGCGGTGATGTCCTCGCCGAACAGGGTCACCTGCCCGGCATTGGGCGGGTAGAAGCCGGTGATCACGTTGACCATCGTGGTCTTGCCGGAGCCGTTCGGGCCGACCAGGCCGAGAATTTCGCCCTTGCGGACGTCAAGAGACACGCCCTTCAGCGCACGCAGGCCGCCAAAGCTGCGCTCGATCCCGGTACAGGAGAGCGCGACTGGAGCGTCGGCCACGCTCGCCGGAAGGCGATATTGAGCGTCATTCATCCGAAGCGCCCGCCATCCGGACGCCGCGACCGACGAACAATCACTGCCACAGCATTTTCGGGCATCCAGCGCACACGCGGCACCGCCGGATGAACGGCGTCTTCTCCCACGATGTCCTCCCCTGCTGCGCTGCTTTGTTGTCTGTCTAAGCGTCAGCTCAATGCAGCTAATGAATACAATTCATCTTGTACTGTCAACTCTCCTGGGACCCTGTTTCAGCGCCATTGGCAGCTGCGATTTTTCGCACCGACCGGCGCCGCAACGCGCCATCGCCCGCCCGGATGAGCGACCAATGAACCGGACTCAGCCGACCGCCGCCTCGACAGCAGCCCGACATGACAGTTGCGACGCACCGGCCAGGGCCATCTCGTATTCATCGGCCAGCCGCCGGCAGAGCTCGCCCGCGCCAGGCAGATCGCGGATCGCGCCGACGCCCTGCCCCGCCGCCCAGATGTCGCGCCAGGCCTTGGCCTCGGCTGTGCCGAAATCGTAGCTCGCCGGCTTGCTGAGATCGTCGGGATCGCGCCCGGCCGCCACGATACTCGGGCGCAGGAAATTGCCGTGCACGCCGCTGATCGCCGGGGTGTAGACGATGTCGGCGGCAGAGGCGCCGAGCAGCATGCCCCGCAGCGCCTCCGGCGCCAGGCTCTCTTGCGTCGCCATGAAACGGGTGCCGAGATAGGCCATATCGGCGCCCGCCATCATGGCGGCCGCGACCTGCGCGCCATTGCTCAGCGCCCCGCCGAGCACGAGCATGCCATCGAAGATGCGGCGGATATCGGCCAGCGCCGCGAAGGGATTGAGCGGCCCGGCATGACCGCCGGCGCCGGCCGAGACGGCGATCAGCCCGTCGACGCCGGCTTCGGCCGCCTTGGCGGCGAAGGCGAGTGTCGTCACGTCGTGGAAAACCAGACCACCATAGCCCTGCACCGCCTTGATCAGATCGCGGTTGAGGCCGAGCGAGGTGATGACCAGCGGCACCTTGCGCTCGACGACGACGGCAAGATCGGCGTCCAGCCGCGGATTGCTGCGATGAACCACGAGATTGACGCCGAACGGCGCCATGTCGCCCCTGCCATCGAGCCGTCCAGCGATCTCGTCGAGCCAGTCGGCGAAGCCTGCCGTCGTGCGCTGGTTGAGGGCCGGAAAGCTGCCGACAACGCCATTGCGGCAACAGGAGACGACGAGGTCCGGCCCCGAGATCAGGAACATCGGCGCAGCGATGACGGGAACGCGCAGGCGCCCGGCGAAAGCGGCAGGCAACGGCAATGAACCCTCCCCTAAAGAACGCGCGCGACTCCGCGCGGGCGTTCGCCCTGCAAGGCGCCGCTTGCGGCTGCGCTCTTGCCTGGAATGCGCCGATGATGAATGATATTTATTAGCGCCACCGTCCCGCCCGGACGCTCCGGCAGCCGGAAAGCGACCGCAGCGCGCCCGCGCTTCGTGTCGACAAGGATCATCGATGCCGCCCCGCAGCGCCCTGAAGCGACAGGTCAACCGGCTCCCGCCCGAGCGCCGCATCTCCGACATCATGGCCGCGGCCAAGCAGGTCTTCGTCGAGAAGGGCTACAGCGACGCGCTGATCACCGACATCGCGCTGCGCGCCGGCGTGGTCGAGGGCAGCATCTACCGCTTCTTCGCCAACAAGCGCGAATTGCTGGTCAAGGTCGTCGAGCACTGGTTCGAGGAGATGCTGCGCGACGATGCCGAGCAGTTCGCCGCGGTGCGCGGCAGCTGGAACCAGATCCGCTTCATCGTCTACACCCACCTCACCTCGATCCACCGCGACCCGGCGCTGTCGCGCCTGATGTTCCAGGAGATCCGGCCGGCGCCCGACTATCGTGGCTCGCATCTGTTCGAGCTGAACCGCGCCTACACCAATCGCCTGGTCGACGTGGTCAAGGTCGGCATCGCCGCCGGCGATCTGCGGCCCGAGACCTCGCCGAGCCTGGTGCGCGACCTCGTCTTCGGCTGCATCGAGCATCGCACCTGGGCCTTCCTGCGTGGCGAAGGCGATTTCGACCCGGCCGAGATGGCTGACGCAATCACCAATCTGGTGCATCACGGCCTGGCGCTCGACAGCGAGGCGGCTTCCCCGATGGAGAGCGTGGTCGCCCGGCTGGAGACGGCGACGGCCCGGCTTGAGGCTGCGGCAGGGATCGGTCCAGCGAAGTCCCCTTCTCGACGCAGCTGAGAGCCCATTCAAAAGTTCAGCCCTCATCCTGAGGAGCGCTCGTAGAGCGCGTCTCGAAGGATGGTCCAGGAGGTTCCGGAACCATCTGGAGCATCTTTCGAGACGCTGCTTCGCAACTCCTCAGGATGAGGGCTGAGGTCATGGGCCACTGCTGCCCGGGCCATCGAAGAATTCGGGGCGCGGGATCGTCCAGGTCTCGCCCCAGAGCTGTCCGCCGCCGGCGACGTTGAGCACCTCGCCCGTGACATAGGCCGCCGCCGGTCCGCAGAGATAGGCGCAGGCCTCCGCCACCTCCCAGGTCGTCGCCGTGCGCATCATCGGGTTGGAGCGCGGATAGGCCTTGACCACCTGCGGATCGTAGACGCGCCAGCCCGGCGTCTCGATCGCGCCCGGCGCGATGCAGTTCACCCTGATGTCGAGCGGCGCCCATTCCACCGCCAGCGCCTGAGTCAGACCGACCACGCCGGCGCGCGCCGCGATCGTATGCGCGACGCCGTGCAGCCCCTGGCGCGTCACCACCACGATCGAGACGATGCTGCCCGGCCGCTTCGCACCGCGCCAGCGGCGGGCCGCTTCCTGCATCATGTACCAGGTGCCGTTGAGGTTGGTGTCGACGACTGCATTCCAGCCCTTCGTCGAGAAGTCGATCGCGGCCTGCGGGAACTGGCCGCCGGCGCTGTTGACGAGGATGTCGATGCCGCCGAACTCGGCCGCGATCCAGTCGTGCAGCGCCGTGATCGTCGCGGGATCGCGAACATTCACAGTCTTCGCAGCCGCCTGCAGCCCGGCGGCGCGCATCGCCTGCGCGGCCGTCTCCAGCTTGGCCTCGTCGCGCCCGGCGATGATCACCTGCGCGCCAAGCCGACCGAGCAGCCAGGCGGTGGCGCGACCGATGCCGCCGGCGCCGCCGGAGATCAGGACGGCGCGCCCGGCGAAGGCGTCCGCCGCATAGACCGTCGGCAGCCTAGCGAGGTCGGCGTCTTCCAGCCCGAGTTCGCGGGGCTCGACCTCAGCCATGGCGCTCCATCCCTTTCAGCAATTCGCCGGCGATGATCATCTTGCGGACCTCGGTGGTGCCGGCGCCGATCTCGAGCAGCTTGGTGCTGCGGAAGAGCCGGTTGATCTCCGATTCCCAGATATAGCCGGCGCCGCCATGGACCTGCACGGCCTTGTCGAGCACATCGTGGCAGGCCTGCGCCGCATACATCACCGAGGCTGCGGTCAATCGGTGGATGTCGCCGCGCCCGCCGCCGCCGACTTCGAGCGGGCCCGCCTCTGCCAGCGTGCGATAGCTGAAGCTGCGCATGGTCTCGACCAGCACATACATCTCGGCCAGCATCGACTGGACCATCTGGAAGGAGCCGATCGGCTTGCCGAACTGCTTGCGCGTCTTGGCGTAGTCGATCGAGAGCTCGAGCGCCCGCTCGGAAATGCCGAGACAGAGCGGCGAGATCATCGCGCGCTCGAGATCGAGCCCGCTCATCACGATGGCGACACCCTGGTTCTCAGCCCCGACCAGATTGGCGGCCGGGACGCGGCAATCCTCGAACAGCAGTTCGCCGGTCTGGCTGCCGCGATAGCCCATCTTCACCAGCTTCTGCGCCACCTTGAAGCCGGGGAAATCCTTTTCGACGATGAAGGCCGAGATGCCATGGGCGCCGCGCTCCTTGTCGGTCTTGGCATAGACCAGCAGCACATCGGCGACCGGGCCGTTGGTGATGAAGATCTTGCTGCCGTTGAGGATGTAGTGATCGCCCTCGCGGCGCGCCGTGGTCCGCATCGAGCCGAGCGCATCCGACCCCGCCCCCGGCTCGGTCAGGCCGAGCGCGCCGACGGTTTTCCCTGAGCAGAGATCGGGCAAGTAGCGACGCCGCTGTTCCTCATTGCCGTTGCGATAGATGTTGTTGGCGCAGAGGTTGTCATGCGCGACGACCGAGAGCGCCATGGCGTGGTTCCAGCGGCTGAAACCCTGCAGGACCAGCCCGGCCTGAAGCAGGTCGAGCCCGGCTCCGCCATATTGCTCGGGGATCGTCGCGCCGAGAAAGCCGCTCTCGCCGATATGGCGGAAGCCCTCCTCCGGCCACCACTCCTCGTCGTCCATGCGCTGCGACAGCGGATAGAGCTCGGCCCGGGCATAGCGGTCGGCGCCGTCGAGGATCGCATTCTGCTCCTCGTCGAGGCCGAAGGCATTGGCGCGGTTGCTACCGTTCACGGCGTTCACGTCGATCTCCTCCCTCGCCCTCACGCAGCAGCGCAGGCAGCGAGCCGTTCGGCTCGATTGATCTTATTGAGCGTATTTCATCAGCGGCGATCGCGACTGTCAACGCAAGCCAATGCGGTAAAATCGAACAATCCGTTTGCGTGCCATTCGGCGTAGTTTGATCGGAGGATGACTATTGACACAGCAAATGAATTGAAATCATTTATTACTCAAAGGCTCCCTCAGCGAGCCGCGCAGGGATGGAACCGTGAGCGAAGAGGTCATCACCCGACGCGAAGGCGCGGCGCTGGTCGTCACGATCAATCGCGAGAACCGCCGCAACGCCCTGAACGAGGCGGTTGCCGCGGGAATCGTCGCCGCGCTCGATGCGGCCGAAGCCAACCCTGAGGTCCGCGCCATCATCCTGACCGGAGCCGGCGGCAAGGCCTTCTGCGCCGGCGGCGACCTCAAGCCGAATGCGGACGGAACGCCCTTCACCATCGAGGCTGCCGATCCCCGCCATTACGTCGCCGGCCTGCTGCGCCGGATGGATGCCTGCCGACTGCCGCTGGTGGCGCGGGTCAACGGCCATGCGCTCGCCGGCGGCTTCGGCCTAATCTGCGCCTGCGATCTGGTGGTGGCGCGCGCCGACGTCCTGCTCGGCGTGACCGAGGTCAAGGTCGGGCTCTTCCCGATGATGATCCTGCCCTATCTGATGCGCGTGCTGCCCTATCGGCGGCTGATGGAGCTCTGCCTCACCGGCGAGACCATCAAAGCGGGCGATTCCGAAGCCGCTGCGATCGTCAACTACGCCGTGCCGGCTGACGAGCTCGATGCAAAGACGGACTGGCTGGTCGGCCGCCTTACCGACAAGTCCCCAACCGGCATCCGCTTGGGCAAGCAGAGCCTCGCCAAGATCAGGGAGATGTCGACCGACGCGGCGCTCGAATACGCCCAGTTCATGCTGGCGAACATGGCCCGCACCGAGGATGCGCGCGAGGGCTTTGCCGCCTTCGCCGAGAAGCGTCCGCCGGCCTGGACCGGGCGGTGAGCGCCATGCGCGAGAGCATCCGCATCGGCTGTGGCGCCGGCTTCTGGGGCGACAGCCCGGAGGGGCCGCGCCAGCTCGTGCGCCAGGGCGGCATCGACTATCTCGTACTCGACTATCTCGCCGAGATCACCATGTCGATCCTCGCCCGGATGAAGGCGAAGAACCCGGCACTCGGCTACGCCACCGACTTCGTCTCGCTGGTGATGAAGCCGCTCGCACGGGAGATCGCCGAGAAGCGCATCCGCGTCGTCACCAATGCCGGCGGCGTCAATCCGGAAGCCTGCCGCGAAGCGCTGCTCGCAGCGTTCAAGGAGGTCGGGGTCGACCTCAAGGTTGCGATCGTTACCGGCGACGACCTTTCGGGCGAAGCCGAGCGTCTTCGGACAGCCGGCGTCACCGAGATGTTCTCCGGCGTGCCCTTCCCCGACAGGATCGCCAGCATCAACGCCTATCTCGGCGCCTTCCCGATCGCGGCGGCGCTCGCAGCGGGCGCCGATGTCGTGGTGACCGGGCGCTGCGTCGACTCCGCTGTGGTGCTCGGCCCGCTGATCCATGAATTCGGCTGGGCGGCCGAGGATTACGACCGGCTCTCGGCCGGGAGCCTCGCCGGCCACATCCTCGAATGCGGCGCGCAGGCGACCGGCGGCATCGTCACCGACTGGCGCGAAGTCGCCGGCGACTGGGCCGATATGGGCTTCCCCTTCGCCGATTGCCGCGCCGATGGCAGCTTCGAGATCGGCAAGCCGGAGGGCACCGGCGGGCGCATCAGCCCAGCCACGATCGCCGAGCAGGTCGTCTACGAGGTCGGCGATCCCGCCGCCTACATGCTGCCGGATGTCACTTGCGACTGGTCGCAGGTGAGGCTCGATGCCTCAGGCCCTGACCGCGTCCGGGTATCCGGGGCGCGCGGACGCGCACCGTCCGCGAGCTACAAAGTCAGCGCCACCTATGCCGACGGCTACCGCTGCGCGGCAACGATGATGATCGTCGGCGATGACGCGGCCGAGCGGGCCGAGGCGGTCGCGAAGGCCATCCTCGCCCGCTGCGGCCGGCTGATCCGCGAGGCCGGTTTCCCGGATTTCGCCGAGACCTCGGTCGAGACGCTCGGCGCCGAAGCGAGCTATGGCGCCCGGAGTCGGGCCCGGGCGACGCGCGAGGTCGTGCTCAAGATCGGCGTGCGCCATCCCAGCAAGGAAGCGCTGCAGATCTTCGCCCGCGAGATCTATCCGGCCGCGACCGCGATGGCGCAGAGCCTGACCGGCTTCGCCGGCGGCCGGCCCGAGCCGCAACCGGTGATCCGGCTGTTCTCCTTCCTGATCGACAAGGCCGAACTGCACCCGACCGTGAGCCTCGGCGAGACGAACCTGCCGATGCCAGCGCATATTCCTGCGGCGGCCACCAACGCGCCCTCACCTGCCAGCGCAGGCGTGGATATCGCGGAGGCAGCCGATGAGACCGCCACCGTCCCGCTCGTCGCCCTCGCCTTCGGCCGCAGCGGCGACAAGGGCGACATCGCCAATATCGGCGTGATCGCGCGTGAGGCCGCTTTCCTCCCCTGCCTCAGGCGGGCGCTTACGCCGGAGGCGGTCGGCCAGCACTTCGCCCACCATGTCGCGGGCAATGTCGAGCGCTTCGACTGGCCGGGCCTCAATGGCTTCAACCTCGTCATGCACCGGGCGCTCGGCGGCGGCGGCATCGCCTCGCTGCGCCATGACCCGCAGGGCAAGGCGATGGCGCAGGTGCTGATGAGCCTACCGGTGCTGGTGCCCGTTGCCTGGCTCGCACCAGGCGGCCCCCTCCACGGCTTCAAGACCACGGACGACGCATGATGGCTCCGGACGACAACCCGCCGTTCCGCAAGGTCCTGATCGCCAATCGCGGCGAGATCGCCTGCCGGGTGATCCGGACGCTGCGCGAGATGGGCATCGCCTCGGTCGCGATCCACCATCCGGTCGAAGCCCGCGCCCGACATGTGCGCGAGGCTGATCAGGCGATCGAGATTTCCGGCGAGACGCCGGTCGCGGCCCATCTCGACATCGCCCAGATCATCGCAGCCGCCCGTGCGGTCGGGGCCGATGCGATCCATCCGGGCTATGGCTTCCTCTCCGAGAATGCCCGCTTTGCCCGCGCCGTCGCCGAGGCCGGGCTCACCTTCATCGGTCCCGACGCCGATACCATCGCGCTGATGGGCGACAAGATCTCGGCGCGCCAGTTCGCCGCCGATCACGGCGTCCCGGTCGCGCCCTCGGTGATGCCGACGCAGGACCTCGCCGAGTTCACCCGCCAGGCGACGGCAATCGGCTTCCCGCTCCTGATCAAGGCTGCGGCGGGCGGCGGCGGCAAGGGCATGAGCATCGTGCGCTCGGCCGAGGAGCTGGAGGGCGCGGCGCGCCTCGCGGCGAGCGAAGCGCAACGCTATTTCGACGATGGGCGCGTCTATGCCGAGGTCTTCGTCGAGCGCCCCCGCCATATCGAGGTGCAGGTCTTCGGCGACGGCAAGGGCGGCGCCATCCACCTGTTCGAGCGCGAATGCTCGGTGCAGCGCCGCTTCCAGAAGATCATCGAGGAGGCGCCAGCCGCGAACCTGCCGGCGGACTTACGCGACGAGATCTGCGCCTCGGCCGTCAGGCTCGCGGCCGCCTCGAACTATCGCAATGCCGGCACGGTCGAATACATCCTCGGCGCCGATGGCCGCTTCTTCTTCCTGGAGATGAACACCCGCCTGCAGGTCGAGCATCCCGTCACCGAGATGATCACCGGGCTCGACCTCGTCAGGCTACAGATCGAGATCGCCGCCGGACGCGACCTGCCCTTCGCGCAAGACGCCGTCACTGCCAACGGCCACGCCATCGAATGCCGGATCTGCGCCGAGGATCCCGAGCGTGACTTCCTGCCGGAGACCGGCACGATCCTGCATCTCGAGGCACCGCAAGCGGCCTATCTGCGCTTCGAGAACGCGCTCGATCGCGGCCAGCGCGTCACTGCCGATTTCGACCCGATGCTGGCCAAGCTCGTCGCCCATGGGCCGGATCGCGCCGTGGCGACGGACCGCGCCATCGCGGCGCTGCACGAGCTCGCTCTGCTCGGGGTCAAGACCAATATCGACTATCTCGCCCGGGTGCTCGGCCATCCCGCCTTCGCCGCCGGCGAACTGCACACCGGCTTCGTCGTCCAGCACAAGGCGGCGCTCGCCGCCGCCGAGCCGGATGATGCGACGCGCGACAAGGTCCTGATCGCCGCGGCGCTCGGCCTGCGCGATTTCCGCGACCTCGTCCTCGGCGTGCCCGAGCCGCATGCCTCGATCGGGCACTGGAGGAACTGAGCATGGTCCTCAAGCTCGATCTCGACGGCACGGTGCATCACGTCACCATCCTGGCGCGCCGGCCGCACCTCGTGCTCTCGGTCGATGGCCGCCAGCATGTCGTGGAAAGCCTCGATGAGGCCGGCGACGGCAGCCGCGCGCTGACGCTCGATGGCGGGCCCGTCGCCTTCGCCCGTGCCGGCAGTGCCGACGGCGTCATCGTCCGATTGGGTGGGCGCAGCTTCGCGCTGTACCGGCGCGATGCCGCGGCCGATGCCTCCGCCGCCGGCGGCGCGAACGTGGTGCGCGCGCCGATGCCGGGCACGGTCATCGTGGTCCACAAGCGCGTCGGCGACAGCGTCCAGCGCGGCGAGACCATCGTCACGATCGAAAGCATGAAGCTGCAGATGAAACTCGATGCGCCGCGCGACGGCGAGATCGCCGAGATCGCGGCGCGCGAGGGCGAAGGCTTCGACAAGGACACCGTCCTCGCCCGTCTCGTCGCTCCGGCGGAAGGCTGACCCGATGTCCAGACTGCAATCGTCGATCAACACCTCCTCCGCCGATTTCCGCCGCAACGAGGCTCATAACCGGCGTCTCGTCGCCGAGTTCAAGGCGAAGCAGGAGGCGGCGCGCCATAGCCGCCCGCAGCGCGATCTCGACCGGCTCGCCCGCCAGCAGAAGATGCCGCAGCGCAAGCGCATCGAGATGCTGCTCGATCCCGGCACGCCATTCCTGGAGCTGTCCTCGCTCGCGGCCAACATGGCCTATGGCGGGGAATCGCCTTCGGCCAGCTCGATCGTCGGCATCGGCATGGTCTCCGGCCGCGAGGTCATGATCCGTGCCGACGATCCGACGGTGAAGGGCGGGGCCTGGTATCCCCTCACGGTCAAAAAGATCGTCCGCGCCCTCGACATTGCCATGGAGAACCGGCTGCCGGTCGTGCATCTCTGCGATTCCGCCGGCGGCTTCCTGCAGCTCCAGTCGGAGCTGTTTCCGGATCGCTACATGGGCGGGCGTATCTTCCGCAACCAGTCGATGCTGTCGAAGATGGGCGTGAAGCAGCTCGCTCTGGTCTTCGGACATTGCACAGCCGGCGGCGCCTATATCCCCGGCCTCTCCGATTACAGCGTCATCGTGCGCGGCACCGGCGCGGTCTTCCTGGGCGGTCCGCCTTTGGTGAAGGCGGCGACGGGCGAGGACGTCACGGTCGAGGAACTCGGCGGCGCCGAGATGCACACCAGCGTCTCGGGCACCTGCGACTACCCGGCCGACAGCGAGGAGCACGCGATCGAGATCGGCCGCGACATCGTCGCGCAATGGGACCGGCAGCCACGCTGGGAGGCGCAGCGCGAGGCGCCGGAGGAGCCGTTCTACGATCCCGCCGAGATCTACGGGATCGTGCCCGACGACATCAAGAAGGCCTTCGACATGCGCGAGATCATCGCCCGCATCGTCGATGGCAGCCGCTTCCATGAATACAAGCCGGCCTATGGCACGACGCTGGTCTGCGGCTTCGCCAATATCTGGGGCTTCAAGGTCGGAATCCTCGCCAATAACGGCGTGCTCTTCAACGACTCGTCGATAAAGGGCGCGCACTTCATCGAACTCTGCAACCAGAACAACACGCCACTGGTCTTCCTGCAGAACATCACCGGCTACATGGTCGGGCGCGAATACGAGCGCCGCGGCATCACCAAGGATGGTGCCAAGATGATCATGGCGCAGAGCTGCTCGCGGGTGCCGAAGTTCACCGTGATGTGCAACGGCTCCTTCGGCGCCGGCAATTACGGCATGTGTGGGCGCGCTTTCGACGGGCGCTTCCTGTTCTCATGGCCGAACCATCAGATCGGCGTGATGGGCGGCGACCAGGCGGCGAACACGCTGGCCGAGGTCAAGGCCAACCAGATGAAGCGCAATGGCGGCTCGGTCGATAAAAGCGAGATCGACCGGCTCTGGGACGAGACGCGCAAGGCCTATCAGGAGCAGCTCTCGGCCTATCACTCGACCTCGGAACTCTGGGACGACGGCATCATCGACCCGCTCGACACCCGCAACGCGCTCGGCGTGGCGATCTCGGCCTCGCTCAACGCCCCGCTCGGCCCGCCCGGCTACGGCGTCTTCAGGTTCTGATGGCGATGCCGGGAGCGATCCGCCTCTATCTCGATTTCGCCTCGCCCTATTCCTATTTCGCGCTCGGCCCGCTGGCGCGATTGGCCGGGGAGCATGGCCGGGCGCTGGAGCTCCGGCCGATCCTGCTCTGGGCGGTTTTCAAGCAGCAGGGCGTCGTCAATCCGCTGGAGACGCCAGCGCGGCGACGCTATTTCCTCGAGGACGTGACCCGCTCGGCCGAATTCTTCGGCCTGCCGTTCCGTATCCCTGAGCCGCTGCAGATCTCTGCGCATCTCGCCGGCCGGCTGTACCATGCCTGGACCGCGACACGGCCGCAGGACGGACTGCGGCTGGCGAGCGATATCTTCGAGGCCTTCTTCGCCAGAGCAGACAACATCGCCGACCCGGCCGTGCTCGCCGCCCTGCCCTGCCTCTCAGCCGAGACTCCCGAGACGATACGCGCCATGATCGATGGCGCCGAGGGCCGCCAGCGCCTCAGCGAGGCAGTGGATGAGGCCAACGCCGCCGGCGTGACCGGCGTGCCGTTCGTGACGCTGGACGGCGAGAGCTTCTTCGGCGCCGACCGCCTGCCGCAGATCGCCTGGCGGCTGCAGCAAGACGTGAACAGGAGGGTGCGATGAGCGACGACAGGCTCGCCGGGGCTCTGAAGGCCACGCCCTTCATCGACGCCAATGCGCCGGCGATCCGCGCCTTCGTCGAAGACCATGCCGGCACCGGCCCGGACCGCTACCGCGCCGTCAGGCTCTATTACGCCGTCCGCGACGCGATCCCTTACGATCTGCGCTATTTCGGCATCGAGCGCGACCTCTTCGTCGCCTCGCGCTGCCTGGAAGCGAAGGGCTCGTTCTGCGTGCCCAAGGCGGTGACGCTCGCCGCGGTCTGCCGCGCCGCCGGCATTCCCGCGCGGGTCGGTTTCGCCGATGTCCGCAATCACCTCGCCTCGCCGCGCATCCTCGAATTGATGGGCAGCGACGTCTTCCGCTGGCACGCCTATACGCTGCTCTATGTCGAGGGCCGCTGGGTCAAGGCGACGCCGGCCTTCGACCTTGCCTTCTGCTCCCGCTTCGGCGTCGCGCCGCTCGATTTCGATGGAAGCACGGATTCGATCTTCCAGCCCTTCGACGCGGAGGGACGCAAGCACATGGACTATGTGCTCGACCGCGGCAACCATGACGACATGCCGTTCGAGGCCTTCCGTGACGCGATGCAGGAGGCCTATCCGCGCCTGATCACGGCCATGGCGGCCGAACGCGCCGCCCTTGCGGGCAAATCCTAGCCGAAGCCTGCTCCGGCCGCTTAGCCATCAGCCGCACAGGCGGTGATCGTAATTCTTCCACACTGACCGGATACGAAGGCGACTTCGCCAGCGTCGTCGTGGATCGCCACGGCCGCTGGCTGCTGCGCTTTTGGGTGCGATGGCCGTTTTCCGTTCGAGAGCACATGCGAGAGACGTAGACCATTTCCGCCGCAGATTTTATAAGACGGCTAACGATTTTGGCGGCATAATCCGCCGCTTCATTCCTTCGATTCCCGCCTAAAGGAGCGCCCTCCCCACGATGAACGCCGCCGAGAGCACCACCGCCATCCTGATCCACCTCGCAGGCTCTGTGGCGCTGCTGATCTGGGCGGTCCGGCTGGTGCGAACGGGTGCGACCCGGGCGTTCGGATCGTCGCTGCGGCAGGCCATCGCGCGCTTCACCGGCAACCGCGTTTCGGCGATGGCGAGCGGGGCGGTGGTCACGCTGATCCTGCAGAGCTCGACAGCGACGACGCTGCTGCTCTCCTCCTTCGCCGGCCAGGCGCTGATCGGCCTGCCTATGGCCTTCGCCGTGCTGCTCGGCGCCAATGTCGGCACGGCGATGGCGGCGTTCGTGATCTCGTTCGACCTCGGCTGGATCTGGGGCGCGTGCCTCGCCATCGGCGTGACGCTCTATCTCGCCAACGAGGCGATGAACCGCGCCCGCAATATCGGCCGCTTGATCGTCGGCATCGGGCTGATCCTGCTCTCGCTCGCCGAGCTCAAGACCGCCTCGGCGCCGCTGGCGCAGTCGCCGGTCTTCCGCACCGTGTTTGAAGCGCTGGCCAGCGAGCCCCTGCTTGCCATCGCGCTCACCGTCGCCGCGACCTGGCTGACCCATTCGAGCCTCGCCATCGTCCTGCTGATCGCCTCCTTCTGGGCCGGCGGGCTGTTCCCGGCGCCGACAGCGCTGATCCTGATCGTCGGCGCCAATCTCGGCAATGCGCTGGTGCCGGTGATCGACCAGCTCGGCGCGCCGGTCGTGCAGCGTCGTGTCGCGCTCGCCAACCTGCTGACACGCATCATCATCGCGCTCGTCGTGATCCCCTTCGCCAAGCCGCTCGCCACCTGGTTCTCGCAGCTGTCGCACGATCCCTCGCGCCTGGCGGTCGAAATCCATCTGGCGCTCAATATCTTCGGTGCCCTCGCCTTCCTGCCCTTCACCGGTCCGATCGCCGCGCTGGTCACGCGCCTGACCCCGGCCGCGCCCGAAGCGGAGACACGCACGCAGCCGCTCTATCTCGACCCCAGCCTGCTCGACAGCCCGCCGGAAGCCCTCGCCAGCGCGATGCGCGAGACGCTGCATCTCGGCGACCGCGTCAGCGCCATGCTGAAGGACCTGCTGATCCTGCTGGAGCAGGACAAGTTGGCGCTCTCGCGCGAGATCGCTGCGGCCGATGACGGCGTCGACACCATCCACGAGGCGATCAAGCTCTATCTCGTCCAGCTCTCGCGCCGCCCGCTCTGCGAGGAGGACAGCCGGCGCCTGTTCGAGATCATCACGGCGACTACCAATCTCGAGCATATCGGCGACATCATCGACAAGAACCTGCGCGAACTCGCGGAGAAGAAGATCCGCAAGCGCTACCGCTTCTCGGAAGAAGGCCTCGCCGAAATCCGCGATTTCCACGCCAGGGTCAGCCACAGCCTGCAGCTTTCGCTCAACGTGCTCGCCTCGCGCGACATCACCCTCGCCCGCCAGCTCTTCGACGAGAAGAGCGCGATGCGCGTGGCCGAGCGCATGGCAACCGAGAAGCATTACGAGCGCCTGCGCAGCGGGGTCGCTCAGTCGCTTGAGACCTCGTCGATCCATCTCGACGTGCTGCGCGACCTGAAGCGCATCCACGGCCACATCACCTCGATCGCCTATCCGATCCTGGAAGCTGCCGACGAGCTCAGCGAGACCAGGCTGCGCAAGGCCGAGGAGCAGCCTGCGGATGAACGCTACGGCCTCGCTCTGCCGCATAAGCCGGCCTGACCGCGAGACAGGCCCGCACCCGGCGCTGGATGGTTTCTGCACTCCGGATGGGCTGACCTTCGCCTTGCAATCACCGGGCGGAGCCGGAGAGTAGCCGTCGAACCGGCCCGCGTGAGGAACGACGATGACCAGCACCGCACAAGCGCGACTGCTCGACCTGTTCGGCATCGAATTGCCGATCATCCAGGGGCCTATGGCCCTGGCGTCGACACCGGAGATGGCCATCGCCGTCAGCGAAGCCGGCGGACTCGGTTCGCTGGCGGGCGCGCAATATAACGAGGCGGGGCTCAGGGCCGCACTCGACAAGGTGCGGGCCGGCACGCGCCGGCCGATCAACCTCAATTTCTTCTGCCATACGCCCCCGGCCGACGACCCGACCCGCCAGACGGCTTGGCTGAAGCACCTCTCCGGCTATTATGCCGAGGCCGGGCTCGATCCGGACATGCCGAAGACGCCGAGCGGCCGCACGCCCTTCGACGCCGCCCTTGCTGGTGTCGTGGAGGAGTATCGGCCGGAGGTCGTCAGCTTCCATTTCGGCCTGCCCGCGCCCGAACTGTTCGAGCGGGTCAAGCGTAGCGGCGCCAAGGTGATCGCCTCGGCGACCACCGTTCCCGAGGCGCGCTGGCTCGCCGAGCACGGCGTCGATGCCGTCATCGCCATGGGCGCCGAGGCCGGCGGCCATCGCGGCATCTTCCTGAACGACCGGATCTCGGAGCAGGTCGGCACCTTCGCGCTGGTGCCGCAGGTCGTCGATGCCGTCTCTGTCCCGGTGATCGCCGCCGGCGGCATCACCGACCGACGCGGCGTGGAAGCCGCCTTCGCGCTCGGAGCGTCCGCGGTCCAGGTCGGCACCGCCTATCTGTTCACGCCGGAAGCGAGCATCTCGCCGATCTACCGCAAGGCGCTCGGCATGGGCGAGCGGCCGACCGCGATCACCAACCTGTTCACCGGCCGGCCGGCGCGCGGCATCGTCAACCGCGCCATGGCGGAGATCGGGCCGCTCTCCGAGCTCGCCCCGGCCTTCCCGACCGCCGGCACGGCGCTGGGGCCGCTGCGCAGCGCGGCCGAGGCGGCAGGCCGCGACGACTTCACCCTGCTCTGGGCCGGGCAGGCCTACCCGCTCGCCAGGCCGATGTCGTCGGCGGAGCTGACGCGGATGCTCGCTGGGCTAGGCGGCCGATAAACCACCCCGATCGGGCTCGGCTGGAGCAAGGGTCGGCTCCCACCGCTCCAGAGCGCTCCGGCCGGCCTCGGTCAGCCCGTAGACGCCGCGCTCGGCCTTCTCGAACCAGCCATAGACATTGCGGTGCAGGATCTTCTGCGCGTCGGGGCATGACGGCCTGAGGTCGCGCGGGCGCCTTGGCTCGGCGCTCATCGCCGCGGCGCAGGCGAGCGCCTGCTGGCGATAGGCGGTCATGATCGGCTGGCGCGTGCTGCCGCCGGCCGCCGGATCGCCCTTGCGCCGCCGATGCTCGTCGACCAGTCGCGAGCGAGCCCGCGGGTTCTTGCGCGGCGTCGGCGCGGTCGGCGAAACCAGCACCTCGACGCGGCCAGTGCTGCTTACGCCGAGCAGGCCGAAGCCGAGACGCCGGCAGAGATCGCGATAGCGCGGATCGCTCTCCCGCCCCTTGCCCCTGGCCGAGAGCTGCGCCGCCAGCCAGATCTCGTCGCCGAGACGCAGCCTGTCGACGCCCTGCAGGATGAGCTCCAGGTTGAAGGCGAGCTTGAGCTCGCCGATCACCACCACGGTGGCATCGCCCTCCCGGAGGCCGACGAGATCGCAGCGGCCGATCTCGCCCTTCACGACATAGCCGAGCTCCTCGAGGAAGCGTTTTACGGGCGGATAGAGCAAGGTTTCCAAGCAGAATCTCCTGGCAGCTGCGCAGGAGCGTAACGCCGAGAGGTTTCCGAGAGCCGAACAGGCGGACGCCCTGCCTGCCGGTCTGCAGCAATCTCAGAGCCCGTTTGGAAATTCTCTCAGCCCTCATCCTGAGGAGCCGTTCCGCGAGGAACGGCGTCTCGAAGGACGCTTCAGGAGGTTCTGGAGACATCTGGAGCATCCTTCGAGACGGCCCATTCGGGCCTCCTCAGGATGAGGGCTCTCATTCCCGAACGGTCTCTCAGCGGTGATACAAATGCGGCCGCGCCGCCGCATCGCCCGCCCCGCTCGGCGTGAAGATCGAGATCGCCTTGGGGTGGACCTTGAAATGGGCCGGGGTCGCGGTGACGATCTCGCCATCGGTGTTCACCGGCATCGGACGCTTGGTCTCGATATCGAACTCGACGCAGCGCGCCGTGCGTACCTCGCGCCAGGCGCCATGCGTGCCCGACCTGAACGAGCGCAACATCAGCGCCAGCTTCCAGAGATTGCTGATCTCGAGGCTGTAGAGATCGAGATGGCCGTCATCGATCTCGGCCGTTTCCTCGACGACATTACCGCCGCCATAATGCCGGCCGTTGCCGATCGCGACCTGATAGGTCTCGACCTCGGTCGCCGTGCCCTTCTCGGTGATCTTCGCCCTGAAACGCGCCGCCCGCGTCATGACCTTCATCGCCGCGAGCGCATAGCCGAGCCGCCCGAAGCGCTTCTTCATCGCCGGATCGAGGCTCTGGGCCAGATCGCTGCTCAGCCCGATGCTGGCGACATTGAAGAAGGCGTGGCCGTTGACCGTGCCGACATCGACCGGCCGCGTCTCGCCACGGGCGATCACCTCGGCAGCGGCGACGAGGTCGGACGGGATGCCGAGCGTCAGCGCGAGGTCGTTGGCCGTGCCCATCGGGATGATGCCCATCGGCAGGCCGCTCTCCATCGCCGCGAGCGCCGCCGACGAGACCGAGCCGTCGCCGCCGCAGACGATGACGAGATCGGCGCGCTCGCGCAGCCGCACGATGTCGCGGGCGATCTCCGGCAGCGCCTCGAAGGTCTCGATGGTGACGTCGAGACCACCGACCTCGAGCCGCTGCAGGAGCGGCTCGATCGACTCACTGCCGCGCCGCGCCTTGGGATTGCGCAGCAGCAGAGCGCGCTTGCGGGTGGGTTGAGTCATCAGGTCCTGCAGCAAAGCGTGATCGGCTCAGGCAGGTGGGGACGGGACAGGCCTGTTTCAATCGCGCGGCTGTCTGCGGCTGCGCCGGCGAAGGGCCGATTTCACAGGAAATGAATGGCGGAGACGGAGGGATTCGAACCCTCGATACCCTTGTGGGGTATGCTCATTTAGCAAACGAGTGCCTTCAGCCTCTCGGCCACGTCTCCGTTGGAAGGCTCTATGCCCGATCGCGACCCGCTTTGACAAGCCGTCAAGACGTGCGATCGACAGGGATCGGGCAGATCGCCCCGATCGGGCCGTTTCAATGGCCGCGGGCGCGGTCGATGCGCTCGATCCAGGCCATGGCTTCGCCCAGCGTCGGAAAGACCGGGCCCGGCATCGCCGCATCCTCGGCCTCGTTCAGGCCGAAGCGGATGCCGTAGCCGTCGACCTCGCGCCGAATCGCGATCAGGGATGGCTTGGCGAGGACTTGCGTGGCGGGTTCGGCGGTTGGCATGGGCAATTCCCGTTCGATCGCCGGACTGAACGGCCCGGCGCCTGAACAGTTCCCGAACGGCGCGTTCATACGAAAAAGGGCCCGCGACAAGCCGCAGGCCCTTCCCTTCCGTCCGATACGGCTTCGTCAGTCGGCCGCGACGATCTTGCCGGCTTCCCACTTGTACATCGAGAAGCTCGGCGAGCTCAGATCGCCGGTCTTGCCATAGGTCAGCGTGCCGATCGCGGTCTTGACCTCGAGACCGGCCTTCAGCGCCTTGGCGACCGCATCGGCCTTGGCGTCCTTGCCGGCCTTCTCGATGCCGGCCTTCAGCACCTCGACGGCGGCATAGGCGTTGAGCGTGAAGGCCTCAGGCGGGATGCCCTTCTCCTTGAGCTGGGCCACCGCCTCGGCCGAGGCCGGGTTCTTCAGCGCGTCGGTCGCGTTGGTGAAGAGCGTGCCGGCCGCGGTGTCGCCGCCGATCGCCCAGAGCTCGGTGTTCGAGAGGCCCTCGCCGCCGATGATCGTCGCCTTGACACCGGCATCGTGCAACTGGCGGGCAAGCAGGCCGCCTTCCGGGTGGTAGCCGCCGAAATAGATCAGCTCGGCGCCGCCCGACTTCAACCGGGTGATCACCGCCGCGAGATCCTTGTCGCCGGGGTTCAGGGTGAGATAGGCGACCTCGGTGATACCGCCGGCATTGATGCCCTTCTTGAAGGAATCGGCGAGGCCTTTGCCATAGGTGCCCTTGTCGTGGACGATGGCGACCTTCTTGGCCTTCAGGTTCTTCAGGACGTAGTTGGCGGCGACTTCGGCCTGCTGGTCGTCGCGGCCGCAGGTGCGGAAGACGTTGCTAAGGCCGCGATTGGTCAGGGCCGGCGAGGTCGCGGTCGGCGTCACCATCAAGACGCCGCTCTCGGCGAAGACGTCGGAGGCGGCCATGGCGACGCCGGAGGTCACCGGACCGACGACGAAGCGGACCTTGTCGCCGACCAGCAGGTTGGCGGCCGAGACGCCCTGCTTGGGATCGCCGGCATCGTCGGCGAGCTTCAGGACGACCTTCTCGCCGGCGATGCCACCCTTTTTGTTGATAGCGTCGACGGCGGCCTGGGCGCCGTTCTTGACCTGGTCGCCATAGGCTGCGACGGCGCCGGTCAGCGGCGCGAGCAGGCCGATGGTGATGTCGGCGCGCGCCGGGGCGCCCGCGAACACCGCCGCGGCGAAGGCTGCTCCGATGAGGAATCGGGCTTTGAGCGTCATGTGCGTCTCCTCTTTAGCCATACACTTTTTGCGTGCGACCCGACCCACGGATCGCCTGCGACCTGTATAGGCCAGCGCGAGGCGGCGCGGCACTGCGTGGCGCGTTTCTGAGCAGATGCAAAAATGCATGGCAGACATGGCGACCGCCGCCGCCACCGTTGGATCCGCCAAACTGCCCGCACCAACAAAAACCGCGGTGGCATGGGGCCACCGCGATTATGCTGAGAATGCTCCGGTGCGAGCCGGGCGCGTCAGTTCCAGTCGTCGATCTTCACGTCGTTCGGGTAGGGCGCGCCCCGGCCGGTTTCGACCAGCGACTTCATGCTGAGCAGGAACACGCCCCATTTCGTGCTGCAATGGTGCATGAACTCGATCGGCTCCTTCCAGCCTTCGTGCTTGAAGAGCACGATCGTGTATTCGCCCTCCTGCTTGATATCGAAGGCGACCTTCGTGCCGATCCATTCGGCGGGACCATCGACGACCTGCCAGAGCACGCGCTTGCCCGGAGCGAGTTCGACCACTTTCATGTCGAAGAAGCCGCGCTCGCCGAACTGGAAGTGGACGACGCCGTCAAGCTTGCTGTCGCCGCGCGTTTCGTCCGTCCACCAGTGCGAAAGGCCGTCGATGGTGGCGAGCGCCTTGTAGACTGCCTCGGGGGAAGACTTGATTCCGACTCTGTGCAGGATGTCCGGCATGATGATCTCCTCTTGTCAGGTGCCAGCGACGTGCCGTCCGGCCGTCGTGAGGAGATGAACTAGAGGCAGGGCGACAGGGAGCGGGAGTGACAAGTTTGGCGGGATTCGAAAGCTCGGCATGGACTCGCTGATCATCGCTGCCGGGCGGGCGCTGGCCGCGGGCGATCCGTTCGCCGCGCTCAACCGCATCGCCCTGCGCGAGGATGCGCCGGCGCTGGCGCTGCGCGGTATCGCCATGGCGCAGCTCGGTGATCTCATGCGCGCCAAGGCGCTGCTCAAGCGCGCCGGTCAGGCCTTCGGGACCCGCGAGCCCTGTCGCGCGAGCCCGCTGCATCGTCGCCGAAGCCGAGATCGCCCTGGTCTCGCGCGATCTGTCCTGGCCGGTGAAGGCGCTCGATGCGGCGCGCACGACGCTGGAAGCGCATGGCGACCGCCTCAACGCCGCCCATGCCCGCACGATCGAGGTGCGCCGGCTGCTGCTGATCGGCCGGCTCGGCGAGGCCGAGCGTGTGCTCGCCGGCTTCGACGGGAAACCGCTGCCGCCAGCGCTGGAGGCGGCGCGGGCCTTGGCTGCGGGCGGCATCGCGCTGCGGCGGCTGCAGGCGGAGCAGGCCAGCGCGGCCTTTGCGCAGGCGGCCGAAGCGGCAGAGCGCGCCCGTATTCCGGCACTGGTGGCCGAAGTCGAGGCCGCTGCGCGCGTGCTGGAGGAACCCGCAGCACGATTGATCGCCCAGGGTCAGGAGCGCCCGCTGATGCTGGGCGAGGTCGCGGCGCTGCTCGCCTCGGGAAGCTTCGTCGTCGATGCCTGCCGCAATGTCGTGCGCGAGGGCGCCACTGCCGTGCCGCTCGCGACGCGGCCGGTGTTGTTCGCCCTCGCCCGCGCGCTCGCCGAAGCCTGGCCGGCGGATGTCTCGCGCGAGGTGCTGCTGGCCCGCGCCTTCCGGGCCAAGGAGGCCGACGAGTCGCATCGCGCCCGCCTGCGGGTCGAGATCGGCCGGCTGCGTGCCGAGCTGCACGGGCTCGCCGAGATCAACGCGACCAAGCGCGGCTTTGCCCTGAAGCCGCACCGGGCGGGCACGGTCGCGGTGCTGGCGCAGCCGCTGGAGGAGGCCCACGCCGACGTGCTCGCGCTGCTCGCCGATGGCGAGGCCTGGTCGAGCTCGGCGCTGGCGCTGGCGCTCGACGTCAGCCAGCGCAACATGCAGCGCGCGCTCGAGGCGCTGGCCGAGACCGGCAAAGTCCAATCCTTCGGCAAGGCGCGGGCGCGGCGTTGGCTGACCCCGCCAGTGCCCGGTTTCCCGACAGCCTTGTTACTCCCGGCCCGCTGCCGGATGGCTAGACCTCGTCTCGGTCCAACCGAACAGAGGAGATCATCCCATGACCAGGACAGCCACCATCCTTCGCGAATACGGCCCCTTCCCCAGCGTCGAGGCCGTGCACGGCGTCAGCTATGACGGCAAGAACGTCTGGTTCGCATCCGGCGACAAGCTCAACGCCTTCGATCCGGAGAGCGGCGACACCGTTCGCAGCCTCGACGTACCCGCCCATGCCGGCACCGCCTTCGACGGCAAGCACCTCTACCAGATCGCCGAAGACCGCATCCAGAAGATCGATCCGGAGAGCGGGCGCGTGCTCTCGACGATTCCCGCGCCTGCCGGCGGCGGCGATTCCGGCCTCGCCTGGGCGGAGGGCACGCTCTGGGTCGGTCATTATCGCGAGCGCCAGATCCGTCAGGTCGACCCCGAGACCGGCAAGGTGCTGCGCACGCTGCAGTCAAACCGCTTCGTCACCGGCGTGACCTGGAGCGATGGCGAGCTCTGGCACGCGACCTGGGAGAACGAGGAGAGCGAGATCCGCCGGGTCGATCCCGAGACCGGCAAGGTGCTGGACAGCATGCGCATGCCGGAAGGGACCTTCATCGCCGGCATGGAAGCTGGCGGCGACCGCTTCTACTGCGGCGGTGGCGGCAAGAGCGCCGTGGTCAGGGCGGTGAAGCGGAGGTGAGGACACAGACCGGCCTTACGGTCCGTCTGATCCATCCGGTTCCAGAACGGCGTGCACAGCGCCGCTCTGGAGCCCATCGCTCCATCGGCGGCAAGATACGAATTGCGGCCTCGTGAAAGCGAGGGCCCATCTCGGGCTAGAACACGACCATCGTTCCGGTAGCGGGATCACCATCGATGCCGCACGGAAAATGCCCCTTCACGTAATAATACGAAATCGCGTGGAAAAATCCCGGATCGACAATATCCAGATGCTCCGCTTCCATACATAATCCAAGCACATCCCATTTTGCGCAGTCGATAATTATGCTCGGCAGATCTTTCAGAGCAGGGCTTTCTCTAAATTTATCTTCAACAAGAGCGTTCGAAAATACCTTCACGGAAGCGACAATATCGTTCCATCGATTGAATCGCGCCTTGTCGATGGTCAGGATTTTCTCTCTCAAATTGTTGAACGCCTCAAGCCCAATATTTTCCCACTCCGCCGCAGAGGCACTGCGCGCCGCATCCTCCCAAGAAGAGAGCACAATAGCATCGCTCAAATCCTTGGTGCCGACTCGCTCAAACCAATTGGTGGCATCCAATTTGTCGAGCGTCGCTATCGTTTGAGGCTGCGGTTCCATCTCACTCATCTCGATTCTACTTGGATTGGTTTATCCGTCCGGGGACTCTCGGAACTAAATCACCACCGGTCAAGCCGTAAGCGCCCCGATTGGCCGCAGCAATATCTGCCAGGTACGAAACATCCCCCGGCGCGTATCCGCCGGCAGTCAACGCGTTTCGCAATGCTGCATCATATTGAGTGACGGTCGGCGTCTGCCCGAACAACTCGCCACCTTTCCGGTACTGGTCCCAGAACCCTTCGAGGGATTGATGGAAATTGTAGTGCGGGCTTCCAACATCCTTGAATGCATTACCCCGCATGGCATTGGCAGCCCCTTCTTCGGAAGGAATTTTTGCTTTGAAAGCAGCATCCTGATTAAGGTGGTTGGCTTGCTCGTCCGTTCCCTTGAGGGTCTTTTTCAGGTCCTTGTACGATCCGGTCGCCGGCTTCGGCAGCGCCGTGCTTCTAGCTCCCTGAACTCCGGTTGCGGTCGCGACCTTTCCGCCACTGCGCATGGTCGCGGCAATCGTGCCTGCGCCACCCGCGGCACCTTGCGTAACCCCCACGACGTTTTCGACGGTTTGAGCCGTTTCCGGGGACGCACCAAACGCGGTCGCCACCTGGCCGGAGGTCTGCGCGATGATCGTTGGCGTGGATTGACCGCTCCACAACTGCCGCAAGCCAGCTTGAAAATTGTCGTAGCCGTTCACGGCGAGAGCAGCGCCGCCAATCATCGCCGGGACGCCGGGGGCCGCCCCCCACCCCCGTCGTACTCGCGGCTCCGCCGACGCCGGCAAGACCGGCGCCCGCAACAGCTTCAGCAGCGCCGCCGACAGCCTGGAGACCTCCTAAGCCGCGGGTAACGACGTTGTAATTGTTGCGGTCGAATTCCCAGACCGCATCGTTCGCCTGACCCAGCTTGTCGCCTGTCCAGTCGTAAGCCTTCTCATACCAGGCGCGCTTGTCCTGCTCGTCATTCGCATCGGGCGCCTCATGCGTCTCCGTCGATTTGACGTGGGTATATTCGCCAGGGTTGTTGCCGTTGTTCAGCCAGCAGGTATCGGAATGGCGCTGAACCCAGATGCCATTGACCTTGACCAGGCCGGAATGTGAATTCGGGATGACTTTCGAACTGACCGTATTCGACTTGACGCCAAGCCCCGTTCCCGGCTCATCCCCTCGCGTGTACCAGATCCGCGATTGATTGTGCTTGATGGCGAAGCCGTTCGAGAAAACGCTGGGCGAATAGTTCTCGTCATCGCTACCCAAGGCATACGACATGAACGGCGTCGGCGTGCTGCCGACGCGGCACACATCCGGCGCGGTCGAAATCGCGATCGCAGCGCCATCATCTACGATGAACTCCGGTGGATGCGGGTTTGGGCTGGTCGGCGGAGGGGACTTCTTCTTTTCGCTGTCTTCCTTTTTCTTCAGCCGCTCTTCGAGAGTGGCATTCGATGCTCCCTCCCCCTTCCCGACAAGACGTTCGTCAAAGACTTCATTGTCGAGCGTCTCTGAGCCGGCCGGCCCATAACCCACATAGCCGCTGCCGCCAGGGTAGGCATCGAAAAGCGTATCGGCCGGAAGACCGTGATCAGCGGCAAATCCGGGATTCGTAACCGGAGGCGCAATGATGATCGGATCAAGGAGGATCGGCTCGTCACTCATCACGCCGCCTCCGCCAGCGCGCCGAAGCACTCCAGAACCGGCTGGCCGCGCCGCTCGGGCCAGGGGAAGCCGGTGCGCCAGGTCAGGGTGACGCGGGCGATGCCTGAGCGCAGATCGAAATGCACGCCGTCGAGGACCAGGGGCGCGGATTCGGGACCGCGGCCCTGGTCGAGTGTCACCGCGAGCTTCAGCCCCGGCAGCCAGCCCCGCACCAGCGGGTAGCGATAGGCCAGGTTCTCCAGCTCGAAGGGCTCGTCGCCATTCAGCCAGGGCGCGGCGATCAGGTCCGGATGGGCGCATTGCCAGAAGCGGAAGTCGAAATCCTCCGGCAGCAGCGGATGGCGCCTGGCGAGCCATTCGTCGGTGTAGCTCCCGGCATATTGGTGGCGCTGGCGCCACCAGGGCGAGAGCGGGCCGAAGCCCTGGGGCTCGATCTCGCCATGCGGCGTGGCGAGCAGCCGCGTGGGATCCTCGATCTGCGGCGCAGGATATTCGTCACCGTCGCGAGCACGGCTCTCGCCGACGATGCCGCGGCCGAGCGGATTGAAACGATAGCGGCCATCGAAATCGGGGCCTGAATGGCCCGGCAGAAGCCCGCCATGGGCCAGGCGCCAGTCGATCGGCACATAATGGACCGGCGCCGGCGCGGTCAGCTCCCAGTCGACTTGAGCCCTGCCCCGCCGGCGCGCCCGCCAATTGCGCGGACCGGTGACCCGCAGGGCCTTCTGCACCGGACCGACCCCCAGGCGGCAGCCCCAGCTCGGCCGCGGGACCTGGCCCGGGCTATGGGCCGCGCCGATGAAGGTCACATCGGTTGCGGGCTTGAACGGGACGAGGTCGCCTTGCGTGAGCAACGGCCCCTCATGCGGATCGCCGTCATAGACATCCGCCAGTTCCAGCGGCAACTGCTTCTCGGCGGGGGCGAGTGGCCCTGCTGCCGTGAACTGGAACGTCCCGCGCACGGCGACCACGCCAAGAAGCTCCCCGGCGAGGTTGTATTGCCGGAAGGCGATGGCCGGGAACGGCGTGCGGTTGTCGACCGACATGCCCGGTCAACCCTTGGCCGAAGAGTCCGCCGACGTCGCTTTAGCCTCGGCGGTGCCGCCGCCGGGCTTGTTGAGGTCGACCACCTTGCCGTTGATCTGCGTCGGTCCAGACGCCGTGAAATTGAAGTTGGTGCCGAGGATGATCACCGTGCCGTCCTTGCGCATGATGAACTTCGAGGCGCCGCACTCGATGACGAACTCCTCGCCGACGATGGTCTTCGAGAACTTGCCGACATTGGTCACCATGGTCTGGCCGACATTGGTGACCTTGCTCATGCCGATCTGCTCGACCTGGGCGACGCCGACGCTGGTCGACTGGAACGACTGGACGACCGTGTTCATGATGCCCGGCAGCGGGAAGAAGCCGCCGGCATCCTTGCCGATCCCGGTGCCTGACGCCGTCAGGTCGACGCCGGCATCGGCGCGCGGAGTGGGGCCCGAGACGACGCCCTTGCGCGACTTCTGGCCACCGCCGGAGAGAAAGCCGAGTGCGGATGACGCCAGCGTCAGGCCGAAGGCGCCGAGCGTTGCACCGCCGCCGCCCGCGATATCGCCAGATTGCTTCAGCAGGTTGGCTGTCTGGCCGGCCAGGCCCATGACCCCGGTCAGCGCCTTCATCGCGTTGGACCCGGTCCCACCGACGACCATGTTCAGCGAGCCGCCGATCTCGTGCTTCTGGTTCTTCGCGACCTCGACCGCACGATTGCCACCGACCGAGTAGACGTCGTGGCTGTCGACCCGCGCCGTGCGGTTGTTGAGCACGCGCGTGGTGTGGTCCTTCTGGGCGTGGAAGAACATGATCTCCTGCCCGGTCTTGTCCTCCAGGGTGAACTCGTTGAAGCCGGTGCCCTTGTAGGTGTTGGAACGCAGGACCGAGCGCGTCTTGTTTGCCGGCAGATCGTAGGGCACGCGGTGGTTGACCGGATCGGGCACGCAGCCGGTGACCAGCGGCCGGTCGGGATCGCCTTCGAGATAGACCACCGAGACCTCCATCCCGATGCGCGGAATGATCTGGCCTCCCCAGGTCTGACCGCCCCAGACCTGGGCGACGCGCAGGCGGCAGCTCTGATCGCCGTGCCGGTCCCAATGGAAATGGACGAGGACGCGGCCGTGGTCGTCGCAGTCGATCTCCTCGCCCTTCTGGCCAACGACGATCGCCGTCTGCGTGGAGTCGATGCGCGGCTTTGGCGTGGTCATCGGCGTGCGGAAGGGCACCTCGACAGGCAGCAGATCGTATTCGGCGCGATACACGGCCTCCTCCGGGCTCCCATGCGCCCGGTAGGTCTGCGGTCCGGAAGCTGAAGCGCGTGCCGACGAGGAGGTACTGCCCGTTCTCGCCGCTGCGGGGATGTCGGCTGAGCGTCAGGAAGGCGCCGGCGAAGGCCGACACGGCGTAGCCGATCGCGTTGCGGCGCTTGTCCACGGCCTGCTCGGCCTCGAGCCGGATGCGGGCATAGCGCTCGCCATCGGCCTGGACGACATGCGGCCCGGGATAGTCGAAGAGCTCGAGCGTGGAATGGCTGTATCGCTCCGTCGCCGCGGCATCGGCCAGCATCTGCGTATTGGGCGTGAGATGGTTGAAATCCTGGAGACCGGAACGGCCGGACCGCAGCGTCCGGCGCATCCGCCAGTCCTGGATCGTCGGCCGCCGTAGCAGATGCCCGGCGTCCTTCGCCGTCACATAGACGACATTCTCCAGACCCGGCGCGGGCGAGTGGGAGGCGCGGCCGTCGCAGAGCACCAGGACATGGCGGTCCGCCGTGTGCTCAAAATAATAATAGATGCCGTGCTGCTCCATCAACCGGCTGAGGAAGTTGAAATCGGTCTCGCGATACTGAACCGTGTAGTGGAGCACCGGATAATTATGGGTCGTCGCAACGCGGAAATCTGAAAAGCCCCGCCGCCCGAACGTCTCGCGAACGATGTCGAGCACGGTCTTGTCATGGAAGATCCGGCAATCTGCGATCTTGTCGAGCAGCCAGAACCATGGCCGCAACACCAGCCGGTAATGCGTCAGCCCATGCTCGATACCGAGCCACTCCCCTTCCGCAACTATACCGTGCATCATCCGCTTGCCGGACGGCCCACGATCGAGTTCGACATGGCAGGCTTGGCCGATAAGCTTATCGAAGTCTATATCGGCATCGTTCGACACCGCGTGAATCTCACCGACGAATAGCTGTCCCAGACTTTCCGTTACGGAAACATCAACCAGACACAACACGTCGGAACCGAGAGGGGTAAACAATTTCGCCGCGCGATTTACCTGAGTAAGCATATGCAAATCCAAGAATCAGCCTGAAATAAACTTTGGTAGGCTTAGAGATTGTTTCGACTGATCAGGCAGAGCATTGCGGCCTTTTCGTGAGAGGCGCTAGAATCGCAGGCTCATACTCCGAGATGGCGGCCCCACCTGCGCGAAGCCGGCAGGAGTGGCGGCGAGACGCAGAAGCCCCGGTCAGAGCAGCTGCGTGCCCTTCAGCAGGGCGACGAGCTGGCCCTGGCGGCTCGTTCCGGTCTTGCGGAAGATGCGGTCGAGGTGAGTGCGCGCCGTGGTCATCCGGACGCCGCTCTCGGCGGCGGCCGCCTCCAGCGACGACCCGCCCGCCAGGGCCGTGGCCAGCTTCGCCTCGGCGGGCGTCAGGTCGAACAGGCCGGACAGGATGCTGGGCGACGGCACTGCGGCACTCGCCGAGACCGCGGTCGCAACGACCAATGTATCCGCACCCGAGAAGATATCGGTCGCCGACCGGCGTAGCGGAATAAGGTGAACGATCAGCGCCGGCTGCTGATCCTTCGCCGGAACCGGGATCGAGCGCGCCGCAGGTTCGATCTCGCTCCGTGCAGCCGCGACAGCTTCCTGGAACAATCGGTTCGCCTTGGCGTCCGCAATGGCCATGCGACCCAGCGCCGCCGGCCGGAAGATCGAAGCCATCGCTTCCATCAAGGCGTTGACTGCCAACGCTCGGCCCGCGCTCGTCAGAACCGCCGCCGGCAGCCCCATTGCCTGGAGAGCCGACACGGTCGTGTGGGCGCGTTCCAATCCGAGCCGCGCCGCCACCAGGCCGGCACGCGCAAGGTGCGGCCGAAGCCCGTCCAGCCGGTCGATCTCGCTCTGGCCATAGCCGCCGGCCTCGTTCCAGCGCTGGAAGACGTAGGTGACGAGCTCTCCGCTCGGCATCGGCACGGCCGCGCAAAGATGAGCACCTATTCCGAGTGCCCGCAGGCGCAGCCTTTGGGTATCGCGCTCAATGTCCTCGGGCGTCATGAACGCTTCGACATGGACGAAACGCGCGGGCTGCAGGGTGTACATCCGCAGCACACCGGGAAACTGCCAATGGTCGCCGTTCACGAACTCGTCGAAGATGCGCCGGACGCCCTCCAAGGCTTCGCCGTGGTCCGAAGACGCGAAACTCAATCTGCCGCGAATAGGCGCCGTGTCGCTCAGAACACAAATCGAGCCGCTGGCGGAGCCCGACAGGCCCGAGGCCATCGTCAGAACAGCCGACCATTTTTCGGGGACGAAAGCTGCCTCGTAAATCCGCTCCACCAGATCCTGAGTCATCGACAGCTATCCCAAGCCTGCCTGCAAGGCGCTGCGTGGGGCATGGCCATCACAGAAGCTGCGTGCCCTTCAGCAGGGCGACGAGCTGGCCCTGCCGGCTCGTTCCGGTCTTGCGGAAAATGCGGTCGAGGTGAGTGCGCGCCGTTGTCATCTGGATGCCGCTCTGGAGCGCAGCTTCCTGCAGCGATAATCCCTGCGCCAGGACCGCGGCGAGCTTCATTTCGGCGGGCGTCAGGTCGAACAGGCTCATCAGCACCTGCAGCGACGGCACGAGGCGGCTCGCATTCACCGTGACGGCCGCGACCAGCGTGGTAGCGCCGGAGAAGATGTCGCTCGCCGAGCGCTGCAAGGGCACGACATGCACGATCATCGCCGGTCGACCCGCTTCGGCCGGCACCGGGATCGAGCGGGCAGCGGCTTCAGGATCGCCCTGCGCGGCCGCGAGCGCCTCCTGCAGGAGCTTGTTGGCAGCGGGCCGCGCCAGGCCGAGGCCGCCGAAGGCGAGCGGAACCAGGGTTTCCGAGACATCCTGGATCAGGGCGTTGTTCGCCATGACGCGGCCCTTGCCGGAGAGCACGGCCGCCGGCACGCCGAGCGCCTGCAGCGCCGATACCGCCGAGTGCGCCCGCTCCATTCCGAGCCGCGCCGCCAGATAGGCGCTGCGCGCGAAATGAGGATGCAGGCGGTTGAGCGTCCCGATTACCGACGGATCGAAACGCCCGTCTTCCCGCAAGCGATTGAGGATGAAGACGACGAGCTCTCCGGTCGGCATCGGAATGATCGTGCCGACCTGCTGATCGAGGCCGAGCGTCCGCCCCACCATGGCGGTCTCATCCTGGGCGATGTCCGGCGAAAAATACTCGTCCGCGACGACGAAGCCCGAGAGCGGATTGGCGAAGAAGAAGGGAATGCGGCGATCGGCCTTCCAGTAGCCGGCCTCCGACACCTTCGCCCAGAGCTCGGCCGAACGTCCGGTCGCGAGACTCTTGATCGGCCGGATGCGGTCGAACACCATCATCCCGCCGGACTCGGCACCGCTGCGCAGGCTGATCTTGTCTATGACGCGCGGCCATCTCTCGGGATCGAAAGCGGCCTCATAGACATCGTCGGCAACGTCATTCAGCATCGACAAACGCGGGGCGTCCTCACGGCGATGCAGCCGCAACGCATTCAACTGCAGATTGGTTCGGGAAGACAAGCCTCGCGGGACCTTGGCGTGTCTGGTCGCTGGGCAGTTGCAAGGGCCGGCGATCGGCAGCGTTCTCCCGGCTGACGCACCCGCATCCTAACGAACGACGCGCCCGCGCACCCGCCCCCATTCGACAGCCGGCAGAGGCAGCGGGCACCGGCAAGAGCCCGGCTGGACGCAGCGCAGGTCCGGCGCGGCGTCTTGCAATACGCCACGAGCACGCCTCGGGGCGATGGAGCTTCCACCGCGCCATAGCGCGGCATGTAGATCGGGTTCGGTGAGCGCGGCGCTGCCCGCGGCGTCCCGCCATAGTCGACCGGCGGGCCCGCGCCGGGCAGGCCCCCCGCCCCCGGTGCATGCAGCCTGAGGTCGGGCGTGTGATCGAAGATCGAGGGCGGGCCCAGGCCCTGGCGCGGTCCGCCCGGCGTCAGCGGCGCATTGCCGGGCGTGCCGATCTGGGCGAGCGCCGGATGGACGAACAGCAATGCGGCCAGCGCCGCCATCGTCTGCTTCCAAGACGTCATCATCTCTCACCTTCTCTCCCCATGCCTCGTCGAGCAGTAATCCCATTGGACTAGTTCGAGCGACCTAAAGCTTTCACTCGAATAGAATAAAATCAAGTCAATACCGCATGCTATTCCTCAACGTGCCGGATTGGCCCTGTTTGGAAATCTAAAACAGGCCATCCCGAAATACATCGTTTTTGCGCTGGGCAGCTACTGGCTTTCCGGGCGGGAGGTACGTCATGCGATACCTGCAGAGCAAGATCTTTATTGCCGGACTTCTCGCTACCACCTCGAGCTTTGCTTACGCTCAGGGGGCTGGCCCGTGGCCAGAGTATCATGCGGGTGCCGCAATGGACGGCACCGCGACAGCGCGTCCTCACGGCGCCTGCGAACGCAAGCTCATCAGAAACAACTGGCTGTGGGAATGCGATCCGGCAGCGCGCGGCAACCCGTTCCGCCCGAGCGCGGCCCCGTCGGGGGCCGGGCCGACGCTGGCGGACGCCGGTGGGGTGCGATACTACAACGCCGTATCCCCGAATGGCCGTAGAACGCGGGCGCCGAGCCGGGATTGCATCGTCGTGCAGTATGCCAGCGAACAGCTGTGGACGTGCCCGCCGCTGACCACCGCGTCGATCGGCGCGCCCGCTCCAGCACCTCAGGGAGCCGCGGCCAGCAATGTCCAATATTACAACGCGGTTGCCTCCAATGGCAGGCGCACACGCGCACCCAATACCGCGTGCACTCTGGTTCAGCAGGGCGGCAGTCAATACTGGATGTGCCCGCCCCTGACGACGGGAGCCTTGTCTTCGGGTGGCGCTCCGAACTCCGGTGGAAGCGACCGCAACGGCGGTGAAGGTTCCACCGGCGGTGTAGGAAACGCCTCGAGCGGCAGTTCGGCAGGCAACTCGAATAGCGGCGGCAGCGGCGGTGGCGGCCAGAGTGGTGGCGGTCAGGGCGGTGGCGGCCAAGGCAGCGGTGGTGGCGGTCAGGGCGGCGGTGGCGGTGGCGGCGGCCAGGGCGGCGGTGGCGGCGGTCAGGGCGGCGGCGGCCAAGGCGGTGGCGGTCACGACGGTGGCGGCCATGGCGGCGGCGGTCACGGCGGCGGCGGTCACGGCGGTGGCGGTCATGGCGGTGGCGGCCACGGCGGCGGTGGTCACGGTGGTGGCGGTCAGGGCGGTGGCGGTCATGGCGGTGGCGGCCACGGCGGCGGTGGTCACGGCGGCGGCGGTCACGGCGGTGGCGGTCATGGCGGTGGCGGCCACGGCGGCGGTGGTCACGGTGGTGGCGGTCAGGGCGGCGGCGGTCACGGTGGTGGCGGCCATGGTGGCGGCGGTCACGGTGGCGGCGGTCACGGCGGCGGTGGTCATGGCGGCGGTGGCCACGGTGGCGGCGGCGGTGGCGGCCATGGTGGCGGCGGTCACGGTGGCGGCGGTCACGGCGGCGGTGGTCACGGCGGTGGCGGCCATGGTGACGGTGGTCACGGCGGCGGCGGCCATGGTGGCGGCGGTCACGGCGGTGGCGGTCATGGCGGTGGCGGCCACGGCGGCGGTGGTCACGGTGGTGGCGGTCAGGGCGGTGGCGGTCATGGCGGTGGCGGCCACGGCGGCGGTGGTCACGGTGGTGGCGGTCAGGGCGGCGGCGGTCACGGTGGTGGCGGCCATGGTGGCGGCGGTCACGGCGGCGGTGGTCATGGCGGCGGTGGCCACGGTGGCGGCGGCGGCGGCGGTCACGGTGGTGGCGGCCATGGTGGCGGCGGTCACGGTGGCGGCGGTCACGGCGGCGGTGGTCATGGCGGCGGCGGTCACGGCGGCGGCGGTCATGGCGGCGGTGGCCACGGTGGCGGTGGCCACGGTGGCGGCGGCGACGGCGGCGGTGGTCACGGCGGCGGCGGTAATGGCGGCGGTGGCCACGGTGGCGGTGGCAACGGCGCTGGCGGCGGCGGTAATGGCGGTGGCGGTGGCCACGGCGGCGGCGGTAATGGCGGCGGTGGCAATGGTGGCGGTGGCCACGGCGGCGGTGGCGGCAACGGCGGTGGCGGCAACGGCGGCGGCAATGGCGGTGGCGGCCACGGCGGCAGCAGCCGTTGAGCCCGGAGACCTATCCGATCAGGCTGCGCACCAGCCTGATCGGATCACGCGCGCTCCAGTACGCCGGATGACCCTGGTCTCGACCAGCAGCCGACGCAAAGCAAAGCGAGCACGTCCTCATATGTCCCGGCTTCTCGGAACAGCCATCCTCGGCAATCAGGCCGGTCAGGGCCGAGATGGGCGCCGGGTCGCGGCGGTGACGGCGATCGTGCCGCCATCGATCGCTTCCCAGGCACGCGGATTGGCCTGCGACATGCGCGTGAAGAACAGGTATCCGGTTTGCGTCCAGTTCAGGAGGCGGGAGGTCTTGTTGTCGAGAACGAGATCCCCTTCGGAGGTCGCGGCCATCAGCACCGCGTGGCCCTCGCCGGCGGGCGTGCCGACGACCGCGATCAGCAGGGCCGAGGACGGCCAGCCACGCTCGATCAGCTGCCTGCGCTTCAAAAGCGCGAAATCCTCGCAATCGCCCTGCCCGTCGGTCGGGATGCTCCAGACATCCTCGCGGCCATGATGCTCCCGGTCGGAGATCTCGGAGATGGCGGAATTCACCCGCGCATTGACCTCCTGCAGGTCGCGCTGGCGCTCCGGGGTCAGGACGACCTGCCGCGTCACGGCCCCGGACTTTCGACATTCCGCCGGGTTCTTGGCGCAGAAACTCACGAATGCCGGCGGCGGCGACGCCGATCCGCGGGTCCTCGCCGCGAGTTGCTCGGCCTGGGCAGGGCCTGGCAGAGTTCCGACCAGCAGCGCGACGCCGATGGTCCATATCGCGATGGAGGCAGGCATCGTCATGGTCGAAACCACATCGTCATGGTCCGCCTTGCGGTGGGAGATCGCGGGAAAGGCAGGTGAAGGATGGGGGCGTTTGCTTAAGAAAGAAGGCAATTCTGTGATGAGAAAGCGCGGGAGATTCGCACGGCCAGCTTGAATGCTGTGCCGAATTCCCGCAGGTCCGCCAAGGCTGAAAGCGCCCCCGCGAACAGAACGCCGCAGCGCAAGCTCTCGCGCGCAGGGTGAGCCGTTCGCGTCAATGGCCGGGTTTCACTCGCAAAAGCGAGCGGCTTTCCGACGCTGAAATCGGACTGCCGACGCGACGGTTTTCAACAGGATCAGCCGGCTCCCTCGTCGCCGCTGCCCTCTGCGGACGGCGCCGGCCGCCCGGCCCGGCGCTCGATCGAATGATCGACGATCAACAAACCCAGGCCGAGTACCGTCGCCGAGAGCACGATCGCATGGTCGCCGAGACCGGCGGCGCAGCCGAGCGCCGCGGTGACCCAAATCGCCGCCGCCGTGGTCAGGCCCTGCGGCGTGGTCTGGCCCTTGCGCAGCACGATGACGCCGGCGCCCAGAAAGCCGATGCCGGTGAGGAGCCCCTGCACGACGCGGCTGGCGGCGTCGATCTGGTCCGGCTGGCTGAAGATCGTCGCCGCGGCGGCGGTGCCGAGGCCGACGAGGCCGAAGGTGCGGATACCGGCCGCCTGCTGCCGGCCGGTGCGCTCCCAGCCGACGACGATCCCCGCCGCCATCCCGGCCAGCAGGCGCAGCAACAGATCGATCTCGGCCCAGATGTCGAAGTTCATGCCACTATCCCCACAGCGATTGATCGTGGGGCGTCAACGCGCGAAGGAGCGAGGTGTTGCCGCGCGCCGCTTGTCCGGCCCAGATTGGCGAAACAAGGTTCGACAGATGCCCTACACCGACCCGCTCGAGCCGATGCTCCAACGCGCAGACGAACTGCGCCGCCGGATCGCCCTGCGCATCGTCGAGGAGGCCGGCGCCACGCCACCGCCCTCCCCGTCAGCCGATCACCTCGCTGCCGCCGACGAGGCGATCGCCGCCTGGGACGAGCAAGGCGAGGAAGAGCAGGATCAGCGGGCTTTCCGGAATATTGGGCCGTTGCAGGAGCTGCTGGCGGAGTATCAGGCGACGATAGAGCGGATCGTTGAGGAGCGTGATCGGCGGCTGGGGTGACAAATAAAGGGAGCGGCGGCGTTGGAGATGCGGCAACCTGCCTCGGCGCCGCGGTTCAAGCCTTGTTCGATCTTCGCTCACTCAATATGACCCAAACAATGACTGACCCGGCAGAGGGTGTACTTTGAATATTATGGATGTCAGGATTTTTGGCCCATTCTTTGCTTTGATTTGATACTGCCCAGATTCCTGATACGGCTTATTTCCAGAGGCCTTTCCCCAACCCGCCCCGCTAGGATATACTCTTAGATAAGCCTTGCTATTCTTTTTTAACTGCACAGTCCCGCCGGGATGCTGGGTTTGATTGCCATCTCCCCCATGAGATATATTTTTACGTTCGTGTTAGCCGAATATTGGAAGATCGCCAATTCATACCCGAGCGACCTAAGCTCAATTACAACATGATTATCTTGATAAACACCGACAACGGCAGTTTCTGAATTGATCATAACAACGGCATTATGAAGAGAGCCAAAATCGACCGCGGATGTTATCTGCATTATCTTGCTCATGACTGCCTCTCCGATCTAAAAATATCCTTTGTGCTCGGCAGTTTCCTGCTTTCGCCGGAAGGGCGCATCATCCATATGAAGGAACTTTTTGGGTGGCGGCCAATACGCGACCGGTGATCCGCAGGGGGAATTTGGCCACGCGGCCAGAGGTGGCCGCCACGATCACCATTGGACCGCCAGCGGCTTCAGAGGAGAGCATTAGCACTGCCTGCCAACGTCTCGACCGCGCCTGTAGGTCGGCTAGGCGCGCGAGTCAGGACCGTTCCAAGCCGCTGGTCTACTCCGGGCGCGCGGCAGCTTCATAAACGAAGCCGATGAGCGCCAATCATCTCTAGGACGTAAAGGTGCGCCGAAATGCGAATGGTGCCCAGGGCTGGAATCGAACCAGCGACACTGCGATTTTCAGTCGCATGCTCTACCAACTGAGCTACCTGGGCGTCCCGCGAAGCGCGCTGCGCTTCGGTTGGTGGGAGGCGATATAGATGCATGGGCACGGGCTGTCCAGCCGACAAACGATCCGGCCCGTGTGAAATTTTCGTCCGGGACTGCGCAGGCGTCAAAACAGCGAGCTGCGCGGGCGTTTTGCTGCGCCAAAGCGGATGGCGCCGCCGATCCGGCAGGCTGCGAGCGCGGCCGCCCTTCCGGCGTGAACAAAGCCTGGAACCAAAGCGCTGTGGCCGGGTTTATGCGGCGGCGCCGGTAACGGCGCCGTGCCTACCGCCGATCTGGAGCAAGCCGCGGATGTACCGGTGGCTCGATCGCGCGGCAGGCGGAATTCAGGGCGATCAGCCCACCGGAAAGTATCTGACCCGTCGCGCGGCGGTCAGTGAACGGCCCGGCGTCCTCCCGAGAGGGAAACGCCGGGCCTTTCTTTGTCGAATGCCAACGGCTCTAGGCTTTGACCGATGGTACGACTGGCTCGCCGTCATTCCGGGGCAGCCCGCAGGGCTGAGCCCGGAACCCAGAACCGATGCCGACCATCATTGTGGCGCAGCAATGGCAACGCCTTTCCGGCACCCGATATCGGTTCTGGGTTCCGGGCTCTTTGCTATCGCAAAGCCCCGGAAAGACGGCGCAATGCTGGCCCGAAGCCCAAGCCCTCAATCGATCAAAGCGAGGGGCCGGTGGTCCGGATCAATTCTCTTCATCCCGCCGCATCGGCACTTCCTCGGCTTCTTCCACCGGCTCGCCCGGAATCACGTAATTGCCCTTGAGCCAGCGGCCGAGGTCGATGTCGGAGCAGCGGCCCGAGCAGAACGGCTTGAAGCGCTGCACGGCGGGCTTGCCGCAGATCGGGCAGGGCCGCGCAGGCGTGACGGGATTCTCGGGTTGTTCAGGCGCCATATTGCAAGGTCACTCCGCCATCGACTGGAAGCTCGATGCCGGTGACATAGCGCGCTTCGTCGCTGGCGAGGAAGAGCGCCGCCCAGGCGACGTCCCAGGCCTCGCCCATATGACCCATCGGAACCTGCCGGTCGCGCGCCGCCCACATCGCCGCGACGTCGCCCTTGCCATAGGTCTGGGCGAGCCCGGCCGAATGCTCGACCATCGGGGTCTTCATCAGCCCGGGCAGCACGGCGTTCACCCGGATCTTCTCGGGGGCGTATTGCGCTGCGGTGGTGCGGGTGAGCTGGTTCATCGCCGCCTTGCTGGCGCCATAGCTGGCATAGGGCACGCCGGTGTGGCGGATCGAGGCGATCGAGGAGATGTTGATGATCGAGCCGCCCTGCCCGCTTTCGGCGAACTGGCGCTGCATCACCGGGATGACATGCTTCATCGCCAGGAAACAGCCAGTCAGGTTGACCTTGAAGACGCGCTCCCAGGTTTCGAGCGGCAGGTCGACGACACTGCCGACCTCGGCGATGCCGACATTGTTGTCGAGCACGTCGATGCGGCCATAGGCCTTGAGCGTCGCCTCGACGAGCGCGGCGAGATCGTCCTGGCTGGTGACGTCGGTACGGATCGCGAAGGCCTCGCCGCCCTCGCCCTTGATGATGCTCGCGGTCTCCTCGGCGGCGTCGAGATTGCGGTCGGCGCAGACGACCCTGGCGCCTTCGCGGGCGAACACGGTCGCGGTCGCCTTGCCATTGCCCCAGCCCGGGCCGACCGAGCCCGCGCCCGCGACGATCGCGACCTTGCCTTGAAGACGTCCAGCCATTCCAACGTTCCCTGCCCCGCGCGCCATCTGATGCCGGCGCCTCCTGATCGCGACAGCATCGGCACTCGCAGCGGCCTCGGCAAGCGCGCGGCGTGCAAGCCGGCATGCGCCCCGGCGCCCGGCCTCAGGCGAGCTGCGCGGCCATGAGCGCGATGGCGACCGTGAACCCTGCGACCAGCGCGAACCAGGGCCAGAGCGAGCGCATCGCCTGGCCGGTCTCGGCCGTCGTCGCCTTGATCAGGACCTGGCCCATGGTGACGCGGACCGGGCTCACCGCAGTGAGCAGGCTGCCGGCGACGACCGCGGCGGCGATCACCAGAAGCCTCGCCTCGCCGGCCGGGACGAGCGCGGTGGCAAGCGGCATCGAGACGGCGCCGGCGCCGGTGTTCGAGCCGGTGAGATAGCCGCCGAGCGCACCCGCGACCGGCACGACGCCGGCCGACCAGGAGCCGAGCACGCTGCTGACGGCAAGGCCGATGCCGGCGGCGAGGCCGGAGCCGACCATGATCCAGGCCATGCCGACGAGCAGGAAGGTCAGCAGCGCCGCGCGCCCTGAGCGCTGCAGCGTCAGCTTCATTAATGCCGTGGCCTGCCTCGCCCCGCCCCGGCTGATGGCGACGACGAGCGCGATGGCGATGAGCGGCAAGGCCGGCGAGAGCAGCGGCGCAAAGGCCGAAGCGTCGGCGAAGGGCTTGAAGGACGGGATCTCCAGCCGATCATGGATCGCCGGCACCAGCCGCATCAGCGCCAGCGCGATGACCAGCGCGATATAGGGCGCAAGGCGCGCCAGCAGCGTCCGGTCGAGCCCGGCCCAGCCCCTGACCCGCAGGAAGCGCAGCAGCATCACCGGCGCCAGCGCCGCGATGGCGGCGAGCTCCAGCGGCAGAGTGAGATTGGCTGCGACGAGCAGGGCCATCAGCAGCAGGATGAGGCCGGCCCATTCGGCGCGGTCGGCGAGTGCGGGCGGTAAGCCCGCCTGCCGCGACAGCCGCCAGAACAGCGGCAACAGCGCGGCGCAGAGCAGCGCCGTCACGACCGCGATCCGCCAGATCAGCGCCGTCAGTGAAACACCGGCGATGTCGGCGCTGATCCTGGTGCCGATGCCGAGCGCGCCCCAGGGCACCAGGATCTGGCTGAAGGTCGCGAGCGCCAGCGCCGGCGCCTTGTCGACCCCGAGCCGGCGGGCATCGGAGACGGCAACGACATAGCCGACGCCGAAACCGGTCGCGGTTTCCAGGAACGGCCCGCGCAGCAGGCAGGCCTCGGCGAGCGCGCCATGCTCTGGCTTGGCGGGGTCGGCATCGGCCTGCGCCCGCTCCAGGCTGAGCGAGAAGGCGAGTCCGGCGACGATGACGAGGGTCGCCGGCAGGCCGATCCAGGCGCCGGCGGCGAAATGCCTGATGATCGCAGCGGCGTCCGGATGGTTGGGGCCAGCGATATAGGCGACGAGCGCGGCGCAGAGGGTGCCGACCAGCCCGGCGGTGAGCGCCGAGCGGCCCGACAGGATCAGCCCGAGGAACAGGATGAGCGGCGAAAGCCAGATCAGCACCATGGTCGTCTGGCTTTAGGTTCGCTCAGCCGACATTCAGCCAGCCCAGGCGGATCGGGAAGCCCTCGCCGCCGAGCAGGTTGACCGTCTCGTAGAGCGGCAGGCCGACGACGCCGGTGTAGGAGCCGACGAGCTTGACGACGAAGGAGCCGGCGATGCCCTGGATCGCATAGGCGCCGGCCTTGCCGCGCCATTCGCCCGAGGCGAGGTAGTTCTCGATGTCGTCGTTGGAGAGCCGCTTGAAGCGCAGGCGCGTCTCGACGATGCGTTCGCGGATCGTGCCCGACGGCGTCGCCAGCGCGACGCCGGTATAGACCCGGTGGGCCCGGCCGGAGAGCAGGCGCAGGCACGCGGCCGCCTCGTCGACGATCTCGGCCTTGGGCAGGATGCGCCGACCGACCGCGACGACGGTGTCGGCGGCAAGGATGTAGGCGCCCTCGAGATCGGGCCGGCCCTTGAGCCCCGCGAGCCCGGCCTCAGCCTTGGCGCGGGCGAGCCGGCGGGCGAGATCGCGCGGGCGCTCGCTCTTGAGCGGGCTCTCGTCGAGATCCGACGGCAGCAGCGCGTCGGGCTTGAGGCCGGCCTGTTCGAGCAGAGCCAGCCGGCGCGGCGAGGCCGAGGCCAGGACCAGCTTCGGCCGCCAGCCCGGCGGTTTCTGGGAGCTGAAGAGATTCAAGTGTCGGCTCGCTGCGCGTCCCGGACGGTTTCCCGCAAGGCTTTAGAGCCAGTTGCGGAATATCCCAAGCCCTCTCCTGAGAAGCTTTCCGCCCGGTTGTCCTGCCGCTCGCGCATGGGGTGGCTGCATCTCCTGTGCAATGCGTAGAATTTGAGCGTGGCCATGCATGGTTCCGGATTGCACTAACTCGTTTAGCTTGCCACATCAGACGAGCGGGCGTGGCGGCGACCCGCAAGGCTCGGCCCACGCGGCCCCCTTCTCACCGGAGAGTTTTCGCCATGGCGTCACGAACTGGATCTGCCTCGACCGTCGCGCTGGCGGCGGACGCGCAAAGCGTCCTTGCCCAGATGGTGGCGATGCAGGTCGACGCCGGGCTCACCATCGCCATGCGGATGCCGATCCTGGCCAAGGGCGCGCTCGGCGACGCCAGGGGCCAGCGCGAGGCAAGCAAGGCCGTGGTCGAGAAGGCCGCAGCCATGGCCGAGAGCAGCTTCGCCATCGGCCATGCCGCGACACTGTTCTGGTGGAGCATGGCGTTCAACCCGCTGACCCCGAACGGGCTCGGCGAAGCGACGGCAAGGGCCGTCCACAGCACGCTGGAGCCGTTCTCGCGGCGTACCCGCGCCAATGCCAGCCGGCTGTCGAAGCGCCGTTAAGCCTTCGGTTCGGAGCCCGTCTCAAGCACCGGCTCGGCGACCGTCGGCAGCGCGGCCGTGGCGTCGTACTCGCGCTCCAGCTTGCGGTAGCGCGCGACGCTGAGCGGGATCAGCGCGAGATAGGCCGCGACGACCAGCGCCAGCATCTCGAACGGGTAGGCGAAGAGCAGGCCGGCGATGACGACGACCGCGACGAAGATCGGCAGCACCTGGTCGCGCGGAACGCGGGTGCCGAGCGTCTTGCCGGCATAGCAGGGGATGCGCGAGATCGTCAGGAAGGCGATGAACAGGATGTAGAGCCCGACGAAGGGGGCGCCATACTCCCGCACCGGCACGCCGACGAACTCCAGGTAGAACGGCAGCATGGCGGTGATCGCGCCGGCCGGCGCCGGCATGCCGACGAAGAAGTTCTTCTGCCATTCGGGCCGGTTCGGATCGTCGATCATCACGTTGAAGCGCGCCAGCCTGAGCGCCATGGCGCAGGCCAGCGTCAACACGATGATCCAGCCGAACGAGCGCAGATCGTGCAGGACGAAGGTCCAGAGCACGAAACCGGTGGCGACGCCGAAGCAGACGAAATCCGAGAGCGAATCGAGCTCGGCACCGAAACGCGAGGTGCCCTTGAGCAAGCGCGCGAGGCGCCCGTCGATGCCATCGAGCAGGCCCGCGACGAGGATGCAGACCGTCGCCGATTCGAATTTGCCGTCGACCGCGAGCCGCATCGCGGTCAGGCCGAGGCAGAGGGCGATCAGTGTCACGACATTGGGCGCGATCAGCCGGAACGGGATCGCCTTGAAGCGGGCGCGCTTCGATTCGACGCGCTCAGGCTCGAAAGGGGGAAAGAGGTCGCTCATACCAGCCGGAATACGTGGTTTTGGGGCGGGAGGCTAGCGTGGGGCGAAGCGCATAGCGTCGTGCTCGGGCTTGACCCGAGCATCTCAGGACCAGTGGGCGGCATTGCCTTCTTGTCACGAGATTCTCGGGTCTGCGCTTCGCTCCGCCCGAGAATGACGGCTTCAGCTCAAATTCCCCGGAACGCCCTGGCGATGTCGTTGCCCGAAAAGTCCGCCAGCACGGTCTCGCCGGCGATCGCAGTCTGGCCCTCGCCGACCAGCGGGGTCACGCCCTGCGGCAGGTAGACGTCGACGCGCGAGCCGAAGCGGATCAGGCCGAAGCGCTCGCCCTGCCCGAGCGGATCGCCCTCCTTGACGAAGGGGACGATGCGGCGCGCGATCAGTCCGGCGATCTGGACGACCGCGATGGTCCCCGCCGGCGTCTCGATCGCCAGCGCGTTGCGCTCATTGTCCTCGCTCGCCTTGTCGAGCTCGGCATTGAGGAAGAGGCCGGGCGTATAGGCCATCTTGAGGAGGCGCCCGGCGACGGGGCTGCGGTTCACATGGCAGTCGAAGACGTTCATGAACACCGAGATGCGCGTCATCGGCTCGGCCGGCAGGTCGAGCTCCGGCGGCGGCACGGCGGTGGCGATCTGGCTGATGCGGCCATCGGCGGGCGAGATCACCAGCCCCTCGCGCTGCGGCACGATGCGGACGGGATCGCGGAAGAAATAGCAGATCCACAGCGTGATCAGCGTGCCGATCCAGCCGAAGGGCCCCCAGAGCTGGCCGAGCACGAGCGTCGCCACCACGCCGATGGCGATGAAGACATAGCCTTCCTTGTGGATCGGCACGATCGTCCGGCGGACGGAGTCGACGAGAGACATGGGCGTTAGTCCTGTTGCTCTTGTTGGCGCGGCGCGCGCATCTGGCAGCGCCTTCACGGCGGGGTTGAGGCCGCAAGACGGCGAAGCTGTTTAGGCTTTTGCGGGCTTTTGCGAAAGAGGCGTGGGGACAGCGCGACAATCGATCCTTACCGAACCGCCTTCGCCGCCGCCCTGCCTGCGACCCTCCCTGAGAACAGGCAACCGCCGAGGAAGGTGCCCTCCAGCGCGCGATAGCCGTGCAGGCCGCCGCCGCCGAAGCCGGCGGCCTCGCCGACCGCGTAGAGCCCGGGCACCGGTGCGCCGCCTGAGCCCAGCACGCGCGCCGAGAGATCGGTCATCAGCCCGCCGAGCGATTTGCGCGTCAGGATGTTGAGCCTGACCGCGACCAGCGGACCATGGGCCGGGTCGAGGATGCGGTGCGGCTTCGCTGTGCGGATCAGCCGGTCACCGATATAGGCGCGGGCACCGCGCAAAGCCGTGACCTGCAGGTCCTTGCCATAGGGGTTCTCGGCGTCGCGGTCGCGCGCCTCGACCTGTGCTCGCAGATGCGCCTCGTCGATCAGCCCGACACCACCGAGCTCGTTCATCCGGGCGACCAGGCGCGAGAAATCGGTCTCGACGATGAAGTCCTTGCCCTTGTCGAGGAAGGCCTGGACCGGCGCCGGCATGCCGGCGCGGGCGCGCTGGATGACCTGGCGCCAGCTCTTGCCGGTGAGGTCGGGGTTCTGCTCGGATCCCGAGAGCGCGAACTCCTTGGCGACGATGCTGCGGCTGGTGACGAACCAGGAATGGTCGAAACCGGTCTTGCGCAGATGCTCCAGCGTGCCGAGCGTGTCGAAGCCGGGGAAGAGCGGCACCGGCAGGCGATTGCCGCGCGCATCGAACCAGAGCGAGGACGGGCCGGGCAGGATGCGGATCGCATGCGCCGGCCAGATCGGCGCCCAGTTGGCGATGCCCTCGACATAGTGCCACATCCGGTCACCGTTGATCAGCCGGCCGCCGGCGGCCTCGGTGACGGCGAGCATGGCCCCGTCGACATGGGCCGGCACACCGGAGAGCATTCGCTTCGGCGGCTCGCCGAGCCGCTGCGGCCAGTTGCGGCGGACGAGGTCGTGATTGCCGCCGATGCCACCGGAGGCGACGATCACCGCCTGCGCCTTGATGGCGAAGCTGCCGATCACCGCGCGCGAGCTCGCCTGCCCGCGCTCGACCGCGCTGTCCTCCAGAACCTCGCCCTCGACGCCGTCGATGGCGCCGGTACTGCGCGTCAGGCCGGTGACGCGGTGACGGAAGCGCAATTCGATCAGGCCCTTGGCTTCCGCCTCCGCGACACGGCGCAGGAAGGGCTCGAGCACACCCGAACCCGTGCCCCAGGTGACGTGAAAGCGCGGCACCGAATTGCCGTGGCCGGTGGCGAGATAGCCGCCGCGTTCGGCCCAGCCGACGACCGGGAACCAGCGCATGCCCTGCTGGTGCAGCCAGCTGCGCTTCTCGCCGGCAGCAAAGTCGAGATAGGCGTCTGCCCATGCCTTGGGCCAATGATCCTCGTCGCGGTCGAAGCCGGCCGAGCCGAACCAGTCCTGCTGCGCCAGGGCGAGCGAATCCCTGATCCGCAGGCGGCGCTGCTCGGGCGAGTCGACCAGGAAGAGCCCGCCGAAGGACCAGTGTGCCTGGCCGCCCAGGCAAGCGCGCGGCTCCTGCTCGACGACGATCACCTTGCGGCCGGCATCGGCCAGCTCCGCGGCGGCGACGAGGCCGGCAAGGCCAGCGCCGACGATGACGACGTCCGCCTCAAGCGCCATGTGCCCTCCAAGCTGCCGGATTCCCGTTGCGGTTGAGCTTGCCGAGAAATCGTCGGACCGCAAGGGCGCATCTGGCGGGCGGCGGAACAGGGGCTGCGGCAACACGTTGCCCAAGCAACCGGGCAAGCGCGCAAGGAGGCGATGATGGCGAAGACCGCGACGAAACGAAAAGACGACAAGCTACCTAAATCGGTGAAGGCCGCAGCCAAGCAGCAGCGGCGCATCCAGAAGGGGATTGCCCGCGCCGACGCCCGGCCGCTGAAGAAGAAGGATGGCGCGGTGCAGGCCGGGGCGCGGCTCTATCCCGTGCCGCCGTTCAAGCGCCAGCATCAGGCCAAGCCCGGTTCGGAAGCGGCGCTCGATCCGGCGCCGATGTATGACGCGCCCTACTACAAGGGCTCGGGCAAGCTTCAGGACAAGGTCGCGCTGATCAGCGGCGGCGATTCCGGCATCGGCCGGGCGGTCGCGGTGCTGTTCGCGCGCGAAGGCGCCGATGTCGCGATCCTGCATCTCGGCGAGGATGAGGACGCGAAGGAAACGCTCGCGGCGATCGAGCGAGAGGGCCGGACCGGCGTCGCCTTCTCAGGCGACATCCGCGACTCGGGCTTCTGCCGCGATGCCGTGGCGAAGACCGTGAAGGCACTCGGCGGGCTCGACATCCTCGTCAATAATGCTGCCTTCCAGGTGCATGCACCGCGCTTCGAGGATCTCACCGAGGAGCATTTCGACACGACGATCCGCACCAACCTGCATGGCTATTTCCATCTGACGCAGGCGGCGCTGCCGCATCTCGGCAAGGGCAGTGCGATCGTCAACACCGGTTCGGTGGTGGGCTTGCAGGGCAGCAAGGAGCTGATCGACTACGCCACCACCAAGGGCGGCATCCACGCCTTCACCCGCTCGCTGGCGGCGCATCTGCTGCCGCGCGGGATCAGGGTCAACGCAGTCGCGCCCGGCCCGGTCTGGACGCCGCTCAACCCGTCCGACCGGCCGGCCGAGGCGGTGGCGGAATTCGGCTCGCAGGTGCCGATGAAACGGCCGGCGCAGCCCGAGGAGATCGCGCCGGCCTATGTCTTCCTCGCCTCGTCGCACTGCTCCAGCTACATCACCGGTGAAATCCTGCCGATCATCGGCGGGCATGGCTAGATCGCTGGGCGGATCAAATATTTGCCGCAGAATGGTCACGAAAGACTTTGGAACGCCTGGCTCCCGCGGCAGTTCTTTCTTCAGGACACATCATCAACCCTGGAGGATGAGGATGAAACCGCTGAAGATTGGACTGGTTGCTGGCGCACTTGCGCTGTCGTCGGTCGCGGCTATGGCGCAGGGCGTCGATCTGCGGCCGGAGAACAGCATTCCGAAGTACGAGCGCGGGCCGACGAGCAATGACAATGCGCCCTATCGCGGCGGCACTTACAAGCCGGACGATGTCCGCAGAGGCTATGACCGGGGCGGCTATGACGGCGCGCGCTACGAGATGATCTCGCAGCGCGAGGCGATCAGGATCGCCCGCCGCAACGGTGTTTCCGAGATCGACCAGGCCCGCTGGAGCGGCAATGTCTGGGTGATCGACGGCTCCGACAGGCGCGGCGACGAGCTGCGCGTCGAGATCAACGCGCGCGGCGAGATCGTCGACGTCGACCGCAGCTGACACGTCGTCAAAGAACGACATGGCGAGAACTGGGCGGCCTTCGGGCCGCCCCTTTTTTGTTTCAAGCCGAGCGCAGCGCTGCGACCCCGTTGCCGAAGCGCCGCGTTGCCAGCACCGTCAAGGCGAGGAAGATCGCGAGCACGATGCCCTGGGCGATGGCGAAGGGCGGCTCGCTCTGCGTCGGCGCCATAGTGTGCAGCACCGTCACCTTGAGGAAGAGCTGCGCGATCAGCACGAAGATCAAAAGGTAGAACGAGAGCACCGCCGTGATCGCGTAGGTTCGGCGCCATCCTCCCCGCAGCCCCTTGCCGTAGAGGGCCACCGCGGCGATCGCCAGCAGCAGGAGCGAGATCGCCCCGACGATATGCGACGGCAGCACACCGCTGAACGGAAAGACGTAGCCGGTGATATCGGTCGCGGCCGATGTCGACAGATAGACGCCGTTCCAGCGCTGGCTGAGATGGCCCTTCAGCAGCGCCGCTGTCATCGGGATTCCAGCGACGATGGCGATGATGCTGAGCCAGGTGTGGAAGCCGACCAATGTGGTCGGATCGAGCACGAACATGATGAAGCCCCCCGCTTCAAATGCAGTGCGCCATACTGGCAAATCCTGGGCCATCCTGGCGAGAGCTTTGTGGAAGCTTTCTCAACTGGAAGGCTCGATGACCCGCGCTGCGCTCTCCGAGCGCTCTGGCCGCCGGGCCGTGGAGAAATAAGAGCCGGCAACGATCAGGGCGAAGCCGGCCAACAGCGCCAGGGAGAACGGCTCGCCCAGCACTGCCACCCCGAGCAGCACCGCGACGGCCGGATTGAGATAGGCGATGACCGTCGCGCGCGACGCGCCGACCTCGGCGATGAGCGCGAACAGCAATTGGAAGGCCAGAGCCGTACAGAAGACAGCCAGGGCGATCACGGCGAGAGATGCATCCAGCGGGAAACGCGCCGGCCAATAGGCGGGGACGAAGGGTAGATAGAGGACGGAAGCGACGATGAGCGAGCAGACTACCACCGCACCATCGTCAGTGTCGGCGAGCTTGCGCGCCACGATGATCGGGCCGACCGCGTAGCCGAGTGCGCTCGCGCCCAGGGCCAGCACCGGCAGGAGCTCCACCGGCTGCTCGTCGAAGCCAAGCAGCGCGACGACGCCGGCCAAGCCAAGGCCGAGACCAACGAGCCGGCCTGCCCCCAGCTGCTCGCGCGAGAGCACGACGCCCAGGATCGCGGCGATGATCGGCGTCAGCGCGATGATCAGGCCGGCGAGCGAGCTCGTGACCCGCGTCTCGGCAAAACCGATCAGGAACCATGGCCCGCTGATCTCGGCGAGCGTGAACAGGATCAGCCAGCCCGGCTTGCGGAAACCGGCCATGATGCCCTTGCCGCGCAGCGCGAAGGGCAACAGCACGAAAGCGCCGATGGCGGCGCGGCCGAAGGCGACGATGATCGGGTGATAATCGACGAGTGCGACCTTGATCAGCAGATAGGGCACGCCCCAGATCACGCCGAGGGCGAGGAAGAGGACCAAGGCTTTCCGGCTCATTCCGGCGCGCCCTTCCTGAACAGTGCAATCAGCCAGCGGCCTTCGCTGCCCTCGAACGAGTGTGACCAGAACAGACCGAGGCCGAGCGCGGCCAGCACGGAGACGAGCTCGGAGCGCTGCCACTGGGCGACGTAGTACTCGTTGCCCTTCGAGCCGATTTCGACTGTCTCGCCCTCCCCCTCGCGGATCGAGAACAGGAATGCGCCGTCGTCGCGAAGCGCCTGCGCAATCTTCTCCAGAACCGCGGGCAAGACGCCCCGCTCGACATGCTGGAGCACATAGAGCGCCAGAACGCCGTCATAAGGACCGCCCAGCGGATCACGGATCACGTCGAGGCGCTCGGCATTGCGGCCGCGCGAAGCCTGGAAATGCACGAAGGACTCCGCGCCGTCAGTGCGCCTGACGGCGAGCCCCCGCTCCTCCAGCCAGTCCGCGTCCCAGCCAGGGCCGGAGCCGATCTCGAGCAGGCAGTTGCCCGGTTCGACAGCTTTCAGCAACTCGACCAGTGCCGGCTGATCACCCGCCTCCGGCTTGGGCGCGGTCGTTTCAGCATAGTCGTCGGCGCAGCCTTCATAGCCGGCGAGGGTCGATGTGTTGGAGGCCGAGCGGCTCGCCGCTCCGCTCTTCTTGGATGCGTCCGATGCTGTCATGTCGCACTCCCGTTCCCATTGCGCTCCAACGGGATCCAGATCGTCAATCCGCCAAGCCCGGTGCCCGGGTCGAAGGCTTCGTTGTGGAATTCAAGGACGGGGCCGTTCGCAGCATTGAGGCCTGCGGCAGGCAGCGCCTCGTTCCAGATCGCCGTATAGGTGTCGAAGATCGTCGAGACATGGTCGCGATGGTCGAAGACCGCGCAGGTCTCCGGTTCGATGTCCAGAGCGGCAAGCGGCTTGCGGGGCGAGGAGACCGAGCTGACCTCGGCGGCGCACATATATTCAAAGCAGCCGTCCTCATCCGGCGCACGGCAAACGCCGATCGGTATCCCCGGGGCCTTGTCGGGGATGTCGGCATAGTGGTCGCACATGAACGCCTGCCACTGTGCCGGAATCCCGATCGCCGATTCATAAGAGCACGGCGCGGAGAGGCCGACGAGGCGCAGGCGACGTAGCTCCCGCAGGGTCGGGATCGGCGTCCGCGCCCTGCCGTTCGTCAATCGCAGCGGCGCGACCAGACCGAGCCTGTCAGTGCTGCCGCCGTTGCGGACCTCCTCAGGCGTGGTTCCGAACTGGTCGCGAAAGGCCCGTGTGAAGGCTTCGTGCGAGCCGTAGCCGAATTCGAGCGCGACGGAGAGGATGTCGGGCGCGCCGGCAGCCAGACGCTTGGCGGCCTCGCTCAGCCGCCGCGCCCGGAGATAGGTCATCACCGGCCAGCCGCTGGCGGTTCCGAAGGCGTTGGCAAGATGCGAGCGCGAGACCTTGCAGGCGGCCGCGATCGAGCCGAGCGTCAATTCCCGGCCCGAGTTGCGCTCGATCACCCAAAGCGCCTTGTCGGCAAGCGACATGCCCCGGCTCCTCCCCGTGAGAGCCCCGTGCATATCATCGGCTTTAGTCCGTCGCTTGATCGTTCGTCCACAAGCGGCGCGGAGCGATTACGTCACTGCGTCAGGCTGACCCTGACGCTCTCGCCCTCTTCCGCAGTCGCGCGCTGCAGTGTCGCCTTGGCCTCGTCGACCTGGCGCTGGCGGTTCCAGAGCGCAGCGTAGACGCCGTCGGCGGCAAGCAATTCGCGATGGTGGCCGCGCTCGACGATCAGCCCCTTGTCGAGGACGATGATCTCGTCGGCGTTGATCACGGTCGAGAGGCGGTGGGCGATGACCAGCGTGGTGCGGCCCTCGCTGACCCGGTCGAGCGCGTCCTGGATTTCCTTCTCGGTGAAGGAATCGAGCGCCGAGGTCGCCTCGTCCAGCACCAGCACCGGCGGCCCCTTCAGGATGGTGCGGGCGATGGCGACGCGCTGCTTCTCGCCGCCGGAAAGCTTCAAGCCGCGCTCGCCGACCGAACTCTGGTAGCCCTCCGGCAGCGACTTGATGAAGCGGTCGATCTGGGCGAGCCGTGCGGCTTCCTCGATCTCCGCTTGCGTTGCCTCGGGGCGGCCATAGCGCAGATTGTATTCGATGGTGTCGTTGAACAGCACCGTATCCTGCGGGACCATGCCGATCGCCGAGCGCAGGGAGACCTGCTGGATTTCGGCGATATCCTGGCTGTCGATCAGGATGCGGCCGGCTTGCGGCTCGTAGAAGCGGAAGAGCAGGCGCGAGATCGTCGACTTGCCGGCACCCGACGGGCCGACGATCGCGATGGTCTTGCCGGCCGGCACCTCGAAGGAAATGCCGCGCAGGATCGGCCGCTCCGGCACATAGGCGAAGTGGACATCCTCGAAAGTGACGGTGCCAGCACGGACATCGAGCGGGGCCGCGCCCGGCTTGTCCTGGATCTCGGGATCGCGGCCGATCAGCTGGAACATCTGCTCGATGTCGAGCGTCGCCTGCTTGATCTCGCGATAGACGGTGCCCATGAAATTCAGGGGGATGTAGAGCTGGATCAGCATGGCGTTGATCAGCACGAAATCGCCGACCGTGTTGGTGCCGGCCTGGAAGCCGCGCACGCACATCACCATCGAGATGGTGAGACCGGCAGCGAAGATCGCGGCCTGGCCGAAATTGAGCCAGGCGAGCGAGGTATAGGCCTTGATCGAGTTGCGCTCATAGCGCGCCATCGAGACGTCGTAGCGGGCGGTCTCGCGCGCCTCGGCGCCGAAATATTTCACCGTCTCGTAGTTGAGCAGCGAGTCGATCGCCTTGGCGTTGGCGTCGGTGTCGGATTCGTTCATCTGGGCGCGGATGGCGATGCGCCATTCGGTGGCCTTGATGGTGTAGGCCATGTAGCCGACCACCATCACCACCAGCACGACGACATAGCGCCAGTCGAACAGCCAGAGCAGCACGCTGATGATCAGCGTGACCTCGATGATCACCGGCACCAGCTGGTTGAGGCCGAGGCGGACCATCTCCTCGATACCGTTGCGGCCGCGCTCGAGGACGCGCGTCAAACCGCCGGTCTTGCGCTCGAGATGGAAGCGCAGCGAGAGATGGTGGAGATGGCCGAAGGTCTGCAGCGCCAGCGTCCTGACCGCATGCATGAAGACCGGCGCGAAGATCGCATCGCGCAATTGCACGAAGGCGGCCGAGCCGACGCGGGCAAAACCGTAGATCACGGTCAGCGCCAGCGGCGCCCCGACCAGGAAGGGCAGCCAGTTCGACAGCGTCGTCGGGTTGTTGGCGAGTGCGTCCGTCGCCCATTTGAAGGCGAAAGGCACGCCCATCAGCACCAGGCGGCCGATCACCAGCAGCACGAAGGCGGCGACGACGCGCTGGCGCAGATCGGCCCGTTCCGGCGGCCAGAGATAGGGCCAGAGCGCCTGGAAGGTGGCGATAAAACCGGAGCCGGGCTGGAGCACGGTGGGGCGCGCGAGAGGCGCCGAGACCGGCGTGGCAGGCGAGGACATTGAAATGCTTCCAAATGGAACCGCCGATATAGGCGGATTCTCCGGGGAATGCAGGGGGCGGGAGAAGAAATCGCCGAGAGGTATGAAAGACGGCCCGAAGATACACAGCCCTCATCCTGAGGAGCGATCCTACAGGATCGCGTCTCGAAGGATGCTCCAGATTGTTCCAGAGCCTCATGAACCATCCTTCGAGACGCCGCTCCGCGGCTCCTCAGGATGAGGGCTGTGGGAAATTGCTCCAAACGACATCCGCCCGCCGGCTGCTTTCGATCACCAGTCGCGCATTGGGCAGATCGTTGCCCTCGACCCAGGCGCGCGCAGCCTCCTCGCTGCGGCCAAGATCGGTCCAGCGTGTCAGCAGGCGGCGCTCCAGCTCGACAATCGGCACATCGATGAAAATAGTGAGGTCGAAGAGCGGCGCGAGCTCGGTCCAGGGCGCCCGGTCGAGCAGGAGATAATTGCCCTCGACCAGCACGAAGCGAGCGTCGGCCGGGACGATCGCCGCGCCGGCACGGGACAGATCGGCCTCGCGGTCGAAGACCGGCACTGGAACACCACCCTCGCCCGAACGAATGCGCCGCAGCGTCGCCACGAGCCCGGCGCAGTCGAAGGTCTCGGGTGCGCCCTTGCGATGGCGCAGCCCCATCGCGTCCAGCATGGCATTGTCGAAATGGAAGCCGTCCATCGGCACGAGAGCCGCCTCGCCGGCGGGCAATGCGGCGAGGAGATGCTCGCTCAGCGTCGACTTGCCAGCTCCCGGAGCGCCTGCGAGCGCAATGACGATACGGCGCAGATCACCGGCCCGCTCGACGATCTAGGCAGCGATTTCTTTGGCAGTCTGCATGGTCAAGGGCCCGGCTTTCCCAATCTTTCGCCGCAAGATCGGCGAGGCCTGCAGCAGCTGCAACCGAACGCTACCGCCATGAAGCGGCACCTATCAGGCCTTGTTCTCGTCGCAACTGCGATGTCAGACTGACCTAAAGCCTTTAAAGGCTGAGCCTTGGAGAAAACGCCATGACGCTTCGACGCATTCTGCCCGCCACCTGCGCGCTCGCGCTTCTGACGACCCTGCCAGCGCTGGCGCAGTCCCGGCCACCGGCGCAGGTCAAGATCACCAATGGCCGCACCGTCCCGCTTGAGACGCTGGAGATCACGACCACGGGCGAACAGGCCCGCCTCGTCGGCAAGCTCGCCAAGCCGCTCGCTCCCGGCAAGAGCATCATGATCAAGCTCAACAAGCCGGCAGGCTGCAGCTACTACCTGCTCGGCAAGTTCAGCGACGAGAGCGAAAGCGACAATGACGGCATCGACCTCTGCAAGGAGAAGTCGCTGCGCCTGACGGAGTGACGGCCGAGCGTCATGGTCGGGCTTGACCCGACCATCTCGGAAACCAGCTAGCTGGTCATGAGATTCTCGGGTCTGCGCTCCGCTTCGCCCGAGAATGACGGCTGTGTTTGCTACGCCGTCGCGCCCTCGCGCATCAGCTTGTAGGTGATCGAGTCGACCAGCGCCTGGAACGAGGCGTCGATGATGTTGGCGCTGACGCCGACAGTGGTCCAGCGCTCGCCGGTCTCATCGGCGGATTCGATCAGAACGCGGGTGACGGCATCGGTGCCGCCCTGGAAGACGCGGACCTTGTAGTCGACCAGCCTCAAGCCGCCGATCAGCGACTGGTAGCGGCCAAGATCCTTGCGCAAGGCCAGGTCGAGCGCATTGACCGGGCCGAGCGCGCTTTCGGCAACCGAGATCAGCGATTCCTCGCCCACCTTCACCTTGACGATCGCCTCCGAGAAGGTGACGAGCTCGCCCAGCGCATTGTAGCGGCGCTCGACATTGGCGGTGAAGCGCTCGATCTCGAAATAGGCCGGCAGCTCGCCCAGGATGCGCTTGGCGAGCAGGTAGAACGAGGCATCCGCCCCCTCGAAGGCATAACCCTGCGCCTCCTTCTCCTTCAGCTCCTCCAGCACGCGCGAGAGCCTTGGATCGTCGCGGCCGATAGTGACGCCGATGCGTTCCAGCTCGGCGACGAGGTTGGATTTGCCGCCCTGGTCGGAGACCAGCACTTTCCGGACATTGCCGACCAGATCGGGCGCGACATGCTCGTAGGTGCGCGGGTCCTTCAGCACGGCCGAGGCGTGGATGCCGGCCTTGGTGGCGAAGGCGGAGGCGCCGACGAAGGGCGCGTGCCGGTTCGGCGCGCGGTTCAGCATCTCGTCGAGCGCGCGCGAGACATGCGTGAGCTCGCCGAGCTCCGCTTCGTCGACGCCGAGCGTGAAGCGGCGGTTATAGCGGTCCTTCAGCTTCAGCGCGCCGATCAGGGTGACCAGATTGGCGTTGCCGCAGCGCTCGCCGAGGCCGTTCAGCGTGCCCTGGATCTGGCGCGCGCCTGCCTCGACGGCGGCGAGCGAATTGGCGACGGCGCAGCCGCAATCGTCATGGGCGTGGATGCCGAGATTCTCGCCCGGAACGACCTTCGCGACCTCGGCGACGATCCGTCCGATCTCGTCCGGCAGCGTGCCGCCATTGGTGTCGCAGAGCACGACCCAGCGCGCGCCGGCCTCATAGGCGGCGCGGGCGCAGGCGAGGGCATAGTCGGGATTGGCCTTGTAGCCGTCGAAGAAGTGCTCGCAATCGAGCATCACCTCGCGGCCGGCGGCCTTGGCGGTGGCGACGCTGTCGCGGATGCCGTCGAGGTTGTCTTCCAGCGAGATCTCGAGCGCGACATGGACATGATAGTCCCAGCTCTTGGCGACGAAGACGATGGCGTCGGCCTTGGCATCGAGCAGCGCGGCGATGCCGGGATCGTTCGAGGCCGACCGCCCTGCCCGCTTGGTCATGCCGAAGGCGGCGAACTTCGCGCGCTTCGTCGGCTTTTCCGCAAAGAAGGCAGTGTCGAGCGGGTTGGCGCCGGGATAGCCGCCCTCGACATAGTCAATGCCGAGCTTGTCGAGCATCGCCGCCACCGCCCGCTTGTCGTCGAGCGAGAAGTCGACGCCCGTGGTCTGGGCGCCGTCGCGCAACGTCGTGTCGAAGAGGTGGATGCGGGCGAGCGCCTGCGCCGACAGGCCCTCTCCCCCCTTGTGGGGGAGAGTTGGAAAGGGGGGCGGCCCGCTTGGTGAGCGGTCGACCCAGTCGTTCGCCCCCCTCCCTTCCCTCCCCCACAAGGGGGGAGGGTTGCGTCGCGGATGTTGGTATCGTCATCGCCTCACCCGCAGTCGGTAACGCAGCACCTTCGGCATCACCATGGCGAGCATGACGAGCTTCATCGCGATCGAGAGCGAACCACGCTTGCGGATCTTCGGGGCCTGGGTGGTCATTGTTGTTGGTCTTTCAGGATATTGACTTCATGGATGGTCGCGCCGTCGAGGTCGTACCAGAGCGTGTCGCTGACCTCGTCCGGGTGATGAATGATCTGGTGGTTCCAGAGGCGGCGAATGCGAAAACCCTGCGCCTTCAGCCAAGAATCCCGCCGCTCATCGTAGCCGTTCTCGGCATGCTGCCCGCCATCGGCTTCGACGATCAATCGCTTCGCAGTGCACACGAAGTCGACAATGTAAGGCCCGACCTGCACCTGCCGTCGGAATTTGAAGCCACTGAAACGACGATCGCGAAGCAGATGCCAGAGCTTCCGCTCGGCCTCAGTTGGTTCACGCCGCATGATGCGGGCTCGCGACTTCAGAACCTCCCGGCGCGTCGGCTCGGGCTCCCCTTCTCCCCCTGCGGGAGAAGGTGGCCGCGCAGCGGCCGGATGAGGGGTCGCGCCGACGTTTCCGGTTTGCGTTTCAAGAGGCCCAAGGCCGGCAGCGTCGCGCGACCCCTCACCCCAACCCTCTCCCGCAAGGGGAGAGGGGGTTGCGTCGCGGTTCACCGCTTCACCTCCCAACTCGTAATCAGCTCGCCGGTGGCCGGGTCCTTCCCGTCCATGAGCACGATACCCATCGCGACGAGCTCGTCGCGAAGGCGATCGGATTCGGCGAAGTTCTTCGCCTTGCGGGCGGCCAGGCGGGCGGCGATCGACGCTTCGACCTTTGCCCGCAAGGCATCATCGATCTCGGCAACTGCCACCTGCGGCAGAGCGATCCCGAGCAAGGAGAGACTCCCCTTCAAGCCGGCATAATCCCCAGCCTTGCGCAGGGCGTGCAGCTCGGCGAGCACCTGCGAGGTGTTGAGATCATCAGCCAGCGCTTCGATCACCGCGGCGGGGGCCTGCCCGGCCTCAGCCTCTCCGGCTGCAGCCGCCCAATCGGCCAGCGTCTTCTCCGCCTCCTCCAGCGCCTTCACCGTCCAGTCGATCGGCTGGCGGTAATGGGTCTTGAGCATGGCAAGCCGCAGCACCTCGCCGGGCCATGTCCGCCCGCCGAAAGTGTCGGTCGCCAGCAGCTCGTTGATGGTGACGAAGTTGCCGAGCGACTTCGACATCTTCTCGCCTTCGACCTGCAGGAAGCCGTTGTGCATCCAATAGTTCGCCATGCGCGGCGCACCGCCGGCCGCGCCGAAGGCGCAGCAGCTCTGGGCCAGCTCGTTCTCATGGTGCGGGAAGACGAGATCGATGCCGCCGCCATGGATGTCGAAGACGTTCCTGGCGGGATCGTCGCATGTGAGGCCGCCGCCGAACGGCTCGAGCAGCGTCTTCATCGACATGGCCGAGCATTCGATGTGCCAGCCGGGCCGGCCGGGCGTGGCGATGCCGGCCGGCGACGGCCAGCCCGGATCGATGCCGGCGCGGCTCGGCTTCCACAGCACGAAATCCATCGGGTCCCTTTTATAGGGAGCCACATCCACTCGTGCCCCGGAGATCATCTCGTCGAGCGAGCGCCGGGCGAGCGAGCCGTAGCGCGGCGCCTCCTTCAGGCCAGCGACGGCCGGCACGTGGAACAGCACATGCTCCTCGGCGACATAGGCGACGCCGCGGGCGATCAGGCGCTCGATGATCGCCTTCATCTCCTCGATATGGCCGGTGGCGCGCGGCTCGTCATCGGGGCGCAGGTTGCCGAGCGCGTCGACATCGGCGTGGAACTGCGCCGTCGTCGTCTGCGTGACCTTCGCGATCGCCTGATTCAGCGGCAGATCGGGAAAGTCACGCGCCGCGCGGGCGTTGATCTTGTCATCGACGTCGGTGAGGTTGCGGGCATAGCGGACATGGCCCTCGCCATAGAGCTGCCGCAGCAGCCGGTAGAGCACGTCGAAGACGATGACCGGCCTAGCGTTGCCGATATGGGCGTAGTCGTAGACCGTCGGGCCGCAGACATACATGCGCACATTCTGGGGATCGACGGGGGTGAAGACCTCCTTCGTCCGCGTCAGCGTGTTGTAGAGCCTGAGGGTCGGCTGCATCGAAGCGGTATCCTGACGAAAAGGCGACAAAAACGGCTTATCCTGGCCGCTGGCCGGGGCGCTGTCTGTCTTTTCGTTGGGACGAGGACGTGAGCAGCCGGCCAGCGAAAGCTAGCGGCAAATCAAGCAAATAATGGCGAGGGCTCGCGTCATCCAGCCGTGATGCCTGTCATGTGCGCTTACGTCAAGTGGCAGCTGCGCAACGCTTGCGCGCCATCGCCCTGCCCTCCCGCGATTTCAGCTCTCTTCGCCGCAATGCCGCCACAAGCGAAAGACGGTTTGCGCGCAACCAAGATTGCCGTGGTTCACGCAGTCTTAATCATTTGGAACCAGTTTGACATGTCGAAGGTTCAGCCCCGGTCGGGTCTCAGGGACAGTATCATGCGCCGCGCCGTTGCTCTGGTCGGGCTCTTCGGAATCCTTGGCGCCGGAATGTCGCTGGCCCTGCTGCCCGCAACCGGTACCGTCGCCGCCCCCAAGGCCGAGCGCACCTATCTGATCCCGGCCGGAGACGGCTACGGCGTCGCCGACTGCATCGCCAGCAAGTCGGAATGCGGCCAGATCGTCGCCGACGCCTGGTGTGAATCGCAAGGTCACCGCATCGCCACCGCCTATGGCCTGGCCGCCCGCGAGGACATCACCGGCTCGACGCCGCGCCCCGCGAACGTGGCGCAGACCGAGTTGCCGCTGACGATCACCTGCGGGGGCTGAGCCAACCTATCCGCCTTGGCCCTTGCCAAGGCGATGAGCCTCCCACCAATCGCATTGCCACTCTTCGTAGCCGAGGAGCAGGCCCTGACGGCGCTCCTGCACCTCACCCCAGCCGTCCCTATCTGGGTCATCAAAAAGCTGGATGTAGGCGTCGATCCGCCACAGCTCTTCCGGCAAGGCAACATAAACGTGCCTGACGCCGTCGAAGCACTCGCCGTCCGAGGTGCGGGGCTTTGAAAACGGCCTATCGACGATGCGTCTGACAAAACGGCCATCAGCGACATAGGGGTCGAATCGCGCCATCCACTCATCAAACCAATCGGCAGGATAGGCATCAGCAAACACTGCGAGCGGCTTCCTGCCCTCCAGCATGAGCGCGAGCTCGTATTCGGTATGGATGAGATAGGGAATTTCTCGAAGCCCGCTCCACGGAACAATCTGCACCGGGCCGAGATCGCGAGGAAATGGCAGGCCCGTCAATCGCTGGAGCGCATCAAGATCCTCACCATCAAGCTCATAGATACCGCTGAAATCCGGATCTTCTCCGTGCTCGACTCGAAGTACTCCGCGAAGAGCGCCAAGGTCATCGATCGAGACGCGCGCCTCCAGAATGGGGCAATCCGTCACCGGGTCGCGTGCTTGCAAGATGAAGCGATGGGCGCCGCAGTCCGCAGGCGCCCCGGCAGCGCTCACCTCACCCATTCCGAGCATTTCGGCACCTCGCCCATCCCGCCCCAGGGCATGATCGGCACGCTCGAAGTCGAGTTCTGCGGCGAGCCGTCGATCAGCTTGTCGGTGTAGACCATGTAGATCAGGACGTTGCGCTTGGTGTCGCAGCCGCGCACGATCTGCATCTTCTTCCAGATCAGCGAGCGGCGCTCGCGGAAGACGACGTCGCCCTGCGAGAACTTCTCTTTGATCTTGACCGGGCCGATCTGGCGGCAGGCGAGCGAGACCTCGGAGACCTCCTCGGCGACGCCGAACATGCCGGAGACGCCGCCCTTCTCGGGCACGGTGTAATGGCAGGCGACGCCCTCGACGACCGGGTCGTCGACGCCGTAGACGGCGAGCTTGTCGTCCGGGGTCAGCATCTTCCAGACCGTCGACTTCCTGAAGATCAGGTCCTCCTGCGCCGTGGCCGGCGCGGCAAGCCCACCAGCGAACGCGAGAACAGCCGAGACGGCGAGAAGGCAACGACGAAAGCTCATTCAGATTCTCCCAGAGCGTTCCCGCGGGACAGCGGGCAGGATATGGGATGGCGCGCCGTCCCGCGCCAGTGCAGGCGGCGATCGATAAGCACATCACGCAACAAGGCGACGACCATGCTGCCGCAGCTGGAAACCGAGCGACTCCTCCTGAAGCCGCGCTCCGAGGCCGATCTCGACTTCGTCGCCGCGCTCAATGCCGATCCGGAGGTCATGCGCTATATCGCGGCAGTCGGCGATCCGGCGATGGGCCGCGAAGGCGTCGCCGCGCGCAGCTTCCTGCATGTCGAGCGCGGACTCGGCTACTGGACCGTGTTCGCCCGCACCGACGAAAGCGAGCCGCTGGGCTATGTCGGGCTCATTCCGGACGGCGACGACGCGGAGCAGGCCCAGCAGGCCCAGATCAGCTATCGCTTCGCCGCCCGTCATTGGGGACTGGGCTTCGCCCGGGAGGCGGTGGACCGGCTACTGCGCTACGGCTTCGAGACGCTCGACCTGCCGGAGGCCCTCATCATCACGCATCCGCAGAACGCAGCATCGTTGCAGCTGGCGGCGCGGCTCGGCTTCGAATCGTCACCGAGCGAGACCGAGATTCTGATCGGCGCAGCGCCGGTGCCCGCGGTGCGCTTCCGCCTCCGGCGCGTTTACATCGCGGCCTGATGATTCAGCGCTTTGGTTTGACGCATTTTCTTCACGCGAACCGGATCCACTTCGCTCGAAAATGCTCTAGCGCCGATCGGCGCCGTAGCTGTCCAGCGTCGCGGTGCGCTGGGCGATGAGCTCCGCCCGGCAGCTCGGGAAATGCAGCACCTGCCCTTCCCGGCCGAAGTCGCCATTGGCGTAGAATTGGCAGGCCTTATCCTTGAAGGCGTTCCAGGCGCGCTGCTCGTCGAGTAGGTCCTTCTTCGTCGCCGGCTCGCTCGCCGCATAGAGCCGCTTCCAGGCGGCGTTCAGCTTGGCGTCCTCGCGCGCAACCCACTCCCCGCCGCAGGCGGCCCAGGCGGGATTGGTGCCGTCCGATGTGTCGATGCAGCGCTTATAGGCGTCGTCAGCCGCCGCCGGCACGACCAGCGCGCCGAAGACGCCCGCAACCAGCAAGGCACGCGCGACGCCGCACATGCTCAGGCAGCGATCGGCTTGAAGGCGAGATAATAGGCCGCGATCGCGCCGACGAAGCCGAGCCCGGTCAGCACCAGCTTCAGCCGGGTGAAGCCGCTGGCGAAGGCGACCGTGCCGTCCTCGACCTTCGGATAGCGATCGAGCAGGCGGGCGATGGCGAGGTTCTCGGCAACGTCGCAGAGCCCGCCGAAGAGCCAGCCGCCGCCGCACAGAGCTGCCACCCACCAGGGATAGCCGCGCATCGAGAGGCCGGCGACGATCAGCGCACCGACTATCGTATAGACCAGTGCGAAGGCGAGATCGGCAGGCAGCAGCTTGTTGCGATAGATCGCCCGGCGCTCAGGACCGTAGAGGGAGAAGAGCTTCTCGACGTCGTCCTTGGTGAAGCCGTTGAAATCGCTCTCCAGCGCCCGGTCGACGCGCAGGCTGCGCGCCCAGAGCCAGGACAGGAGCAGCGTCAGCACCACCAGCGCCGGCCCCCAGAAGAAGAAACCGAGCGGGATCAAAGTGGGGTAGAAGGTCGGCAGATCTTCCATCAGGCTCACGTCTCCAGAGCGTCGTGAGCCGAGCCTACCTCGCCTCGTGCGCCAGCGCCACGGCCTCGCGCAGAACCAGCTCGTCGCCGATATGGTTGGCGAGGATCAGGACGAGGCGGGCATTGAGCGCGGCGCTTTCGCGCTCTTCGAGATCGCGATGCGCCTTCGCCAGCAGGCGAAAGGCCGCGTCGGGATCGGCGAAGCGCGATTCGCGGGCAAGCCCGGTCGCGGGGGTCATGGCAGCCGCGGCACTCATCCCCTGCCCTCCATCCGCGCGATCGCAACCTCGATCGCAGCGCGCTCGGGTTTCGGGAAACGTGCGGCGACATGCCCGTCCGGCCGCAGCAGCACGGCTGCGCCGCTTTCCAGGGCATAGCGCTGGCGCAACGTTCTATCGCCGGCAGCCGGCTCGATCGCGAGCACACCGGCAGGCGCCACCCTTGCCGCGCCTTCACCGAGCAGGATCGCCTGACCCGCCGCGAAAGCCTCGCTCAGCCAGGCGGAAGAGACGCCGGCAACAGGCGCATCGAGGAAGGGCGCGCCCGGCGGCAGGTTGCCTTCCCCCACGTCATCCTCGGTCGAGAGCGGTGAACCGGCATAGGCGCTGGCCACCGAAAGCCGGCCGGAATTGACGAAGCGCTTGGCAAAGCCGGTCAGCGGCGCCAACGACAGCGCCGCCTCACGCAGGAGGCGCTCGCCGGGCGACCGTGGCGCGATGAAGTCGGTCGCCCGCGTCGAATTCAGGATGTTCTCGTCGGCCGCGGCGACGCGCTCGCTGTCATAGCTTTCCAGCAACGAGGCCGGGCTCCGCCCCTGCGCGACCAATGCCAGTTTCCAGCCGAGATTGTCGGCGTCCTGGATGCCGGAATTGGCGCCGCGCGCTCCGAAGGGCGAGACCTGATGGGCGGCGTCGCCGGCGAAGATCACGCGGCCATGCAGGAAGCGGTCGAGCCGGCGGCACTGGAAGCGGTAGACCGAGACCCATTCGAGCGCGAACTCGGCATGGCCGAGCATGCGCTCGATCCGGGGCCGCACGATCTCCGGCTGCTTTTCATGCTCGGGATCGGCATCGGGCCCGAGCTGGAGGTCGATGCGCCAGATATCGTCCGGCTGCTTGTGCAGCAGCGCCGACTGGCCGGAATGGAAGGGCGGATCGAACCAGAACCAGCGCTCGGTCGGGAACGGTGCGCTCATCTTCACGTCGGCAATGAGGAAGCGGTCCTCGAAGGCCTCGCCGCGGAACTCCAGCCCGAGCAGGTCACGCGTCGGCGAGCGGGCGCCATCGCAGGCGACGAGCCAGTCGGTTTCCAGGGAGTAGTCTCCCTCCGGCGTCGCGATCGTCAACTTGGCGCCGTCCTCGCGGTTTTCCAGGCCGGCGAGCCGGTTGCTCCAGCGCAGATCGACCAGCGGCTCGGCGAGCACGGCCTCGACCAGCGCCGCCTCGACGTAGAATTGCTGGAGGTTGATGAAGGCCGGCTGCTTGTGGTCGCCCTCGGGCAGGAGGTCGAACTCGTAGAGCTCAGTTTCACCACGGAAGACGCGGCCCTTCTGCCAGGTGACGCCCTTCTCCACCATCGCCTGCGCCAGTCCGAGCCGGTCGAAGATCTCTAGCGTGCGCTTGGCGAAGCAGATGGCGCGCGAGCCCTCGCCGATCCTGTCGGCATCGTCGATCAGCACAACCGGAACCTGCCGGCGCGCCAGGTCGAGCGCCAGCGTCAGCCCGACGGGGCCGGCACCGACGATGACCACCGGATGGCGGGCGGGGGTGGCCGCGTCCTGGTCCTGGCTGCGGCGATAGGCGAACTGGCGGAAGGGCTGCATCAAATCAGCTCCTTGACTGGTACGCGATACGTATCATAACTTAAGTTATGATCCTGGGCTTTGCCGACAGGGATACGGAGCGCTTGTTTCGCGGCGAAGCCTGCGCTGCCCGCTGGCGAGCGATCGAAAGGATCGCACTGCGCAAGCTCGATATGCTCGACGCCGCCGTGACAGTCAGCGATCTGCGCTCGCCGCCAGGCAACCGGCTGGAAGCGCTGAAAGGCGACCGCAAGGGGCAGTGGAGCATCCGGATCAACGACCAATGGCGGCTCTGCTTCCGCTGGAGCGGCGACGGCCCTGAGGCGGTCCAGATCGTCGACTATCATTGAGAGGAGATCGTCATGGCGCGAGTGAGGACCCATCCCGGCGAAATCCTGCGCGAGGAATACCTTGAGCCGCTCGGAATGAGCGCACGAGCGCTCGCCAAGGCGCTCGACGTGCCCGGCAACCGGATCAGTGACATCCTGCGCCAACGGCGTGACGTCTCCGCCGATACCGCAATCCGGCTCGGCCGCTTTTTCGGAACTGATCCGCGCTTCTGGCTCAACCTGCAAACCGCTCACGACCTGTCCAAAGCCGAGACCGAGCAGGACTATTCCGCGATCCATCCCCACGCTGCCTGACCCGCCTCAGCCGCGCAGGTCCAGCCACATCTGGCGGTCGCGCTCATCGGTCCAGATGCGCGGATGGTCGAGGCCGCCGGCTTCGTCATAGGCGCGGGTGACATTGAAGGGCAGGCAGTGCTCGAAGATCACCCAGTCGCCATAGGACGGCTTCAGCGTCTCATGGACACGCTCGAAGGTCTCGCGCAGCGAGCGGCCTTCGGCGACATGGCCCTTCACCGCCTCATAGAGATCCGAGAGGAAGGCGCGCGTGCCCTTGATGCCGTCAGCGACCATTCCCCGGTTGGTCAGCGCCGCGCCGCGCCCCGGCACCATCGCGGCGGGCGCGAAGGCGGCGAGCGCGTCGAGCGTCGTCGGCCAGTCGGTGAAGTGCGCGTCGCCGCAATAGGGCGTGGCGCCGTATTCGACGAGGTCGCCGGCGAAGATCACATTGGTGTCCGGCGTCCAGGCGACGATGTCGCCGGCGGTGTGGCCGCGGCCGAGCTTCATCAGCCTGACCTCGCGGCTGCCCAGCCAGATCGAGGCATTGTGCGAGAAGGTCGTGGTCGGCCAGGTCAGGCCAGGGCGGATGGAGTCGGCACCTTGAAAGAGCCGCGGAAAGCGGCCGATCTCGCTTGCCTTGTCCTCCTCGCCGCGCTCGACGATCATGGCGCGCGCCGCATCCGAGCAGACGATCTCTTTCGCGCCATAAGCCGGCGCGCCGAGCACGCGCACGGCATGGTAATGCGAGAGCACGACATGGCTGACCGGCTTGTCGGTGACCTCACGGACCCTCGCGATCACCCGCTCGGCCATGGTCGGCGTCGCCTGCGCATCGAAGACCAGGACGCTGTCGTCGCCGATGACGACGCCGCTATTGGGGTCGCCCTCGGCGGTATAGGCGTAGACGCCCTTGCCGACCTCCTCGAAGGAGACGGTCTTCTCGCCGAGATCGGCAGTGGAGGCGAAAGCGGGGGAGGACATGGAGCAACCTCGTAAACGTGTCGATACTGACGTCATGCTCGGGGCTTGACCCGAGCATCTCAGGCCGCGAGAGGCTCCGGTGGGTGCCCTACTCGTCCTGAGAATCTCGAGTCTGCGCTTCGCTTCGCCCGAGAATGACGGTGCGGCCTACGGCGCATAGGGCAGGATTTCCTGCTCGATCGCGCCGAAGATCGAATGGCCGGCGGCGTCCTTCATCTCGATGCGGACGCTGTCGCCGAAGCGCAGGAAGGGCGTCTGCGGCGAACCGTGCCGGATGGTCTCGACCATGCGCTGCTCGGCGATGCAGGCATAACCGAGCCCGCCCTCCGCAACCGGCCTGCCCGGCCCGCCATCGGCATCGCGGTTCGAGACCGTGCCAGAGCCGACGATTGTGCCGGCGACGAGCGGGCGGGTCTTGGCGGCATGGGCGATCAGCACGCCGAAGTCGAAGGTCATGTCGACGCCGGCCCCAGGCTTGCCGAAGGGCTTGCCGTTGATCTGGGCGAGCAATGGCAGGCTGAGCTTGCCGTCCTTCCAGGCGGGGCCGAGCTCATCCGGCGTCACTGCCGCCGGCGAGAAGGCGGAAGACGGCTTTGCTTGAAGGAAACCAAAGCCTTTCGCCAACTCGTTGGGAATCAGATTCCGCAAGCTCACATCGTTGACGAGCATGACGAGGCGGATCAGTCCGCGCGCCGCCTCGGGGCTGACGCCCATCGGCACGTCGCCAGTGACGACCGCGATCTCGGCTTCGAGATCGATGCCGTAATCCTCGCTGGCGAGCCTGACCGCCTCACGCGGGCCGAGGAAGGAATCGGAGCCGCCCTGGTACATCAGCGGGTCGGTCCAGAAGCTCTCGGGCATCTCGGCCCCCCGCGCCTTCCTGACCAGCTCGACATGGTTCACATAGGCCGAGCCGTCGACCCATTGATAGGCGCGCGGCAGAGGCGAGGCGCAGTGATGCTCGTGGAAGCGGAAGGACGGCACCGAGCCGTGCTCGAGGCTCTCGGCGAGGTCGGCGAGCCGCGGCGCGCAGCGGCTCCAGTCGTCGAGCGCGCCTTGCAGCGTCGCCACGACCGGAAAGGCGTCGGTCGCGCGGGTCAGGTCGTTCGAGACCACGACGAGGCGGCCATCCCGGCCATGCATGAGGGATGCGACTTTCATCTCTTTTCAATCCTCGCCGAACAGTGATGATGGCAGCAAATCCGTCCCGGGGAGGAAAGTCCATGCAACGCCGTACGTTTTTGAAGACGGGCGCGCTCGCCGCGGCCGCGGCGCCGATCGCGATGCCCGCGATCGCGCAGTCCAGCCCTGAGGTGAAATGGCGTCTGACCTCGAGCTTCCCGAAGCAGCTCGACACGATCTACGGCACCGCCCAGCAGTTCGCGAAGTTCATGTCGGACGCCACCGACGGCAGGTTCCAGATCCAGACCTTCTCGGCCGGCGAGATCGTGCCCGGCCTGCAGGCGCTCGACGCGGTCACCTCCGGCACGGTCGAATGCGCGCATACGCCGACCTATTTCTACGTCGGCAAGGAGCCGGCGCTCGGGCTCGGCACCGGCATTCCCTTCGGCCTCAACGCCCGCCAGCAGCACAGCTGGTGGTATTTCGGCGGCGGCGAGCAGATCGTCAACGAGGCGCTCGCCAAGTTCAACGCCTACTCGATCCCCTGCGGCAATTCCGGCTGCCAGATGGGCGGCTTCTTCCGCAAGGAATTGAAGACCCTCGACGACCTCAAGGGCCTGAAGTTCCGCATCGGCGGCATGGGCGGGGCGGTGCTGGCCAAGCTCGGCGTGGTGCCGACGCAGATCGCGGCGGGCGATGTCTACCCTGCGCTGGAGCGCGGCACGATCGACGCGGCCGAGTTCGTCGGTCCCTATGACGACGAGAAGCTCGGCTTCGTGAAGGTCGCGCCCTATTACTACTATCCCGGCTGGTGGGAGGGCGGCGCCATGCTGCACCTCGTCATCAACCAGGAGCAGTGGAACAAGCTGCCCAAGCACTACCAGGCGATCATGCAGAACGCCTGCGAAGCCGCCAACAACTGGATGCTGGCGAAGTACGACTTCGTCAATCCGGGCGGCCTGCGCAAGCTGATCGCCCAGGGCGCGCAGCTCAAGGCCTTCCCGCAGCCGATCATGGAAGCCTCGCTCAAGGCGGCCGAGGAGTACTACGCCGAGACTTCCGCCAAGAGCGAAGCCTTCAAGAAGGGCTATGAGTCGATGGTCGCCTTCCGCGGCGAGAACCTGCTCTGGTGGCAGGTCGCGGAACTCTCCTACGACGCCTTCATGAACCGGCTGCGGTCGCGCTGAGGCGCCCGACATCCAGACAAGCAGGCATGCGAGGCCGGCACCATCCGCGCGCTCTTCCTTCTCCCGAATGGGAGAAGGTGGCGCGGAGCGCCGGATGAGGGCCTGCCCTTTCCGGATAAGGCGAAGGTGGCGACGCTGCGACACCAATAGTCGATGGCGGGCCCTCATCCCTGCCCTTCTCCCATACGGGAGAAGGGTTCCCCGCGCCTGATCGACAGAATGCGCCTTCGGGAAGCCGGCCCGTGTGATCACGGCACGCAAGCGCGAGCGCCTCACCAGGCCTCGGGCTTGTTCGGGTCGAAGCGCTTCTTCAGCTCGCTCCAGCAGTCGCTGTAATTGTCCTGCAACTCGGGCAGGCCGGCGGCATAGCCGGTGACGCGCTGGGCGAATCTCGTCTCGAACATGAAGGCCATGGTGCCAGTGAGCTTGACCGGCTTCAGCTCGACCGTGCTGGCATGCTCGAAGGCCTGCGCGTCCGGGCCGTGCGGCAGCATCATGTTGTGCAGGCTGAAGCCGCCGGGCGTGAAGCCCTCGGGCTTGGCGTCGTAGACGCCGTAGATCAGCCCCATGAACTCCGACATGATGTTGCGATGGTACCAGGGCGGGCGGAAGGTGTTCTCCGCCACCAGCCAGCGCTCAGGGAAGATGACGAAGTCGATATTGGCGGTGCCGGGCGTCTCGGAAGGCGCCGTCAGCACGGTGAAGATCGACGGGTCGGGATGGTCGAAGGAGATGGCGCCGACCGGCGAATAATGGCGCAGATCGTATTTGTAGGGCGCGTAGTTGCCGTGCCAGGCGACGACGTCAAGCGGCGACTGGTCGACCCTGGTCGAGAACAGCTCCCCGCCCCATTTGGCATAAAGCGTCGAGGGTTCCTCGATGTCCTCATAGGCGGCCACAGGGGTGAGGAAATCGCGCGGATTGGCGAGGCAGTTGGCGCCGATCGGCCCGCGGTCGGGCAGCGTGAATGCGCCGCCATAGTTCTCGCAGACATAGGCGCGCGCCGGCCCGTCCATCAACTCGACGCGGAAGACGACGCCACGCGGGATGATGCAGATCTCGCCCGGCTCGATCTCGATGATGCCGAATTCGGTGAAGAAACGGAGCTTCCCCTCCTGCGCGACGACAAGATACTCGCCATCGGCGTTGAAGACGTATTCCTTCTCCATCGAGGCGGTGACGAAGAGCATATGGGCCGCCATGCCGGCCTGGCTGTCGGCATCGCCGGCCGTGGTCAGGGTGCGCAGGCCGGTCAGGAAGGTGAGTTTCTCCTCCGGGACCGGGATCGGACTCCAGCGCAACTGCCCGAGCGAAGGCTTCGTCTCGTCGCGGCAGGGCGCGGTCCGCATCAGCCCCTTGTCGACCAGCGTCCAGCGGCCGCCATGCTTGACGCTCGGGCGGATGCGATAGAGCCAGGAGCGCTCATTGGTGGAGCGCGGCGCCGTGAAGGGCGAACCGGAGAGCTGCTCGGCATAGAGGCCATAGGCTGCCTTCTGTGGCGAGTTGCGACCGACCGGCAGCGCGCCCGGCAGGCTCTCGGTCTCGAAGGAATTGCCGAAGCCGGACATGTAGCGGCGCCCGCCGCGGACCTGCTCGCCGAAGCTCGACTGAACCGTGGTCTGCACGTTCATGACTGGGCCTCCTCCTGATCCGATGCTAGCCGCTTTGACAGGCGCTGCCGTTGCGCAATGATCGCGGGCGCGGCCTTGAGCGGCCTTGGTCCCACCCTAATTAGTTACATGTGAAACTAATGTCAACGAAGCCGAAGCCGCCCTCCGCCGATCGCACCCTGCATCTCGAGCAGTTCCTGCCCTACAGGCTGAACGTGGTCGGCTTCTTCGCCAGCCGCGGGCTCGGCCGGGTCTATGGCACGCGCTTCGGCATCGGCATTCCGGAATGGCGGGTGATCGCGCAGCTCGGCGAGTTCGGGCAGTTGACCTCGCGCGACATCGGCGAGCTCTCGCAGATGCACAAGACCAAGGTCTCGCGCGCCGTGGCCGAGCTCGACAAGCGCGGCCTGGTGACGCGAGCCGAGAACCGGGCCGATCGGCGCGAGGCCTTCGTCGCCCTCAGCGCCGCCGGCCAACGCCTCTACGCCCAGATCGTGCCGCTCGCCCTCGCCTTCGAGGAGCGCTGGATCGAGGGGATCTCGCCGGAGGAGCTACGGGTGTTCGAGCGCGTGCTGGCGGTGCTGACCGAACGCGGCCGCCACCTCGCCGGCGCCTACCAGACCGAGGAGGCGTGACCTCAAAAGACCGTGATCGGCGTGGTTGCTGTCTCAGTTTGAACCTCGCGCCGTTGACGCGCTCGACGCCTGCCCGGCTCGCCAACGGCAAGACAAGGCCATGCAGGCGCAGGCGCGCCGAAACCATGAACGCCGAGCGCCGAATCGAGATTGCAACGGCAAAACCACCAAGGATTCTTAGCAAGCACGTTCGCTTTTGTTCCAATCGAATGCTTGCCTATCTGCCAGTAAGCATGATACCGCTCCTTGCCAGCAAGCAAGGAGTGATTCTGATGAATGACACCCCGCAGAGCCTTGGCGGAAAGAACCGCGCAAAGAACCTCTCGCCAGAGGAGCGAAGGAGCATTGCGCGGCGCGGCGCATTAGCGCGCTGGCAGAAGTTTGACGTGCCGGAAGGCACGGTAATCCCAAAAGCAATCGTGTCGGGCGTGTTGCCGCTCGGGGGAATACCGTGCGCTGTTCTAGACGATGCGGAGAACACACGTGTCCTCAGCCAAGCTGGGTTCCTGGAAGCCCTTGGTAGGACGCGAACACCGAACAGTGCTGGCGGGAACGAGGCGATCGCCAACTTACCGGTCTTTCTGCGCGCAAAGAACCTAGAGCCCTTTATTCCCAGCGACTTAGTGCGGTCGTCGTCTCCAATTATCTTCGAGACCGAGAAAGGCGGTGGACTAGGTGGCAGCCTTGGCTTTGGGTATCGCGCACAACTGCTTCCGGCCGTTTGCTGGGTGTATCACGAAGCTAAAATGGCGAGAAAGTTGCTGCCGTCTCAGGAGCATATAGCTGACGCGGCCACGCGGCTCCTAAAAGGTCTAACAAATGTAGCGATTGATGCGCTGGTTGATGAAGCGACTGGGTATCAAGATATTAGAGCAAAGAATGCACTTATTAAACTACTTGAGAAATACGTTTCTCAAGACGCATTGCCTTGGGTTAAGACATTCGATGACGATTTTTACAAAGAATTATTTCGACTTCATGGATATACATACGATCCGAAGAGTGTAAAACGCCCACTTATCTTCGCAAAAAGGACCGAGGACATATACGATCGGTTGGCGCCGGGCGTCAGGACCAAATTGCAGGAGGTTGTGCGGCGCGGGGCGTCTGGCCGCCCTAACGAAAAACTCTTCCAGCATCTTACCGAAAGCGAAGGCTACCGCCACATGCAGCAGCATCTTGCTGGCGTGAAGGCGATCATGAAACTGTCCACCGACGTGAAGGACTACCTGAGGAAGTTGGACAAGGTCTTTCCCCGCTTCGGTGACACGATGCAATTGCCTTACGACGATTGACTGAACTGTCATGCTTGACGCTACGCCGTGCGCTACAATTTCCTGCGCATCCACGAGACGCTTCGCATTACAGGGCATCACAGGCTGGCCATGGCAGCGAACCTGTCTGGCACGCTGTCGAACTGGACCGATATCGTAGAAGTGATGGACGCCGCCGTTCCGGCCAAAGCGCGGGCTTACAAAAAGGCGCAGGCTCAAATTTCAATCTGAGACACTACCTCCGCGTAGCGCGATTTGCCGCCCGCGGCGCGATATGCGATGCGCAAAGTCGTCCGGGCGATGCATCGAATCGGCTTTCGCGGACGGTTCGACACGCGCCTCCTTAGTTCCGTCGCGTTTCTAGCATGTGCTTTGCCGGTGCAGGCGGTCGCCGCTGGCATGGGATGAGTCACAGGGATAGCAACTCTGCCTTCGATGATTTTCGCTTCGCTCCGACGCGCGCTCGCTCCGGCGCTGGCTTTTGCCGCGCTCTCGGGCGCAGCCTTGGCGCAGTCGCCGGCTTGTGACAACTGGCGCGCCGAATATGCCAACCTGCAGGGCCAGCGCGGCGGCGATGCACGCGCCGCCCAGGCGGCGCAGCGCGTTGCCGGCCAGCTGGCGCAACTCTCCAACCAGTATCGCGCCATGGGCTGCGACCGCGGCGGCGGCTTTCTGTTCTTCGGCGAGGCGCCACCGCCGCAATGCGGCGGCATCCGCGCCCAGCTCGGAGCGCTGCAGTCGCAATATGGCCAGCTCCAGCAGCAGGCGCAGGGCGGCGGCGTCGAACAGCGGCGCGCCCAGCTCGCGGCGCTGATCAACAACAACTGCCGGACGCAGCAGCGCGGCTTCTTCGAGACGATCTTCGGGATCGAGCCGCGCCGCGGCGAGATCGATTCGACCCTGCCCGAGCTCGACCCCCGATCAGCCGACCGAGCCGACGGAAGGCGGAGCACGCCAGGGCGGACCCTATTCGGTCTGCGTGCGCAGCTGCGATGGCTACTTCTTCCCGCTCGCCAACAGCCCGGGCGGACGCGAGAGCCAGGACGAGATGTGCCAGTCGCTCTGCCCCGGCAGCGAGACGCTGGCCTATGGCATGAGCAGCGGTGGCGACATCCAGAACGCGGTTGCGCGCAGCAGCGGGCAGCCCTACTCGTCGCTGCCGAACGCGCTGAAATACACCCGCAGCTTCGACGCCGCCTGCACCTGCCGGGGACAGGGCCAGAGCTGGGCTCAGGCGCTGCAGAACGCCGAGCAGATGCTCGACCAGCGCAAGGGCGACATCATCGTCACCGAGCAGCGCTCGCAGGAAATGTCGCGGCCGAAGCCGGAGCAGCCGCAGCGCGGCAAGAAGGGCGCTGCCAATGTGCCGGAAGCCAAGCCGGCCACCCCGGCCGGCCCGGCGCCGACCGTGCTCCAGGCCGCGCCGGGCGACGAGCCGACGCCTGACACCAACGTGCCGACCGCCAGCACCGAATCCGCCGGCGTCGGCCCGCAGCGGATCGACGGCGAGAAGACACTGCAGCAGGGCGACGGGCTGAAGCGCGAGAGCAAGAGCGTCACCGGCGAGCGGCGCACGGTACGGATCGTCGCGCCGAACCTCGCGCCCAATCTCGGGGTCGGGGCGACGGCGCGGCCCTGAGCGCGCTCCAGATCACGCCGTCAGCTTGGCGAGCAACTGTCCGTAGTCGTCGAAGATCATGTCGGGCCCGTGCGCTCGCAGAGACGCACCGGTATTGTAGCCGAAGGTCACCGCGCCGGACGTGATGCCGGCTCGCCGCGCCGCATCGATGTCGCGGATCTCGTCTCCGATCGCTATGGTACGCTGCCTGGGAGCACCGGCCCGCCGGATGACGGCCTTGAACTTGGCACTCTTGCCCCAGAGCGATGCGCCGCAGCTGAAATGGCTCACATGAGCTGCGGCTTGGCCAAGTGTGCGGCGGATGACCTCTTCGCTGTTCGAGCTGACGATCGCAATCGCGACGTCGCTGGCGGCCAGGCCGGCGAGCATCGGCTCGGCACCCGGAAAGAGCGCCACCGTATCTCCGGCCTCGGCGCTCAGCTTGCGCATATGCATCGCGATTGCCGGCATCTTCCATAAGGGAACGCCAAGGCGGGCGATGATCTGGCGCGAATCAAGCCCGCGAAGCTCATCGGCCTCGCCTTCCGCAACCTCGCGGAAGCCAAACTGCCGCGCGGTCTGGTTGAGCACCGAGCAGAACCACGGAAAGCTGTCAGCCAGCGTGCCGTCGTAGTCGAATATCGCAAGAGAGAAGGCAGGCATCGCAGTGACCGGTCTCGTGGGCTGCGGTGATTGCCGCACGCTCATGCAGCCGTCAACGCGGGGCGGGAGCGATGCACGGCCGTAGGCGCGCCTGTCATGCGCCAGAAGCAACTCCGACCAAATCTCTCCTCGCTGACTGGCCCGGAACGCAAGGCGTAAACCTGCGTATAGCTGCCGGCGCTGGCCTCTCCCGCGTCGCATCGATGCGCGGAGCGAGCCATGTCGGATCCAGCAATCTCCACCCCCGCCCCCATGGCATGGACGTCGCCGATACGGCGCGGCGCCTGAAGGCGATCTTCATCGGCTCGGTCGGCAATCTGGTCGAGTGGTACGATTTTTACGCCTACACTGCCTTCGCGCTCTATTTCGCGCCCAAGTTCTTCCCCTCGCATGATCCGGTGGTGGTGCAGCTCAACGCGGCGACCCTGTTCGCCGCCGGCTTCATCGTGCGCCCGATCGGCGGCTGGCTGTTCGGCCATATCGCCGACCGCTATGGGCGGCGGCTGTCATTGACGGTCTCGGTGCTGATGATGTGCTTCGGCTCGCTGATCATCGCAGTGACGCCGACCTATGAAACAATCGGCTTCGCTGCCCCGATCCTGCTGGCGGTCGCACGGATCATCGAGGGCCTGAGCCTCGGCGGCGAATACGGGGCGAGCGCGACCTATCTCACCGAGATCGCCCATCCCGACCATCGCGGCTTCTATTCGAGCTTCCAGTATGTGACGCTGATCGGCGGGCAGCTCACCGCGATCCTGGTGCTGCTTTTGCTGCAGAACGTCTTCCTGACGCATGAGCAGCTGGTCGACTGGGGCTGGCGCATCCCCTTCGTGATCGGCGCGATGCTGGCGGTCACCGCCATGTTCATGCGCCGGAACATGCACGAGACCGATGCCTTCAACGAAGCCAAGAAGGCCGGCCCAGCGAAGGAAAGCTCGCTACGCGGCCTGCTGAAATACCCGCGCGAGGTCGCCATCGTGGTCGGCCTGACGGCGGGCGGCACTGCCGCCTTCTACACCTTCACCACCTACATGCAGACCTTCGTGAAGCAGACGGTCGGCCTCTCCGACATCACCACCACCTATGTCATCGCCGGCTCGCTGATCTTCGCCTCGATCCTGCAGCCGCTCTACGGCATGCTGTCCGACCGGATCGGCCGCAAGCCCTTGCTGATCTTCTTCGGCGTCGCCGGGACGCTGCTGACCGTGCCGATCCTGTCGGCGCTGGAGCAGACCAAGTCGCCCTGGGTCGCCTTCCTGTTGATCTCCGGCGCCTGGATCTTCGTCGCCGGCTACACCTCGATCAACGCCGTGGTGAAGGCCGAACTGTTCCCGACCTCGATCCGTGCCACCGGCGTCGCCGTGCCCTATGCTCTGACCGTCTCGATCTTCGGCGGCACGGCCCCGGCGATCGCCCTGTTCTTCAAGCAGCAGGGCCACGAACAGTGGTTCTATTACTACCTCTCGGGCGTGATCTTCATCTCGCTGCTGGTCTATTCGACCATGCGCGACACCAAGCACGACTCGGCGATGCACCGGCACGAGTGAAGGGGAACCGTCCTGGCCGGGCCTGACCCGGACATCTCGGAAACCAGCGGCCCTTTCGTCAGGAGATTCCCGGGTCTGCGCTTCGCTTCGCCCGAGAATGACGCCGTACCGCTCACGCCGCCTCGCCGTTCAGCCGCCTGAGCGCCTTCTCCCGCCCGATCAGCGGCAGCAGCGCTGCCAGCTCAGGCCCGTGGTCGAGGCCGGTCAGCGCCTGGCGCAACGGCATGAACAAGGCCTTGCCCTTCGCCCCCGTCGCGGCCGCCACGCTTTGCGTCCAGCTCTTCCAGGTCGTCTGGTCGAATGGCTCGGCCGGCAAGAGCTCCGCCGCCTGTGCCATGAAGGCCTTGTCGGCGACGTGCGGCTCAAGCGGCCCCTCGATCACCGTCCACCAGTCCTTCGCGCCCGAGAGCCGGGCGAGATTGCCGCGCACGGCGAGCCAGAACGGCTCGCTCGCCGGAATGCCGAGCTGCTTCAGTCGCTCCTCGACCGCCGCGAAATCCAGCTGGTGCAGGGTGCGGGCCGAGAGCGTCTCCAGCTCGTGCTCGTCGAACTTGGCCGGAGCGCGCGAGACATGGGCGAGATCGACCAGCCCGGCGAGTTCGTCGAGGCTCGAAACCGGCCGCACAGCGTCGGATGATCCGGTCAGAACGGCGAGCGACGCGACCGCCAGCGACTCGATGCCGGATTCGCGCAGGCCCCGGAGCGAGAGATGGCCTAGGCGCTTCGACAGCCCCTCGCCGCTCGCGGTGGTCAGGAGGTTGTGATGGCCGAAGGTGGGCAGCGTGCCGCCGAGCGCCTGCATGATCTGGATCTGCACGGCGGTGTTGGTGACGTGGTCCTCGCCGCGGATGACATGGGTGATGCCCATGTCGAGATCGTCGACCACCGAGGGCAGCGTATAGGGATAGGTGCCGTCCTCGCGCACCAGCACCGTGTCGGAGAGCGAGGCGCAGTCGACGTGCGACGGGCCGCGGACGAGATCGTCCCAGCCGATCTCCTCCCAGTCGAGCAGGAAGCGCCAATGCGGCTTGCGGCCTTCCGCTTCCAGCTTGGCGCGCTCCTCGGCCGTCAGCTTCAGGCCGGCACGGTCATAGACCGGCGGCAGACCGCGGGCGAGCTGGCGCTTGCGCTTGCGGTCGAGCTCGTCGGCACTCTCATAGCAGGGATAGAGACGGCCCGCGGCGCGCAGCTTGTCGGCCGCCGCATCGTAAAGCGCGATCCGCTCCGACTGCTTGATGCTGGCGTCAGGCAGGACGCCGAGCCAGCCGAGGTCCTCGGCGATGGCATCGGCGAATTCCGGCTTCGAGCGCGCCTGGTCGGTGTCGTCATAACGCAGCAGGAAGCGTCCGCCATGCCGCCTGGCGAAGAGCCAGTTGAACATCAGCGAGCGGGCATTGCCGATGTGGAGATAGCCGGTCGGCGACGGGGCGGTGCGGACGAAGGGTGTGGTCATGACCGGCCGCTTGTCGCGCGGGAACGGCGCGAGGGCAAGGGCATCGCACGGGCCTCGCGGAAGGAGATCGACAACAGCCCAGATTGACGCAAGGTTAGAAGGCGACGGGGATGTCGATATCTACGCTCGGAGGCGAGGATGAGCATCACGGCTTCAGTCGGTCTCGGCGGCAAGAACACGGTTCCGGACACCCGCCTGATCCAGGCGAGCATCAACCCCCATGTCAAAGCGCTGGGTGTCGACCTGCTCGAGGTCGACGGGCTCTGCGGGCCGCTGACCCGTAGCGCGATAAAGCGCTACCAGCAGGTCTTCCTGAAGATGACCAGCCCGGATTCGCGGGTTGACCCGGGCGGCAAGACCGTCCAGCACATTGCCAGCAATCCGGCGCCGGCCGACGCGGTCTTCACCGCCTCGCGCAGCCCCAGCAAGCTCAAGATCGGCGACTTCACGCAGGTGCCGGTGGTCATGGATCCCGCCGATGGCACCGTGCAGGACGCCTACACCGCCTTCGCCTTCGATATCCCCGACCATGGCGTGCGCATGGCCGGCACCGACTATGCGCTCGGGGTCCCCAACGAGATCGACATCTGGCCAGCCGCGCAACTCAAGATCGGCGTGACGCTGACGCCGGCGCTGCTGGCCCATGAGCAGTTCCACTACGATGTCGGCTTCGTCATCGCCCGCCAGCTGGCGCGTGAGCTGACGGCGCTGCGGGCCGCCAGCATCGCCGCGCTGGTCCAGGCCTATGTCGCCCTCGCCGACTTGCATTTCCAGCGGCGCGCCGGGCTGATCCAAGCGCGCTACGACAAGGACACCCAGCACAGCGCCAACGCGAAATACCAGCGCATCTGGCTCGACCGGATGACCGCCTGCCTCGGCAATGAGAAGGCGAACCAGATCGGCGGATTCTGGCTGTAGGCGACGACGCCACCGTCGCCTACAGCCTCATCCTGAGGAGCCGCGTCAGCGGCGTCTCGGATGCTTCAGGAGGCTCCGGAACCAACTGGAATCCTTCGAGACGCGGGCTGTGCCCGCTGCTCAGGATGAGGGCTGCGCGGGGACGCAACCTTCAAAAATCGAAGCTCTCGCCGCCGGCCTTGCCGACGCCCTTGACCAGAGCGCGGTCCGGCTCATGCGCCGGCGCGCCGGAATCGCGGAAGCGGTTGACGATCGGGTAGCGCCGGTCGCGGCCGAAGTTCTTGCGGGTGACCTTGACGCCCGGCGCCGCCTGCCGGCGCTTGTACTCGGCGAGATAGAGCAGGCGCTCGACCTTCTGCACCGTCTCGAGATCGTGGCCGCGGGCGACGATGTCGGCGAGGCGCATCTCATGCTCGATCAGGCAAGCGAGGATGTCGTCGAGCACCTCATAGGCCGGCAGCGAATCCTGGTCCTTCTGGTTTTCGCGCAATTCGGCTGAAGGCGGCTTGACGATGATGTTCTCGGGGATGACCTCGCCGTCCGGCCCGAGTGCACCGGCCGGCTTCCAACGGTTGCGCAGGGCCGAGAGCCGGAAGACCTCGGTCTTGTAGAGATCCTTGATCGGGTTGTAGCCGCCGTTCATGTCGCCATAAAGCGTGGCGTAGCCGCAGGACATCTCGGACTTGTTGCCGGTCGTCACCACCATCGGCCCGAACTTGTTCGAGATCGACATCAGCAGCGTGCCGCGCACCCGGCTCTGCAGGTTCTCCTCGGTGATGCCGCGATTGGTGCCGGCGAAGAGCTCGGCCAAAGCGTGCTCGAAGCCCTCGACCGGCTCGGCGATCGGCACGATCTCGTAGCGTACGCCGAGGGCATCGGCGCACCGCTTCGCGTCGTCGAGGCTCTCCTGCGAGGTGAAGCGGTAGGGCATCATCACGCAGCGCACGCGTTCCGAGCCCAGCGCATCGACCGCGATCGCAGCGCAGATGGCGGAATCGATGCCGCCGGAGAGGCCGAGCACGACGCCGGGGAAGCGGTTCTTTTCGACATAGTCACGCAAGCCCAGCACACAGGCTGCATAGTCGGCGTCATCGCCGCTCTCGACCGGGGCGACCTCACCCGGCAGGCAGCGCCAGCCATCGGGCCCGCGCTCCCAGTGCGTGATCGCGATCGCCTCACGGAAGGCTGGCAGCTGGTGCGCGAAGCTGCGGTCGGCATTGAGGACGAAGGAGGCGCCCTCGAAGACGAGCTCATCCTGGCCGCCGAGCTGGTTGAGGTAGACGATCGGCAGACCGCTCTCGACGACGCGGGCAACGGCGACGTTGAGCCGCTCCTCGATCACGCCGCGGCGGAAGGGCGAGCCGTTCGGAACGAGCAGGATCTCGCCGCCGGTCTCGGCGATGCACTCGACGACCTCCTCGCCCCAGATGTCCTCGCAGATCGGAATGCCGAGGCGAACATGATTGCGGAAGACGACCGGGCCGGGCAGCGGGCCGGGCTCGAACACCCGCTTCTCGTCGAAGACGCCGTAATTCGGCAGGTCGACCTTGAAGCGCACCGACTGGATCAGCCCGCCGTCGAGCAGGGCATAGGCGTTGTAGAGCTTGCCGTCCTCGAGCCAGGGCAGGCCGACGAGCACGGCCGGGCCGCCATCGGCGGTCTCGCGGGCGAGCTCCTCGCAGGCCTTGCGGCAGGCGTCCTGGAAGGCCGGCTTCAGCACCAGGTCCTCCGGCGGATAGGCCGAGAGGAAGAGCTCCGGGAACATGACGAGCTCGGCGCCGCCGGCTGCCGCCTCGCGGCGAGCCGCGCGCACCTTGTCGGCATTGCCGGCGACGTCGCCGACGATCGGGTTGAGCTGGGCGAGCGCCAGGCGGAGAGAGGTCGCGGTCATGATCTGGATGTAGCTTGCGGCCCGCGCGCCAGCAACGGGCCGGTGTCCCGCCCGCCCCTGCGTTTTCGCAAGGACAGGTCAGCGCAGTGACGAGCGGAAGTCGGCCGAGTAGCGCAATTCGCGCAAGGGGCGCACCGCTTGCGTCGTCTCGTCATAGATCGGATGAGCCTTCCAGGCGGCGAGCGCGGCCTCATCGGCGAACTCGCCGTAGACGACGATATCGATCTCATTTCCGATCGGATCGATCCTGGCGTTGGCGGCGACCTCGAAGGCGAGCGCGTGCGGGATCTCGCCGAGCCGGCCGAGCAGGCGCTGGACCATGCCGACATCCTCGGCACGCTTGACCGTGAAGAATACGATGTGCCGGATCATGCGCCCTCTCCTCGCAGCCGGGAATCGCGCGTCCTGACCACGGGCGGATGTCTGATCGAGGATGATCGGACCGGCAATCCATTAACCCGACATTAGGGTTAACCCGGCATGAATCATCTTCGGGCCGGCTCAACCAATGCCCTGGCTTTCGTTCGGAGAGACACGCGATGCGTGCTGGATCTATCGCCGCCCTCGCCCCCGTCGTCGGGATGGCCTGCGCGCTGGCGCTGCCTCAGGCCGCGCAGGGCGCCGACTACCTCCGGGGATCGCAGATCGAGCAACCGATGGAGCCGCCACCGATGTTCGGAGGTGGGCGCTTCGACTGGTCCGGCTTCTATTTCGGCGGCGGCGCCGGGGTGAGCGAAACCAAGTTCAAGCCGGGCGAAGGCCTGCGGGCCTTGGCCAACTCCGCCTTCCGCAATACCGACCTGGCCGCCGAGCGTGACATGGGCTCGTTCATCAATGACCTGCCGGACAAGCGCGATAGCGGCACGCAGTTCTTCGGCATCGCCGGTTACAATTATCTGTTCGATGACGTCGTGCTCGGCCTGGAAGCGGACTATACCCGCGCCGGCCACGAATACAGGGTGAGCGACTTCATCGCCCGTCGTAGCGCCCTGTCGACTGGCAATGTCTACGACTGGTCGATGGCGACCAACCAGGCCGCGAAGCTCGACGATTATGCGACACTGCGCCTGCGCATGGGTTGGGCTTACGGCCGGATCATGCCTTTCGCGACGATCGGTGCCGCGCTCGGGCGCTTCAACACGACCTCGACGATCGATGCCGACGCATTGATCGTCACCAATGCTGGTCAGGCCAGTGAAACCCGCATGCGTGCGAACGGCTACCCGCTCCAGGTCGGCACGATACGCAAGAACACCTATGCCTTCGGCCTCAGCGCCGGCGCCGGCGTCGATTGGGCCCTGACCGACAACCTGTTCCTGCGCGCCGAGTACCAGATCATCCGCTTCGCGGAGATCGAAGGCACCACGACGACGGTCAATACCGGCCGTGTCGCCGCCGCGCTGAAATTCTGATCCGCCTCCCGGTCAGCGCTCGAAGCGCTGGCCGATCAGTTCCGATTTCGCCCGGCTGATCATCCACAGCGTGTCGGCAGCGCCGCTGCGGTCCCAGGCAATGCCCTGCCCCTCGCCCTCGATCGGATAGGTCGCGACCAGCTCCAGCACCGAGCCCATTTTCGGCAGGCGCAGAGCGTAGACCTCCTTGTGATCGTGCCCGGTGGCGTAGAGCAGCCCATCCTTGCCCCAGCTGCCGCCCGACATGCTCATCGGCTCGGCCCGCTTGATCACGGCAGCTGGGAAGGTCCAGCCCTGGACCGGCTTCCAGGCTTCGTCGAACTTTACCAGCGTCGTCCAGTAGGAATTGCCATAGGGCTGCTGGCTCTGGCCGAAGACGCGGCTGTAATTGGCGAAGACGCCCCACCAGGCGCCGTCATGCCGGTCGAGCCAGGTCAGCGAGCCCAGCAGAATGCCGAAGCTGTGCGAGCCGACATGCTCCAGCGTCTGCGCGTCCCAGATCTCGACCGAGCTGGTCATCGGCGAGGCCGGGTAGTTGGAATGGGCGGCGTAGAGCTTGCCGTCGATCACCGCGCCGCTGTCGAGATGGATGATCGGGCCGTCCTCGGCCCCCTTCCATTCCTTGACCAGCGCGCCTGTCGTCTTGTCGTGCTTGGCGATGGCGCGGTCGGTGATCGCGTAGACGAACTTGTCATCGACGGCGGCGGCCTGGCGCGCCGCTGGCGCTTTGAACCGGGCGATCTCGACGAAGCGCTCCGCGGGCGGTGCCGGCTTCTTCGCAGCCTCTTGTGCGACAACCGGTGCGGCGAGCACCATGGCGGCCAGAGCGAGTGCAAACCCGAACTTCATACCAACCTCCCGCGACTTCTTATGGCCTAGACCATGAGAAGCGCGGGTTAGGCGGTCAAGACGACGGATCGATGAAGCGACCCGTCATCTCGTCATGTCACTCCGCCGCTTCGACCTCCGGCCGCGCCCGGCCGGCGCGCTCGCGCTTGACCAGCTCGGCGACGAGGAAGGCCATCTCCAGCGCCTGCTCGGCATTGAGACGCGGATCGCAGAAGGTGTGGTAGCGGTCGTTGAGGTCCGCATCCGTCATACCGCGCGCGCCACCGGTGCATTCGGTGACGTTCTTGCCGGTCATTTCGAGATGCAGGCCGCCGGCATGCGTCCCCTCGGCCTGATGCACGGCGAAGAAGTTCTTCACCTCGGTCAGGATCAGGTCGAACGGGCGGGTCTTGTAACCGCTCGCCGCCTTGACCGTGTTGCCGTGCATCGGATCGCAGGACCAGACAACATTGCGCCCTTCCCGCTTGGTGGCGCGCACCAGGGCGGGCAGATGGTCGAAGACCTTGTCGGCGCCGAAGCGGCCGATCAGCGTCAGGCGGCCGGCCTGGTTCTGCGGATCGAGCGCCTCGATCAGCTTCAACAGCTCGTCCGGCTTCATCGACGGGCCGCATTTCAGACCGATCGGGTTCTTGATGCCGCGGAAGAACTCGACATGGGCGTGATCGAGCTGACGCGTACGATCACCGATCCAGACCATGTGGCCGGAGGTGTCGTACCACTCGCCGCTGGTCGAATCCGTGCGCGTCATCGCCTGCTCGTAGCCAAGCAGCAGCGCCTCGTGGCTGGTGTAGAAATCCGTGGTCCGCATCTCGGGATGCGTTTCGGGATCGATGCCGATGGCGCGCATGAAGTCGAGCGCCTCGGTGATTCGTTCGGCCACCTCCTGGTAGCGATGCGATGCCGGCGAATCCTTGACGAAGCCGAGCATCCAGCGATGCGCCTGGTCGAGATTGGCGTAGCCGCCGGTGGCGAAGGCGCGGATCAGATTCAGCGTCGCCGCCGACTGGCGATAGGCCTCGAGCTGGCGGCGCGGGTCCGGAATCCGGGACTCGGGCGTGAACTCGTTGTCGTTGATGATGTCGCCCTTGTAGCTCGGCAGCTCGACGCCACCGATCGTCTCGGTCGGGGCCGAGCGCGGCTTGGCGAACTGGCCGGCGATACGCCCGACCTTCACCACCGGCGAGCCGCCGGCAAAGGTCAGCACCACCGCCATCTGCAGGAACAGACGGAAGAAATCGCGGATGTTGTCGGCCGAGTGCTCGGCGAAGCTTTCGGCGCAATCGCCGCCCTGGAGGAGGAAGGCCTCACCGGCTGCGACTTTGCTCAACGCCCGTTTGAGCTTGCGCGCCTCGCCTGCAAAAACGAGCGGCGGAAAGCCGGCGAGCTGCTGCTCCACCGCCTTCAAGGCTGCCTGGTCCGGATATTCCGGCAATTGCTGGACGGGCTTTGCCCTCCAGCTCTCGGGCGTCCACCGCTCGGACATCGTCTTGCTCCTGATTTCACATGTCGCGCCTGCGTTAACCTCATCTTGGCGCGAAGGGCGGCCTATACACCCGCAAGTGGCCGCTGGCCACCGCTACGGCAAGAGTGACGAGCCTCAGCGCGAAAGCACGAATCCCGTCAAGCGGTTGGCGCGATCCGCTGCCAGATGGATTCCGGGCTTTGCCACATGGATTCAAGACGCTGTGGCGCGGATTCAGCCGGCTCAGATTTTGAATCATGCGAAACTGGCAGAGACTGGCTCGCCGTCAGGCAGGCGTGATGTCGGTTCGGCCAAAGTCGTCGCCCTTGAACAGCAGGGCGGCGCCAAGATGCTTCGCCGTGGCATAGGAGAAGCAGTCACCGAGATTGAGGATGCCGGGATAGCCGGAGCCGTTTCCGTAGCGCTCGGCGGCTTCGATGGCGAGCGCTGTGATCGCCATGTCAGGCGCGACAGGCTCGATGCCAGTCACTCCGAGAAATTCGTTCAGTTCGCCAAGCGCTGAGATACGGTCAATCCGCCAGATCCGGGCTAAGGCGCAAGCCGCCTCCCAAAGACTCACCGTCGAGACGAAGCGCCGACCGGACCCGGCCGGCAATGCGGCGAGACGCTGTGAAAAAGCCTCGCTGTCGCTTTCCTCAGCCAGTATCGCGACAAGCACCGAGGCATCGGCGACGATCATCGCTCGTATTCACCATTCAACTCATCATAGAATGCCTTATCGGCTTCCAACCCGGTCTTACCGGCTTGGCGGAGTCGCTCGCGGATGGGCGCGAGCTTCTCCCACAAGGACGGCTCGGCCGCTTCCCGCTCCGCCTTCTCCTTCAGCGCGCGGTGGATGATCTCGGTAACGCCTGTGCCATGCCGGCGGGCGAGATCGCGCGCCAGCGCCTCGACAGTGTCGTTCTTGATGCTCAGGCCCATTGCGCTCTCGGTTCGCAAACCGCCCCCATTCTAGAATTACGGCCAGTCATTCTAGAATTTAAGCCTCGCGCCTCCTCTCCGCAAGCCGCGCGCGCGGTTTGATACGTTACCTGCATCAATCGCTCCGGCATTTGCATTTCACAGCTGCCGGCAAAGACCATTGTCTCCCCCGCGCGGCGCGGCCGAAGATGGCCGCGCATCAATAACGCCCATCGCGGCGACGGGAGGGACCATGAAGCGTCATTTTCTGGCGGCCGCTTTCGGCCTGGCATGCAGCCTCGGCCCGGCACAGGCCCAGCAGGCGCAGGAGCCGATCTCCCTGCGCGGGATGGGCTCCTTCCATGTCGGCGGCAAGCTGGTCGAGCTCTCCGGCCGGCCGGTCAAGGACGTGGTGTTCACCCCGGGTGGCACGCCGGCCCGCGTCGACCCGAACGGCACCTACCAGACCGGGCAGATGTATGTGCAGTACTTCCTGCCGCAGAACGAGCGTGGCACCGTCCCGCTCCTGCTCTGGCATGGCGGCGGCATGACCGGCGTCAACTACGAGACGACCCCTGACGGGCGCCAGGGCTGGCTCGAATTCTTCCTGCGCAAGGGCTGGTCGGTCTACAATTCCGATGCGGTCGAGCGCGGGCGCTCGGGCTGGGCGATGTATCCCGACGTGATCCCCGGCGAGCCGGTCTTCCTGACCACGGCGAACCCGTTCGAGCGCTTCCGCATCGGCGCGAGCGGCGGCTATGATGGCGATCCGGCCAAGCGCAAATACCTGCCGGGCAGCCAGTTCCCGGCCGAAGGCTACGACAACTTCGTCAAGCAGATCGTGCCGCGCTGGACCTCGACCGACCAGATGATCATCGACGCCTATATCGCCGAGGTCGACAAGGTCTGCCCCTGCGTGATCGCCTTCCACAGCCAGTCCGGCCAGTTCGGCTTCAAGGTGGCGCAGGCGCGGCCGGACAAGGTCAAGGCGCTGATCGCGGTCGAGCCGGCAGGCATCGGCGACCCGGCCAAGGCGGCGGCACTGAAGGATATCCCCGTGCTGATGGTCTTCGGCGACCATATCGAGCAGGACGCGCGCTGGCCGACGATCCGCAAGACCGCGACCGATTTCGGCGACAAGATCACCGCGGCCGGTGGCTCGGTCGAGGTCGTCAACCTGCCCACCGTCGGCATCACCGGCAATTCGCACATGATCATGCTGGACAAGAATAATCTTTCTGTCGCGCAGCTGATCCAGGACTGGCTGGCGAAGAAGGGGCTGACGAAATAGCCGGCACCTCGCTCGCCTGCTGCAGCAGCCAATCGCGGAACAGGCTGATCTTGCGCGCGGTCCGGCGTCGCGCCGGGTAGGTCAGCCAATAATCGTGGCCGCCGGCGAGCATCAGGTCGAAGGGCTGGATCAACAGCCCGGCGCAGAGCTCGTTCCGGAAGAAGATCGGCGAGCTCATGGCCGCGCCATTGCTGGCGAGCGCGGCCGTGACTTCGAGCTGTTGCACACTGAGATCGAACGGCATCTCCCCGGGCGTGGCATCGGAGTCGACACCCGCAGCGGCAAACCAGCGGTCCCAGGCCTCGGTCTTGCCGATGCGCTTCACCCGCAGCAGATCGGAGGGCTGCGGCGGACGGCCGAGATCGCGGAACAGGTTCGACCCGCATAAAGGGGTGAACTCGCTCTTCATCAGCCAATGTGCCTCCAGCCCCGGCCATTGACCGGTTCCGCGATGGATCGCGACATCGCAGCCGTCGGCTTGCGGATCGTGCAGCCCGACCTGCGTGACCATCCGCACCGCCAGTCCCGGATTCTCGCACTGGAACAGGCCAAGGCGAGGCACCAGCCAGTTCGAGGCGAAGGTCGGCAAAGCCTGGATCGAGAGCACGCCCTCGGCCGTTTCGGTCACTGCGGCGAAGGCCGCACGCAGCCCGTCGAAGGAATCCATCACCGATGACGCCAGGCGCTCGCCGGCCTCGGTCAATGCGACGCGGCGCGACAAACGCTGGAACAGCGGTAGGCCGAGGCGCTCCTCCAGCAGCTTGATCTGATAGCTCACCGCTGCCTGCGTCATGCCGAGCTCGACGGCGGCGCGGGTGAAGCTGCCATGCGCGCCGCGGCCTCGAAGGCACGGACCGCGCTGAGCGGCGGCAGACCGGTGACCAGATCACTCATCAGCTGACCTTATGTATCAGATGGGAAATCCAGTTTGTCCGCAGCACCTGTCATTGGCATCCATAAGCGCAATAGAAGCACGCTTGGGAGCCGCGTCATGACGGCCGAATCTAGCACGAAAAACGGATATGTCAGCCTTATGCCAGCCTTGAAAATACTGGCGACGCGCTGGCGCCAGTTTCAACGCGAGCGCCTGGTCAGACTCGACGATCGCCTCGATCAGGAAGAGCTGTCTCGTCACATGGCGCGCGATATCGGCCTGAACGACACGGGCGTGATCCACGACGGCCGCCACTGCGACCGCGGACCCTGATGCCTCTCAGAGGGCGCTCTTGCGCGGCGTTCGCATCGTGACGAGTTCCTCGGCCGCGCTCGGATGCAGCGCGACAGTCCGATCGAAATCGGCCTTGGTCGCCCCCATGGTGACGGCGATCGCGACCGACTGGACGATCTCGCCGGCATCGTGACCGAGGATGTGGACGCCGACGACCCGGTCGGTCTCGGCGTCGACGACGAGCTTCATGTAGATGCGCTCGTCCCGGCCCGAGATCGTCGCCTTCATCGGCCGGAAGCCGGTCTCGAAGATGCGCAGCTGGCGGCCCGTCGCCAGCGCCTGCTGCTCGGTGAGCCCGACACTGCCGAGCTCGGGGGTGGTGAACACGGCCGAGGCGACGAGGGTGTGCTCAACCGTCCACGGCTTGTTGCCGAAGGTCGAGTCGGCGAAGGCATGGCCCTCGCGGATCGCCACGGGTGTCAGGTTGACGCGATCGGTGACGTCACCGACCGCGGCGATCGACGGGACGTTGGAAAGCGAGGCGGCATCGACCAGGACCTGGCCGGTCGGGCCGAGCTTGACGCCTGCAGCCTCGAGGCCGAGCCCGGCGGTGTTCGGGCGGCGGCCGGTGGCGACGAGAACGACATCCGCGTCGATGGGCGCGCCATGGGCGCAATGGGCCCGGCGCGAGCCGTCCGGCAAAAGCTCGATGCGGTCGACGGTGCAGCCGAGGCGCAGGGTGATGCCGGCATGGCCGAGGGCGTCGCGCAGGCGCAGCCGCAAATCCTCGTCGAAGCCGCGCAGGACATTGTCGCCACGATGCAGCAGCGTGACCGCGACGCCGAGCCGGGCGAAGACGCTGGCGAATTCGAGGGCGATATAGCCGCCGCCGACCACGAGCATGCGCTTGGGCAGGCTCGGCAGATGGAAGATCTCGTTCGAGGAGATGGCGAGCTCGCCGCCCGGGATCGGCGGCTCGAAGGCCGGATGGCCGCCAGTGGCGACCAGGATATGGCGGGCGCGGATCGTCTCGCCGCTCTTCTGAAGCCGGACCGCATGCGGCCCTTCGACGACGGCGCGCTCCTCGCGGATCTCGACCATCGCGGCGTCGAGCCCCTTGCGATAGAGGCCGGAGAGCCGTGTCACCTCATTGGCGACGGCATCGCGCAGCGTCGGCCAGTTGAATTCGGGCTTGCCGACGTTCCAGCCGAAGCCGGCGGCATCCTCGAACTCGTCGGCAAAGCGACTGGCATAGACGAACAGCTTCTTCGGAACACAGCCACGGATGACGCAGGTGCCACCGATGCGGTCCTCCTCGGCGATCATCACGCTGGCGCCATGGCCGGCGGCGATGCGGGCGGCGCGCGTGCCGCCCGATCCGGCACCGATGACAAAGAGATCGACGTCGAACTCAGCCATGAGCGTCTCCCTGCCGCGGCGCGGCATCCATAGCGAACCAGAGAATGGCGGCGCCGAGCCCGGCGATCCACCAGCCTTGCCAGGCTCCATGCCCGACGGTGGCGATCGAGAAGGCGGCCGCGAACAAAGCGAGACGCGGCGCCAGCTCCGCCGCAGGCAAGCGCCGCAGCCGGGCCAGCAGCAAAAGGCCGGCGAGCGTCAGCAGGCCGGCGCCGACGACGCCGGTCTCCGCCCAGGCCTGCAGCGGCATGTCATGGGGGTGGCCCACTCCGAGCAACGTCCTGCTTCCCGGCAAGACCTCGGTAGCCACCGGATGTTCGTGCATCGCAGCCGAGGTGCCGAAGCCGGCGCCGCCGACCGGCCGCGCCCGCGCCACCTCGCCGAAGCTGTGCCAGATGTCGATCCGCGCCCGGGCGCTGAGTACGTCGAGACGGTTGAGCACGGCGGATGGCATCAGCCTGTCCACCGTAAGACCGAGCACCGGGGCCAGCGCCATGGTCAGGACGAACGCCAGCGCGGTTGCCGCCAGAGCGAGGCGCGGCGCAATGGCCGAGAAGGCCCAGCACAGGATCAACACGACCGCGCCGAGCTTGGCGGCCTCGCTCTCGGAGCGGAAGACGAAGACGACGACGACAATCGCCAGCAGAGCGGCCAGCGCACGGTCAGGCCAGCCAGCGGGGCGCGACCAGAGTGCGTGGACGGCCGGGGCGGCGAGCAGGAGGAGGACGATGGCGGGGCGGTTGAAGACGAAGGCCATCATTTTGCCGGTACCGAGCGCGGCGCGCTGCGACAGGCCGGAATCGAGCTCGATCATCAGCAGCGCTGCCGCGACGATGATCGCCAAAGCGAGCGCACGCATCATGGCCGGGCTGCGCCGCCATTGTCCCGAGGCCGCGATCACCAATGCGAACACGATCGGCAGAACCAGCTCTCCCCACGCCTGCAGGGACGCTGACGGCTTATGACTCCAGCCGATCGAAACCAGCGCCCAGGCGAGGAAGGCGGCGATCGCCAATGCCACCGGCACCATCAGCAGGCGGCGCAGACGCGCGATGCTCACAGCGACCGGCTCCGACAGCAGCGCTGCACCGAGGAAGGCCGCGGCGGCGAGGCCGAGCATCAACGGCGCAGAGCGGTTCGCCAGCCACATGGCGAGCGGCATCAGCAGGAGGCAGGCCACGCCGGAGAGGCGAAGGGCCCGGCTTGCCGCCGACTCGCCTGCGCGCCCTGGCGAGGCACCCGAATGGGCTGACGAAGAGGTCTCACTCATGTGCTGGGGCTTACGCGATGGGGCATGCCGCGCCTAGAGCATGTTCCGCAGATGTGGGCACCGCTTTTGCGGGAGATCGGAATCAGCCGAGCGGCACGTGCGGCCGAGGCTTACGACCTTTGGCGACGTCAGCGGCGGTTACTTGTCGAATTTTCGTGCGCTTGCAGGCCTCTCAGGCGAAACATCTTGACTTGTGATTATGCAATCAGGCGCAATTGATCCGCGGTCCGATGCGGTGCCACAGGCGAGCGTCGACAATCGGTGCGCCTGAAGCGTGCCACCAGGGAGGTAACTATGCTGACGTCCTTCATCAAGCGCGGGGCCGTGGCGGCCGTCGCGCTCGCAGGCCTCACGACCGCCGCCTTCGCGCAGATGGAACTGAAGATCATGGCTCCGGCCGCCCCCGGCGGCGGCTGGGACGGCACGGCGCGTTCGATGCAGCAGGCGCTGACGGCGGCCGGCATCGCCAAGAGCGTCCAGGTGACCAACGTCACCGGCGCCGGCGGCACGATCGGCCTCGCCCAGCTGATCGGCGCCAAGGGCGACGGCCACCAGTTGATGGTCAACGGCTTCGTCATGGTCGGCGCGATCCTGCTCAACAAGTCGCCGGTGAACCTGACGCAGACCACGCCGATCGCGCGGCTGACCGCCGAGGCGCTGGTCATCGTCGTGCCGACGGATTCGCCGATCAAGAACGCCAAGGACCTCGCCGACCGCGTCAAGGCCGACCCGGCCAAGGTGACCTGGGCCGGCGGCTCGGCCGGCGGCGCCGACCACATCCTCGCTGCGCTCTTCGCCGAGGCCGCCGGCGGCGACCCGAAGAAGATCAACTACATCCCGTTCTCGGGTGGTGGCGAGGCACTCGCCGCGATGCTCGGCGGCCGCGTCACCGCCGGCATCTCGGGCTATGGCGAGTTCGAGGGCCAGATCAAGGCCGGCAAGCTGCGCGTCATCGGCGTCAGCGCCAGCAAGCGCCTGGAGAATGCCCCTGATGCTCCGACCCTCAAGGAAGGCGGCGTCAACCTCGAACTGCTCAACTGGCGCTCGGTCGTCGCTCCTCCGGGCCTCAGCGACGCGCAGAAGAAGGACCTCTCCGGCGCGGTCGAAAAACTGGTCAAGTCGAAGGAATGGGCCGAGATCCTCAAGGCCCGCGGCTGGGACGACGCCTATCTCGGCGCGGCCGAGTTCGACAGCTTCCTGAAGACCGAGACGGCCCGCGTCAGCAAGGTGATGACGGATGTCGGCCTGGTGAAGTAAGGCCCTCCTGAGACCTCAATCGAGGGCGGGCTGCCGCAAGGCCGCCCGCCCTTCGTCACCTTCGCTCCAGACAGACGGTCGCGCCCATGTCCCGCACCATCGACCGCCCCGCCCTCGTCGTCGGGTTCCTGCTTCTGGCGGTAGCGGCGATCGTCGCCTTCGACGCCTCGCGCCAGACCATCACCTCCAACTACGGCGTCGGCCCGACTGCGATGCCCTATGTCGTCTGCGCCGGGATGGTGCTGCTCGGCCTCGCGCATCTCTTCGTCGCCTTCAGGGACGGGCTGCCGAAGCCGGAAGTCGCCGATGGGCGGGCGCTGCTCTGGATCGTCGGCGGGCTCGTCGGGCTGATCGCCTGCATTGCGCTGGGCGGCGGCTTCATCGTCGCCACCGCAATCCTGTTCTCCTGTACGGCGCGCGGCTTCGGGCGCGATGCGCTGCTCGTCGACATCGTCATCGGCCTCGTGCTCGGCACCGCGATTTATCTGCTCTTCCTCAAGCTCCTGACCCTGTCGCTACCGACCGGGCCGCTCGAAGCGCTGCTGAGCTGAAGGAGCTAAGCACATGGAAACCCTGCTCTCGCTCGCCAACGGCTTCTCCGTCGCCCTCGAGCCCTCGAAATTGCTGTTCTGCCTGATCGGCGTCTTCCTCGGCACCGCCGTCGGCGTGCTGCCCGGCATCGGCCCGGCGCTCACCGTGGCGCTCTTGCTGCCGGTGACCTTCAAGCTCGACCCCGCGGGTTCGCTGATCATGTTCGCCGGCATCTATTATGGCGGCATGTATGGCGGCTCGACCACCGCGATCCTGCTCAATGCGCCAGGCGAAAGCGCGTCTCTGGCGACCGCGCTCGAAGGCTCAAAGATGGCCAAGGCCGGCCGCGGCGGCCCGGCGCTGGCGACGGCGGCGATCGGTTCCTTCGTCGCCGGCCTGATCGCCACGATCGGCCTCGCCTTCCTGGCGCCCTGGCTGGTCGAGATCGCGGTCAAGTTCGGACCGTGGGACTATTTCGCGCTGATGATCGTCGCCTTCGTCACGGTCTCGGCGACCTTCGGCGACTCCCCGCTGCGCGGCCTGACCAGCCTGTTCCTTGGCATGATGCTCGGGCTCGTCGGCATCGACAAATTGACCGGCCAGGCCCGCCTGACCTTCGGCGTGCCCGAACTACTCAACGGCGTCGAGGTGACGACGCTGGCGGTCGGCCTGTTCGCCGTCGGCGAGGCGCTCTATGTCGCGTCCAAGCGCTGGCGCGAGCCGGAGGAGATCATCCCGATCAAGGGCTCGCTCTGGATGACCAAGCAGGACTGGAAGCGCTCCTGGGCGCCGTGGCTGCGCGGCACGGCGTTTGGCTTTCCGATCGGCGCACTGCCGGCGGGCGGTGCCGAGGTGCCGACCTTCCTCTCCTATTCGACCGAGAAGAAGCTCTGCAAATACCCGGAGGAATTCGGCAAGGGCGCGATCGAGGGCGTCGCCGGGCCGGAGGCGGCCAACAACGCCTCGGCGGCCGGCACGCTCGTGCCGCTCCTGACGCTCGGCCTGCCGACCTCGGCAACCGCGGCGATCATGCTCGCTGGCTTCCAGCAATACGGGCTCAACCCGGGGCCGCTGCTCTTCGCCGAGAAGCCGGACCTGGTCTGGGGCCTGATCGCCTCGCTCTTCATCGCCAACGTCATGCTGGTCGTCCTGAACCTGCCGCTGATCGGGCTCTGGGTGCGGCTGCTGGCGATCCCGCAGCCCTGGCTCTATGCCGGCATCCTGGTCTTCGCGACCATGGGCACGCTCGCGGTCAACCCCTCCCCGGTCGAGCTCGGCATGCTCTTCGGTTTCGGCTATCTCGGCTATCTGATGCGGCGCTTCGACTACCCGGTCGCGCCGATGGTAGTCGGGCTGATCCTAGGGCCGATGGCGGAGGCGCAGTTGCGGCGGGCCCTGCAGATCAGCCTCGGCGACCCGATGATCCTGCTTGAGAACCCCATCTCGGCGACGCTGCTCGGCATTGCCTTCATCGCGCTGGTCGCGCCCTTCGTGATGCAGGGGCTGAACAAGTTCAAGGCGGCCGAAGACTAGACTGACCGCGCGATGTGCGACCGGGGCAGCACGCCCCGGTTGCGCTTGAACAAATATGGCGTGACTGTGTTCTCCTCTTCACCGGCCTTGCGGCCCGTCGAGCGAGGAAGAACCATGAGCGACACGACGCTACCTCCGTCCGCCGTCCCAACAGAAGGCGCCGAGCCGAGCCTCCATCGCGTGATGGGGCCATGGCTGCTGCTGCTCTTCATCGTCGGCGACATTCTCGGCACCGGCATCTACGCGCTCACCGGCCAGGTGGCGAAACAGGTCGGCGGTATCGTCTGGCTGCCCTTCCTGGTTGCCTTCGTCGTCGCGATGATCACCGCCTTCAGCTATCTTGAACTGGTCACCAAGTATCCGCGTGCCGCCGGCGCCGCGCTCTATGCGCACAAGGCGTTCGGCATCCATTTCATCACCTTCATCGTTGCCTTCGCGGTGATGTGTTCCGGCATTACCTCGGCCTCGACGGCCTCGCGCGCCTTCGCGGCCAACATGTCACACGCCTTCGGGCTCAACCTCACCGGCGGCATCGGCATCACCCTCCTCGGCCTCGCCTTCATGGCGATCGTCGCGGCAGTGAACTTCCGTGGCGTCGGCGAGAGCGTGAAGGCCAATGTCGTGCTGACCTGCGTCGAGCTGACCGGCCTCCTGATCGTGATCTTTGTCGGCTTGTGGGCCATCGCCGCCGGCCAGGGCGACGTCTCCCGGATCACCCAGTTCAAGCCGGCCGGCGATGGCGGCATGTTCTGGCCGGTGATCGCAGCGACCACCCTCGCCTTCTTCGCCATGGTCGGCTTCGAGGACTCGGTCAACATGGCCGAGGAGACCAAGGACCCGACGCGGATCTTTCCGAAGATCCTGCTCGCCGGCCTCGTCATTACCGGCGTGATCTATGTGCTGGTCTCGATCTCGGCGATCACGCTGGTCTCGCCGGAAGAGCTGGGCGAGGGCGAGACGCCGCTGCTCAAGGTGGTGGCCGCCGGCGCGCCGAACTTCCCGATCTGGATCTTCGGCTTCATCACCATGTTCGCCGTCGCCAACAGCGCGCTGATCAACATGCTGATGGCGAGCCGGCTGGTCTACGGCATGAGCCGCGAGAATGTGCTGCCGCAGGCGCTCGGCAAGGTCCATCCGACACGGCGCAGCCCCTACATCGCGATCGGCTTCACCACGCTGCTCGCCTTCGCCCTGATCACCTTCGTCGGCGAGGTGCCGGCGCTGGGCGGCACGACGGCGCTGCTGCTGCTCTGCGTCTTCACCGTCGTCAACATCGCCGTGCTGATGCTGCGCAAGGACACGGTCGAGCACGAGCATTTCCGCACGCCGACGATCCTGCCGATTATCGGAGCGATCTCCTGCGCCTTCTTCGCCGGTCCCTGGACCGGGCGCGACCCGGTCCAGTACAAGATCGCCGGCATTCTGATCGGGATCGGCATCGTGCTCTGGTTCGTCACCGTGATGGTCAACCGCGCTACCGGCGTGCGGCCGAGCGATCCGACGATGGAGGACCTTGGCGGCGGCGGGCCGGTGAACTGAGACTCAGCCCGAACGAAAAGGACCGCCGGTTTTGCCGGCGGCCTTTTCCTATCGAGAGCCAGACTTGCAGCTCAGAGCTGGTGGCCGCGCTTGCGCATCTCGGCCTGGAAGAGATCGTAGAGCCGGTTGCTGGTCGCCGTGCTCCAGGGCTGCAGCACAGTGAATATCTCGTCGAGCGCCTGCGTACGGAAGGAATTGTAGCGCTGACCGACCGACGAGGCGAAGAAGGCGGCGACCTCCTTGAGATCGGCTTCCGTCATCTTGCTGGCGAAGATCCGAGCCGAAGAGTCGATCATCTCGTCGCGGCGCAGATCCGCCTCCGGCTTGAGCGCGGCGAGGACCTCCTCCGTGTCCTTCCTCAACTCGGGCCGGGTCGTCAAATTCTGCCGGACACCTGCGACGAACTCGGAGTAGAGCGACTCGATGGATTGCGACAGGCCGGAGGAAATCACGACCTCGCGGGCGACCTTGAGATGCTCCGGCGTCGGCGCCGGCTGCGCGAGCGCGGGCACCATAAACAACGCCAGCGAAAGAAACGCGCCTGCCAGGCTGTGACGGATCATGCGGTTACCCCTTCGTCGATCGCCCGGATGCGGCGATTTCATTCTCTTGACGCGGCAACGACCCTGACGGGACGCAGCCGCCGGCCGCTCTTAGAACATGTCCAGCCAAAGTGGAAACCACTTTTGCGGCCGGATCAGGTCGTCAAGCTAGTCTCAACGGCGCTCGGCGGCAGGATCGCCGAGGACGCGCACCCCGTCGGCCCCGGCGAGGAACGCCGCTGTTGCGAGTCCAAGAAACAGACCGTGCTCGACCACGCCGGGAACCTGGTTGAGCGCCAGGCCCAGCACCTCGGGCAGTTCGATCCGGCCAAGATGCGCGTCGAGGATGTAGTGGCCGCCATCGGTCAGCAGCACGCCGCCATCGGGGCGCTTGCGCAGAACGAGCTCGCCTCTTGCGCCAGCCGACGCGATCGCCGCGGCGACCGCGCGGCGCGTCGCTTCGAGCCCGAAGGGCACGACCTCGATCGGCAGCGGGAAGCGGCCGAGCGTCTCGACCTGCTTGCCGGTATCGGCGATCACGATCATGCGCTTCGAAGCGGCGGCGACGATCTTCTCGCGCAGATGCGCGGCACCGCCGCCTTTGATCAGGCGCAAGGCGCTGTCGAGCTCGTCGGCACCGTCGATGGTCAGGTCGAGTTCGGGCGTCTCGTCGAGGGTCGACATCGGGATACCGAGACCGAGCGCCTGCGCCTGCGTTGCTTCCGAGGTCGCGACACAAAGCACCTCAAGGCCGGCGGCGACCTTCGCCCCGAGCCCGTCGACGAAGAGTTTCGCGGTCGAGCCGGTGCCGAGGCCGAGGCGCATGCCCGGCCGCACCAGCTCCAGCGCCGCCAGCGCGGCGGCCTTCTTCAGATCCTCGCTCACGCGCCGAGCCCACCCATCAGCATGTACTTGATCTCGACGAACTCCTCGATGCCGTGGAGCGAACCCTCCCGGCCGAGGCCGGATTCCTTGACGCCGCCGAAGGGCGCGACCTCGGTGCCGAGGATGGCCGAGTTGACGCCGACCATGCCGTATTCGAGCTCCTCCGCGACGCGGAAGGCGCGGCCGAGATCTTTCGTGTAGAAATAGGCGGCAAGGCCGAAGGGCGTATCGTTCGCCATCGCGACGACCTCGTCCTCGCTCTTGAAGCGATAGACCGGCGCGATCGGCCCGAAGGTCTCCTCGCGGGTGACCAGCATCTTGGTGGTGACGCCAGAGATCACCGTCGGCTCGTAGAAGGTGCGGCCGAGCGCATGGCGCTTGCCGCCGACCATCACCTTGGCGCCGCCTGCGACCGCGTCGGCGACATGGCGCTCGACCTTCTCGATCGCGCGCTCGTTGATCAGCGGCCCCTGCACGACGCCGACCTCGACGCCGTTGCCGACCTTCATCTTCGCGACCTCGCCGGCGAACTTCGCGACGAAATCGTCATGGATGCCGTCCTGGACGAAGAGGCGGTTGGTGCAGACGCAGGTCTGCCCCATGTTGCGGAACTTGGCGATGATGGCGCCCTCGACCGCCTTGTCGAGATCGGCGTCGTCGAAGACGATGAAGGGCGCGTTGCCGCCGAGCTCGAGCCCGACCTTCTTCACAGTCGTGGCCGCCTGCTGCATCAAGAGCTTGCCGACCGGGGTCGAGCCGGTGAAGCCGATGAAGCGCACCGCCGGATGGCTGGTCATCACGCCGCCGATCGCGACCGCATCGCCCGTGACGATGTTGATGACGCCCTTGGGGAAGCCGGCCTGCTCGGCGAGCGCGACCAGCGCCAGCGCGGTCAGCGGGGTGTCGGGAGCAGGCTTGACCACGAAGGTGCAGCCCGCCGCCAGGCCCGGCGCGCATTTGCGGGTGATCATCGCCGCCGGGAAGTTCCACGGCGTGATCGCAGCGCAGACGCCGACCGGCTGCTTGGCGACGATGATGCGTGAATTCGGGAAGGGCGAGGGAATGGTCTCGCCATAGATGCGCTTGGCTTCCTCGGCATAGAACTCGACGAAGGAGGCGGCATAGGCGACCTCGCCGCGGGCTTCGCTCAGCGGCTTGCCCTGCTCGGCCGTCATGATCTGCGCCAGGTCCTCCTGGTTCGCCATGATCAGATCGAACCATTTGCGCAGGATGACCGAGCGCTCCTTGGCTGATTTCTTGGCCCAGGGCTTGAAGGCGCGCGAGGCGGCCTCGACGGCAGCGGTGGTCTCGTCAGCGCCGAAGCGCGGCACCTTGGCCAGCACCTCGCCCGTCGCCGGATTGTCGACAACATCGACGCCCTCGCCGATCCAGGCGCCGTCGACATGGCACTGCGCGCGCAGCAGCGAGGGATCCTTGAGCGTGAGCATGCGAGCCTCCGGCGTCATGAACGGGTTGCCCGGGCTCTAGCACGCTCGGAGAGCGCTTGCCGATAGCAAAACGCCGCATGCAGGCGGTGGGCAGATTGCAGTTACTGTTCGGCCACCAGCCCGGCCGCAGCCGCTATTTCACCATCGGCGTGCAGACGACCTTGTCGTCGAAGACGTAGCAGACGCTGAGCTCACCGGTGCGGACATTGGCGCGGAAGATGCCGCCCTCGCGCTCATGGCGCGAAGGGATGAGCAAATAGTCGCTCGGCGCCTGCGGGCCGGCCCCCTCGCCCGCCGGGAAGCAGACGGTGACGCCGACGCCGCCCTCCTTGAGCTGGAACTGGCAGGCGCCGACCTCGCCTGTCGCCTTGTCGATGCGATAGACACGATTGAGGTCGGTCTGCGGCGCGGGCGCGAACTCGAACGGCGCAGCCAACGCCGCGCCGAAAGCCGGCAAGACGAACAGGCCGGCGCTCAGCGCCCGGGCAAAGGAGCGGCTAAGGGAGCTTCTGGAACAGCTCGACAGTTTCGGCACCGCTGCGACCCCTTTTGACGATTCGCCCGAACCCTATCATGCCGGGCAAGCCGTATCACCGCGATTGCGGCAGGGTCACGACGAGATGAAGCGGCTGTGGCCGAAGCGCCCTTGCCAACCGGCATATCCCTGCCTTTATGCGGGTACCACGTCACAGGATCGCTCATGTCCCTGCCCCCGATCGTCGTCTTCGATCTCGACGGCACCCTCGCCGAGACCGCTCCCGACATCATGCACACGCTCAATGTCATTCTCGAAAGGGAGGGGCTGCCGGCGCTGCCGATCGAGCGGGCGCGCGAACTGGTTGGCGCCGGTGCGCGGGCGCTCATCGAGCGCGGCTTCAAGGTCAGCGGCAAGCCGCTCGATACCGAAAAGCTCGAGCAATTGTTCGAGGACTTCCTGGTGATCTATGCCGGCGCCGTCGCGAAGGACTCTTACGTCCATGACGGCGTGACCGCCGCGCTTGATGCGCTCGCGGCCGATGGCTTCGTCTTCGCCGTCTGCACCAACAAGCCGATCCTGCACACGCGGCTCATCCTCGACCATTTCGGCATTACCGGACGTTTCGCGGCGATCGCAGGGCGCGACAGCTTCCCCTTCTTCAAGCCCGATCCACGCCATCTGACCCAGACCATCGCCGAGGCCGGCGCCGATCCGGCACGCGCGGTGATGGTCGGCGATTCGCGTACCGATGTGAGCACGGCGCGCGCTGCGGGGATCCCGGTGGTGTGCGTGCCGTTCGGCTATACCGACGTGCCGGTGGAGAGTCTGGAGCCCGATCTGGTGATCCAGCACTTCAATGAACTTCCGGACGCAGTGCGCCGGCTGACCAACCGCGAGCCGGCGCTCGCCGCGCATTCTTGACGGCGCAAGCTGTCCCCACTAGGAACAGCGCGGTCCGGGCGGCTAGCTCAGCGGTAGAGCACTCCCTTCACACGGGAGGGGTCACAGGTTCGATCCCTGTGCCGCCCACCATTTCCTCCAGAATCTCGTTGCAGCCGGACCGCGTCGCCGCACGCTGAGAGGGCTTTGCGCCAGCATCTGCACGCGGCTCATGTCCGAAGCGGAAGCTGCGCCCTTCTCGGCCCATGGGTGCATCGGCTCGCCAGCGATGGCGGCAATGCTCGGACAATGAGGACTGGCGAGACGTTCTTCGCTCGCCAAGCACCAGGAGAATCGGTGTCGCGCAGCGGAGAGTGCGCGACATGGCCCTTGCTCCAACGCACAGGTCAGCCCCAACCAACCTGCTGCTTCGGCGCGCCGCTGCCACGCTCGTCCTGTTCGCCCTGCTCGCAATCTGCCTCGTCGCTTGCGCCAGCCCTGCCAACAGGCCCTCGAACCTGCGCCGCGTTCTCGCGCCGACGTCTGCCCGGTCGTTCTCGTCGATCAGCGAGGGCAGCGCGACCGGGCTCATCGTCGCCCTGTCCGGCGGCGGGGCGCGTTCAGCTGCCTTTGGCTATGGCGTGCTGTCGGAGTTGTCGGAGCAACAGGCCCCAGGACATGCTGGCCGCTCGCTGGCCGATGAGGTCGTCGCGATTGCGGGAGTGTCCGGCGGCGGCATTCTCGCGGCGCATTTCGCCTTGCATGGGCCACGAGGCCTGCCCGCATTTCGGCGCGATTTCCTCGACCAGGATCCCGAAGGAGCACTTCGCACCGCATTCACGCCGGAAAATCTGCTGCGCGGCTATCGCGGGGGCGTCAACGATCTTTCCGGATTGGCCGACTGGCTCGACACGCACCTCTATCATGGCGCGACGCTCGGCGACCTCGACCACGCCGGACGGCCAAAGCTGCTCCTGCATGCGACAGAGCTCTACAACCGCGCACCCTTCTCCTTCGATCGCGACAGCTTTCAGGCGATATGCAGCGAGTACGATGCCTTTCCACTCGCGCATGCGGTAGCGGCCTCGTCGGCAGTGCCGGTCCTGTTCGCGCCCGTAGTGCTGGAGAATTTCAGCCCGACCTGCCCTTTCCCAGGCAACGCCGCCTCCCTTCAGCCGAGCGCTCGGCTTTCGGCCGGCACATCACAGCGTCCCAGGCGCGCTATGCGAGCGAGCCTGAGCTGCACTATCTCAAACTGCTCGACGGCGGCCTCGTCGACAATCTCGCTGTCCGCAACCTCATCCGATCGATGAACCGGCCGCCGCCAGCGCTCATACCGGCCGAGGTTGCACGGCAACTGCGCCGCGTCGTCATCATCGTAGCCGACGCATCGATGCGCGTCGGCGGGGGCATGTCAAAAGCCGCGAGCGGCCCGGACGCACCGGACACGGTCACGGCTTCGGTCGACGCAATGGTTGACAATGCAAGCCGTGCCAGCCTCGACGCGCTCGAGCAGGAAACGGCACTTTGGCGTGAGCGGCTGGTCGGCTGGCGCTGCCACATCGTAGCGCCGAGTTGCAGCCAGCTGCAGGTCACGGTGGTACGCCTATCGTTGTCCGACGTGCTGGCTCCCGAAGACCGGAGCCGCATTCTGCAACTGCACAATAAGCTGACGTTGAAGGCCGAGGAGGTGGACTTTCTTGCGAGCCTCGGCCGCCACCTGTTATCGGCGAATCCTGCCTATCGCCGGGTTATCAGACCTCGCCGCCGCCGCTCTCGATCTTGAGGCTGCCTGCACATCGGGAAGTGCAGGCACCGTTCCCGAAGCGGCCGCTTCAGAGCGTCCGGTTCCAGAACAAGCGACACACGCTGATCTGCCCCCTCCAGCCGCCCTGACGTGCAAAAACCGCCGAGCATCGGCTCGGCGGTCTCTGGAAGGCGCTGGTTGCGGTCGTCGATCAGGCTGCGGCGTAGCCGACCGTGCCCTTGATCTCGAGGAATTCCTCGAGGCCGAAATCGGCATATTCGCGGCCGTTGCCGGACTGCTTGTAGCCGCCGAACGGGGCACCCGCGTCCCAGGCGGGGTAGTTGATATAGACGTTGCCGGAACGCATCTGCGCCGCGACCTTGCGCGCCCGCTCGAGCGAGCCGGACTGGACGTAGGAGGCAAGCCCGTAAGGCGTGTCGTTCGCCCGCGCGACCACTTCGTCCTCGCTCTCGTAAGGCAGGATCGAGAGCACGGGCCCGAAAATCTCCTCGCGCGCGATCGTCATGTCGTCCGTGACGTTGGCGAAGACGGTCGGCCGGACATAGTAGCCGCGGTTGAGATGTTCCGGCCGGCCGGGACCGCCCACGACCAGCGTCGCACCTTCGCTGACGCCGCTCTCGATGAGACGCTGGATCTTGTCGAACTGGATTTCGCTGACGACCGGGCCGAGGAAGGTATCCGCCTCGGACGGCGTCCCGACCTTGAGCGGCTCGGCCGTCGACCTGGCGATGGCGATCGCCTCATCGTGCAGCCTGGCCGGCACGAACATCCGCGTCGGCGCGTTGCAGGACTGGCCGGAGTTGCGCATGACGCTCTCCACGCCGAGCTTCACGGCCCGCTTCAGGTCGACGTCGTCGAGCAGGATGTTGGCCGACTTGCCGCCGAGCTCCTGATGCACGCGCTTGACCGTGTCGGCTGCTGCCTTGGCGACCAGGATGCCGGCGCGGGTCGAACCGGTGAAGGAGACCATGTCGACGCCGGGATGGCGCGAGATCGCCTCGCCGACGGTCGGGCCGTCGCCGTTGACCAGGTTGAACACGCCCTTGGGCACGCCGGCCTCGTGCATCACCTCGGCGAAGATGATCGCATTCATCGGGGCGATCTCGCTTGGCTTCAACACCATGGTGCAGCCGGCGGCGAGAGCCGGCGCGACCTTGCACATGATCTGGTTCAGCGGCCAGTTCCAGGGCGTGATCATGCCCACCACACCGATCGGCTCCTTGGCGATCAGGGTGGTGCCGCGCAGCTCCTCGAACTCGAAATTCTCCAGCGTCTCGATCATCTTGGCGAGATGCCCGGTGCCCATCGCGGCCTGTGCCCGGTGAGCCAGCTCCTTCGGTGCGCCCATCTCCTGCGACAGCGCGTTCGCGATATCGGCATAGCGCGCCTTGTAGGCTTCGAGCAGGCGCCGCATCAGCGCCAGGCGCTCCTGCTTCGAGGTCGCGGCGAAGGCCGGAAAGGCGGCGCGCGCCGCCGCGACGGCCTTGTCGACATCCGCCTCGCTGCCGAGCGCGATCTGCGCAAAGGCCTCCTCGGTCGAAGGATCGATCACATCCAGGGTCTTCAACCCGGCGGCGGGGTCGACCCACACGCCGTCGATGTAAAACTGGAGAGCATGAGACATGGGAGCTTCCTTCCTGTTGAACGTGTCTGCGCGACGCTCGGCCGGCCCCGCGGCCCCGCCGGCGTCTGCGCTGTGTCTTGTCAGATACAACGTAGCAGCCCGGATGCGCCTGTCATCGCGCGGTAGGCGAATAGCGGGAATACCCTGCGCGGGAGCGGCGCAGGGTGAATTGCGGTAACTGCGCACCTCTCCGGTGCCACGGAAGCAGTCGGAATGCCAGTGAGAAGCGGGCCGCACTTTTCCTGCAATGTTGCCACCGAATCCTGGGCGGAGGGCGCGGGCGCGGCACCGTCGAGTCGCGAACTCCTGCGCCGCTTCAGGTGAATGGGTGACAGATAACATGTTCGGATTACAGCAGCGCGCCTCGCGCGCGCTCGGCGCCCTCGCGATGGCCTTGTGCCTCGCCGCCCGGCCGGCTTGGGCCGAAACGGCGGTTACGGTCAGGGGCGGCGAGACCGTCACGATCAGGGGGTCCGCAGCATCCTCATCCGCGCTCCAAACCCCAAGGGCAGCGTGATCGTCCTGACCGGCGGCGACGGCCGCCTCGAGGTCGGAAGCGGCGCGCGTTTCGGGAAAGCAGGAGACAACGTCCTGATCCGCAACCGGGATGCGTTCGTGGCGCAGGGCTACAATGTGCTTCTCGCCGAGCTCGGGACGAACCTCTCCGCTGCGGTCGATCACATGGCGGCGATCAAGCGCCCGGTCATCGTGATCGCCACCAGCAAGGGCACGCAGCGTGCCGCCCATGGGCTCGTGGACGGCGCCACACCGGACAGGCTCGTCCTGACCTCTGGCTTCCTCAGCAAGGCGTCCGGGCCCGACGACACCGTCCAGAGCATTCTGGGGACGCCGAACCGGCTGCCGCGAACGCTCGCTCTGCACCATCGCGAAGATCGCTGCCGCTGGACCCTGCCTGCCGGCGTCGCGCCCTTCAAGGCCTGGGCCGGCGGCCGCGCTCAGGTCGAGTGGATCAGCGGCGGGCAGGCAGACGAGGGCAATCCTTGCCATGCCAGCGCTCATCACGGCTTTGCCGGGCAGGACGAGGCGTTCGTCGCCCGTATCGTCAAGTTCATGATGCGCTGACGTTTTTTGATTCTGCGCGGGTTCTTTTCGTTCGATCGACACCGATCGAACGAAACGCGCGCGGCGGCCGCAGGGCCGCGCAATGTTCGAGCAAGCCGACGCAACGACCACTCCCCCGGGGCCACCGTGGAGTTCGGATCATGCGATTCGGCAATGGGCAATCTGCGGCGCTCGCCGGCCGCGCCTTGCACGCCTATCTCGATTTCGTCCAGCGAACGACCCGCTTCAAGCCGGCTATCCCGGGCGCCAGGCCGTGGGAGCGCAGCCGTGAGCCTTTCATCGCGCTGACCTGGCACGGCCAGCAGATGCTGAGCCTGGCGGCGCTGGACGGGGCATCGCAGGTCGCGATCCTGGCCTCGCTGCATTTCGACGGATCGGTGGTGGCCTCGGTGGTGGGGCGGGCCGGTTTCCAGGTCATCCGCGGTTCGGGCACGCAGAGCCCCGCGAAGATCCAGGCCAAGCGCGCCATTCCCGCCTTCTTCGAGATGCGTGAGGCACTGCGCGGCGGCACCAGCCTCCTCCTCACCGCCGACGTTCCGAAGGTCGCGCGCGTCGCCGGAGCGGGCGCGGTCCAGCTCGCACGCGCCACGGGCCGGCCGATCTATCTCTTCGCCGCGGTGACCAGCGCACGTGTCGAGCTCGACAACTGGGACAAGGCCAGCATCGCCCTGCCCTTCGGTCGTGGCTGCATCCTCTGGTCGGAGCCGCTCTATGTCCGCAGGACGGCCGATGAGCGCGAGATGGGCCTGATCGCGCTCGATATTTCGAGTCAGCTCGACGAGCTGCATGCGACGGCGCATCGCCTCCTCGACCGGCGCTAGGACCGGGACCCTGCTTACCCCGAACTTGTCAGCGGCCCGGCGGTGGGCAGTCGGCCGGCGTGGCGCAGATCCGGCCAGGCGGACGCAGCTGTTCCTGCGCTCCTGCCGGCTCGATGACAATGCGGCTGAGATCGCCGGAAAAGCGCAGGCCGAGGCCGGAGGAGATCAGGACGATCCGGGCACGCGTCGAAGCGAGAATGGTGGCGTTGGCGCCGGCGAGGAAATGGGCGCTGCCGCCGAGGCTGGCATAGGTGCCGAACACGTCCTCGTACCGGTCGAGCCCGTAGACCAGCATGATGACCCGGCCATAGTCGGCGCCAAGGCCGATGCCGACAGAGAGCGCCGACCAATTCACCGAGATCGGAATCCCGTCCGAGAAGCGCAACTCGCCGCTGCCATGGCGGCCGCCGATCACGAAGGAGCCGCTGAGCTCGCCGCCGACGATATAGGCGTTCGGCTCGCCAAAGAGCGCGAGCGAACGCTCGATCGGGATGCTGACCGTCTTGGAGGTGGTATCGAACACACCTTCGACGAACCGGAAGATATCCTGTCGCGGAGCCGTCGGCAGCTGGCCGGGCCTGATGTCGCCCTTCACCGGCGCGTTTTGGGCGAAGACAACGCTCGACATGCCCGCCGACAGCACGACCAGCGCCAGACGCAGCCAGGACCATCTCGCCAGGACATGCAGAACATGCATCAGGTTGGCCGTACCGGGAGAGAGTTGAACGGCAATGGCGATACGGTCCATGCAGGAAGAGGAAGGCAGGAGCGCCCGGTTCCGCAAGCCATATCCGCATCGAGGTTCCGTGACGACCCGTAACACCCAGTTCGCCCTGGCCCCTCACCCGGCAGTCCGTAACCGCGGAGATCGACGGTGACCTCGCTCTCGCGCGCCCTCACCATTCGGCTGTCGCTGCTCGGCATCGTCCTGTTCACCGCCTTCATCGGCGCCGTCATCGTCTTCACCTTTGTCACCGAGGACCCCGGTGCCCTGCGCAACGATGTCACCTCGCAGGTCATCCAGCAAAGCGTGCGCTCGCCGTCCGGAAACCCGTTGCAGGTCGACAAGACCGCCGGGCTGACCCGGATCGAGCGCGCCAGTCCCCAGCTCTGGTACCTCGTCTCGGATGGACGTTCCGTCGTTGAGTATGCGCCAGAATTGCGGCCGGGCCTGCCGATCGACATCAGGCTCGACGGCCCGACCATCGCCGCGCAGATGCGGGTCGGTGGCGACAATGCGCTCGCCTTCGACGTGATCGAGAAGGACGGCAGCCGCGTCATCGTGGCGACCGGCGGCGGCCGGCCGGGCTGGGATCTGATTCTCGGCTACTACTTGCGCGGCATCGCGGGCTCCGCACTGGCGATCTCGGTGGTCTTCGGCCTGCTGATCGCGGCGGCGATCGCGATGTCGGTCTCCTATATCGGCGAGCGGCTGCGAAGCGCTGCCGAGGCCGCGGCCAGGATCGACCCGAGGGCGCCGCGCGGCCTACTGCCGACCGAGGAGACCCCGGTCGAGCTGATGCCGCTGACCACTGCCCTCAATGGGGCGCTCGACCAGATCGCCAAGAACATGGAGGTGCAGCAGCGCTTCATGAACAATGTCGCGCATGAGCTGCGTACCCCGCTGACCGTGATGCACGGCCGGATCGACGCGCTGCCGAACGATCAGATGCGGCTGGCGCTCACCACCGATGTCAGCCGGTTGACCACCATCGTCTCGTCGATGCTGCAGCTCGCGCGCCTGCACAGCACGGAACTCCCCTTCGAGCCGCTGCAGCTCAACGCCACTGCCCGCGCGGTGCTGGCCGATCTCGCTCCGTTGATCCTGAGCAACGGAGCCGATATCGCGCTGGACGAGGAAGGCGATCGCCGCTCGCTGATCCAGGCCAACGAGCCGACGGTTCGGGCGGCTATCGCCAATCTGGTCGACAATGCGCTGCGCCATGCCCAGGCGAAATCGATGATCCTGGTCAAGGTGATTGACGGTGCCGTGGTTGAAATCGCCGATGACGGGGTCGGCATCGCCCCCTCCGACCGCTCGCAGGTGACCGAGCCGTTCAACCGGATGTCACCGAATTCGACTGGCGCAGGGCTCGGCCTGACGATCGTGCGCGACATCATGGCTGCCCATGGCGGAACACTCACCATTCTCGGCCGACCCGGCGGCGGCACCCTGGTGCGGCTGGTCTTCCCGCCGCCCGAATGACCACCGAGCCGCAGCACTACTGCGCCAGCTCCACAGTTCTCAGCATATAGCCGATGCCGCGCAGCGAGGTGATCTCGACCCGGGCGCCGGCATCCTTGAGCTTGCGCCGCAGCCGCGAGATCTGCGCCTCCAGCGTATTCGACTCGATCATGTCGTCGAAGCCGTAGACGGCCTCGATCAGGACGTCGCGGGTGACGACGCGGCCGGCCCGCTGGACGAGCGCTTCCAGGATCAGGGCCTCACGCCGGCGCAGGTCGAGCAGTTCCGAGCCGACGGAGGCACAGCGTCCCTCAAGATCGAGCGACAGGTTGCCGGCGGTGATCACCAGCGAGCGCTTGGGATTGCGCCGGCGCATGATGACCCGCAGGCGCGCCAGCAACTCCTCCGGCTCGAAAGGCTTGATCAGATAGTCGTCCGCCCCGCCGTTCAAGCCCTCGATCACGTCGGCCTTGGCGTCGCGGGCAGTCAGGATCAGGAAGGCGGGCCGCGTATCGGAGTTGCTCAGCGCCTTGACAATCGACAGGCCGTCGCCGTCGGGCAGGCGTCGATCGACGATGACGATGTCGAAAGGGGTCGAGCGCAGGGCGGCCAGCGCCGCATCGATCGTGGTCGTGCGATCGGCGATAAGCCCGGCATTGGTGAGGAGCGAGGACAGGAAAGCCATCAGCTGTGGCTCGTCCTCGACGATCAGTGCGCGCATTAAGGGATCGATTCAGGGTGCACGGATGGAACGTGATGCCGGAATAGGGGCGAAGTATCCAGACACATCACGCTCCATCCATGCCTTGGCGCGGCCCCTGATGCCCGATCCGATCAGGTTGAGCCAACCTGACCGGAACGGACTCCAGGGCCGCAAGGTGATCCGGGCCGGTCAACCGGCCCGGGATTTCAGGACTAGAACCGGTAGTTCAGGCCGGTCTTGACGATATGCTCGCTGACGCCGACGCGGGCCCGGCCAGTGGTGAACTGAAAGTTCTGCTTGCCGAGCGAGACATAGTTGTACTCGACCTTGGCGGAGAGATTGTCGGTGATGCCGTATTCGGCGCCGGCGCCGACGACATAGCCGATCTTGCTCTTTTCCTTCGAGACGAGCCCGTCGCTCGCCTTCAGGCTGCCATAGGCGACACCGCCGAGGCCGTAGACCAGGAGGCGGTCGAAGGCGACGCCGGCGCGGGCCTTCAGCGTGCCGGCATAGCGCATGTCGGCGCTGGTGCCGCCGGTGCGCTTGGCGCCCCTGCCAAAGCCGTTCATCGACATGTCGGCTTCCAGACCGGTGACGAGGCTGCCCATCTGGTGGTTGTAGCCGACCTGGCCGCCGAGCAGGATTTCGTTGCGGCTTTTCTTGGCGGCTCCGTCGAAACGATCGAAGGCGGCGCCTGCATGCACGCCGGCATAGATGCCGTTCCAGTTATAGGGGCGCGGCTGCGAATAGGCCGGCTGGTATTGCTGCACGCGCGCGGGACGATCGGCCGCCATGGCCGGGACCGCGAGCAGGGCCAGCAGGCCGAGGCCGGCGATCGGGATAAGACGCTTCATCAAAGACTCCTTGCGGCGGCCTTGGTCGCCGCCGACGCATCTGCCTTGCGACCGCAGGTCCGTTCATCGGACCGGGTCAGCACGGTGCAGATTGCGGGCGAAGATTACGGCAACGTTGCCCGCCATGCGGGCACCGGCCTGAATCAGGTCTGTTGGAGATGTAAGGGTCGCCGCGGGCCGCGCTCAGCCGTGGCCGATGCGCTCAGGGCGCCGCGGCGCGCCTTGCGCGCTGCTCGCCCATTCGGCCAGGGGCGAGGTCGCCTGGAACTGCTCGATCGCGAGCAGCGTAATGTCGCCGGAATGGCCGGAACGACGCAGGCCGAGAATCAGGCGCGCGAGCCATTCGCGATGAGGATTCTCGAACGGTCCAGCGATCGGGCCGACATGCCGCCACGCCTCGTGAAAGGCTGTCCCGAGGGCAGCGAGTTCATCTGGTCCGGCATTGAGTTGGCACGCAGGCATGGCGAACCTCCCGGCGTTTCGCAGAAGCGGACCAGAGCCGGCCCGGCTTTGCAATCGGAAGTTGCCCCTTCATCTGAAGATTAGGCGAACGGTCCGTTAACGGCAATCGGACAGGTCTTCACGAGCGACGCACGATCCCGCGAGGGTACAGGCCTACTCGAACTTCGTCGCCATCCCAGGGGGCGGCTTGTCCAGCGCCTCCAGCCCTCCCAGCGGCACCAAGCGCTCTGCATCGCGCGCCTCCTTCGATGTCGGATAGGTCGCCATCAGCACGCGAAGCGCAATGCGTGCCTCCACATAGAGCTTCTTGTCGATGTACTGCTTCTGGATCCGCCTGAACTCGCGGCCAGCCTCCTCGTCTGCGGAAGAAGGATCCCACCAGCGCTGCCCCGGCTTCTCGGCGTAGAACTTGCCGGCAGGAGAAATGGTGACGGTGACACCGCTATAGCTCCAGCCGTCCCAGGGGCCTTGCGAGTCCACCCCACCGGTGACGGGAACGTTGAAGGTTCGCGCCACAGCATAAAGGAAGAGCAGGCCGCGTCCTTTCGGATCACCCGTATACTGGCCGACCTCGACCTTTCGCTGCGTCTGAGGATCGCGCACAGTACGCAGATCCTTTTCGCTGGCGCAGCCGCAGCCGTGGATCTCGATCCTGGCCAGAGGCGCGAATGCGCCCCGCAGCCCGCCATATTCCCGCGCGATAGACGAACGTCCCTTCAGACCAGGAAAATTGAACTCGCCAGCATCGCCATGCGCGAGGAGGCGCAGGATTTTGATCCGGTTCCCGCCCGCCACATTCGCTGAGTATAGAATCTCGTCGACAGCCTTCCGAGGCGAAAAGCTTTCCCGTATGCCGGCGTGCCCGGTCTCCAATCCGTCGGGCCCGATCCGTTTCAAGTTGAATTCATGGATCATGGTGGAGTCCTCGAGGTAGACGGCGTGGACTGCGACTGCCTTGGCCATGCGCGTCTTCCCTGAGGCAATGCCTGGCCTCGACCTCGCCGAACTTGGCGACGAAGCAGGATCTTCGGATTTCGTAGCCCTCCTCGAAGCGCGCCGCGTCCTTCATTCGGGGGAGCCGCTGTCCGCCGCGCTTCCGCCCGAAAACCGCCCAGATCAGGCCAAGCAGCCTCCAGACGCCTGCGCCTGTTGCACACCGGCAACGGGCGCCTTCAAAGCTCGGAAGGTCGCGCCGATGTGAACGCCGGTCGATTGAATGGCAGCCTTCGCTCTGCCAGAGATTTGGGGAATTGTTGACGTTTTTCCGTCACCTTTCTTCGCGCCCGCCACCCCGTAATCCACCGAGGCCGCAATGCTCCGCTTCTTCCGTTTGGCCCTGATCGCCGGCACGGCCGTCGCGGCCACGGCGACCGCCGCTGTCGCCGAGATCGACCCGCTCACCCGCCAGCCGCTCGTCACCTATGTCGACCCTGCCAAGGCGCAGGCGACCGCGATCCCGCGCGAGGTCGTCTCCTTCAGCGGCACCTATCGCCCCGGCACGATCGTGATCAACACGAGCGAGCGTCGCCTCTATTTCGTGCTGCCCGATGGCAAGGCCGTCCGCTACGGCGTCGGCGTCGGCCGCCCCGGCTTCGACTGGGCCGGCTCGCAGACCGTCACCCGCAAGGCCGAGTGGCCGGGCTGGACCCCGCCGGCGCAGATGCTGAAGCGCCGCCCCGATCTGCCGCGCTTCATGCCCGGCGGACCGGAGAACCCGCTCGGCGCCCGCGCCATGTATCTCGGCTCGACCCTCTACCGCATCCACGGCTCGAACGAGCCGGAGACGATCGGCCAGGCGGTCTCCTCGGGCTGCATCCGCATGCTGAACGAGGATGTGATCGACCTCTACGAGCGCGCCAAAGTCGGCACCCGCGTCGTCGTCGCCCGCTGAGCGAACGCCGCATTCGAGGATTGCGAAAGGCCGGCTTCACGCCGGCCTTTTTTGTTGCGGCGGCGATGATGGGGACAGCGCGGGCGATCGGATCTGCTTTCGGCCCGGCGAGTATCGATGTCCGGCCCGGAACAGAATTGCCGCACCCAGGCCTCTTACCGACGGTCTTTGACCTATGACCGATTGGAGGTTCGGGCTTCTGGTCGGCGTTGCACCGTCTTTCCCGGGCTTTGCGATAGCAAAGAGCCCGGAACCCAGAACCGATGTCGCTGCCGGAAAGGCGCTGTCAGCGCCGCGCCTCGACGATGGCCGGCATCGGCTCTGGGTTCCGGGCTCAGCCCTGCAGGCTGCCTCGGAATGACGGCAAGCCGCTCGCCCTATCGGTCAAAACTAAGGGCCGTTGGAGAGATCCAAACTCGCCGCGGCATCGCCACAGGAGCCCGGTCGGGGCGCGACAGAAACCCTCTGTCCAACCTTTGCATTCCCCGCATCCAGAGAGACCTCGGCTCGGCAGAGAATTGGTTCACCGTTCTGATATCTCGTAAACTCAATCAGGGCGCGCGCGCCCCTGCCGTGCGGAAACGAAACGATCGTGCCGGGGACATGCGGCTCTGTTGCAAGACGATTTTAATGGCGCTGTTCTCGCCAAATCAAGCCTCCGATCACTGTTCCTACACCTGCTAACATAATGCAGGGGTAGATGAACGCGGTCTTCTTGTCGAAATCCATAAGTGATTGATTCCCTGTTCATTTCAGCTATAAACAATCTATATACATGAAGCTTTACAGGCAGTTCATGGACTGCTTGTCATGCATCACTGACATTCGCAGTCGGTCGCATCTCCCCGAACAGCCATGCCCACCTTACCCGCGCCGAACCCGCTCCCGCGACAGCCCTTTCGCCGCCAGCTCGTCGAGATAGGCTTGCAGCTTCGCCTCGCCGTCGCGGCCGAGCTCGCGCAGATAGTCCCAGCCATAGATGCCGGTGTCGTGCATGTCGTCGAAGGTCAGGCGGACGGCGTAGTGGCCGACCGGCTCGACCTTGAGGATCTCGACCTCGTGCTTGCCCGGCACCGTCTGCTTCTGCGTCGGGCCATGGCCCTGGACCTCGGCCGAAGGGCTCTCGACGCGCAGAAGTTCGGCGGAAAGCGCATGGCTCTCACCGCTCTCGAAGGTCACGTGCAGAGTGCGACGATCCTTCGACAGACGGATCTCGCTCGGCCAATCTGACATCTTCGTGTTTCTCCAGAACCGCTTGCGACCATCAGCCTGCTTGACCGCAGCCCTGTCGCCGACAATGCTCGCTTCCTATATCAGAGCAACGGCAGGCGCACCGCGCCGCAAGACCGCGACCGCCCGAGGATTTCAGCCGCCGTGCTGCACGACCCCATCAAGCCCTTGATGCGTGCGCCGCTGACCGACCCGTTCGGCCGCGACATCTCCTACTTACGCATCTCGGTGACGGATCGCTGCGATTTCCGCTGCGTCTACTGCATGTCCGAGGACATGGCCTTCCTGCCGAAGCGCGACCTGTTGACGCTCGAAGAGGTCGACCGCGTCGCCACCGCCTTCGTCTCGCGCGGGACGCGGAAGCTCCGCATCACCGGCGGCGAGCCGCTGGTCAGGCGCGACATCATGAACCTGTTCCGCTCGCTCTCGCGCCATCTCGCCTCGGGCGCGCTCGACGAATTGACCCTAACTACCAACGGTTCTCAGCTCGGCCGCTATGCGCAGGAGCTGGCCGATTGCGGCGTGCGCCGCGTCAATGTCTCGCTCGACACGCTCGATCCGGAAAAATTCCGCAAGATCACGCGCTGGGGCGACCTCTCCAAGGTGCTCGCCGGCATCGAGGCGGCGCGGGCGGCGGGGCTGCGCGTCAAGATCAATGCGGTGGCGCTGAAGGGCGTCAACGAAGACGAGATCGAAGGGTTGATGCACTGGGCCCATGGGCTCGGCATGGACCTGACGTTGATCGAGGTGATGCCGCTTGGCGAGATCGAGCCTGCCCGGCTCGACCAGTTCCTGCCGCTCTCGATGGTGCGGGCCAGGCTGATGGACCGCTACACGCTCGACGACGATCCGTACCGCACCGGCGGTCCGGCGCGCTATGTCCGGGTGCGCGAGACTGGTGGATTGATCGGCTTCATCACGCCGATGACCCATAATTTCTGCGAGAGCTGCAACCGGGTGCGCCTGACCTGCACCGGCACGCTCTTTATGTGCCTCGGCCAGGAGGATGCGGCGGATCTGCGCGCCCCGATCCGCGCTTCCAGTGACGACGCCCTGCTCTACCGGGCGATGGAAGAGGCGATCTCGCGCAAGCCCAAGGGCCATGATTTCGTCATCGATCGCCGCCAGCCCCGTGCCGCCGTCGGCCGGCACATGAGCGTGACCGGCGGCTGAGGACTGGGCGGGCCTCGAACGCTCAGCGGGCGCGCAAACCGCGGACGATGTTCGTGGCCCGCCTGAGAGCGGTCACTGCGGCCCCCACCGTGATCAGCCAGAGCGCGATGACCAGCACCTGGTTCTGGCCTCGCCAAAGCGGCTCCAGCAGCGCCAGGAGCGCCGCCGCCGTGATCGTCGCCATGCGGTGCTGCTTCGCCATCGGGCCGGAGAAGTCGGCCGGCAGCCCGCAATTGCGTCCAAGCTCGCGGGTATAGGCCGTCAGCACGGCAAGGCCGGCAGCCGCCCACCCCAAGGCCGGCACGCCGGCGCCGTAGCCCGCGCCAGTGAGAATGAGGATATCGGCGACGCGATCGGGAAACTCGTTCCAGAACGGCCCGTCCGCAGCCTGCTTGCCGCCCTCGATCGCCACCATTCCATCGAAGAGATTGCAGAGCAATCTGAACTGGCAGAACAGGGCTGCGGCGAGAAGCAGCGCGGCACGCGGGCCGGGAGCCGCCGTGCCTGCGAGCCAGAAGGCGGTGCCGGCGAAAGCCGCCATCACCATGCTCGCCATCGAGATCTGGTTGGGCGTGATACCGGTGGCGCTCAGCCGGCGCGCAATGCCCCGGGCCCAGCCGGAATCGCGGCTCGCGAGCGGCCGCCGATCGTCATCCTGCGCCATGGTTCATCGCCTTCCTGCTGCGCCACAGCGAGAAATTGTAGAGCGCCGCATAGCTCGTCGCGACGGTCAGCGGTACGGCGATCGTCCTGCCGATTTCCGGCGTGCCGCCGAGCGTGTGGATGATGGTCAGCACGCTCGCGGAGACCAGCCCGGCGATCGCTGGCGGAGCCAGAAGCGCGGTCAGCCCGGAGAAGCGCCTGGCCAGCTCTTCGATACCCCGTTTCAGGACGAGGGTGATGCCGGCCGACAGCGTGCCCTGAATCAGCCCGGCGATGAGCGGTGCCGGCATCGGATGGGCACGGTTGGCGAAAATCGCCCAGCTCCCCATGGCGATGAAGGCGAAGGCGACATGCACGATGCTGCTTCGCATCAGGCGCGCGAGTGGCGCGCTCACGTGGTCGACCAGCCGTAGCGGACGAGGTGGAAGAAGATCGGAGCGGAGAACACCACCGAATCGAGCCGGTCGAGGAAGCCGCCATGGCCGGCGATCAGGTGGCCCCAATCCTTGATGCCGCGATCGCGCTTGATCGCCGACATGACGAGCCCGCCGAAGAAGCCCATCACGACGATGACCAGGGCCAGGAAAGCGGCCTGCAGCGGCGTGAACGGCGTCATCCAGGACAATCCGGCACCGACGGCGGTGGCGCTGAGCGCACCGCCAACGAAACCCTCGACCGTCTTGGACGGCGACAGCCTGGGCGCGATCTTGGTGCGGCCGAGAAGCTTGCCCCACACGTACTGCAGCACATCGCTCATCTGCACGACGATGACGAGAAAGGCGATCAGGAGCACATTGCGCCCCTGATAGCCGGGAATGTCGAGGCTGAGCAGCGCCGGCACATGCGAGGTGCAGAAGACGCAGATCATCAGCGCCCACTGAACTTCGGCGATGCGCACCAGAAAATGCTCGGTGTCGCCGCGCGCCGCCGCGATGATCGGCATGAGCAGGAACGCGTAGACGGGGATGAAGATCGAATAGAGCCCGTACCACTCGATCCAGATCAGGTAATACTGCACCGGCAGCATGATGAAGAAGCCGGCCGCCAGCGCCCAATGGTCGGCACGGCGCGTATTCGTCAGCGTGATGAACTCACGCAGGGCTGCGAAGGAGCAGAAGGCGAAGAGCAGGGTCACGCCGGTCTTGCCGCCGATCAGCGCGAGCCCCATCAGCACGACCATGATCCACCAGGCGCGGATGCGGTCGTTGAGGTTCTCGACCACGGCGTTCGAGCCATCCGGCGACAGCCTGCGCTGCAGAGCGTAGCCGATCGCGGACGCGGCGATCAGGACGGCGAGCAGGCCTGCCAGCACGGCCACGAGATCGGGATGCGGCATCGTCATGGCGTGCTCGCCTTTGGTGACAGAGCGAGCAGCGCCGCCTCTGCCCTGGCCAGGAAATCCTGCTTCGTCTCGGCCTCGGTGAGGGAAAGCGCGGCGCCAAAGGTGACCGTGCAGATCAGCGGCACCGGCACGAACTCGCCCTTGGGCATGACGCGGTTGAGATTGTCGATCCACACCGGCACGAGGGCCACGTTCGGCCGCGCCTGCGCCAGATGGAACAGACCGCTCTTGAACGGCAGGAGCCGCGCATCGGTGGTGTTGCGCGTGCCTTCCGGGAACACGATGAGAGAGGAGCCGGCATCGAGCGCCCCGGTCATCTGGACGACCGGGTCACTCGTTCGAGTCGCTGGATCGCGATCGATCAGAACGGCATTGAAGACATCGCGGCCGATGAAGCGCCGAAGGCTGCCCTTCAGCCAGTAATCGCTCCCGGCGACCGGCCGGGTCGCAAATCGCATGCGGCGCGGCAACACGGTCCAGATCAGGACGAAATCGCCGTGGCTGGCATGATTGGCGAAATAAATTCGTTGCTCGTCGGTCGGCGCGACGCCGTCCCATCGTCCGCGGACCGCCGTGATGAAGCGGGCAAAGAACACAATGAGCGTACCAGCCAGGCTGATCCCTGCTTCGCGCATTCCCATACCCGGTTGCCGCCCCTGTGATGACGTAGCGTTCATCTCGAACGCTGTCGACATTGCAGGGGTCTGTGGCAAATTCGAAAGCTGCCACGATGTGCCGGCCCGCGCCGCGGTCGGCCGGCATATGAGCATGAGGGGCGGCTGAGGATGGGGCTGCGGCTGACGGCATCGCGCAGCTTGTCCGAAACCGAGGGCGTTGCGCGACCTTGGCTAGAGTCGCAACTGTTCGTGGCCCATTCCGGGTCTTCCAGATGTCCGCTTCACGTGCGCGGGTGCCTGGTTAGGCCGCGGCCGATCATGGCCGGACATAGGTCCAGCCTTTCTCTTGCAACTCGATGACTCGGACGACGCCGGATTTCACCACCGACGCCTCGGGAATGAGCGCGATCTCCTTGTTCTCGGCCTTGCTCATGTTGCCTTGTGTGTTGCCGCAGGCCTTGAAAGAGATCGCCGGCGTGCTTGCCGTCATCGCCTTGATCCGCGCCTTCACCGGTGAGGTGTCGTCGCGCAGCATGTGCAGGCCGGGGCCGAAGGTGACGACCTCGATCTCCACCTTCTCGCCGAGGTCCTGGTAGTACTGCGCCACGTTCGCCGCGTTGTTGAGCGCGAGGTTCATCATCGCAGCTTCGTTCGTGTTCACCTGCAGGATGAGGCGATGCGGCTTGCGTTCGACCATGGGCGGCTTCGGCGCCTGCACCGAACTCTGCTTCGTGCCCTGTGCCGCCGAAGGCGAAACGGCGATGGACAGCGCGGCGCCAGTCGCCAAGGCGGCGCAGACGAAGTCTTTGAGCCTGATCGTCATCACATTCCACCCATGAGTTCGAGGTCTATTCGCTACGTGGTTTGGCGACGGTGCGCGGCCATTTGCAGGCTGCTGCGACCCTGTCCCGCGCTGCCTTCAGGCCGGCGAGGGAAAAATGCCCATCATGGACGGCGCCGGTTCGCGCCGAGAGGCGGATGGAGATACTGCCGTCCGCCGGGAGCGACAGCAGCAGGCCCACGACATCGCCCCTGAATGCCACGCCGCTTCCGAACGAAGGCCGGCCGGCTGCGACCTGCACGGGCGGGCTGTCATCGAGGCGGTAGGACAGGGCGTAGTCGACGCCGCCATCGGAGACGGCTGGTCCACCGACCACCATCTCGGTCCGGCCACCGCGGCAGTGAACTGAGAGCTGCTTCAGAGGGCTGTCGGCACTGCCGCGGGAAAACGCGGTGGCGGTGACAATCGGCGTATAGTCGACCGGCGAGGTGGTCTCGCTGATCACCCAGGCTTCGCCGCTGCCCGCCGGTCGATCAGGTACCTTCACCGGCTGCGGCAGCTTGTTCAAACAGGCCTGGCGATCCGCCGGGTCGAGCAGCGAGCAGGCGCGAAGCTGCGCCATTGGATCGGGCGCGCCCTGCGCGAAGGCGATCCTGCTCGCGATCTCGAAGGCGACGGAGAGCATGATCAGTTTCATCGGCTCGCACGTTGCGTCTGCCCCTTGCGATCCAGCCATTCCTGCGCCGCCGGGAAGCGGTCGAGGCCGGGGACGGTCGCAGCGAGATTGATCGACTTCCATTTCGCGTCGAAGCCAGGGGACTGCAGCTTCTCGATACGGCTGAACAGGGTGTCGACGAAGCGGGCGACACGCTCATAACGATTGGTCTGGGGAGCCCAGTTGAATGCGACCAAAGCAGTCGGCACCGCGATCGTCGACACACGCTCGCCCGCCTTGATGAGACCGGGATACTCGCCGGCCTCCAGCACCGCCGGCAGGTAGTAGTCCTCGAACTTGCTGTCGTACGGCACCGAAAGGAACTTGAAGCCGGGCTCGAAGCGCCCGCGCACGAATGCGTCGACCGGTTTCGAGGTGATGAAGACGACGGCCGCCATCTCGCCCTTGCGCATCTGCTCGAGCGCGACCTGATGCGGAATGAAGGTGTTTTCGGCGTTGACGCCGAGACGGCTGAAGATCAGCGGCCCCGAATAGGCGGCAGCCGTGCCGAGCGTGTTGAAGTTCACCTTCTTGCCGGCGAGGTCCTGAAGGCTCTGGATCTCGGGCCGGACGAAGACATGCAGTTCCGAGGGGAAGAGATTGAGCACATAGGTGATCTTGCGCCGAATCTGCGGCATCTGGGCCTTGTACTCTTCCAGCGCATCGGAGTTGATGATCGCCGCGTCGATGCCGCGCAGATAGAGCAGCGAGTTCAGGTTCTCTGTGGCCCCGCGGGTGACGATCGGCAGCACATGCAGGTTCGGCCCATCGTCGACGACGCGGGCCATCTCCGCCCCCAGACGCAGCGGCGCACCTTCGAGCAGCCCCGCGGCAAGGCCGACCGTCCAGGCGTTGATCTTGTCCTGTTCCGTCGCGGCCGGACGGGCGCGCCGCGGCGGGGCGGCGCTCGCAGCGCTCATCTGGGGTGTCTGTGCCTGCAGACCAGCCGGCTCGAGCGCTGGAACAAGCCCGGCCAGTCCGATCAACAGCAGCAGATGCCGTCCCGAAGGCGTGTTCATCCGCTCATCTCCTTTTGGCCTGACCATTGGCCCGCCGGTCGGCGGCCTCAGGCGTCACTGCGGCAAGGCATCGACGCGCTCCTTGGCCTCGCGGATGCCGCCGATCTGCGCCTTCGCATAGAGTTCGCGCGCCCTCGTCACCTCGCCGCGTGTGCCATAGGTGCCCCAGGCGGACAGGATGCGGGGATCGTAGGTCTCCGCGAGCATGAAGCTCGCCCGGGCGTTGCCCATTTCGGCCGCGCGCTCGAGCACGATCCGGGCAGAACCGATATCGCCCTGACCGAGCAGCGCGCTGGCCCGGGCGATCAGCCGCGCTGCCTCCGGGCTGCTCCGGGCCTCTGCGCCTACCAGTTGTGGCGTCGCGACGATGGTCGGCGCTTCGACCGGCTTCTGTTCCGTCGGAGCAGGCCTTGTGCTCGCGGCTCGTACGGAAGCGAGTTCCTCGGCGATGGCGGCTGACCGGTCGCGCTCCTGCTGCAGGGCCTGGCGCACTTCTGCGATCGTGGCCTCGGTTGCCTGCCTGAACTGTTCTGTTTCACCGTTCGCCTTGCGCAACTGCGCCGACTGGGCCGCGATCTCGCGCTGCGCCACCGACAGTTCGGCGGCCAGCGTGGTCCGCTGCGCGCGCTCGTCATCGAGGGCTTGACGATGCTGCGCCGTGCTTGCAGCCAATGCCTGGCGCACGGCTGCGGCCTGCTGCGCGAGCGCAGCCGTCTTCTGCCGCTCCTGCTCCAGGGCGTGCACGGCCTTTGCAGCCTCGGCCTGCCTGAGCTGGCCGGCCTCGTCGCCGGCCTTGCGCAATTGCGCAGCCTGCGCCTCGACATCACGCCGCGCTGCCGCCAGTTCGGCGGCCAGCGCGGTACGCTGCACGCGCTCGTCGTCGAGGGCCTGACGATGTTGCGCCACGTTCAAGCTCAACGCCTGCCGCGCCGCCGCGGCCTGTGTGAGGGCAGCCGTCTTCTGCCGCTCCTGTTCCAGAGACTGCGCCGTCTTCGCGGCTTCCGCCAGCCTGAGCTGGCCGGTCTCGTCGCTGACCTTGCGCAACTGCGCGCCTTGAGCCGCAACCTCGCGCTGTGCAGCCGAGAGCTCGGCCGCCAGCGCCGCACGCTGCCCACGTTCCTGGTCGAGCACCTGGCGATGCTGCGCGGCGATCGCAGCCAGCTCCTGTCGCGCCGCTGCAGCCTCCTGCATGAGGGCGGCCGTTTTCTGCCGCTCCTCTTCCGATAGCTGCCCGGTCCTCGTGGCCTGCGCCTGCTTGAGCTGGCCTATTTCGTCGCTGGCCTTGCGCAGCTGCGCCGCCTGCGCCTCGAAATCGCGCTGCGCCGCCATCAGCTCGACCGCCAGAGCGGTACGCTGTGCGCGTTCGTCGTCGAGCGCTTGACGATGCTGCGCCGTGCTTGCGGCCAGTTCCTGTCGGACGGCGACTACCTCCTGCATCAAAGCCGCCGCTTTGCTGCGCTCCTGGCTCAATGATTGCTCGGTCTTCGTGGCTTCGGCCTGGAGCTGGGAATTCAGGACTCCGATGGCGCGCCGCGCCTCGGCCAGCTCCTGCACTGCGGCTCCGGCCTGCTCCCCATCCAGCGATCGCCGGGCGTCCGGTCCCGGGGTGCCCTGCCGGAGCATTGCAGGGGCGATCGTCGGGGCCGAGGTCGGCGGCAAGGTGGCCCGCGCCACGACCTGCTCCCTGATCTCGACGGGATCCGGACGGCCTGCGTCGCGGGTCGCGACGATGAGCAGGAGCGCCACGGTCGCGACGCCGCCCAGCAATGACATATAACGCCGCCGACGCGGTAGCTCGCTCCCTTGCGCGGATTTGCGCGACGCATTGCCTTTCGCAGGAGGCATCTGCCCGGCGCCGGAGCCCGCCGGCGTCTCGGCACGGCCGGGTCGGACAGGCGGTTTTCCCCTACCCATGGACCCGCCCAGTGAGCGGGATCAAAAGCCAGATTCTCGCCATCCCTGACGATGACGACTTTTCCATCTTTCGGTGCGCTCTCGATCGCCTCGCGCATGTAACAGATGCCCATTCGGTCGGCGGCATGGGTCGGGGCCGACGACGAGCCAGATCACAGACGAAGTCGCTCCGGCCGTCACATGAGCGGAGCCATCTGCCTGGATATGGTTCGCGAGAATATCAACCGCGCCCTCGTCCTGATCGAGCTGACCTCAGATCGGAAGCGACCAGAAGACGAGCATCCGGGCAGGAGATTGCCCGGACGAGGTACTCCGGCTTCTGGAGCGGCGCGCCGTCGCTCGGGAGTCCGGAACTGACGCTCGCGCGCTCAGGAAAAGCAGCCCGGGATGTCGTATTCGACGTCCGGATGGGGCGGCGACCGATCCGAGTAGCGCCGAATAGCGCATCCCTGCCGAGCAGCACGTCCTCCGACCTCACGCAGCCCGCCCCTGCTTTCGTCGCATCTTGCCTGTCGGCTCTGGTGTACTAGTATACATGCCAAGGCCGCAGCAAAGCAGGCCAGCACAGGGAGGTACCATGAGCCATATTACACGGCGCGGCGTCATCGCCGGCGCTTCCAGTCTCGCCGCGCTCTCCGCCGGCGGAGCCTTCGCCCAGGGCGCGCTGCCCGCGAGCCCGGTCGCACTCAACATCATCGACGTCGCCGGCAATCTGCAATTGACGCAGGCTGCGATCGAGAAATTCGCCAAGGACAATCCCAAGCTGATCTCGCGGCTGAATTTTTCGCGCGCGCCCTCGCCGGAGCTGCCTGCCAAGCTCAAGGCGCAGCAGGACGCCAACCGCGTCGACATCGACATGGTACTGACCGGACCGGGCGCGATGTCGGATGGCATCCAGCAGGGCCTGTGGATCGATGTCTGGAAGTCGCACACCGCCGCCTTGCCGAAGGCCGAAGAGACCTATCACGAGCAGGCGCTGATGATGCAGCGCAATTTCGGCCAGAACGAAGGCGTCGCAGTGGTCTACTCGCCGTCCGGCCCGCTGTTCGAATATGCGGCCGACCGATTGAAGACCGTGCCCAAGACGGCCGAGGAGTTCCTCGCCTACGTCAAGCAGAACAAGAACCGCTTCACCTATGCCCGCCCGCTCAACTCCGGCCCCGGCTGGACCTTTCTGCAGGGCCTGCCCTACATCCTCGGCGACAGCGACCCGAGCGATCCGATGAACGGCTGGGCCAAGAGCTGGGCCTATCTCAAGGAGCTCGGCACCGGCATCGACTACTATCCCGGCGGCACCACGCCGACGATGAAGGAGCTCGGCGAAGGCACCCGCGACGTCATCGTCTCGACGCTGGGCTGGGACATCAACCCGCGCGCGCTCGGCATCGTGCCGAAGGAGGCCAAGGTCTTCGTCCTCGCCAACACGCACTGGATTCCCGACACCCAGTTCATGTGCATCCCTAAGGGCGTCGCCGCGGCGAAGGTCCCGGTGATCCTGGCGCTGATGTCCTACATGCTGAAGCCGGAGGCCCAGGCCGCAACCTACGACAAGGGCTATTTCTATCCCGGCCCGGCCGTGAAGGGCGTGACCCTCGCCATGGCCCCACAGGAGAGCCAGGATGTGATCAAGGAGTACGGCCGGCCCGAATATGACGGGCTGATCGGCAGCCTGCCGACCCGCCCGCCGCTGACGCCCGAGCGTCTGGTCGCCGCCTTCCGGCGCTGGGATCAGGAGATCGGCGTCGGCCACGCGCCGAAATAGCATGCGCTTCGCAGCCATCGGCCTCGACCACCGCCATATCTACCATATGGTCGGCGGTCTCCTCGAAGCCGGCGCGGAATGCGCCGGCTTCGATCCCCAGACCAGCGACCCGCGCGTGCTCGATGGCTTCCGCGAGCGTTTCCCGCAGTTGAAGGAGGCGGACAGCCAGCGGCTGCTCGACGATCCCTCGATCGACCTCGTCGTCTGCGCCGGCATCCCCTCGGAGCGGGCCAACCTCGCGGTCCGGGCGATGCGGGCGGGCAAGGACGTTATGGTCGACAAGCCGGGCGTCACCACCTTCGAGCAGCTCGCCGAGGTCGAGCGGGTCGTTGCGGTGACGGGGCGGATATTCTCGGTCTGCTTCTCCGAGCGTTTTGTCGTTCCCGCCACCATCGTCACCGGCAAGCTGATCGCGGACGGTGCGATCGGGCGCGTTATCCAGACGGTCGGCCTCGGCCCGCATCGGCTCAACCGGCCGATCCGGCCGGACTGGTTCTTCGACAAGCGCTATTTCGGCGGCATCCTGACCGACATCGCCTCGCACCAGATCGACCAGTTCCTGCACTTCACCGGCTCGCAGGACGCCGAGATCGCAACCTCGGGCATCGGCCATTTCGGCGTGCCGGACCTACCCGATTTCGACGATTTCGGCGAGATCCTGCTGCGCAGCGACCGGGCCGGCGGCTATATCCGTGTCGACTGGTTCACCGCTGACGGCCTGCCGACCTGGGGCGACGGGCGGCTCACCATCCTCGGCACGGAGGGGACGATCGAGCTGCGCAAATATGTCGACATCGCCGGCCGACCCGGCACCGACCATCTCTTCCTGGTCGACAAGGCCGGCACCCGCCATATCGACACGTCGCGCGAACCGCTGACCTATTTCCGCGCCCTCATCGCCGATATCGCCGATCGCAGCGAGACGGCGGCGACGCAGCAGCACATGTTCACGGTCTGCCGGCTCGCCCTGCACGCGCAGGACCGGGCCGTACGCCTGCCGATCAGAGGAACCGACGCCAAATGACACGCAAGATCGGCATCGCCGTCATCGGGCTGGGGCCGGCCGCCCTGCCCCATTCGCGCAGCCTGGTCGACCTGGCCGGCCGGGTCGATGTCCGCCACGTCGTCAGCCGCTCGCAGGAGCGGCTCGACGCCTATCGCAGCCAGTTCCCCTTCCCCGGCACGACCGATATCGACGTCGTCCTCGCCGATCAGAGCGTCGAGGCAGTCATCGTGCTGACGCCGCCATCCAGCCATCGCGATGTCGGGGCGCGTTGCCTTGCCGCCGGCAAGCATGTGCTTGTCGAGAAGCCATTGGAGCTGACGGTCGCGCGCGGCGAGGAGCTGGTCGCGGCGGCGCGGGCCTCGGGCAAGGCCTTCGGCGTCGTGCTGCAGCACCGCTTCCGGCCGGCGAGCCTCAGGCTCAAGGCGGCGCTCGACAGCGGCGAGCTCGGCACGGTGGAGGCGGGCCTGCTGCAGGTGCCGTGGTGGCGGCCGCAAAGCTATTATGACGAGCCCGGCCGCGGCACGATGGCACGCGATGGCGGCGGCGTCCTGCTGACGCAGGCGATCCACTCCTTCGATCTGTTCCGTTCATTGGTCGGCGTGTCGAAGGTCGTCGCGGCGCAGGTGCGCACCACCGGCCTGCACAGGATGGAGACCGAGGACTATGTCGGCGCCCTGCTGGAAACCGGAAACGGCGCCCCGGCGACGCTGGTGACCACCACAGCCGCCCATCCCGGCTACCCCGAGCGCATCGAGATCATCGGCAGCAAGGGCCATGCGGCGCTGGTCGGCGGGCGCCTACAGCTCGCCTTCCTCGACGGGCGCTCCGAGGTGGTCGAGGCCGAGGGCAATACCGGCAGCGGCGCCAATATCATGGACTTCCCGCACGACGCCCACCGCGCCGTGATCGCCGATTTCCTCGATGCGATCGAGGCCAAGCGCGATCCCGTAGTCACCGGCGAAGAGGCCCTGACCTCGCAGCGCTGGATCGACGCGATCCTGGCGGCGGGACGAGGCTGAGGCCTCATGCCATGCGATAGGCCATGCGCACGCCGCCCCAATGGCGGCCGGCGACACGCAGCGGCGCGTCAACCTCGCGCACCAGCTGAATGCCGGCGCTGCCCATGTCGCGCTGATAGGACTGGATGATGAAGGGCCGGGTCGAGCGCGCGGCGGTGATGCCGGCGCGATCGTCGAAAATGCGGCGATCGCGGCTGTAGGCTGCGTCCCAATCGGGGTCTTCCGGCCGTTGTGGCTGCGAATACTCGGAATGATGCACCGGGACATAGCCGTTCCGGTCGATCGGCAAGGTGAAGACGAGGCGCGGATCGCTCGCCTTGGCCTGCTCCATCACCGGCGGCAGGATCGCCTGCAGAGCGGGCAGCGCCCGATTGGCGAACTGGCGCGGATTGGACTCCGGGACCGGGATATAGTCGGTGTCGAACAGGTCATCCTCGCTCAGGCGGCCGGTGCGCAACGCCGCCTCGAGCAAAGCAGCGACCCGATGTGCGAACTCCTGCGCCTGATCAATCAATGGGCGATAGCTGTCCTCGATCTCGGCGAGCCGCCGGTGCAGCGCCGCATGCGCGCCCTCCTCGCCGCGTTCGAACGCAATGTGGAGCCCGAGATCGCTACGCGCCATCACCCGGCAAGGCAGCGGCGGCATGTTCTCGACCGCGATCGTGCCCCGGGTCCGCGCCTTCAGCTCCCTATCGGCGACCGACAGCAACGCGCCGCCGAAGCCGAGATCGATCGTTTGCCCGGCAACGACGCGTCCGCCGAATTCGAGCCTGACCGGGCATTCGGCCGGGAAACGGTCGTGCTGGCGCCGATCGGCGAAGACGGTATGGCGCAGCGTCGGCACGAAGCGCTCCAGCAGCCCCTCCGCCTGGCGTGCACCTTCAGCGAGGGCGCGCCTCGCATCGACATTCTCCTGAGCGGCGGCGAGCGCGACGCGGTCGACCTGCGTGACGCGATCGCGCACCGTCTCGATGAAACGCGCGGTGGCTTCGGCGCTGCGCGACAATTCCGCGGCCGCGGCCGCCTGTTCCTGCGAGGCCTCACCGACGGTCGCCATGACCGGGTTGACCTCACCGACGAGGCGGAACGCGTCAGTGACAACCGCGGCCGACCCCTGCGCCGCCTGGTTCAGGCGATCGACCTGGTTGCGGATATGGTCGACCGCATCCCGCACGCCGAGCGAGAGCGATTTCACCTCCTGCGCGACGACGCCGAAACCCCGGCCGGCCTCGCCGGCGCGGGCAGCCTCGATCGTGGCGTTGAGGGCGAGCAGATTGGTCTGGCGGGCGATCTCGGCAATGGCGTCGACGATCGAGCGGATCTCGCCGGTCGCCGTTGCGAGCCCGTTGATCATTGCCGTCGCCTCCCCAGCGCGCTCGGCGGCGTTGTCGAGCATGTCGCGGGCGCCGGACATTGCGGCGCCGACCCGCTCGGCCGCCTCCGAGACCTGCAGGGTCGCCGTCGCCAGCGATGAGGAGTTCTCGCTTGCCTGCACAGCCGCGTCGCGCAACTCGGCCATGCCGCCACGGATCTCGCGGGAACGGACTTCGGAACGTTCGGAACAGTCCTCCGCCTGATCGAGCCCGTCATTGAGACGGCGCATCGCGGCGACGACATCGTTCTCGAGCTCGTTGATCGCTTCGCTGATCGAGGTCTCGGCGGGAGCGGGCAGTGGCGGTTGAAGCGTCTCGACCACGGCTTGCGACGCAGCCGGCGCGGCAGCGGGGCCGGCGCGGCCCAACAGGCGCCAGACGGAGCGAGCAAGCATAGGCATTCCCGAGGCGAAACAGGATGCCGGACTATGCCGCCAACAGGGTTAACAAAAGCCTGAAGTCAGCCGCTCAGAGCGCAGTTTTCCATTGCGCCCGGCCGCCGCCCTGCCCGCTGCGCGTAGGCGCTCACGCACCAGGCGGGATGGACCCGCTCCATCCGCCCGCCTAGATTGCGGGCAGAACCGACTGGCGGATGAAGCCGGCTCCTCAGGGACCTTCGATGAGCTCATCGCGATACGACGTGATCGTTGCCGGCGTCGGTGCGATGGGCTCCGCCGCCTGCTGGCATCTGGCCAAGCGCGGCCTCAAGGTGCTCGGTCTCGAACGCTTCGACCTTGGCCACGCGATGGGCTCCTCTCACGGGCTGACGCGGATCATCCGCCTCGCCTATTTCGAGGGCTCGCACTATGTGCCGATCGTCAAACGGGCGCACCAGCTCTGGAGTGAGACCGGCGAGGCAGCCGGGCTGAAGCTCCTGCACGTCACCGGCTCGCTCGACCTTGCACCTGAAGGGCTCGGACCGGTCGAGTCCTCGCTGAAGTCCTGCCTCGACCATGGGCTCGAGCACGAGGTGCTCGATCGCGACGAGATTTCCCGCCGCTTCCCGGCCTTCCAGCTGCCTGAGGGGCATATCGGCCTGTGGCAGGCGGGCGGCGGATTCGTTGCCTCGGAGAAGGCGATCTATGCCCATGTCGGGCTGGCGCAGTCCAGGGGCGCCGATATCCGTACCGGCGAGCCGATGCTCGATTGGCAGCCGACCGCCGATGGCGGTGTCACTGTCCGGACGGAGCGTGGCACCTATTCGGCCGGACGGCTGGTGATCACCTCCGGCGGCTGGATCGCCGATGCGGTGCCGGAGCTCGCAAGCCGGATGACGACCGTGCGCCAGGCGATCGGTTGGTTCACCACGCGCCGCCCGGAGCTGTTCCGCGAGGGCGCCTTCCCGGTCTTTATCCTCAGCGTCGAGGAAGGCACGTTCTACGGCTTCCCGCTCTACGAACATCCCGGCTTCAAGCTCGGCGGGCCGCATTTTGCCCGTGAACCGATGGATCCGCGCCAACCGGACCGCACGCCGAGCCCTAACCAGATTCGCCTGATCCGCGAATGCCTGGCGCGCTACCTCCCCGACGCCAATGGCGACCCGCTGACGACGAAGGGCTGCGTCTATACGGTCTCGCCCGACGAGGATTTCGTCATCGACGCCGTGCCCGGTGTGCCGCAGGCGGTGTTCGCCTCGGCCTGCTCAGGCCACGGCTTCAAATTCGCCAGTGCGATCGGCGAAATCCTGGCCGATCTCTCGACCAGCGGCCGCCCAGCTTTCGACCTCTCCGCCTTCTCCCTTTCCCGCTTCGACGCCTGAGCCTACCGGGCTCGACAGGAACCGCCTTGGCCACCGCCGCCCAAAACCGCCGCGGCATCATCGCCATGATGATGGCGATGTCGCTCTTCTGCTGCAACGACGCGCTGATGAAGCTCGCCCGCGAAGCCTTCCCGACCGGGCAGGCGGTAGCGCTGCGCACCGGCTTCGCTATCGCCGTGGGCCTCGTGATGGTCGTGGTGATGGGCGACTGGCGCAAGCTGCCGCTCGGTCTGAAGCCCGTGGTGCTGGGGCGCGGCGTCGTCGAAGCGCTGTGCGCGCTGACGTTCATCTGGGCACTCGGCCTGCTGCCGCTCGCCAACATCACGGCGATCGTGATGGCCTCACCTTTGCTGATCATCCTGCTGGCGGTGCTGCTGCGGATCGAATCGGTCGGCTGGCGCCGGACGATCGCGCTGACGGTCGGCTTCATCGGCGTCCTGATCGTGATGCGCCCGAGCGCGGACGGCTTCAGCTTGGCTGCGCTGATCGCGCTCGCCGGCGCCTTCCTAGTCGCCATCCGCGACCTGATGACCCGTTTCATCAGCAGCGACGTCCCGTCGACTGTCATTTCCCTGGTCTCGACGATGATCGTCGGGCTGCTGGCCTCCGGCATGGGCGCCCTGGAAACCTGGCAATCGCCCTGGCGGATCGAGATGCTCTATCTCGGACTTGCCGCCATCCTGGTCACCGCGGGCAGCTTCTGTATCATCAGCGCCTTCCGCAACACCGATGTCGGCGTCGTCGCCGGCTATCGCTATTCCGTCGTGCTTATCGCCGTGCTGATCGGCTGGCTGGTCTGGGGCGAGACGCCGGACAAGATCGCCTTCGCCGGCATCGCGCTGATCGTCGGCAGCGGCCTCTACACGCTGCACCGACAGCGCGTCCGACCCGATTCGCAGCTGAAGCCTGAGGGCGACAAGCCGCTATGACCCCCAAACCGTCCCTCACCGTCCTCGTCGCGATCTCGACGCTGCAGCCGATCGCGCTCAACATGCTGGCTCCGGCGACGCCGGCGCTCGCCCGCAGCTTCGCCACCAGCTATGCGACAATCCAGCTGACGCTGACGCTCTTCCTGGTGGCGGTCGCGCTGACGCAGCTCATCGTCGGCCCACTCTCCGACCGTTTCGGGCGCCGCCCCTGCGTCCTGGCCGGCACCGCAGTCTTCATGGCCGGCTCGGGGCTCGGGGCTCTGGCGGACAGCGCGGGAACCCTCTTGTTCGCACGCGTGCTCGAAGGCGCCGGTGCCGGCACCACCTTCGCCCTCGCGCGCGCTATCATCCGCGACACGGCCAGCCGCGACCAGGCCGCCCGCCAGATCGCGACCGTGACCATGGTGATGGTCGTGGCGCCGATGATCACGCCCTATCTCGGCGGCCATATCGAGACCAATTTCGGCTGGCGCATGATCTTCTGGTCGATGGCGGCCGCTGCTGCGATCGTGCTGGTACTCGTCGGCATGCGCCTGCCCGAGACGGCGCCGAATGTCGGCGCACGGGCCTCGCTGATCGGCATTTTCCGGGCGTTTCCAGACTTGGCGCGTGACCGCAGCTTCATCCGCAATGTGATCGCGCTGGCGATGACCTCCGCCGCCTTCTTCGCCTTCATCGCCGCGGCGCCGTTCATCGTGGTCGAGACGATGGGGCGCGGCTCCGACACCTATGGCGCCTATTTCATCCTCAACGCCTTCGGCTACATGGTGGGCAATTTCGCGATGTCCCGATTGGTCCTGCGGCACGGCACGGCGCGGATGGCCTGGATCGGCCTGGTGATTTCGTTCGTGGCGATGACGGTCGCGTTCGCGATCTCGCTGACACCTTATTGGACGCCGCTGACCCTGTTTCTGCCGCTCGCCATCAATGCGATCGGGAACGGGCTGACCCTGCCGGGAGCGACCGCTGCAGCACTCTCCGCGAGGCCCGAGCTCGCCGGCTCGGCAGCCGGTCTCGCGGGTGCGATCCAACTTGGCTCGGGCGCGCTCGCCACCGTGCTGATCAGCTCGCTGGTGGCGCATTGGCCGCCGGCGCTGATGGCGATGATGTGGCTGATGCTCGTCGTCGCCCTGCTCGCATTGCGCAGCGAGCCCCGACAGCGCAACGACTGATCCACAGCGCCTTGCGCCGCGCAATCTTGTACGGCATGTAGCATTGGTATAACCGCCCTTCGCTAACCGCATGATGCGGCCACAATCCACAAGGTTCAGGGAGGACTGAGGTGGAAGGACCACTGGCTTTCAGCCGCGCGATCGACACCCTCAACCGCAAGATCGGTCAGTGGGTCGCTTGGCTAATCCTCCTCGCGGTCATCGTCTCGACCGTGAACGCGATCATCCGCAAGCTGTTCAACGTCTCGTCGAACTCCTGGCTCGAGCTGCAATGGGTGCTGTTCGGCGCCGTCTTCCTGCTCTGCGCCGCCTGGACGCTGCAGCTCAAGGAGCACATCCGCATCGACATCGTGAACAACCTGCTGCCGAAGCGCGTCCAGCAATGGATCGACCTGGTCGGCCATCTGCTGTTCCTGCTGCCGTTCTGCGTGCTGATGATCTATCACTCCGGCCCGTTCTTCATGCGCTCCTATCAGGTCAACGAGCAGTCGCTCTCGGCCGGCGGCCTGCCGCAATGGCCGGCAAAGGGGCTAGTGATCATTGGCTTCTCCCTGCTGCTGCTGCAGGGCATTTCCGAGGTGATCAAGCAGATCGCAATCATGCGCGGAAAGCTCGAAGACGACGAGACGGTGCGCGGCCATGCCGCTGCCGCCGAAGCCGAAGCACAGCGCCTGCTCGATCAGGCCAAGGCCGAAGGTCTCGCCCCGTGAGCCAAGCTGCCGTTTCCCGGACCCGCTCCATGACCCTCGCCCGCTCCGCCGTCCTGCTGTTCGCGCTCACCGCCGCCGCCTTCCTCAGCCTGCACACCGGCGATGCGCATGCCGCCGGCATCGGCGATTTCCTGCGCGTCAACATGGCGCCGGTGATGTTCGCCGCGCTCGTGCTCTTCCTTCTGCTCGGCTATCCGGTCGCCTTCGCGCTCGCCGCCAACGGCCTGTTCTTCGCCCTCGTCGGCATCGAGCTCGGCATGTTCCAGGAGAACTTCCTGCAGGCGCTGCCGGAACGCATCTACGGCACGATGAACAACGACGTGCTGCTGGCGATCCCGTTCTTCACCTTCATGGGCCTGGTGCTCGAGCGCTCCGGCATGGCGGAGGACCTGCTCGACACGATCGGCCAGCTCTTCGGGCCGATCCGCGGCGGCCTCGCCTATGCGGTGATCTTCGTCGGCGCGCTGCTCGCGGCCACGACCGGCGTCGTCGCGGCTTCCGTCATCTCGATGGGCCTGATCTCGCTGCCGATCATGCTGCGCTATGGGTACGACCGGCGGCTCGCCTCCGGCGTGATCGCAGCCTCCGGGACGCTGGCGCAGATCATCCCGCCCTCGCTGGTGCTGATCGTGCTCGCCGACCAGCTCGGCCGCTCGGTCGGCGACATGTACGAGGGCGCCTTCATCCCCGGCCTGGTGCTGGCTGGTCTATACGCCGGCTATGTCTTCCTGACCACGATCATCAACCCGACGCGCGCGCCCGGCCTGCCGCCTGAGGCGCAGACGCTGCGCGACGCCGACGGCGTGACGCGGCGCCGCTCGCTGCTGGTGGTGACGATTCTCGCCTTCGCCATTGCCATCGCCTACATGAAGTACTTCACCAAGGTCGATGGCGGCGCGGACTTCGTCATCCTGACCATGTCGATCGCGGTTGCGGTTTCCTTCGTGATCGCGCTGATCAACAAGTTCCTGAAGCTCAACCTGCTGTCGCGCATGACCGAGCAGGTCGTCTTCGTGATGGTGCCGCCGCTGGCGCTGATCTTCCTGGTGCTGGGCACGATCTTCATCGGCGTCGCGACGCCGACCGAAGGCGGCGCGATGGGCGCTGCCGGCGCGATCCTGCTCGCCTGGGGCAAGGGGCGCATGACCTTCAGCCTGCTCCGGCAGGCGACGGAGTCGACCGCGAAGCTCTCTGCCTTCGTGCTGTTCATCCTGGTCGGCGCCCGCGTGTTCTCGCTGACCTTCTATGGCGTCAACGGCCATGTCTGGGTCGAGCACCTGCTCGTCGGACTGCCCGGCGGCGCGACGGGCTTCCTGATCGTCGTCAACGTGATGGTGTTCCTGCTCGCGTTCTTCCTCGACTTCTTCGAGCTGGCCTTCATCATCGTGCCGCTGCTCGGTCCGGCGGCGGACAAGCTCGGCATCGACCTGATCTGGTTCGGCGTCATCCTCGGCGTGAACATGCAGACCTCGTTCATGCACCCGCCCTTCGGCTTCGCCCTGTTCTTCCTGCGTTCGGTGGCGCCGAAGAACCCCTATCGCGACAAGGTGACCGGCAAGATGATGGAGCCGGTGACGACCGGGCAGATCTACTGGGGCGCCGTGCCCTTCGTGGTGATCCAGTGCATCATGGTCGCACTTGTGGTGATCTTCCCGCAGATGGTGATGCACTATAAGAGCTCGGGCATTCAGCTCGACCAGCAGCAGATCAACAAGCAGCTCGACAGCATCACCATTCCGGGGCTCGGCGGCTCCGGCGGAATGCCGGGGCTCGATCTCAACGCCCCGCCGACGCTGAACCTCCAGTAAGACGACAGGCCAAAACGACGAAGCCCCGGATCGGCCGATCCGGGGCTTTCGTTTTCAGGGCGATCGCAGGGGGCCGGTTTACCAGCGCTGCCAGCCCTGGTTCAGGTTATCGTCGCGCTGGGCGCGGCCGCTGACCACGGCGCGCATCTCGCCGAACGTGGTCGCGCTGCGCGCCTCGCCATAGACCATCGCTTCCGCGTTGGAACCGTAGCGGCGGTTGCTGGAACTCTTGCCGAACTCGACGCGGACACCACCGCCGACGCGGACACAGGCAGAAGAGCCTTCGACGCGGACGAAGCCCGGTCCGTATTCCGGACAGGGGCGCGTCGCCTGCGCCGGCGCGGGGCGAGCCGCCGTTGGCTTGACCTTGGCGGGCCCGCGGCCGGGGAGCGGCTCGCCAATCGACTGCGCGCCTGCCAGAGCCGGCAGGCCGAAGGCGGCGACAATGATGGCAACGGGCAGCTTCATGCGCGCTCGGTCCCTGACTATTGACCTGCAATCTAACCTGACAAACGAGGCCGGGCTAGGGCAGCCACGTTCATGCTCTCCGCCAGGATCGGTGCCGTCTCGATCTCGCCAACGCCGGGTACGGCGCTCAACCTGTCGACCAGTTGCGAAAGAGCCGGCGCGTCTTGCGTCTCGACGATCAGCATCGCGTCGACCGGGCCAGCCAGTGAATAGCAGGCGACGATTTCCGGCCAATGCCTGAAGCGATCGAGAACGGTTGCGCAGGGGCGCGTGCGGATGCGCAGGGAGAGCATCGCGCGCGTAACCGGTGCCTTCGGCAGATCGGCGAGCCGAACGGTGTAGCCGAGGATGACACCGTCGCGCTCGAGCCTCGCCATCCGCTCCTGGATCGCGGTGCGCGAGAGGCCAGCGTCGCGGGCCAGCGCCGTGAAGGAGGCGCGGGCGTTGGCCTTAAGCAGCGCGAGCAGCTTCCGGTCGATGGCGTCGAGCTCACCGTCGTTTCGCAAGCCAAGCCTCCCGCAAAGCACCGATCGCAACCACTGCCGGCGTCTTGCCTATGGCACGGGCGCCAGCATCGGTGAAGATTCAGGGCCTCTTCCACAAACCGGAGACATCAGGATGAGGACGATCAAGCCGCGGGATTTCACCGGCAGTCGCGCCTGGGAGGCACTCGACATCGAACGGATCGACGACGCCACGATCCGGCTGCACTGGACCGATCAACCCTACAAATGGCACGTCAATGACGGGCCGGAGGTCTTCGTCGTGCTCGACGGCGAGGTCGACATGCATACCCGGGCCGGCGGCGTGGAGAGCGTACAGCGCCTCCTGCCCGGCGACATCTTCCATGCGCAGGACGGCGATGCCCATGTCGCCCATCCCGTCGGTCCCGCGCGGGTTCTGGTGATCGAGCGCGCCGGCAGCATCTGAAGACCATGTAAAAACCCCGGCCTTACGGCCGGGGTCAGCATGTGCCGAGTTGGCCGGCCGGAGCCGGCAAGCCCCCTTTTCTCAGAGCATATTCGCGGCGCGGGCGCGGATCAGGAAGTTGTCGTAGGTGTATTCGGCGATCTGGAACCAGAGATATTCGTCGCCGCGGAAAGCCGCCATCGCCTCGTAGATCTTCTTGAAGTCGGGGTTCTTGGCGCTGGTTTCGGCATAGACCTCCTTGGACGCCTTGAGGCAGGCTTCGAGAATCTCCTGCGAGAACGGCCGCAGCTGCGCGCCGCCGCCGACGAGGCGCTTCAGCGCGGCCGGATTGCGGGCGTCGTACTTGGCCTGCATGTCGATATTGGCGAGACCAGCCGCCGTGGTCAGGATCGATTTGTAGGTCTTCGGCAGAGCGTCCCATTTCGCGGTGTTCAGGAAGAAGTGCAGCGAGGCGCCGCCTTCCCACCAGCCGGGATAGTAGTAATAGGGCGCGACCTTGTTGAAGCCGAGTTTCTCGTCATCGGCCGGCCCGACCCATTCGGCCGCGTCGATCGTGCCCTTCTCCAACGCCGGATAGATATCGCCGCCGCCGATCTGCTGCGGCACGACCCCGAGCTTGCTCATGACCTGACCGGCAAAGCCGCCGATGCGCATCTTCAGGCCCTGGAGATCGGCGACCGTCTTGATCTCCTTGCGGAACCAGCCGCCCATCTGGCAGCCGGTATTGCCGCCCGGCAGCGCATAGATGTTGTGCTTCTTGTAGAACTCGTTGAGCAGGTCCATGCCGCCGCCATGGTAGAACCAGGCGTTCTGCTGGCGGGCATTGAGGCCGAAGGGCACTGCTGTCCCGAAGGCGAAGGTCGGATCCTTGCCGACATAATAGTACGAGGCAGTGTGGCACATCTCGACTGTGCCGTTGGTCACGGCATCGGCCGCCTGCAGGGCCGGCACGATCTCGCCGGCGGCAAAGACCTGGATCTGGAACTTGCCGTCAGTCGCTTCCGAGACTGCCTTGGCCAAGACTTCCGAGGCGCCGAAGATCGTGTCGAGCGATTTCGGAAACGAGGAGGTGACGCGCCATTTCACCTCCGGCATGGACTGGGCAATGGCCGGTGCGGCGATGACGCTGGCGGCGCCGCCGGCACCGGCGACTTTCAGAAACTGACGACGCTTCATTCGGGGCGCTCCTCCCAGAGCTTTTGAGGCGCGCCGGTATTGTCCGGTTCGCGCACAAGAGCGCCAGAAAAGGGCATCTGCGATGCAAGCGCAAGCTGTGCACATGACGCCTATGCAGTTTCTGCATAGGTATTTGGTCTAACCCATCTTGGCGTTGACGCACGGGTGGATGATCCCGACCAAACGAAAAAGCCCGGCCGTGCGGCCGGGCTTCGTTGCTCTCGCCGTAGTCGGCGGCGATTACTTCGTGGCGCGGTTGCGGACCTGGAAGATGTCGAAAGTCAGCTCCGCCACCTGCCACCAGAGATACTGGTCGCCGCGGAAGGCGGCCATCGCTTCGATCGCCTTCTTGAAGTCCGGGTTCTTGGCCGAGATCTCGGCATAGAGCTCGTTGGAGGCCTTGAGCGAGGCTTCCATCACGTCCTGCGGGAACGGGCGCAGCTGCGTGCCGGCGCCGACCAGGCGCTTCAGGGCGGCCGGGTTCTGCACGTCGTACTTCGCCGCCATCTGGGTGTTGGCATAGGTGCAGGCGGCAGTCAGTGCAGCCTGGTACGCCTTCGGCAGGGAGTTCCACTTCTCCAGGTTGACGAAGGCGTGGACGCAGGGGCCACCCTCCCAGAAGCCCGGATAGTAGTAGTACGGCGCGACCTTGGCGAAGCCGAGCTTCTCGTCGTCATACGGTCCGACCCACTCGGCGCCGTCGATCGTGCCCTTCTCCAGCGCCGGGTAGATGTCGCCGCCGCCGATCTGCTGCGGCACGAGGCCGAGCTTCTGCAGGACCGAGCCGGCGATGCCGCCGATGCGCATCTTCAGGCCGTTGATGTCGGCAACGCTCTTGATCTCCTTGCGGAACCAGCCGCCCATCTGGGCGCCGGTATTGCCGCAAGGCAGGCCGTAGATATTGAACTTCTTATAGAACTCGTTGAAGAGCTCGTTGCCGCCGCCCTGGAACAGCCAAGCATTCTGCTGGCGGGCGTTGAGGCCGAAGGGCACGGAAGCCGCGATCGCAAAGGTCGGATCCTTGCCGACATAGTAGTACGAGACGGTATGGGCCATCTCGACGGTATTGTTGGTGACCGCGTCGGCCGCCTGAAGCGCCGGCACGATCTCACCGGCGGCGAAGACCTGGATCTGGAACTTGCCGTCGGTCAGATCGGAAACCATCTTCGCCATGACTTCGGCGCCGCCATAGATGGTGTCGAGCGATTTCGGGAAGCTCGACGCCAGGCGCCACTTCACCTCGGGATTCGCCTGCGCGACCGCCGGCATGGCGACAGCGGACGCGGCCGCACCGGCACCGGCGACCTGCAGGAACTGACGACGCTTCATATGGGACATCTCCTCGTTTCGACGTTTATCGCCGCGCCCGTGCAGCAATAGCACTGGTAGGGGCGACGTTTGTAGGACGACCTTGGTGTGATGCAGCGATGTTCAGAAGCGGCAGCCCGGGTTGATCCACGGTTAATCGGCTCGCTTCGAATCTGTACTTGCACAAGATTTGCGCAGCACTCCCCCAATCGTTGCAAGATCGTCAACTGTCGCAGGCCGCTCGACAATTGCACGCAGAGCATGGCACGGCTGCATGAGACGCGCATGAAACTTTTTCCCCGCCCGGTCAACCTCTCCCCTAAAGAGGTCCGATGACCAGCCTAGCCGCCCCGATCTGGCTCTATGACGGCGTCTGCGTGCTCTGCTCCGGCGGCGTGCGCTACACCCTGCGGCACGAGCGCGACCGCAGCATCCGCTTCGTCGCGATCCAATCGCGTGCGGGGCGCGACCTGGCAAAGGCCCATGGCATCGACCCGGACGAGCCGGACAGCTTCCTCTTCATCGAGGATGGCAAGGCGCTCGCCAAATCCGATGGGGTGCTCGCGCTCGTCCACCATCTGAACGGACCGGCGCGCCTGCTGCTCGCCGGCCGGGCGCTGCCAAAGCGCTGGCGCGACTGGCTCTATGACCGCGTCGCCCGCAACCGCTACCGGCTCTTCGGCAAGAAGGACAGCTGCGAGATACCAGACCCGGCGACGCGGCATCGCTTCACTTTGCCGGACAGCCCATGAAACGTGTCGTGCTGATCGGCGCGACCGGCGTCTTCGGCCGCCGACTTGCGCGCCATCTCTCGCGCATGGACGGCCTCGATCTGGTGCTGACCTCGCGCAGCGCCGACAAGGCCGAAGCCTTGGCGAAGGAATTGGCGAGCGAGGCGAGCGTGCCGGTCAGCGGTATCGCGCTCGATCGCGACAAGGAACTCGTGGCCGCGCTCGCCGCGCTGCAGCCCTGGCTGGTGATCGACGCCTCCGGACCGTTTCAGCAGCAGGGCTACGAGGTGCCGACGGCGGCGCTCCTGCTCGGCGCCCATGTCGTCGACCTCGCCGATGCGCGCGATTATCTCACCGGATACGGGCCGCAGCTGGATGAGCTCGCGCGGCAGCATGGCCTCGTCGCGCTCGCCGGCGCGAGTTCGACGCCAGCTCTCTCGGCCGCGGCGGCGCGGGAGCTGAGCGAAGGCTGGCGGCGGCTCGATACCGTCGACATCGCGATCACACCGGGCGGGCGCAGCGAGGTCGGGCCGGCGGTCATCGCTGCCGTCCTGAGCTATGCCGGCAAGCCGGTACCGATCTGGCGCGAGGGCGAATTGCAGACGACATCCGGCTGGAGTGTCGGAGAGGTCATCGACATGCCGGGCCTCGGCCCACGGCGTGTCGCGCCGGTCGAGACTGTCGACGCCGAGACGCTCGGCCCGGGCCTCGACGTACATTTCCGGGTCAGCTTCTCCGCCGGGCTGGAAGCCGGCATCGAGCAATGGGGACTGGCGCTGCTCGCCTGGCTTCGCCGCCGTGGCTGGGTCGCCGATCTCGCGCCGCTCGTGCCCTTTCTCGTCAAGGCGCGGCGGGTCACCCGGCTCTGGACCTCGGATCGCGGCGGCATGCGCGTCGCGATCACCGGCATCGACGCCAAGGGCCGGCCGCGGCGGGCCTATTGGTCGCTGCTGGCCGAGAACGACGACGGCCCGCAGGTGCCGACGCTTGCAGCCACGGCAGCGGTGCGTGCCCTGCTCACCGACGGGATCGCGCCCGGCGCGCGCTCGGCTGCCGAGGCGCTCGACCTTGCCATGATCGAGGCCGAGATAGCGCCCTATGCGATCAGCACCAGCCAGGACGAGCGCAGCGTCGGCCCTGCCCTGTTCGAGAGCGTATTCGGAGCCAAAGCTTTCGCCGGCATGCCGGCAGCGATCCGCGCCTTCCACTCCGCCGCTGCCGAGCCGGTCTGGCGAGGCCGGGCCGACATCGCGCGTGGTGATGGGGCGGTGGTCGGCCTGCTCTGCCGATTCTTCGGCCTGCCCGCCGCCGGAACCGACCTGCCGGTGACGGTCAGCGTCGCACGCGGCGATTCGCGCGATGACGGCTCGGAAACCTGGATCCGCAACTTCGCCGGCCAGCGCTTCAGCTCGCATCTGAGTTTTGATCGCGGCGAGCTGCGCGAGGCCTTCGGCCCGTTCTCCTTTACCCTCGCGGCCGAGGCGGGCCCGGAGGGTCTGGCTCTGCCGATCGCCGCCTGGCGCGTCTTCGGCCTGCCGCTACCGCGCTTCCTGATGCCCTCTGCCACGGCGCGCGAGACGGTTGACGCGGAGGGCCGCTTCCGTTTCGACGTGCGGCTCTCTTTGCCCTTCTTCGGCCTGCTGGCGCATTATCGCGGCTGGCTCAAACCTCGGAGACCAAGCGATGGATCAGGATAAGCTGGCAAAACTCAGGGCGCGCTATGCCGACGCGAGCGGCGCCGACATCCATGATCCGCGCTTCGCCAAGGTCGCGGCCGGGCAGTTCCAGGGCGACCGCCGCAAATGGCCGTTCTCCGACGTCGCGACCTTCATCAACGCGCCCTATCAGCCGGAGGCGCTGGGCAAGCCCGATCTCGGCGGGCTCGACGTCGCGATCATCGGCCTGCCGATGGATCTCGGCGTTACCAACCGGGCCGGCACGCGGCTCGGCCCGCGCGCCGTGCGTGCCGTCGAGCGCATGGGGCCGATGGACCATGTCAACGGCACCGCGCCGTTCAGCCTGGTCAAGGCGGCCGATATCGGCGACGTGCCGTTCCGCTCGCGCTATTCGCTGGAAAGCTGTCACGAGGATATCGAGGCGACCTTCAAGCAGATCGTGCAGGCTGGCGTCTCGACGCTCGGCGTCGGCGGCGACCATTCGATTACCTATCCGATCCTGAAGGCCGTCGGCGAGAAGCGCCCCGTCGGCATGGTCCATATCGACGCGCATTGCGACACGTCCGGCCCCTATGAAGGCTCGAAATTCCACCATGGCGGGCCGTTCCGGCAGGCAGTGCTCGACGGCGTGCTCGATCCCGAGCGCGTCATCCAGATCGGCATCCGTGGCGGCGCCGAATATCTCTGGGAGTTCTCCTACGAGTCCGGCATGACCGTGATCCATGCCGACGAGGTCGACCGCATGGGCCTCGACGCGGTCATCGCCAAGGCGCTCGCCGTGATCGGCGACGAGCCGACCTATGTCTCCTTCGACGTCGATTCGCTCGATCCCGCCTTCGCGCCCGGCACCGGCACGCCCGAGGTTGGAGGGCTCACCCCGCGCGAGGCGCTCGCCATCCTGCGCGGTCTCAAGGGGCGCAACATCGTCGCCGCCGACGTGGTCGAGGTCGCACCGCAATACGACGCGACCAGCAACACGGCCCAATGCGCGGCGCAGGTGCTGTTCCTCGAGCTCTGCCTGATCGCCGAGGCAAGAGCGGCCGGCAAGGGCAGGCCGTGAAGCGAAAGGCGCTCCAGCTCGACGCGATCGATCGCCAGATCATCGCGATCCTGCGGGCGGAGGGCCGGATCACCAACCAGGCCCTGTCGGAACGGGTCGGGCTCTCGGCCCGGCCCTGCCTGGAGCGGATGCGCCGGCTGGAGACCTCCGGGCTGATCGCCGGCTATGGCGCAAGGCTCTCGCCCGAGCTCGCCGGACACGCCATCATCGCTTTCGCGCAGATCTCGCTGCGCGACCATTCGGTCGGCCGGCGCGAGCGGGTCGAGAAGGTGCTGCGCGCCTACCCTGACGTTGTCGAGCTCCTGGTGATCAGCGGCGATGCCGACTATCTCGCGCGCATCGTCGCGCACTCGCTTGCAGCCTATGAGGAGTTGACCGGTGCCTGGCTCGCCGACAACCAGCTTGGCATCGCCCGGATCGCGACCACCTTCGCGCTGAAAGCGCTGAAGGATTTCGATGGCTATCCACTGCTGGAGGAGTAGCAGGCAGCTCCGGCTCAATCTTCCCGCTCGGCGAGATGGCTCTTCAGCATGGCGCGCAGCTCGGCAATGGCCGGCGCACGCACGCTCTCATCGTCATCGGCACGCAGCAGCGCCGCGACCCGGATCAGGTGCAGGGTCACCGCAGCGAGCGAAGCGACCCGCGCTTCGACGATCGGCGGCGCAACTGCGCCGAGCAACGCCGCGATGCGGCCGCGCAAACGGGCGCGCGCCTCCTTCTTGACGGCAGGGTCGAGGCTACGGCGCTCGCCCACGGCAAGGAAGGCCGGGTTGTCTTCGAGATAGGCAACAAATCGGGCAAAGAGCGCATCCACCGCCGCCTGAACCGGCTGACCGCGCACCTCCCCCGCAAGCAGATCGAGCATGCCGGCGAGCGCATCGAGATGGCGGGCATGCAGCGCAGCGGCGACATGCTCCTTGGTGGGGAAGAACTGGTAGAGCGAGCCGATCGAGGCGCCGGCGCGCGCGGCGATCTGCGTCATGGTCGCCGCCTCGTATCCGGTCTCGGCGAAGACCGCGCTGGCGCCGTCAAGCAGCGCCGAGACCCGCTTCAGACCGCGACTGCGACTCGGCGCCTTGGCGTTCTTCTCCACCGGAGGGCTTGTATTTTGTGAGGATATACTCATAAATCTACAAACATGAGGACGCCCTCATATAAAGGCCGACTTCGGCCACGCTCCCTGACGGAGTCCCTGATGACGCTCCAGCTCGACCCTCGCAAAACCGCCCTCGTTCTCATCGACATGCAGAAGGGAACGCTCGCCTTCCCACTCGCACCCTATGACCGGACAACCCTCATCGCCAATACGGCCACGCTCGGGCAGGCCTTCGCCGCAGCCGGCGGCCTGATCGCGACGGTCAGGGTCGCGTTCTCGCCCGACCGCTCCGATCTGCCGCCGCAGGCCATCGATCATCCGATGATGCTGCCGCCGGACGGCTTCCCGCCGGACTGGTCCGAGCTCACGCCCGAGATCGCGGCGCTGCCAGCCGCCGTCTGCGTCACCAAGCGGAACTGGAGCGCCTTCTATGGCACGGAGCTCGACCTGCAGTTCCGGCGGCGGCGGATCGAGACTGTCGTGATCGGCGGCATCGCGACGAACTTTGGCGTCGAATCGACGGCGCGCGACGCCTGGCAGCACGGCTACGACGTGATCGTGGCGGAGGATGCCTCGACCTCGGTCGGCGCGGATCTGCACGCCTTTGCCATCACCTCGACCTTGCCGCGCGTCTCGCGGGTGCGGCGCGTCGCGGATATTGTCGCCGCCATCACCCAGGCTGCGTAGGGCCGACGGTCGTCACAGCGGCAGCAGCGCGTCCGGCTTCACATCGCCGATCGAAGCGTAGCTGTGCGTTTCCCTGACCCCGGGGAGCGGCAGGATGACCCTCTGCAGGAAGTCCTGGAACGTCGCCATGTCAGCGATCCGGGCTTTGACCAGATAGTCGAAACCGCCGATCACCATGTGGCATTCGATGATTTCGGGGGCCTTCGCGACGGCCTCGGCGAAGCGGTCGAAGACATGCGGGGCAGTGTGATCGAGCCTGACCTCGATGAAGATCAGCGTGCCGCGCCCGATCTTCGAAGGTTCGAGCACGGCCCGGACGGCGCGGATGAAGCCCTCGCTGAACAGGCGCTTGATGCGCTGCGACGCTCCCGTCGGCGAGAGCCCGACGCGCTGGGCAAGATCAAGCACGGTACGGCGGCCGTCCTCCTGCAAGAGCCCGAGCAGCAGCCGATCGACGCGGTCAAGATCACTCATGTTGGATTCGCACTTCTCCATGGCAAATTGCGTGATAGTCGCGCAAATTTGGCGAAATCAGCATATTTCATCACGCCAGATTGCCGCAATACCGTTGAAGGGCACTGAACGCCGAAACGGAACCGAGGCAAGCAGCATTATGGACAGCACACGACCTGCATCGAGCAATCACGCAAAAGGCGAGATCGCGCTTCTTTCGCTGAGCGAAACGGAGATCAGAGACTGTATCGACCTGCGCAAGCTGCTCGACGCGCTGGCGGAGGGCTTCAAGGCCCTCGCCGACGGCCGCGTCGTCATTCCAGCGCGGCCACAACTCGACATACCGGATGCGGGCTATTCGCTGGCGATGCCGGCCTGGATGGCGGGCATGCATCTGACCGTCAAACTGGTCAACGTCTTCGAAGGCAACATCGCCCGGGGCATCCCGAGCCACCTCGCGACGATCCACCTCTTTGATCCGGAGACGGGGATGCCCGTCTGCATCATGGATGGCACCTACATCACCGCGGTCCGCACCTCCGGCTCGGCCGTCCTCTCAGTGCGGGAGCTCGCCCGGCGCGATGCCAGGGTCGCGACCGTGGTGGGCGCCGGCGTCCAGGCCAGCCAGCACCTCAACCTGCTGCCGCTCGTTCGCGATTTCGCGGAGATCCGGGTGTTCTCGAAAAACTTCGTCGATGCGCAGGCGCTGGCTTCGCGTCACCCGCGCGTCACGGCCGTTGCGGATCTCGAAGCCGCAGTGCGTTCTTCGGATGTCGTCTGCCTCGCGACGCACTCCTATGTCCCGGCGATATCCGCAGACTGGGTTCAACCGGGAACGCATGTGTCCTCGGTCGGTGTCGCGCCACCCGGCGGCGAGCTGCCGGTCGATCTGATTGCCCGCGGCAGCCTCTTCGTCGAGGCGCGGGAGGCCTTCGCACCGACACCGGTGGGTTGCTGCGAGTTGGCCGATATCGACCCCGAGGTCGGCACCGACCTTGGCGCGATGCTGCTGGGGCGGCGACCGGGACGGACGTCGGACCGGCAGATCACGATCTACAAGGCGATGGGCGTCGCCATGGAAGACATGGTGGCGGCCGACCTCGCCTACCGCGAGGCCTGGCGGCGGGGCGCGGGGCAAAGCATCTCGCTCTAGCTCCGGCCAACAGCAGAAATGCCATGCACCATTCGCATGGCGCTTCTGCTTCCTTCAAGCCGAACCAGCAATCACTTGCGATTCACGCATGGCTTGAGCATTATGTTGCAGTGCAGTGCGCGTCCTCGCGCTGCGACCAACAATAATCCGTCCGGACCATCGTCATGAGCCTTTCGAGCACGGGAGACGCCTTCGCGCGCCCTGCCCGCTCCGCCGCCGCGCCGCGTGTCGGCCTTGTCCTGTTCGCCCTGGCGATGGGCGGCTTCGCCATCGGCACGGCCGAGTTCGCGGTGATGAGCCTGCTGCCCTATTTCTCGGCGGACCTCGGGATCGACGAGCCGACGGGCGGGCATGTGATCAGCGTCTACGCCGCCGGCGTGGTGGTCGGCGCCCCGATCATCGCGGTGCTGGCGACGAAGCTCTCGCGTCGCACCTTGCTGATCGGGCTGATGGCGGCCTTCGCGCTCGGCAACGGGCTTTCGGCGCTCGCGCCGAGCTATGGCTGGATGCTGCTGTTCCGCTTTCTCAGCGGGCTGCCGCACGGCGCTTATTTCGGCGTCGCGGCGCTGGTCGCGGCTTCGCTGGTGCCGGCGAACCGGCGCGCGCTCGCCGTGGCGCGGGTGATGCTCGGCCTGACGATCGCGACGATTCTCGGCGTACCGCTGGCGAACTGGCTCGGCCAGGTGCTCGGCTGGCGCTGGGGCTTCGGTGTCGTCGCAGCGCTGGCGCTGACCACCGTCATCCTGATCGCCTTGTTTGCGCCGAAGGACAGGCCGCAGCCGGGCGCCAGCGCCCTGCGAGAGCTCGGCGCGCTGCGCCACCGGCAAGTCTGGCTGACGCTCGCCATCGGCGCTGTCGGCTTCGGCGGGCTGTTCGCGGTCTATACCTATCTCGCCTCGACGCTGATCGAGGTGACACAGGTCGCGCCGTCGATGGTGCCGATCGTGCTGGCGATCTTCGGGCTCGGCCTGACTTTCGGCACCCTGGCTGCCGCCTGGCTGGCGGATCGGATGCCGATGGCCTCGATCGCGATCATCCTGATCTGGACCGCGGGCTCGCTGGCGCTCTTTCCGTTCGCTGCCGGCAATATCTGGGCGATCTCGGCTGTCGCCTTCATGATCGGCTGCGGCGGCGGGCTCGGCACGCCCCTGCAGACGAGGCTGATGGATGTCGCGCAGGATGCGCAGACGCTCGCGGCGGCGCTGAACCACAGCGCCTTCAACACCGCCAATGCGCTCGGCCCCTGGCTGGGTGGCATGGCGATCGCTGCCGGCTATGGCTGGACCTCGACCGGCTGGGTCGGCGCCGGCCTCGCGCTCGCGGGCCTCGCGATCTGGCTGGTGACGCTGTGGGATGCGAAGGCCCGGCAACGGGCAGCCCTCGCCAGCGGCTGATCTCAGCGCGGCGTCGACGCCGCGATCAGGCGCATCGCGGCCGGAATCGAGGCCTGGCCGGCCTCGAGTTGGTCGGTCAGCACGTAGAACCAGTTGAAGCCGAGATAGAGCGCGAGCCTGGCCTCGACCTCCGCGGCCAGGATGTCGCCGCGCGCCGCGGCGGCGTTGAAGAGGCCGCGGACATCCCGCAACCGTTCGGGCAGGAACTTCTCGCGCAGCACCGCCAGCGCCTCGGGATCGCTCTGCGCCTCGGCCAGCAGCGCCCGGAAGGTGCGTCCCGACGGGGTGCCGCACCAGAAGCCCCAGAGCGCTCTGGTATGATCGACGAGGTCCTGCGCGAGATCATCGGTCGGCACCGCCCGGATGATCGCCTTCTCGGCGGCATAGACCTCCATCAGCAGGTCGGCCCGGTTCTTCCACCAGCGATAGATCGTCGGCTTCCCGGCGCCGGCGCGGCGCGAAACGGCGTCGATCGAGAAGCCGGCATAGCCCTCCTCCGCCAGCACGGCGCGGGCGGCGGCGAGGATCGCGGCCTGCGAGGCCGGATTGCGCTTTGCGCCGATCGAGGCGCGGCGAGCCGGCGGCGTGGCTTTCGCAGCCTTCATGATCGACCCCTCTACCTTCAGCTCGGCCCGGCGCTCAGACACGTTCCTTGCAAGCACGGTCTTGCAACAAACGAGTTGATATCGAAACGGATCGTATCTATCAATTGGAAACGAAACGGATCGTTCCGTTATAGAGGTGACAATGACTACTGCAGCCCGCAATCCTATTCTCGCCCGTCTACGTTTCCTGGGCACGCTGATGCTCGGCGCCTATCTGCTGATCAACCTGATCCTGACCGCGCTGGCGCCGGTGACGACCGGCTGGTCGACCTGGTCGGTGACCGCGCTCGCCGTGCCGCCCATGGTGCTCGGCATGGTCTATCTCGTCATCCCGATCGCCCGCCGCTGAGGCCGCGGCCCGCATTTGTCCGATTCTGTCGTCATCGCGACAGAATCGGCTGCGGCGCGGCCGCGTGGCAGCCAGCCTCGGCTGCTTTCGCGGGCCTACCCTCGAAGAAACGAGGGAGAACCGCCATGAACGCGATCGTGCTCGAACGGGAAGTCTGCGCGCAGAACTACGCGCCCCTGCCGATCATGCTCTCCCATGGCGAAGGGGTCTGGCTTACCGATGTCGCCGGCGTGCGGCGGCTCGACATGATGAGCGGCTATTCCGCCGTCAGCCTCGGCCATGGCCATCCGCGCATCCTGAAAGTGCTGAACGAGCAGGCGAAGCGCCTCGCCGTGACCAGCCGTGCCTTCCATACCGAGCCGCTCGGCCCCTTCCTGGCCAGGCTCTGCGCCGTTGCCGGGCAGGAGATGGCGCTGCCGATGAACACCGGCGCCGAAGCCGTCGAAACCGCGATCAAGGCTGCCAGGCGCTGGGGCCACAAGGTCAAAGGCATCGCCGACGGCAGGGCCGAGATCATCGTCGCCGACAACAACTTCCACGGCCGCACCACGACGATCGTCAGCTTCTCCTCCGACGAGAGCTATCGCGACGGCTTCGGGCCGTTTGCGCCGGGCTTCGTCAGCGTTCCCTTCGGCGATGCGGCGGCGATGGAAGCAGCGATCACGCCGAACACCGCCGCGATCCTGATCGAGCCGATCCAGGGCGAGGCCGGCATCGTGCTGCCGCCGGACGGCTATCTCAGGGCGCTGCGGACGCTTTGCGACCGGCACAACGTCCTTCTGATCCTCGACGAGATCCAGTCCGGCCTCGGCCGCACCGGCCACTGGTTCGCGCACCAGCACGAAGGCGTGAAGCCGGACGGGCTGATCGTCGGCAAGGCGCTCGGCGGCGGGGTCTATCCGGTCTCGGCCTTCCTGGCCTCACGCGCGGTGATGCAATTGTTCGGGCCCGGCTCGCATGGCTCTACTTTCGGCGGCAACGCGCTCGCCGCCGCGATCGGCTTCGAGGCTCTGGCGGTGATCGAGGACGAGAAGCTGGTCGAGCGCTCGGCCGAGCTCGGCGCCTATATGAAAGAGCGGCTCGTGGCGATGACGATCGGCCTCGCCAGCGAGGTGCGCGGGCGCGGCCTCTGGATCGGCGTCGAGGTCGCGCCCGGCGCCGGCTATGCGAAAAAGATCGTCGCCCGCCTCGCCGATGCCGGCGTGCTGACCAAGGAGACGCATGAGCACACCATCCGCTTCGCGCCGCCCCTGACGATCAGCCGCGAAGAGCTGGATTGGGGGCTGGAACGCTGCGAAAGCGTCTTCGCCGAGCGTGCGCGCTGAGCGTTGCAACAAAATCCGTGTGCGGCCGTGTGAGCCAGAACACGGGAAAACCGTCACTGCATTACGATTTCAACAACAAGAACAGCGTCTTGCCTTGCACGATCCTTGTGCGGGCACGCTCGGAAAAGCTGCAAGAGCCTACTTGCGGCCCGCCCCGATGATCGCACAAGCTGTCGCGCACAAGCCGTTGCGGGAACTCGAAACGCCCGATCGGCCAGATCCAAGGGGAGGTCCCATGAAAGGTTTCGCAAAGTTCTTCGCAGCCGCAGCGCTCACCGTTGTCGGCGCCACCGGGGCGCTCGCCCAGGCCAAGGAGTGGAAGGAAGTCCGGATCGGCACCGAGGGGGCCTATCCGCCCTATAACAACCTCAACGCCAAGAAGGAGCTGGAAGGCTTCGAGATCGATTACGGCAACCTTCTCTGCGAGAAGATGAAGGTGAAGTGCAGCTGGGTGGTACAGGACTGGGACGGCATCATCCCGGCGCTGCAGGCGAACAAGTACGACATCATCCTCGCTGGCATGAACGCCACCGAAGAGCGCAAAAAGCAGGTCGACTTCACCACGCCCTACAGCAAGACGCCGATCTGGATGATCGGCCCCAAGAGCACCGCTTCGGCCGATATCTCGCCGGCGACCCTGAAGGGCAAGTCGATCGGCGCGCAGGGCTCGACCATCCACGCCAACTATGTCGAGAAATTCTACAAGGACTCGACCGCGCGCCTCTATCCGACCCAGGAAGAGGCCAATCTCGACCTGCTCAACGGCCGTCTCGACTATATCGTCGCCGACGCGCTCGCCCTCGCCGACTTCCTGAAGGGACAGGGCAAGGACTGCTGCAAGCGGATCGCCGAGGTGACCCGCGACGACGCGATCCATGGCGCAGGCGTCGCCGGCGCCGTGCGCAAGGCCGACACCGCGCTGAAGGACCTGGTCAACAAGGCGATCGCCGAGACCATGGCCGATGGCTCGTTGAAGAAGCTCGAGGCCAAGTGGTTCAAGTACGAGTAATCTGAAGCCTGCTGACGCTCGCCCGTCGGCCGCTTCAGGCCGGCGGGCTTTTATCCCCTCGCGCGCCGGCCCCGCCATGTTCGACAAACTCGCTCTGCTCGGCTTCGGCCCCGGCGGCTGGGGCTGGGCCCTGCTGCAAGGCGCGGCCAACACCATCTCGGTCGCGCTCGCGACCCTGCCCTTCGGCCTGGCGCTCGGCCTGATCATCGCGCTGTGGAAGCGCTCGGACAGCGTCCTGCTGCGCTCGCTAGCGACGATCTACACCACCGTCTTCCGCGGCGTGCCCGAGCTGCTGACGCTCTACATCATCTATTTCGGCATCCAGGTGCTGGTGCAGAAGGCCTGGAGCGGCTTCTCGATTCCGCCCTTCGTCGCCGGCATGGTCGCGCTCGGCATGGTGCTCGCCGCCTTCTCGAGCGAGGTCTGGGTCGGCGCGCTGAACTCGATCCAGAAGGGCCAGCGCGAAGCCGCCTCGGCGCTCGGCCTGTCGAAGGCGCAGGCCTTCCGGCTCGTCGTTTTCCCCCAACTGATCCGCGTCGCCCTGCCCGGTCTCGGCAACAACTGGATGGTGCTGCTGAAGGAGACCTCGCTGATCTCGGTGATCACGCTGCAGGACATCATGTTCATCGCGACGCGCGCCAATGTCGTGACCAAGGAGCCGTTCCTGTTCTTCGGCACGGCGATGATGCTCTACTTCTTCTTCTCGCTGGTTTCCGCCTGGGGCATCGGCAAGCTCGAGCAGCGCACCAATCGCGGCTTCGCCGCCTTCGGCGGAGCGACGCGATGAACTGGTGCGAATATCCCGGCTACCTGATCGGCAGCGAGGTCCTGCAGAACTATGGCTGCCGCATGGCGAGCGGCCTGGGGCTCACCTTCCAGCTGGTGGTGCTCTCGGTCGCGTTCGGCTTCGTGCTCGCGATCGGTCTCGCCATCGCCAGGCTCTACGGACCACGCTGGGCGCAGATCGCGATCAACGGCTACACCACCTTCTTCCGTGGTACGCCCCTGCTCTGCCAGCTCTTCCTGGTCTATTACGGCTTCGGCCAGTTCCGGCTGTTCTGGCAGGATGTCGGGCTGTGGTGGTTCTTCCGCGAGCCTTTCTACTGCGCGCTCTTCACCTTCACCATCAACACCGCCGCCTATCAGGCCGAAATCCTGCGCGGCGCGATCCAGTCGATCCCGCGCGGGCAATTCGAGGGTGCGCTGGCGCTGGGCCTGCATCGCTGGGCGACGCTGCGCCGGGTGATCCTGCCGCAGGCGATGATCCTGGCGCTGCGCCCGCTCGGCAACGAGTTGATCGTGATGATCAAGGCGAGCGCAATCGCCTCGCTGGTGACGCTGTTCGACCTGATGGGCGCGACCCGCCTCGCCTTCGCCCGCTCCTTTGACCTCTCGATCTATCTCTATGCGGCGCTGATCTATCTCGTGCTGACCGAGATCATCCGCCGCGTCTGGGACCGGATCGAGCTCAGGCTGACGCGGCACATGGCACTGCGCTGAGCGGCACTCAGCCCGGCAAGGTCAGGATAAGCGGGCCGTTGGCGGTCGCGACCACGGTGTGCTCGTACTGGACCGTCGGAGCGCGCGGCTCGGCATAGAGCGTCCAGCGATCATCGCCTTCGTGCTCGGCCCAGTCCGCGCCCAGCGACAGGAACGGCTCGACGGTGAAGACGAGCCCCTTCTGCATGATGCGGCGCTCGGAGCGCTCGGGCCAGGTGGCGATCTCCTTCGGCTCCTCGTGCAGCGAGCGGCCGATGCCGTGGCTGGCGAGGTTGCGGACCAAGGTATAGCCTTTCTTCTGCGCGAAGCGGCCGACCGCCTCGCCAATGTGGGCGATGGGCTTGCCGGCCCCGACCTGGCCGAGCCCGGCCCAGAGCGCGCGCTTGCCGTCGCGACACAGCTTCTCGATGCGGCGATCGACCGGCGGCACGGTGAAAGACGCTCCCGTGTCGGAGAAATAGCCGGCCTTCTCGGCCGAAACATCGATGTTCACCAGGTCGCCCGCAACGATCCGGCGCTCGCCCGGAATGCCGTGGGCGACCTCCTCGTTGATGCTGATGCAGGTCGCGCCCGGGAAGCCGTAGACGGTCTCGGGGGCCGACCGTGCGCCGTGCTTTTCGAGAATGTCGCGGCCGATCGCGTCGAGCTCGGCCGTGGTCATGCCCGGCTCGAGCGCCCGCCCCATGGCCGCCAGCGTATCGGCGACGATGCGACCGATCTCGCGCAGGGCCTGAAGTTCTTGATCATTGGTGATGGTCATCCGAGGTTCCTGACTGATTTCGGCGAGAGCGACAAGCCAGGGCGCGGCAGACTGTCCATGCGTGATCTCTGCGGAATCGCGATCGCTGCTATCGCGCCCGGATCGCTTCCCTCGCCTTCCCCGGCGCGCTAAAGCCGCACTGAGCTTTCAGACGATGCAGCGGAGCAGTCCCATGGCCAAAGTCGCTTTCCTCGGTCTCGGCGTGATGGGCTATCCCATGGCCGGCCATCTCAAGGCCAAGGGCCATGACGTCACCGTCTACAACCGTTCGCCGGAGAAGGCGCAGAAATGGGTGGCACAGCACGCCGGCGTCTACGCGCCGACGCCGGCCCAGGCCGCCGAAGGCCAGGAGATCGTCTTCTGCTGCGTCGGCAATGACGACGATTTGCGCTCGGTGACGACAGGCGAGAACGGCGCCTTCGCCGCAATGGGCAAGGGCACGGTCTTCGTCGACCACACCACCGCCTCGGCCGATGTCGCGCGCGAGCTCGACACCGCGGCGAAAGCGGCCGGCTTCGGCTTCATCGACGCGCCGGTCTCCGGCGGCCAGGCCGGCGCCGAGAACGGCGTGCTGACCGTGATGTGCGGCGGCGACCCGGCAGCTTACGCCAAGGTCGAGTCGGTGATCGCCAGCTTTGCCCGCATGTGCCGGCTGATGGGCCCGGCAGGTTCCGGCCAACTCACCAAGATGGTCAACCAGATCTGCATCGCCGGCCTGGTCCAGGGCCTCTCCGAGGGCGTCCACTTTGCCAAGCGCGCCGGCCTCGATGTCGAGGCGATGCTGGAGGTGATCTCGAAGGGCGCCGCCGGCTCCTGGCAGATGGAGAACCGCGGCAAGACGATGAACGCCGACAAGTTCGATTTCGGCTTCGCCGTCGACTGGATGCGCAAGGATCTCGGCATCGTGCTCGACGAAGCCCGCAACAACGGCGCTCGTCTGCCGGTGACCGCGCTGGTCGACCAGTTCTATGCCGATGTGCAGAGGCTGGGCGGCGGGCGCTGGGACACGTCGAGCCTGTTGAAGCGGCTGGAGCCGTAAGAGCTCAGCCTACCAGCCGCGCCACCTCCGCCCGTAGCACCGGCACCAGCTCGGCCTCGAACCAGGGGTGCTTCCTGAGCCAGCCATTGTTGCGCCAGGAGGGGTGCGGCAGCGGCAGGATGCGCGGCCGGCGCGGCTGCCCGAGGATGGCGCGCCAATCAGCGACGGTCGCCGTGAGGTCGGTCGCCGCCTTGGGCCCGAGATGCCAGGCTTGGGCATAACGGCCGATCACCAGCACGAGCTCGATCTCCGGCAACGCCGCCAGCACGCGCTCACGCCAGGCCGGCGCGCATTCGCGGCGCGGCGGCAGGTCACCGCCCTTGGCGTCGAGCCCAGGGAAGCAATGCCCCATCGGTACGATCGCGACACGCGAGGCGTCGTAGAAGCGGGCATGGTCGAGACCAAGCCAGTCGCGCAGGCGATCGCCGGAACGGTCGGTGAAAGGCCTGCCGCTGGCATGGACGCGCGTGCCCGGCGCCTGGCTCGCGATCAGCAGGCGGGCGCCGGCCTCAGCCTGGATCACGGGTCGCGGTTCATGCGGCAACCGAGGACCGTAGAGCGGCGCATCCCGGCAGATCCGGCAGGCACGCAATTCGGCGAGGACGTCGTCGAGCGCCTCTTGCGAAGTTCCCTGCCCGCTCATCGTCCGGCCAACCGCTCCCGGCCCGGGCGCTGCGAGATCAGCCCGTCGCAATGCCAGGCAGGGACCTTGTTAGCGTGCTTTTCGGGATCGCCGGGCTGGATGGCGAAGGCACCGACGATGCCGCCGTTGACGACGCTGCGAGGGACATAGAGCGTGCCGCTGCGCTCGACCGTGAAGCAATGGGTCTGGCGCGTCTCAATCGGGCCGTAATAGTAGCAGATCGCATCCTGCGTCGTGGTCCAGCAGGCATCGCGGTTCGGCGTTTCCCGATTGCGATTGTACCCGCTCACCCGCCCATCCTCGTGATGGTACTCGCTGAACGTCCCGCCGGTGCTGTAGCGGCCGGTCACCGTATTGCCTTCGACGAGCTGGCGCATCTGTTCACCGGTCAGCCGCTCGACGGCCAGCGTCTCGCTCCCCCCATACCGAGAGGCCGAGAAGCAGCGCCAGCGCGCACAGCCTCACCGCGAGGCAACCCGCGGCGACATCGCTGGCGGCGCGTTCGAGATCAGCCCGTCGCAATGCCAGGACGGTGCTTTGTCGACGTGCTTCTCTGGATCGCCCGATTGGATGGTGGCGATGCCGTTGATGCGGCCGGTCCGATAGGTCTTCAGCACATAGAGCGTGCCGCTGCGCTCGACGGCGAAGCAATAGGTCCGGCGTGTCTCGTGCGGGCCGTAGTAGTAGCAGACCGCGTCGTCCGTCGTGGTCCAGCAGGCATCGGTGTTGGTCACGTGCCGGTTGTGCCCGGTCGCGCGACCGTCCTGGTGATGATATTCGCTGAACGGTAGCCCGTTATTGTAGCGACCGGCGACCGTATTGCCCTCGAAGAGCAGGCGAATCTCCTGCCCGGTCAGCCGCTCGACCGCAGCGGCGCTCGTGGCGCAAGCGCAAAGTCCCAAGAGCACCGCTATCATGCGAGGCCATGTCATCGTGCCGCCACCCGCCGCGACATCGGCAGCTGCGGGCCGCGCGAGATCAGCCCGTCGCAATACCAGGGCTTGCCGCCGTCGGTATGATTGCGCGGATTGGCGAGCTCGATCGTCGCAACGGCATTGATCCGGCCATCGCCGACATTGCGCAGGACATAAAGCCGCTGGGCCAATTCGACCGTGAAGCAATGCGTCGTCCGGTCCTCCGGCGGGCCGTAATAATAGCAGACCGCGTCGCCCTTGGTGATCCAGCAAGCGTCGCGGTTCTCCTGCCAGCCATTATTGCCGAGCGCCCGCCCGTCAGGGTCGTGGAACTCGGTGAAGAAGCCGCCGCCGGTGTAGCGGCCGCTGACCGTGTTGCCGGTGAAGGCCTGGTTGATCTGCTCGCCCGTCAGCTTCTCCGCCGCCATGGCGGCGAGCGGCAGCATGAACGCGAACAGGACGGCCAGCAGGCGCATCGTTCAAGCTTTCCAGCTCGGCCTGGCCGAGAGCTCGCCATGCCAACGGCGGACGTTGGCAAAATCCTCCGGCAGCGGAATGCGCGAGGGCTTCATGAAGTCGATGGCGATGCCGGCGGTGATGTCTGCCACCGTCAGCTCGTCGCCGCAGATGAAGCGATTGGCGCCGAGCTGCAGATCGAGCAGCACCAGGTGGTCATCGATCAGTTCGCGATTGGCCTCGGCCCATTCCGGAACCTGCTCCTCGAGCTCGGCCATGGCGGGGTGGCTGTGGCGGAACACCGCCGAGACCGACGAGAACAGCCCGAGCTCGATGCGCCGATTCCACATCTCGATCAGCGCAGCTTCCTTGGGTGCGGCGCCGAACAGAGGCGGCACCGGATGCAGGCTCTCGACATAGCGGCAGATCGCGATCGTCTCGGCGAGTGCGGTGCCATCCTCGAGCAGCAGCACCGGCAGGCGCTGCGATGGATTGATGCGGGTGAACTCCGGCGTCCGATGCTCCTTCTTGCCGATGTCGATCGGGACGAGCTCGGGAAGGGGCACGCCCTTCTCGGCAAAGAAGATGCGGACCCGCCGCGGATTGGGCGCGCGCCCGCCATCATAGAGCTTCATGCCCTCGCCTTTCGTCTTCCCGAGACATGGCGGTTTCACGGTGCCGCCGCGGCCCTGTCAAGAGTTCACCCGCAAACACGGCGGCAAGACGACGCTGCCATGCGTCGGCGGGAACAAAGCGCCCATATCCGCGATTACCATTCCGCAGGGGGAACCGGCATGCCGCAGGATTGGAGCTTCGTCGTCTGGATCGTCGTCCTCGCCATCCCGGTGGGGCTGATGCTCGTGAGTTTCTGGTCGCGCTCGCGCGAGCCCGGCGCCGCTCGGCTGGACGGGCCGAGCAAGGACGATCCACGCGAGCCCATGTAATCCGCGCCGCGACCGGTCAACCCGGCGCGAGCAGGATCAGCGCAAGCGGCACCGCCACCGCTGCCAGGACGGTCTGCAGCGCGCAGATGCCGGCCATCAGCGGCGCATCGCCACCGAGCTGGCGCGCCATCACATAGGATGAGGAGGCGGTCGGCAGCGCCTGGAACAGGATGGCCAGCGTCGCCGCCTGGCCGCCGAGGCCGAAGCCCTTCAGCGCCGCATAGGTCGCGAGCGGCATCACCACGAACTTGACGAAGGAGGCGACCAGCGCCGGCTTCAGGCCGCGGCCGAGCGCACCCCAGTCGAGTGCCGCGCCGACGCAGAGCAGGCCGATCGGAAGCGAAGCCTGGCCGAGGGCCTTGAGGCAGCCTTCGACGCCCGGCGGCAGCCCGAGGCCAGTAAGCTGGATGGCGATGCCGAGCACGCAGGACATCAGCAGCGGATTGAGGGCAAGGCCCCGGAGAATGCCGCGCAGTGTCGGCTGCGCCGAGCCCCAGCGGGCGAAGACCAGGACGCACAGCACGTTCACTGTCGGCACGATCGCCGCATTGGCCACGGCCGCGAGCGGCAGGGCGGACGGCCCGAGCATGCTGCCGGCCGCGCTCAGGCCGACATAATTATTGAAGCGGATGCCGCCCTGGAAGACCGAGGTGAAGGCGGCGTCACTGTAGCCAAGCCAGCGCTTGGCCAGCACGAGCGCCGCCGCCACGGCGATGATCGCCGCCATCAGCGTCAAGGCCAGTTCGGCGACGGGAAGGCCTTTAAGATCGGCCATCGCCAAGGCGTGCATGAAGAGGGCCGGCAGAAGGACGTAGTAGCTCAGCCGCTCGGCCTGCGGCCAGAACGCATCCGGCAGGAAGCGCAGGCGGCGCATGGCATGGCCGAGCGCGATCAACAGGGCGATCGGCGCCAGAGCGAGCAGGATGGCGCCGATCATGCCGGCAGCTCCGATCGGCAGGCGGGCAACGGCATCATGCGACAGCAAATCCGGCGAGGGGACGGGAAGGAGATGATCCTTCTTTAGATTGCGAACCGCGAAGACGAAAATGCCAAAGCCGCCCGAGGCATTGACGAATTCGCATGGCCGGCGCTCGCCTTCAGCGCGGATGGCTCCTGCGCCAGGCCTCCGGCCGTTCGAAGCTCAACGCCCAGATGCCGCGACCGGCGGCTTTCGCCTCGTCCTCCTCGGCCTGATAGCCACCATAGGCGACGGCCTGGCCCTGGCGCACCAGCGCCGCGTTGATCTCGGCGTTGCCTTGCCGGCAGCGCGCCAGCCCGCGGCCATAGCGGTCGGCCCTGGAAACCGTGCAGGTGACGTTGCCGAGCGCCAGCATGGCGGCGAGCGCGCGCCGCGCCTGCCGGCCGCAGGCGACCTCGCCGCCGCTCCGATCCCGGCAGGTCTGCCGGTATTCGGGCGCGTCGATGCCCTCGAGGCGAAGCTCCTCGCCAAGAAGCCGCAGCGAATCGCCATCGATCGCGTCGGCCTGTCCGGCGAGGCTGCGGCCGGAGCCGAGCCGGTATTGCAGAACCGCTCCCGCTATCGCCAAAAGCAGAATGAATCCAAGGGCTACGACGAAATCGACCGAGCGGCCGACCCGCCGCCAGCCGAACGGGCCGTAATTGCTTGTCCTGAATCCGAAGCGCGTCATCAGGATAAGCTTAACGAATTCTCGCCCATCATGGCGAGCCGGGGTGCGACGGTTGTACCGCCGGGCAGGAGCCTTTTCCTCGGACCATGGCGGAACTGACAGCCGAACAGGTGCAGCGTGGTCGCGGACCCGATCCGTCCGTGCTGGCGCGCCGCAAGCTGATCAACCGCGAGGTTCGTTCGGCGCGCGAGAAGTTGACCTCATCGACCGGGCTCCAGCGCGCCTTCGATTACGAACTCATCCGCGTCTTCGCGCAGTACCGGTTGCACGGCACAGCGGGCACCTTGCTGCTCGCGTTCCTGGTCGCCGCCGCAGCCTGCGTCTGGGTCCCGTTCTATCAAGTCTCGGGCTGGCTGTGCCTGGTCGTGCTGACCGCCGGCTTCACCGCCGTGCTGTGCCGGCGTTTTCTGGCCGAACCTCCGGCCGCCGCACGCGTCGCGTTCTGGCGCAAGCTCCTGCCCGCGGCCGAATTGCTGCACGGCTTGTCCTGGGCGCTGCTTGCAGGCCTCTTCGTCGGCATCGAGGCGCCCGGCGCCCGCTTCTTCCTGATGACGGCGCTGCTGATGGTGAGCGCGCTCACCGTCACGCTGGCAGCGGCGATCCCGATCGCGGTCTACTCCGCCCTCGTGCCGATCGTCGGGGCGATCGTGCTGTCGTTCAGCGGCCGCAGCGACATCGACAGCGTCACCATGCTGCTGATGGCGGCCAGCGCCCAGCTCTTCTTCATCTTCCTGACCAACCGGCTCTATTCCACCTCGGTCGAGACGATCGAATTCCGGGCCGAGAAGGACGCGCTGATCGCCGAACTCGAAACCGCCAAAGCCAACTCCGACGAAGCCCGGCGCAAGGCGGAAGAAGCCAACCTCGCCAAGTCGCGCTTCCTGGCGACGATGAGCCATGAGCTACGGACGCCGCTCAACGCCATTCTCGGCTTCTCCGAAGTGATGAAAACCGAGGTTTTCGGGCCGCACGCTAACGCCTCCTACAAGGAGTACTCCGGCGACATCCACTCCTCGGGTCAGCACCTGCTGACACTGATCAACGAGATTCTCGACCTGTCGCGCATCGAGTCCGGCAAGTATGAGCTCAGCGAGGAGGCGATCAGCCTCGCCGGGATTGCCGACGACGCCGCGCATATGCTCAACCTGCGCGCCAAGGCCAAGAGCCAGACCATCCGCCAGGCGACCGAGCCCGAGCTGCCGCGCATCTGGGCCGATGAGCGCGCCATCCGCCAGGCCGTGCTGAACATTCTAGCGAATGCGATCAAGTTCACCCCCGCAGGGCGGCGAGATCTCGATCAAGGTCGGCTGGACCGCCAATGGCGGACAATATGTCTCCATCACCGACAATGGCCCCGGCATCCCCGAGGACGAGATTCCGGTGGTGATGCAGACGTTCGGGCGCGGCTCGCTGGCGATCAAGACGGCCGAGCAGGGCTCGGGCCTGGGCCTGCCGATCGTGAAGGGACTGGTCGACCTGCACGGCGGCGGCTTCCGCATCAAGTCGACGCTCCGTGCCGGCACCGAAGTGACGATCACGCTTCCCGCCGAGCGCGTCATGGACACGCTGCCGGCCTTGCCGCACCCCGGTCAGCGCTCGGCGGCGTAGAATCTGCCGGGTTATGCGACCCGCGGGAGCTTCGGCACGCCCGCCCGCTCGGTCTCGGCTTGTTCCCACCAATCGCCGAGCGCATCGATCAGCGGCACGAGGCGAAGTCCCGCGGTCGTCAGCTCGTAGTCGACCCGGCGTGGGTAGCCGTCATGATCGATCCGGTGGACGATGCCGGCCGCTTCGAGCTTGCGCAGCTCAAGTGCAAGCATGCGGTGCGAGACGGTCGGATTGTCGCGCCTGAGCTCGCTGAAGCGCTTGGTGCCGTCCTTCAGATAGTAGAGCAGCAAGGTCGGCCAGCGGCCGCTCAACACCCGCATGACGCTTTCGATCGGGCAATCGGACACGACGTCCTTCATGTTCCGTTCCGCCTGGTTACAGAAAAGTGCGTGATTTACTTGGGAGGCGGGATGACTAGGTTCCAGCCCGCTGCGCAGCGTTTCCCGACACAAATGGAAAACGCAAGATGGAACCGATCCTCGTTTATGGCTACCCGGCCGGCACTTCGATGGGCCTGGTCGCGGCTCTCGAATGGCTTGGCCAGCCCTACAAGCTCTGCCGTGTCGACATGCTCGCCGAAATGCGCGAACCGGTCTACACCCGGATCAATCCGCGCGTCGAAACGCCGGTGCTGATCACCGATCAGAGCCGCCCGCTGACCGAGACCATGGCGATCGCCGCCTATCTGGAGGCCCGCGACACCGAACAGCGGATCAGCTTCGATCCGCTCTCGCCGGAAGCCGACCGCATGCACCAGCTGATGGGCTTCCTCAACACCGGCTTCACCGGCGCCTTCACGCCGCTCTGGGTGGCGCTGGAGCTGCCCGAGCCCGACCCGGAGTTCGAGGCGGCGTTGCGCCGATTCGGCCGCAAGGCGGGCCGAGCGTCATGACAAGCTCGAAGCCATGATCGGTGACGGGCGCTGGCTGGTCGGCGGCAAGCATACCCTGGCCGACGGCCTGCTCGCCGGCGTGGCGCGCTGGCTCGAATACCATGAGGTCGCCGAGCTCTCGCGCTGGCCGAAGCTACAGGCCCTGCGCCAGCGGGTCGAGGCCGATCCGGCAGTGGTCTATGCGGCGGCGCTGGAGCAAGGCGAAACACCGGCCGGCAGCGGCGCCTGCAAGGGCCATGTGTCGCTGGCCGAGGTGATCGAGCGCTTCGGCGCCTGACGAAACGAAGACGCGCCGGGTCGAAAACCCGGCGCAGCTTTCCCAATTATTCGGCCTTCCCCGACACCTGCGCCTGCGCGAACGTCGCCATGCCGGAATGGACGCCGGCCGCCGCCTTGACGAGGCCGGCGGCGAGCGCCGCACCCGTCCCCTCGCCGAGCCGCATGCCGAGCGCCAGCAAGGGCTGCTTGCCGAGATTGACCAGCGCGTCCGCATGGGCGCCCTCGGCCGAGAGATGGCCGGCAAGGCAATGGTCGAGCGCGGATGGATCGAGCGCGTGCAGGATCGCGGCAGCGGCGGTGACGACATAGCCGTCGAGGATCACCGGGATACGCTGCAGGCGGGCGGCGAGGACCGCGCCGCAGATCGCAGCCATCTCGCGGCCGCCAAAGCGGCGCAGCACTTCGAGCGGATCGGTGAGGTGATTGGCGTGCAGCTTCAGCCCGGCCTCGACCGCGGCGATCTTGCGCTTCAGGCCGTCATCGTCGACGCCGGTACCGCGGCCGCACCATTTGGCGGCGCCGCCGCCATAGAGCGCTGCGAAGATCGCGGCGGCCGAGGTAGTGTTGCCGATGCCCATCTCGCCGAGCGCGAGCAGATCGGCGCCGCCGGCGAGCGCCTCCATGCCGAAGGCCATGGTCGCGACGCAGGCCCGCTCGTCGAGCGCATCTTCTTGCGTGAAATCGGCGGTCGGCAGGTCGAGCGCGAGGTCGAAGACCTTGAAGCCGAGATCATAGGCCGCGCAGATCTGATTGATCGCGGCCCCGCCGGCGGCGAAATTCTCCAGCATCTGGCGCGTCACCGCCTGCGGGAATGCCGAGACGCCCTGGGCGACTACGCCGTGATTGCCGGCGAAGACGCAGACCAGCGGCCGGTCGACCCGCGGCGGCGCCTTGCCCTGCCAGGCGGCGAGCCATTCGGCGATCTCCTCCAGCCGGCCGAGGCTGCCGGCCGGCTTGGTCAGCTCCTTGTCGCGGGCCCGCACGGCGTTGGCCGCCGCCATGTCGGGGCCCGGCATGCCGGCGATGAGGTTGCGGATATCGTCGAAGGGCAGGCCGGAGGCGGGCATCGCAGACATCTGAGGAGCCGATCTTGAAAGCCTAGGGAATCGAGCGGCATGAGGTCGCCGCCGCGTTGCCGCTGCTGCTATAGGCTGGAGTGGACGAAGACAATCCGAGGGCAGCGTGGCGCAAACCGACAGCGATGATGCGACGCAGGCGCCGCCGCCGACATGGCCGGGCTGGCTGATCGCCACCGCGACCTGCATCCGCTTCTATTCGCGCCTGCCGGTGCCGGCGCTGCCGGGCGAGAGCGCGCATGCCCTGCCGGATTTCCGGCTGGTGCCGCGTGCCCTGCCCTTCGCGGCGCTGGTGATCGCGTTACCGGCGATCCTCATCGCGCTGCTCGCGAGCCTTGCGGGTGTCAACGCCTTGCTGGCAGCGACTCTCGCCGTGACCGCGCTCGTGCTGACGACCGGCGCCTTCCACGAAGACGGGCTCGCCGACTCGGCCGATGGGCTGTTCGGCGGGCATACGCCGGAGCGGCGGCTGGAGATCATGAAGGACAGCCGCGTCGGCACTTTCGGGGCGCTGGCGCTCGGCCTCTCGCTGCTGCTGCGGGTGACTGCGCTCGCCGCGATCCAGCAAGGCGCCGGAGCGTGGGCGCTCGCCGCCGCCGTGCTCGTCGCGGCACCCTGGTCGCGCGTCGAGGGCATCCGCATCCTCGCCACGACCCCGCCGACCCGGCGCGACGGTGCTTCCGCCTCTGTTGGACGACCGGAGCGGTCTGTATTGCCGGTCGCGTACGGATTATCAGGCGCCCTCGCCCTGCTTTTGATCGCCACGGGCGCCCTCCCCCTCGCCGGTGTCGTCCTCGGCTTCATGCTGTCGGCACTGGCGACATACTGGCTGTCGCGCATCGCCATCCGCCTTATCGGTGGCCAGACCGGCGACATTCTCGGCGCGGTGCAGCAGCTCGGCGAAATCGCGATCTATCTCGGCCTCGCCATCGTCATCGGCTGGGGTGGGTGATGAGCGCGATTTCCAGCCCCTGCATCAAGATTTGCGTGATCGACCCGGTGAACAAGCTCTGCCAGGGCTGCGGGCGGACCCTGCAGGAGATCGCGCAATGGTCGCGCTTCAGCGAGACGGAGCGCCTCGCCATCATGGCAACGCTGGAAGAGCGGCTCAGCCGTCAGCAAGACGGCGAAGAGCCTCGCCGGTCAGCCTGAAGAAGACCTTCTCCGGTTGCGGCGTCGCGCCGAGGCTCTCGTAGAAGCGCAGCAGGCGCTCATTGTCGCGCGCCGCCGTCCAGTCGATCCGGCCGAGGCCGCATGCGAGCGCAAGCCGCGCCAGCTCCGCGAGCAGCGCCCGGCCGGCGCCGAGCCCACGGGCCGCTTCGGCGACATAGATTTCCTTGAGGAAGCAGCCTGCCTTCAGACCGGGGCCGGGATAGATCGCCGAGAAGGCGGCGAAGCCGACGAGCGCGCCGTCCTGCTCGGCGACGAGTAGCTCTGTTCCCTCGGGCCGGTTCGCCAGCCCGGCCCTGATCTCGGTATCCGGCGGACAGGGCACGCGGTAATGCGCCTGCATCTGCGCCATCAAACCGGCGAGCGCAGGATGATCAGCCTCCTCGCAAGGGCGCACGGCAACCATGGTTCCCACCCTCAGGCGATCAGCGACCAGAAGAAGCGGGCGCAGACCACCAGCAGGAAGATGCCGAAGGCGACCTCCAGCCGGCGCTTCGACAGCCGATGCGCCAGGCGCGCGCCGATCGGCGCCGTCCAGATCGAGGTCGGGATGAAGAGCAGGAAGCCGATGAAGGAGACATAGCCGAGCGAGAGCGGCGGCAGGATGTCCATCTTCGGCCAGCCGGCATAGATGTAGCCGAGCGCGCCGGGGATCGAGATCAGAATGCCGAGCCCGGACGAGGTCGCCACCGCCTGGTGGATCGGCCGGCCATAGAAGGTCATGAACAGGCTGGAGAGCTGGCCGCCGCCAATGCCCATCAGCGACGAGAGCACGCCGATGATCACGCCATAGATCCGCATCAGGAACGGCCCAGGCATATCGTCGCCGAGCTTCCAGCGGTCGGAGGCGAAGAGCAGGCGCATGGCGCTGGCGAAGGCGACCGCGACGAAGACCGCCTTGAACAGGTCCGGCGGCGCATAGCGCGCGATCAGGCTGCCGCCGATGACGCCGAGCACGACCGGCACGGCCCAGACCCGGATGATCGAGGTGTCGACCATGCCCTTGGCGAGATGAGCCCGGTAGGAGCGGATCGACGTCGGGATGATCACCGCCAGCGAGGTTCCGACCACGAGCGGCATGCGCACCTCCTCCGGCACGCCGATCACCCGGAAGACCTCGTAGAGCACCGGCACGATCATCGCGCCGCCGCCGACGCCGAACAGGCCGGCGAGCAGGCCGGTGACAGCGCCGGCCGCGACAAGCGACAACGCAAGGAAAATCAAATCGTTCAGGGCAATGCCGGCGATCATCATGCACCAGGAGCAGGAAAGCTGGGGCTGCTCTTAGGCATCTGGCCGGAAAGGGCAAGGTTCAGCCGGCAGGGCAGGCATGCGCCGACCCGCCTGCCGCGCCACATCGCCGTGCAGGCCGGGGCTCAGTCGCTCACGCCTTCGCGCGCGGCAATCGCCATGCAGGTCGCCGTCAGCATGGCGCAAAGCTTCGCCTTACCCGCGGTCACGGCGAAGACCTCGGCCATGGCGAGCGTCAGGGTGCGGCCGGCTTTGACCACCTTGCCCTTGGCGACGAGTTCGTCGCCGGTCGCGGGTGCCAGCAGATTGATCTTGAACTCGGCGGTGAGGACGCCGTTGCCGGCCGGCATGGTGGTCAGCGCAGCATAGCCAGCGGCGCTGTCGGCGATGGTCGAGACCGCGCCGGCATGGACGAAACCGTGCTGCTGGCAGAGATGGGCCGAGACCGGCATGGTGATCTCGACCTCACCCGGCGCGACACGGACAAGCCGAGCGCCGAGTGTCGCCATGAAGGCCTGCTTGCTGAAGCTCGCCTCGATGCGGGCGACGAGGGCGGGGTCAGTCATAGCGTCAGCCGTCATTGTCTCACTCTGCCGCGAGGGCCGGAGCCTCGCGCTCGACATGAGCGATCGCAGCGCGCAGGTCGGCGAGGCCGGCGCCGACTGCGACGCAGTACTCGGAAAGATGGCGCCGGAACAGGCGCGAGCCGCGCCGTCCCGGGAACAGCCCGACGAGGTGGCGGGTGAAGGCGTGCAGACGCCCTCCCCGTTCAAGATGGGCAGCGATGAAGGGTTCGAGCGCTTCCAGCATCTCGAAGGCGTCGACAACCGGTGCGTCCTCGCCAAAGAGCAGCGGGTCGACCGAAAGCAGCACCTCGGGATTCTGGTAGGCCTCGCGGCCGAGCATGACGCCGTCGAGATGCTCAAGATGCGGCAGCCATTCCTCCGGCTGCCGGATGCCGCCGTTCAGCGAGATGATCAGATCGGCGTTAGCGGCCTTGAGGCGATAGGCGCGCTCATAGTCGAGCGGCGGGATCTCGCGGTTCTCCTTGGGCGAGAGCCCCTGCAACCAGGCCTTTCGGGCATGGACGACGAGCGCATCGACGCCGGCTGCACGCACGGTCGCAGTCAAGGCATCAAGCGCCGCTTCTGGATCCTGATCGTCGACGCCGATGCGGCATTTCACCGTGACGGGGATCGAAACGGCCGCCTTCATCGCCGCGACGCAATCGCCGACGAGCGCCGGCTCGCGCATCAGGCAGGCGCCGAAGGCCCCGCCCTGGACGCGGTCGGATGGGCAGCCGCAGTTCAGGTTGATCTCGTCATAGCCGAAATCGGCGCCGATCTTCGCCGCCTGCGCCAACAGCACCGGATCATTGCCACCGAGCTGAAGCACGACCGGATGCTCGACGTCGTCGAAACCGATCAGCCGCTGCCGGTCGCCGCGGATCACTGCCTGCGCCGTCACCATCTCGGTATAGAGCCGGGCGCGGCGCGACAGCAGGCGATGGACGATCCGACAATGCCGGTCAGTCCAGTCCATCATGGGCGCCACGGTGAAGCGCCATGCGTTCAGCTGGGCCGCATTGTCCTTACTTTCCAATATCTTGAATCCATTCCTGCATAACCAGCCCATATCAGCGCTTTGCAAGCCACTGCAAGGCTATTCAGGCACCGAGGGCGTCTGCTGCACCAGAGAAGGGCCTGTTGCACCGGCAGCCCCAACCTAGCACGCCAGCGCGCTGACGGGACAGGCGACGATCCGCGCCGAGCCTCCGGCAAGACCGCCGCGGCTCCCGCAGGTCGAATTACCGCCCAAAATGGCTGCTCGATTGCGCCTCTCACAGGAGAAACGACATGCGCTTGACGATCGTCATCATAGCTTTGGCTCTCTCCGGCTGCAGCGGCGCCGACCAGCCCACTGGAGTCGCCAGGAACCTGACCGTGGGAACTGCGCAGTGCTCCAAGTTTTCCTGGGGCACATCTCAAATGGCCGAGTGCCTCGATCGGGCAGCGGCCAGCCAGTCGGCAACGGTCGCCGGGACGAGGGACGGCGATAGCGGATGATGCCTTTGCCGCGTTGAACCCAGCTCCCCGACGCGCTTGCCGAGGCCATCACAAGACAGCGAGATCGCAAGGCACCTGCCCACAAGGCTTGTGCACTGCAGCAATTGTTCATATCTAACCCGTGCCGAAGCAACCTCCCAACCATTCGAAAGGAGCGATCCATGCTGGAACGGCACGAGTGTGAGTGCGTGCTCGAAACCGAGCGCGACCGCGAGGAGAACCACGAAGCGCAAGAGCAGGACGCCACCGAAGCGTTCTCGCCGCGTGACCACCAGGCGGGCTTCTGGAGCTAACCGCTGACACGAGTGCGGAGGGCATTGATGCCCTCCGCCGACCGCGGCAACCGCGGAACAAGTACCTCTCACGATTTTTGCGCAGGCGAAGATGAGTGATGGGCTCGGATCGAGCCGTCACCCTAGCCTCAACCCGCAGGCCGCGCCGAAAGCAGCCAGCGTGGCCAAGCTGGTCAGCAGTGCCAGCGGGAACCGCATCAGGCTGCGCCGCGTCCAGTCACGGGCGACCGACTC